>CAYNIM010000001.1:0-108776 GCA_964397335.1 uncultured Flavobacterium sp.
ATATACTGATTTTTAATCTTTTGAGCAACTTTTTCTATAATGCACTACGGGTTATACTATTTAATATCTATTCTCACAACCAATAAAAATAGCATCTTCGTTTCCTTTTGGTGGATTTAACGGACTGTAAATTATAATCGTACAAAACTTCAAGAAGTTGATAATCTAAATAAAATTATCAAAGAAAAAGAGGATTTCAAAAAACAAGGAAGAGATAATATTGAAGCTATATAAAAGGTAGAGTTTACACCCTACCTTTAATTTACATATGAAAGTTGTTTATCTTTTACATTCACAGACATTCCCAGCAACGCACTTAAACGAGATTTCATATAATTTTTTAATTCAATAATATATTCATGAGTTGTTATGGCGCAATCATGTAGTGTAAGAAGTTTACATTCTTTATTTTTCTCTTTAAATTCTTTAGCAACTTTTGTCAGCATTATTTCTCCTTCCTTTTGTAAGACAAGCTTAGAAAAAAGTTTATGCTTATCTTCTGAATCTACATTTTTTATCTGTTTAACGACTTCTGAAATTATAGGAAACATTGATGCAAATACCTCCCGTTCAACCTTGTATCGTCCTTCATTGTGTTTAGAGTTAAGCATTGCCAAAAAACTTCTTTTGATGTGATTTTTAGGGTTATCCAAAATATCCTTTTTCATATTTTCATAATAAGAAATTCTTTTTTCTATTTTAGTTTTTAATTTATCTTTTGCACATAGAAGTTTTAATTTTTCATCACTTATTAAATTGTGTATATAATCCAAGCATTTTAATTCTATATTTTTATATAAGGTATCTGTTTCAATAAGTATTTTATAATCTTCCAACTCATTCTTAAACAAATTATAATCAATATTTTCATAAAAAAAAGTATTTTCAACATATAGGCAACTTTCAACATTTTCCTTACTTATCGCCATAACATTACCGAGCAAATCCATACCTTTATTCATAGATATTAAGAGACTATTTTCATTATCTTTTTTTAGAATACAAGAATTGTTTACTTTATGTAACCCTATTCTATTACATTGTACATTACTTCTTTCCAAAACAATATTAGAGTGCGTTGAGGTTGGTAATGTTAATTTCTGAAACATGTATTGAGGATAAGAATAATGATTAAGGCACGGAGTGGCTTCATTGTTATGATTGAACTCAATACTCTTTACTTCCGCGCCCTCTTTGCCTATCTTTATTAATCTACTGTTACTTACATTAAGACTTAGATTAAGGCTATTTTCACTTTTATCCGTAAATGATGTTTTTTTACTTTGGATTTCTTCAAAAAATTTTTTTAACTTTTCGCTCCAGACTGCGTAGTTTTTATTTATATACTTATTTTTGTTTTTATCACATTGCAAATTATCGCAAATTCTAGTTAAATAATACGCTAAAATTGTAGGTACGCCCGCAGAAATATCAACCTCATAAAGTGCCTTTTTATCTAATGCCATAAATTGCCTACAAATTTTTGATGCTGATTGAAAAGATGAATGAAGCCTACCATCTTTTGAATTATCACGTTTAAACTTATAATAACCATTTATTATATCCATTGCTATAATAAAACTATGTACATACTTAGCGTAACTAATTTCTTTTTTATCAAGTAAATCATCTAAATAAGTACTTAGTTTTTCCTGATCAATTGTAAGATGATTATAATCTTCAAACAGAAAACTCACTTCTTGTAAATCTTCTGAAAGTTCTGAATCTATGTGTCTTAAGCTTTCATACTTTAAAGTCTCACTATACAATTTACTTAATATAATATTATTTTTAAGTTTAATAAACTTTAGTTTTGGCTGTTTTTCCTGCACAAAACAATATTTAAAACACTGACCCTCTTCATAAGGCACTCTATTGTATATCTTTCCTGAAGATTTACTTCTTTTAGTAAAGGTAACCGAATCGATTACTGTTGAATAATTTGGAATTTTACTTTTAAGATATTGACTGGCAAAATCAATTCCTTTCTTCAAATTTAACTCTCTCTTTTCTATATTTTCATTATTATTATACTTGTAATACTGCTTTTTGATAAAGATATAATTAAACAAAAATACATAGTCTTCTTTTACTTTTGATTTTGAGAGAATATCTAATATATCATCACTTAATTTGAAATCTTTATAACCAACTATTGTTACATCTTGAATTCCTCTTAATTGCTTTTTTTTGTTATTCATAGTTTATAAATTAAAATGTTTTAACCTTTTAAAAAAAGGCATAAAAAAATCCCATTGGTAATAACCATGAGAACAATTGCGCCGATAAAATTTTAATAAAATGGGTTCAGATACTTATTTTTCTATCTTTAATGTAATGTGTACATCTTTTTAAGCCTAAATAAACCCTTAGAATTTGTTTTTTGTAATTTATGAAGAATGTTGTAATAAAAATTCTTTAACATGATTGTCTAAGAAAAAAACTCGACCATCAACATTACAATACTTCAAGCCTTTCTCTTTCCACTTATCAATTGTGGGGCGGGAAACACTAAGCAACTCTGTTAATTCCTTGACCGAATAAGCAAGCTTACTTTTTAAGTTTTCAGTTGCACTTTCATAATTTTTATTTTGAAACTTTTCTTCAATAGTTTCAGCAATTAACATTCTCAAATCTTCTGAAGTTAATTGTACAAGCATACTAGCCATAAGCGTTTGATTTTAGATTAAACAACAAAATCCTGAAGTGAAACATATCACTTACAGAAAAAAACAATAATTTTTGGTAAAATGAATGCGTTAATAACGCACACAGAAGTATTAATTCTTAAATAACCTACCTAATCAAGGCATAAGAAGTAGCCATATGTAAATCTATATTTGTAGATCTTTAGAATTATTTGGCAAATATCAGAATAAAAATTGACAAATCAAAATTATTTAACATTTTATTTTTGTTTATATGTGTAATATTTTGTACAAAATCTTTTTACTTATTCAAATTTTACGAACTATAATCTAAAACTAAATTAAAATGTGAAACTAAAGACTTGATGGTTTACTGTTTTTTATGATAATGAGGAGCAAATTAAAAGAGCCAAAAAAAAGGGAGTTATTTTTTAATTAAAAGTCTTAAAAAAAACCTCACAAAATGTTATTTTGATGAGGTTTTTTTATTGAATTATTTAGAGTAGAATCATCACATTTTAAACAAGCAAAATATTGTTAAATTTCTTATCTTTCAACCTTGAATAAAACACACTAAAAATGTCTGAAGAACAAAAACGAATTCTAGAGAACAAACTTTGGGATATTGCCAATATATTAAGAGGTAAAATGAATGCCAATCAATTCCAAGATTATATTTTGGGATTCATTTTCTATAAATATTTATCTGAAAAATTCCTTGCTGAGGTTAATGAAGTATTAGCGCCTGATGATTTGGTATATAATGATATTGAAGAAGGAACGGAACAAGGTGATGCCGATTTAGAAGAACTTAAAACCATTATGGTTGAGAAATTAGGTTATTTCTTAAAACCTTCTGAACTGTTTTCATCCATCGCAGAAAAAGGAAATGCCAATACAGAGAATGAATTAGGTGAAGCAGTTGACGTTTTTATTTTAGAAGATTTAGAAAAAGTATTACGTAATATTGAGCGTTCTACGATGGGTACAGAATCAGAAGATGATTTTGATAACCTATTTTATGATATAGATTTAAACTCTCAAAAAATTGGTAAAACACCTATTGAGCGAAATAAAACCATTTCAAAAATCATGAATGCATTAGAGCAGATTGATTTTGATTTAGCTAATACAGAAAGTGATGTTTTAGGTGATGCGTACGAGTATTTGATTGGAAAATTTGCTGAAGGTGCTGGAAAAAAAGCTGGTGAATTCTATACACCACAACAAGTTTCTACCATCTTAGCGAGAATAGTTACTACAGGTAAAAACAAACTGAAATCTGTTTATGACCCAACATGTGGGTCAGGGTCTTTGCTTTTACGTGTTGCAAAACAAGTAGATGAGGTTGGTCAGTTCTTTGGACAAGAAATGAACCGTACTACTTATAACTTGGCTCGAATGAACATGATTTTGCACGATGTATCGTATTTAAAGTTTGATATTAAAAACGATGATACGCTAGAACGACCACAACATTTAAATGAGCGTTTTGAAGCTATTGTTGCTAATCCTCCTTTCTCAGCTTCATGGAGCATGAGTGATTTATTTAAAACCGATGACCGTTTTAGCGAATTTGGAGCTTTAGCACCCAAGGGAAAAGCAGATTTTGCTTTTGTACAACACATGTTTTATCAATTAGCTGATAACGGAACTTTAGCAACGGTTTTACCTCATGGAGTGCTGTTTCGTGGAAGTGCCGAAGGTAAAATTAGAAGACACTTTATTGAAGAATTAAATGCTATTGATGCCATTATAGGTTTACCAGCTAATATCTTTTTTGGAACAGGTATCGCAACTTGTATTTTGGTATTAAAGAAATGTAGAGAAAACAACGAAGACATTTTGTTTATTGACGCTAGTAAACATTTCGAGAAACAAGGCAACCAAAATGTATTGTTACCAGACCATATCAATAAGATAGTCGATACATATAAAAACCGTAAACCTATTGATAAATATGCGTATGTAGCTACATTAGATGAGGTACGTGAAAACGAATACAATTTAAACATTCCTCGCTATGTAGATACGTTTGAAGAAGAAGAAACCATTGATATCAATGCCGTTGCAGAAGATATTAAAGCATTAGATACTGAGTTATTAGATGTACAAACTACTATTGCCGATTTTTGTAAACAGTTAAACATTAAAACACCTTTTTAATGATGGAAAAATTACAACCCAAATTAAGATTTCCTGAGTTTAAGGATGAGTGGCAGAAAAGTTATGTAAAAGACCACACCGAACAACTAAACGGTTTCGCTTTTAAAAGTGAGAATTTGATTACTGAACAGAACGGTTACAGAGTTTTAAGAGGAATCAATATTACTGAAGGTAGAATTAGAAATAATTCAGAAATCGATAGATACTACAATGGTGATTTAACAAAGTTGAATAAATATAAAGTTGAGGTGAATGATTTAGTCATTGCTATGGATGGCTCTAAAGTCGGTAAAAACATTTCATTAGTAACTAAAAAGAATGATGGAGAGTTATTGGTTCAACGAGTATCTAGATTGAGAGAAAAAAATAGTAACATTAAGTTTATATATCATTTAATTAATAATTATAGATTTCATAACTATGTTGATAAAGTTAATACTAGCTCTGGAATTCCACACATTAGTTCCAAACAAATTGATAATTATGAACTATTAATTCCCTCACTTGAAGAACAAACCAAAATCGCTGATTTTTTAGGAGCAGTAGATAAACAGTTGGATATTTTAAACCAAAAGAAAGAAAAACTAAACACCTACAAAAAAGGTGTAATGCAACAATTGTTTTCTCAACAACTGCGTTTTAAAGACGATAACGGAAATGATTTCCCTGAATGGGAAGAGAAAACGTTGGGAGAAATTGGTAATTCTTTTAATGGATTAACAGGTAAAACTGCAAAAGATTTTGGAGAAGGAAAAAAATATATCCAGTATAAACAAATTTTTGACAAGCCTTATATTGACTTTAATGATTGTGGTTTTGTAAACATTATAGAAAATGAGAAACAAAATGAATGCAAAATTGGGGATGTATTTTTTACAGTATCTTCTGAGACAAAAGAAGAAATTGCAATGTCATCAGTTATAGAGAGTTCAGTGGATTTTCCTGTTTATTTAAATAGCTTTTGTTTCGGAATTAGATTTAAAGAAAATGTATTAATTCCAAAATTTTCAAGATTTTATTTCAGAAACGAAATTTTTAGAAAAAATGTTATTGTTTTAGCTCAAGGAAGTACAAGATTTAATTTATCAAAAGTTAACTTTATGAAGTTAGCTATAACAATTCCATCAATCGAAGAACAAACCAAAATAGCTAATTTCTTATCTGCAATTGATAATCAGATTGAAACGGTTTCTATTCAGATACAGAAAACAGAAAACTATAAAAAAGGATTGTTGCAACAAATGTTTGTATAATAGTAAAAATTGCGAGATTTTGCGATAATCTCGCAATTTTTACTATTTTTGTTTAAAAGGAAAGATTATGGAATTAGCTCCAAAAACAAAAAAATTTACTCAGGAAATTATTTCTTTATCTGTAGATATGCAAAATACAGGAGAAATGAAAATTTTTCAGGATGACTATTTGTATTGGGATAAATTAAAATATAAATCTAAGAGAGAGAACTTAGAAGATGTCTGGACAGCAGTTAAGTTTAGTCGTGTTGTAAAAAGTAAATTTTTAAATTTTGGAAAATATACTTTCACTTATCCTACAACAGATTTTATACAAAGAACTTTACACGAATTTGATTTGAATACAGGTGGAACGTTGACGTCGAATATTGGTATAGCAGAAACCGACAAATCAAAATTTATGATTAGTTCTCTTATAGAAGAATCTATTAACAGTAGCCAAATGGAAGGCGCAAGTACTACCAGAAAAAAGGCGAAAGAAATGATTCAACAAGAGAAAAAGCCTCAAAATAAATCTGAAATAATGATTATGAACAATTTTGTTACGATGAAACATATTGTTCAAATTAAAGAGCAAGATTTAACTGTTGAAAAGTTATTAGAAATACATAGGCTTATTTCAAAAGGGACTTTAGATACACCTAGTGAAGAAGGCTGTTTCAGAACCAATAATGAAATTTTTGTAGCTAATGTTATGAAAGGAGAGGTTGTTCATCAACCACCATCTGTTAATGAGTTACCTATTTTAATTCATGACCTGATAAAGTTTTTTAACGAAGATTCTAATGATTTCATTCATCCAATAATTAAGGGATGTGTAATTCATTTTATGATTGGATGGATTCATCCGTTTACAGATGGAAATGGTAGAACAGCAAGAGCCTTATTTTATTGGTACATGCTAAAAAATGGATATTGGTTAACAGAATATCTTTCTATTTCAAAAATTATTAAAGATTCTAAAAATCAGTATGAAAAGGCGTATTTATATACAGAGAAAGATGATAATGATTTAGGATATTTTATTACATACCATCTTAAAGCTATGATTAAAGCGTATGAAGCTTTAAAAACGTATATACATTCTAAGCAGAAAGAAGTAGTACAAGCTGCTAAGTTTCTTAAAATAGAAGGTGTAAATGATAGAATGGCACAAATTATTAAAATTATATATGATGATGGTGATAGAATATTAACTAGCAAAGAAGTTGAAAATAAATTTAATATTTCAAACTTTACAGCTAGAACAGACCTAAAAACACTTGTAGATTTAGGTTTTCTTGAAGAAGTACAAGTAAACTTAAAAAAGAAAAATTATATAAAATCAAAAATATTTGATTCAAAAATAAAACATCTTAAATAGTAAAAATTGCGAGATTATCGCAAAATCTCGCAATTTTTACTTTGTTATGAATATGACAACACAATCAGAACAAGCACTTGAGAATAAACTCATCAAACAACTAATTGAAAACGGTTATCAATCTGTTTCAGTAACCAATGAAACCGAACTGGTAGCTAATTTAAAAATACAATTAGAAAAATTTAATCATACTACCTATTCAGAATCAGAGTTCCATCAGATTTTGAATCATCTTACGAAAGCTTCCAATCCGTTTGAGAAGGCTAAACTGTTACGTGATAAATTTTCGTTTAAAAACGACAACAACGAAACGGTTTATGTAAACTTCTTAAACATGGAGCATTGGTGTCAGAACGAATATCAAGTTACACACCAAGTCACCATGCATGGCACTTACGAAAACCGTTACGATGTTACTATTTTAATCAATGGTTTGCCTTTGGTACAAGTAGAATTAAAAAAACGTGGGTTAGAACTAAAAGAAGCTTTCAATCAGGTAATTCGTTACCATAAACACAGTTACGGAGCTGGTTTAGGTTTATTTCAATATGTTCAAATTTATGTAATAAGTAACGGTGTAAATACTAAATATTACACGTACAGTAAAGAACAAGATTTTAAATTTACGTTTTATTGGACAGATGAAAAAAACAAACGTATTTCTGATTTAGAAGATTTTGCAACTACCTTTTTGGATAAATGTCATATCTCTAAAATGATTACGAGATATACTGTTTTGCATGAAGGAAATAAACAACTAATGGTTTTAAGACCTTACCAATATTATGCAGTTGAGCGAATTATTGAGAAGGTGAAAACATCAACTACAAATGGTTACATTTGGCACACCACAGGCTCAGGAAAAACATTGACATCGTTTAAAGCAAGTCAAATCTTATCAAGAATTCCAAAAGTTGATAAAGTGGTTTTTTGCGTAGATAGAACCGATTTAGATTATCAAACATCAAAAGAATTTAACGAGTTTAGTCCTGGTTCTGTAGATTCTACTGAGAACACAAAAGTATTGGTAAAACAGTTTGCTGATAATAATACAAAACTGATTGTAACTACCATTCAAAAATTAAATACTGCAATTAGCAAAGAGAAACACACGAAAGTGATGGATGATTTAGCTGATAAAAAAGTGGTGTTTATATTTGACGAATGTCACCGTTCTCAATTTGGTGACACACATAAACGCATTGTAAAGTTCTTTAAAAATCATCAAATGTTTGGTTTTACAGGAACACCAATATTAGCAGAAAATGCAACTTCTAAGAACGGAGTAAAACAATTAACAACGGATTTATTTGGTGATAGATTGCATGAATATGTAATTACAGATGCCATTAATGATGGAAATGTATTACCTTTCTCTATTGAATATGTTGGTAAATATACATACAAAGACGAATCAAGAAACAATCTTGATATCGAGGTAGAAGCCATTGATACTGCTGAGGTTTTTGAAGACGAAAAACGAATTGAAAAGATAGCGAATTACATCATAGCAAACCATGACCGTAAAGCAAAAAATAAAGGCTTTACAGGAATGTTTTGTATTAGTAATACAAAGACATTAATAAAGTATTTTGATGCGTTTAGAAGGCTTAAAAAAGAAGGGAAACACGATTTAAAAATAGCTACTATCTTTAGTTATACAGCCAACGAAGACCCTAATGAAGATAAGTCTGGAGAAATACCAGAAGAAAATCTAGATTATAGCAATGCTAAGGTTGATATACATACAAGAGAGGTTCTAGATAAATATATCGAAGAATACAATCAAGAATTTGGAACAAACTATTCTACAAAAGACAGTAAATCATTTAATGATTATTATAAAAACGTAGCTAAAAAAGTACGTGAGCGTGAGATTGATATTTTGTTTGTCGTAAATATGTTTTTAACTGGATTTGATTCGCCAAGTCTAAACACGTTATACGTCGATAAGAATTTGAAATATCATGGATTGATACAAGCGTATTCTAGAACCAACCGTTTAAAAGGAGAAAAGAAAACACATGGTCAAATTGTAGTATTCAGAAACTTGAAAAAAGCAACAGATGAAGCAATTCAATTGTTTTCAAATAAAGATGCAAAAGAGGTTATTATTGTACCTCCTTTAGAAGATTACATTGACCAATTCAACGAAGCAGTTAAGAATGTATTAACCATTGCACCAACTGTAAATAGTGTAGATGATTTTTATTCAGAAACTCAAAAACTGCAATTTGTAAAAGCTTTTAGACAATTGCTGAGGTTAAAAAACAGAATGGATACGTATGCAGATTTCAACTTTGAGGAATTGCTGATTGATGAACAAACGTTTAATAATTACAGTTCAAAATATCAAGATTTAAAAAGAGAAGCAGAAAACGCACCTGATAAAGATTCTATTTTAAATGAAGTTGATTTTCATTTAGAGTTAATCCATAGAGATGAGGTTAATGTTGATTACATATTGAGGTTGCTTTCTAATTTACAAGAAGAAGAAATTGAAACTGCTGTAAAAAATAAAAGACAATCTGAAATATTATCAATGATTGATAATGACCCTATTTTGAGAAACAAGCGAGATTTAATTGAACGTTTTATTAGTGAGCAATTACCTGTTTTAGCGCAAAAAGAAGACATTACAGAGGCTTTTCAATCATTTGTTAATACAGAGAAGGTAAAAGAGTTTAAATATCTTGTAATCGAAGAAAAGCTAGATGAAAACAAATTGAATGAAGCGTTAGAAAGCTATATGTTTACAGGTCGATTTCCAACAAATTCGGAACTTGTTGAAACTTTAGAAAGTAAACCTTCTTTTAGAGAACGTAGAACTATTGGAGAGCGATTAATGGCAAAGGTTAATTACTTTGCAGATAGATTTTTGAGAGGGTAAAATATAATTAATTTATTAATTTCACTCCAGCTTTATAGGGGGCTAATATATTAGGAATTAAAAATAATATAATTGTATTCAGTTAAAGCGATGAAAAAAATAGATTAATGCGCTTAATACTTGTCGTTAATATACAAAATATTAAAACAAATTTTAGTTCAAAAACGTACGTTTTTTCGTAGGCATTTTACACAATAAAAACTCTAAAATATCAGTGTTCATAGGCAATAGCGAGAGTCATAGAAATTTCCAAAATTATATGTATACAACCATATAAAGTCTTTAATTCATAAAAAGTATAACTACCTTTTCAAATCTATAAAGAACGTAAACATATATACATATTTTAATGAGCCAGATTAATAAAAATTTAATTATCTGCCAAGATTTTCCATAGCCTCTCTAAACTCATCAATCTTTTCCTGATTAGTCATCTTTATATAATTCATAAATACACTCTCAGTCCTATGCCCCGTTATAGCCATAATAACATGATTAGGTATAAGACCTGTTTTATACCAGTTAGTAGCAAAACTTCTTCGGCAAGTATGTGAAGATATGAGTTGATATTTAGGAAAATAACCTTCAAGTTTTCTTTTAATAATAGATCCATCAGGTAATTTTATATCTGTTAGCTTTTCACCTTTGATTACTTGTGTTATTTCTGCTTTTAAACATACTTTTTTTACATATTCATTAAATTTCTGAGATGATATTTTTCTAGGAAAACCATTACATTTAAAAAGTATCTCTTTTACACGTTTTGAAATTGGAATTATAACATTTTCTTTTGTTTTAACAGCAACTATCTTTATATGTTCACTTTCATTGATACAACTCTTGTCTAAGTTAAGCAAATCAGATACACGCAATCCAGTTTCACAACCTATTACTAACCAGTCACGAGCATTATCTAAATACCCCGTTAAGTCAAGTTTTATAATCTTATCTATTTCTTCAAATGTTAAGTATGGGGTAGTTTCAACATTTTTTGCTTTAGGTATTTTTTTAAAATTTAGTTGATTTCTAAAAACGCCAATACTTTTACCATATTCTAAAACTGATAAAAAAGTTTTAATATACTTATTTGTGGTTTCAATTGATAATTTTTCAACAGAAAATAAGAAATTTTTATAATTTTCTAAAACATCATTATCAAACTCTTTATGCTTAAATTTAGTTTTAGCATGTAGCTTTTCAAATTTTTCAAATTTATTAAATGCAGATGAAAAATTTTTTTTTGTTTGAACTGATAGTCCATTAAATCCGTCTTTTGCTTTCTCTGTCGGCAATACTTGATCTTTATAAAAACGAAACAAATCTAACACATAGATTTTATGTAAATCTATCTCTATTTTATCCTGCTTATCTAAATATGTAAAAACTTCTTTTCGGAACCATTTAGTAGAATATTTAATTTTAGATTCAATATCGTCATTTACTAGATTTAGTATATAATTATTAAGTTTATCTAAAAGACTATTAATATTTTTGTAGTTAATAAGCTCAGTTGGTAAAACCTGCTGTTTGGCACTACTCCATCGGTCTTTTGGACATTTAAAATCATCCAATGCAATTTCAAAATCATACATTCTACCTATCCTTAAGCGATAATAGATAGTATTCATTTCATTATGTGTTTTTATCCTAAAAGTTCCAGTTGCCATATTTACCCCACATTTTACCCCACAAATATATTAATATATTTTGCAAAATAGAACATAAATATCAAAAAACACTAATTTAAAGGATTTATAATATACTAAAACTAACCATTTTACATTATTTTACATAGGTGTGATTCCCACTCCGGGCACTGAACCCTAACTTTATAAGTTAGGGTTTTTTGTTTAATACATCATTTATAAATTAAGTACCACATGAAAAATATACTTTTCTGTTTATTATCTTTCGGACTCCTGTCTTTAACCTCTTGTGATTCCACAAAAAAACAATCGGAGACAGCAGACAATTCTTTAAGTGAAACATTGAAATTGGAAGATACTGAATGGCAGTTGATTGCCCTTTTTGTAGAACCTATAGACAGCAATCCAGAAAATTATTATTTAATTTTTGATCCCAAAGAACAACGAATCCGTGCAAAAGCCAATTGCAATGTCTTAAATATGTCTTACACACTTTCAGACGAGAAACGACTGAGTATCAAAGACGGTATCAGCACCAAAATGGCTTGTCCAGACGATACCGAGGTTCGTTTCCTTAAAGCGCTTAGAGAAACTGATTATTTTGAAATCAATACCAATGAATTATATCTTTTTCAAGATAAACAAATTGCTCCCTTGGCAAAATTTAAGCAAATAAAAAGCAATTAACGACAAAGCTCGTCGCCGATAATTACATAATTTTGCATCTATGTATGCATTGGTCGATGGAAATAATTTTTATGTAAGTTGCGAGCGGGTTTTCAATCCCACCTTGCGCAATCGGCCTGTTGTTGTTTTAAGTAACAACGACGGTTGCGTGATTTCGCGTTCCGATGAAGCTAAAAAGTTGGGAATTTCAATGGGAGCTCCAGCATTTGAATACGAAAACAAGTTTAAAGAATGGGATGTGAAAGTTTTCTCGTCGAATTATTCTTTGTATGGCGACATGAGCAATAGAATTTATCGGATTTTACAAAACTACACACCCGATATCGAGGTTTATTCTATAGACGAATGTTTTCTTAAATTCAATCATTTACCCCACATTTCTTTAGACGATTACGCTAGAAAAATGAGAAGCGAGGTCTTAAAAAAAACGCTTATCCCAACTTGTGTTGGAATAGCACCAACCAAAGCTTTAGCAAAAGTCGCCAACCGCATTGCAAAAAAATTTCCACAACTTGGAGCTGTATTTTTAATAGACACCGAAGAAAAGCGCATCAAAGCCTTGAAATGGCTTGAAATTGAAGACGTTTGGGGTATTGGCAGAAGAATGTCTAAAAGATTAAAAGACAAAGGAATTAGAAAAGCAATACAGTTCACCGAATTGAGCGATGAATATGTTCGTAGAGAATTTTCTGTGACTGGACTACGCTTAAAAAAAGAACTCGAAGGAATTTCTGTCTTAAAATTAGAAGAAATACAAGCTAAAAAGCAAATTGCAACCACCCGTTCGTTCGACAAAACCTACGCAGATAAAGATTACTTAAAAGAACGCATCACGACTTTTGCTGTGAATTGCGCTCAAAAATTAAGAAAACAACAATCTACTTGTCAATCGATTAGCGTTTTTATTCACAGCAATCGGTTCGATGTAAAGCAAGAACGACACTTTAGAAGTATTACTATTCCATATCCGACAAATTCTGATATAGAAATAGCGAGATTTGCTCAAAAAGCGTTCTCTTTGATCTTTAAACCTGGTGTTTATTATAAAAAAGCTGGAGTTATTGTAAGTGGAATCGCTCCTGAAAACGAAAGACAATATAGTTTATTTGAAGAAGAATCCGTAAAACACCGTGATATCATGCATGTTATGGATCGGTTAAATTCAAAATACGGAACCTCTAAATTAAAACTGGCATCGCAAGCATTAGATAAGACTTGGAAAATGCGCCAAGAGCACTTAAGCCCAAATTATACCACAAAATGGAAAGATATTTTAGAAGTGAGATGATGAAATTTATAAAATTTGACGAAACACTGGAATTTTTACCTATAAAAACAGAAGGCAACAAAAAATATGTTGTTGTGAGAGAAGGTGTAAACGCTGGATTTCCATCGCCAGCAGAAGATTTTTTAAACGATCGTATCAGCTTAGACGAATGCTATCTTTCTAAACCCGAAGCCACATTTATCAACAGAGTCAAAGGTCAATCTATGTATCCTGAATATCATGAAAACGACCTTTTAATCGTTCGTTCTGACTATGAAGTACAACACGGCGACGATGTGGTAGTTTCTATCAACCGATCGGCATATACCTTGAAACGTTACGATAAAATTCAATCTAAATTATATGCGATTAATCCTAATTACGCACACAGTGTTAACATTACAGAAGAAGACGAAGTAATTCTTTTGGGCGTTGTTGATGCTTTAGTTCGCAATCGTAAAAGAAAAAAATAAAAGCAAAAGGTCGAATACTATTCCATCCGTCGGCAAACAAATTTTTAGATTGTTAAAAGCCTCTATCGGTATTTTCATTAAAATTAATAGTTTTCATAATGGCTTCCATTTCCAACAGCTGATCTCTTTTATCTTTAAACGGATTGTTGATAAAGCCTTCAATAAACAGATAACGATTGTAATATTCATCGCGGATCGCGTAGGTAATAAAGGGACCTTCTAAAAAATCATTTACTGTTTCCCAATTACCCGAAATACGATACACCGGCATATTTTGCAAACTTAGCTTATTGATATTCAACGGCAAATCTGGATTAGTACTTAAATAAGCTCCTTCTTTTACGGTCAACAAAAACTCTTTCCCGATAAAATTGTGAGCTTCAATCAAATGTTCTTCTATAGTTCCATTTGTATTTTCAATTTCAGAAATGGGAAATTCATATAAAATTAAATTCAAATTGCCCGAAGATAAATCCTGCTGGTACCACAAAAAAGGAAAATCATCTTCCACTTGCAAATAATACGTATCAGGAAGCTTCAGCGTACAACCAAAAAGATTCTTTAATTCCTCTGTTTTTAGAGTGGTAGAGCGAACAATTCGGTGCATTTCTTCGTTAAGTTCCGAAGCTTGAAAAACCGTGATTATTGAATCGGCGTGCGCTTTAAACAGATCAACAAGATCTTGAGTATTTTTAGCTCGAAGAAAAAAGAAGTTTTGCGGCGTAGAATACAAACTTTTTTCCAAGATAAATTCCTGTGCAATATCAAGTGAGAATAGAACGATATTTCTGGAAGTTCGAGCTTTGTTTGAAAATATTTTAGCGTCGTATTGAACTAAATCAAAAATAGGTTCATGCTGAGAAAGTCCAATAGTTGGCTGCGACAAATAGTTGCGAATACTATCACCAACTCCGCCAATCCACAAGCTATCGTCTATTACCAAAACAACCTCGTTTCGAGCGCCATGAGAAGGCTCAAAAATAGTTGTTGCAACATTGTCTTTTTCTTTACAACCAAAAAACAAACTGAATAAAATCAGCATTAAAAATAAATATTTTGTCAAATTCATGTCTCTCAGAGTTCCATACAAAAATAAGGAAAGATCTACGAATCTATCGAATTTGACTTATAAAAAACACTTTTGATTAAGTCTCTTTCATTTTCTCAATAAAAATTCGGATCTTTGAACATTCAACGGGGTGCCACTTTGGCTGAGATGATACCCGAGGACTTTGTTCTGCACCTGATCCAGATAATGCTGGCGTAGGGATTGTAAACCATCATCTCATCATTTAATTTATTTATATGATGCAGGAAATTTTAAGTAAAACCACTTGGGTTGAATGGCTAGGCGTTTCATTTGCTGTGGTTCAGGTGCTTTTGGCACAAAAAAACAACATTCACAATTATCTTTTCGGGATTGCTGGTATTCTCTTGGCGATGTATATAAAGTTTAATGCTAAATTATATGCAGAATTCACTCTAGACTTTTACTATTTAGTTATGAGTATTTATGGTTGGATTTTCTGGAAGTTTGGCAAAAAACAAACAGCAGCTCCGATTAGTTTCACCACAAAAACAGAGAAACACAAGGCAACAGCTATTGTTTTAGTCGCTTTTGGAATTTTTTATACCCTCCTAAAATATTTCACAGACAGCGATGTTCCTCTTTGGGATTCCTCTGTAACAGCTTTTGCATGGGCGGGAATGTGGTTGATGGCAAAGCGTAAAATAGAAAATTGGATTTTACTTAATATCAGCAATTTTTTAGCTGTCCCCTTATTGATTCACAAAGACTTGTATCTCTATGCCGCTCTGACTGCGTTTTTATTCATCGTGGCTATTTTTGGCTACCGCAACTGGTATAAAATCTTTAACGAACAACAAAATGCTTAAGGCCGATTTAAGAGATAAACTATACAATGCTCAACAAATTCCAAACGAGGTACTTCAATATATTTTTGAACAACGTTGGTTTCAAATTTGGGTTCCAAAACGCTATTCTGGATTAGGATTATCGTTTAAAGAAGGACTACAGCTTTTAAATAAGTTAGCCGAAATCGATGGAAGTTTAGGTTGGATGGTTACTTTGTGTGCTGGAGCAAACTACTTTTCCCGTAATTTAATACCTGAAATAGCCGAACAACTCTTTAAAGAACAAACAAGTTGTTTTGGAGGCAGCGGGATGATAGGCGGAATCGCCGAAAAAAAAGACAACTATTTTTTAATCAACGGTACTTGGCGTTTTGCAACGGGTGCGCCTTATTTAAGTCATTTTACACTTAACGCAATTCTTACAGAAAACGGAAAAGAACTATTGGATAGAGACGGTAATTCTATGATTCGCTCATTTATAATTCCAAAAGAACAGGTTGAAATACTACCCGACTGGCAAGCAATGGGAATGAAAGCCACCGGAACCTATTCATTTAAAGTGAAAAACGTCTTAGTTGATGCATCTCATAGCTTTGTCTACAACGAATTTTACACCGATGCTGTTTTAGACAGAATTCCTTTTCAAACATTTGCCGATTTAACCTTATTGATCAACTATATTGGTATGGGAAAACATTTTTTAGAAGAAGCAGAAAAAATCCGCCCGAATTTAGATTTATCCAGATTCAAAAATGAACTCCAAGACAATGAAAATAAAATTTATTTTTTTGCTGATAAAGTAGAACACTTACTAGAAAAGAACGAAGAAGTTATTATTGAAATACAGACAGAAATTCATCAGTTTGGCAAACAACTAGTTTCTGAAATGGCCCACAAAATTTTAGATTTGTATTTTCAGTTAGGCATTAAAGCTTCTCACACCAATGAACCAATTCATCAAGTTTTTTGCGATTATTTCACGGCAACACAACATGCGAATTTTAGAATACAACAGTAATACTACTCATCACCACTAATTCTTTTTTCTAAAATTGGATTGGAATCAGAAGAAGGTTGATCCAACAGAGGTTCCAAAATCGCTTCCCTTACCTCTCTTTTGAGTTCAGGTTTGTCACGTTGAGTTAATTGTTTTGTTACTACGAACGGATGTTGGTAAACCAATACTTTTCCTGGGCGGCCGGCAAAAAATCGAAAAGGAAACATTTCTTTTAAACCTACAAAAGTCATCGGAACAACTGGTATACTAAAATCAATGGCTAAACGAAAAGCACCATCTTTGAATTCATCCAATATTATCGTTTCATCTTGCGGGACACCTCCTTCTGGGAAAATACAAACACTTAGACCGCTCGCCAACTTTTCTGCGGCTGCGATCATGGTTTTTCTTCGACTAACAGCACTGGAGCGATCGACCAAAATACAAGCTTTTTTATAAAAATAACCAAAAATTGGAAGTTTCGCTAATTCTTTTTTCCCTACAAATACAAATGGGTTTTTCACCAAAATCAACATCAACATAATATCCATCATCGATGTGTGATTTGCCGTGAGCATGTAGCTTTTCTTAGGATCGAATTGTTGCTTTATTACAATTTTCTTGCTGAATCCCATCCCGTAAAATACAAGATGCGCCCAAATCCTCGCCAAAATAAAGAAGAAACGGTAGAACTTTTCCGTTGAAAGTGAAATAATTAAAAAAGGAGAAAGCACCACTATTACAATTAGTATCAGGGTATAAAACCAAATTTTCCACAAAAACCAAGCAACTTTTTTAAGCAACATTATATGTTTTATTTCACCTTGCAATTTATTAAATAAAATAAATTTTACAACCAGAACAGAATACTTTAAATTTGTAAAAAATAATATTCGATAAAATGGCAAAAGTATTAACAGGAGTTCAAAGTACTGGAACCCCACACTTAGGAAATCTTTTGGGAGCGATTTTGCCGGCAATTGAAATGGCAAACCATCCCGAAAATGAGACGTTCTTATTTATAGCCGACTTGCATTCTGCTACTCAAATTAAAGACGCAAAAACATTAAAAGAAAATACATATAGTGTGGCTGCCACTTGGCTGGCTTGTGGATTAGACACCAGTAGAGTTACTTTTTACAAGCAATCTAGTGTACCACAAACCTGTGAACTTACTTGGTACTTGAGCTGTTTTTTTCCATTCCAAAGATTAACTTTAGCTCATTCATTCAAAGACAAATCAGATCGCTTGGATGATGTAAATGCAGGTTTGTTTACTTATCCCATGTTGATGGCCGCCGATATACTGCTTTATGATGCAGAGATTGTTCCTGTTGGAAAAGACCAAGAACAACATTTAGAAATTACGCGTTCCGTAGCTTCTCGTTTTAACCATCAAATGGGTGAAACCTTTGTGTTGCCAGAAGCTAAAGTTGGAAAAGATTCGATGATCATTCCTGGAACCGATGGTGAAAAGATGAGTAAATCGCGCAATAACTTTATCAACATTTTTGAAAATGATAAAAAGCTGCGCAAACAAATAATGGCAATTGTAACAGACGCCACTCCGTTAGAAGAGCCAAAAAACCCAGATACATGCAACGTATTCGCGCTTTATAAACTTCTGGCTACAGATGCACAAACAGCAGAGATGCGAGCTAACTACGAAGGTGGAAATTATGGATACGGACATGCTAAACAAGCCTTATTTGAATTGATCTGCGATAAATTTAAAGATGTACGTGAAAAATATACCTATTATATCAACAATCTAGATGAAGTGGATCGTTTGCTTAACGAAGGTGCTGCAAAAGCTGCAATTACTGCCAATGCCACATTAAAACGAGTGAGAGAAAAAATGGGATATTAAGATATGAAACCATGACGATTATGTCATGGTTTTTTATTTCAATTGAAATGTTTTTCCAGGCAAAGCTTCAATAACAGCATTCAACTCCAACATCATCAGCTCTGCGTTCAAAACAGACATGTCTAGTGCTGTTTCAAAAGCCAAATCATCGATATGTTGACTTCCTTTTTCTAAACATTTTAAAATAGCCTGTTCCGTTGGAGAAAAGCTTTCTAAATTCAAAACGGCTTTGGGCGCATCATTCATAAGTACTTTATTAGACGAAGACCAACCTAATTCAAAAAACATCGGCTCTAAATCAAACAATAGTTGTGCGCGATTTTGCTGTATCAATCGTAGACAACCTTTACTAAATTCGTCGGTAGTCCGACCTGGAATTGCATAAACTTCTCTATTATAATCATTGGCAAAAAAAGCCGTCGAAAGCGAACCTCCTTTCTCTGCACTTTCAATAATAACAGTTGCTTTGGTTAATCCTGCTATGATACGATTTCTTCGTAGAAAAAGCTCAGGGACCAATTTATTAAATCCAGCGTATTCAGAAAGGATCAAACCGTTTTCTTCTAATTCATGATAATATTTTGAATGTGATTTTGGATAATACTTTTTAAAACTTGTCCCCATTACTGCCACGGATGGTAAATCGTTCTTTTTGGCCAAATGGTAGACATTCACATCTACACCATAAGCCATTCCACTGATCAATGTTGGTTGATAGATCGCAATCTTTTCAATAAAATCTTGCATCACCTTTTTCCCATAAGTAGTAATCTTTCTAGTACCCACAATTGCAATTGATTTTTGAGTCAAAAGTGTCAAATCCCCTTTGTAAAACAAAACGATTGGCGCGTCGGGACATTCTTTTAGGAGCTTAGGATAATCTGCATCTAGAATTCCTACAACTTTCAGCTTCTCGTCTAGAATAAACTGCAACTCTTCTTCAACCAACCCCATATCCAACTCTTTAATCGCCGCTTTAAACCGTTTTTCTAATACTGGATTTTCAAAAGAGTCAAATTTTTGGTCTTCATCAAAAATAGCTGTGATCGATTGAAAATGTTCTATCAATCTACGAGCATTCAGCACACCAATACCTTCGCACGCCAATAACTTGAGATAAGCAATTAAAGTTTCATTTTTCATAATTTTCCGAATATCAACTAGATAAATATAAGACTTTTTTTTATCTTTGAGAATGAGTAAAAAGTAATTAACAACCCAAAAAAATTGTTGATAACATTTGTAAAAAAATTGTTCTAACTGTTCTTGAATGTTTATTTTTGCTATATGATGATTGAGAAACATATTTCAGCTTTACTATATCGTTACCAATGCGTAATGGTACCGGGACTTGGGGCATTTGTTACCGAAACGATTTCTGCACGCATAAATGAAAACAGCGGTGCGTTTACGCCTCCCAAAAAAACGATTTTGTTTAATAGCTTATTGCAACAAAACGATGGTTTATTAGCAAATCATATTGCACTACAAGAAAACATTTCATTTGGAGAAGCATTAAATCTTATTCACGAACAGGTGGCCAAATGGAAGTTAGCTTTAAACCGAAAAGAAACCGTCTATCTAAAAAACATCGGAGAATTAAGCCATAATATTGAACAAAAAATTGTTTTTGAACCAATTGGCTCTACCAATTACCTTACTACCTCTTTTGGTTTAACAGCTGTACAAACTTCTGTAGTTGCTCGCGCTGAAGAGCAAACTAAAATTGTGGAAATATCTAAAGGCAAACGCCGTCCAAACCTTCATTGGTTACGATATGCTTCTATTGTTGTAGCTGCTGTTGGTATTTATGGTTCTTATGCTACTTATCAAGATTACGAAGTATACAAAGAACAAAAAGGAGCAATTGAAAAAGAAGTACAAAACCAGTTGGAACAAAAACTTCAACAAGCGACTTTTGTAATTGAGGCTCCAAAAATAATTAAAGAAAAAATCAACGAGGTTAAAGAGGTTACTATTCAATCCGACAAACCTTTCCATATCGTTGCTGGTGCTTTTAAAACTGAAGCAAAAGCTCAAATTTTGACTGATGAATTAAAAGCGAAAGGTTATATAAACGCAAAATATCTATCCAAATCAAAACATCACATGCGCCATGTTGTCTACAATAGCTACGCTACTCAAGAAGAAGCGCGCAAGGATCTTCGTTTGATTCATGAAAAAGTCAATCAAGACGCATGGATTTACGTAGAAAAATAAAAAAAAGAGGTTCGTTTGAAAACCTCTTTTTTAATAATTAATTATTTCTGATTTAAAAATGATGCAACCTAAGACCCCAAAAGACTCACTTACAGTCATGACTGATTTGGTTTTACCAGGAGAAACCAATCCTTTAAATAATTTATTCGGCGGAGATTTATTGGCACGTATGGATCGCGCAGCAAGTATAACTGCACGCCGTCATTCTCGAAGAATTTGCGTAACAGCCTCAGTCAATAGTGTCGCTTTTAATAAAAGTATCCCCTTGGGTAGTGTAGTTACAATTGAAGCAAAAGTTTCGCGCACTTTTCGAACTTCTATGGAGATTTTTTTAGATGTTTGGATTGAAGACCGCGAGTCTGGCGAACGTCAAAAAGCGAATGAAGCAATTTACACATTTGTAGCAGTCGATGAAACCGGTACTCCGATAGAAATTGCACCTGTAATTCCCGAGACAGAGGAAGAGAAAAAACGTTTTGATGCGGCACTACGTCGCAAACAACTTAGCTTGGTGTTAGCAGGAAAAATGCAAGCCGCAGATGCTACAGAACTAAAAGCCCTATTTCTCTAAGAGAATAATTTACTTTGGAGAATAAACATGAAGTTTTATCTCTAATATAAATCAGACCATTTAATTACTTAAAGTATATAAAAAAACGAGTGCTGTTTATAACACTCGTTTTTTTCATTTAATTTAGTATCAATTTTTAAATTTTATATTATCTACCTCCGCCTCTGCTAGAACTATTTCCAGAACTTCTTCCACCTCCAGAAACTCCAGAACCTCTACTTGATGAAGGGGTCGAACTACGCATTGTAGGGGTCGAACTACGCATTGTAGGAGTTGAACTAGATCTCGTTGGTTGGTTGAAACTTCTGTTTGATTGCGATGATATTCTGGAAGAACGCTCTATTCTAGAATTTGAATTCGAAGCAGGAGCTGATTGTCTTTGAGGCGTAATAGTCGAATTACTATTATTAAAAGCTCTATTGCTTTGTCTAGTTGTTGATCTATTATTTGGCGCAACAGCATTATTGGTTGAACGCGACAATTCACTGTTATTTGCACGAACACGAGAAAATTCTTGAGATGAAACTCGCTCTCGAGTTGACTGTCTGTCATTACTTAATGTTGCACTTCTACTTACTTCATTTGAACTTCTATCCATCCCAGTTGATCTGCTGATATTATCTCTTGAAGCAGCTCTGCTATAACGTCCTTCTCGTGATTCTAGGTTATTTGCTCTAGTCGAACGCGAAGTTTCCAAAGCTCTACGATTGGTTGCATTTGCATTTCTACTCACAAACGAACGATTAGGATTTTGACGCTCTACAGCATTTCCTCTAACGCTGCTATACATTCTATCTGCGCGTACCAATCGACGGTTATCTGTATAACGGTATCTATTTCTTGGATTTACATACGTATGAACATGTCTGTGGTATCTAAAGACCGGCATTGGACGCCAATAGCTGTAATAAGTTGGGTAATATCCCCAATACCATGGCGAATAATACGGGCGGTATGTAGCTAGCCAAAACATATCAAAGAACACTGGACGTGCGTAATAATACGGCTCATAGATGTAATTGGGACCATAAATATATGAATTCCCTACAATTTGTACATGGACGGTTCTATCGCGCTGACGTTCTAATTCAATGGTTGCTACGTCTTGGAACAAATCTTGACCTAAGACTGCTTGAATAATAATGATACGTGCATCGCCCTCTGCAACTTCAATTACTCTTAGATAATCTACATAATTATCGTTGTTCAAATCTAAGTTTGATATTTGTATCGATGGGTCGTTCAATCGACGCTCAAAATCTTCTAGATCTTTGGATTCACCAAAAATAGACGCCACCGCTTGTAAATCAAGGTTATCAGATATATCATAATTCTGTGCTACAACAGTCGCATTACCTCTGTTGTATTGTGCAAAACTGAAGCTTGTTACTAGTAATGCCATTCCTATAAATGCGAGTTTAAATATTTTCATATCACAGCGGTATTTAATTGTTATCATTTAACACTATAATATCAACTACTGTGCCAAAGATCAATTAAACAAAAAAAGGCCTCGAAACGAGGCCTTTTAATTTAGTATTTTACTATTTTATTTATCGATAATAAAAAACTCAGAACGTCTATTGATTGCGTGTTGTTCTTCTGTACAGTTTTCTCCACAATCTATTTTCGGTTGACTTTCTCCATAACCTCTAGCTTCTAAGCGTGAAGCTTCAATTCCTTTAGAGATTACATATTGTCTTGTAGATTGTGCACGTTGATCAGACAGTCTCAAGTTGTATGCATCGCTTCCTCTATTATCTGAATGCGATTCAATTTTCACTCTCATTGCTGGGTTACGTTGCATGATCTGAACTAATTTATTCAACTCAAATGCACCTTGTTGTGTGATGTTTGACTTGTCGAATTCAAAGTAAATATCACCTAAAATAATTTTGTCTTTGTCAACAATAATCATTTCGATTGGTCTTAGAATTACGTCGATAGGATATTTTCCGTGCCCCCATTTTTGTAACTCCACGTTTCTTCCAATATAACCTTGAGATTCCACTTGAAGTTCAAAAACTTTATTACAGTCTGTTTCATATCTTACGATACCATACGCGTCTGTAAAACGAGTTTCTATAATGTTCTTGTCGTAATCCATGATAGCTACCTCTGCATCTTTTATGATGGCACCGGTTTTTTCATCTTTCACGGTAATAACCAATTCAGTTAAACATACTGGACGTACTTTATAAATATCGTCTCTACCTACTCTATTTGTAGAAAGGAAACCGACACCTTTTTCAGGATAGAAAGACAAGTGAAAATCGTCTTTTTCCGTATTGATTGGATCTCCAATATTTCTAACTTTTGCGTTAGGATCAGTTAGATCAAACATATACAAGTCCATTCCACCAAAACCTTTATGTGAATCGGAAGAGAAAACTAGTTTATCGTCTTCTGTAACAAATGGGAAAGACTCACGTCCTTCGGTATTGATGATTGTACCCATATTTTCAGGTTCTCCATAGGTCCCATCTTCATTCAGATCCACACGCCAGATATCCATATCACCTACAGTTCCAGGCATATCGGACGCAAAATACAATTTAGTTCCATCAGGAGTTACTGCAGGGTTACTTACCATGTATTCTGTTGAGTTAAAAGGAACCGCTTCGATATCAGTCCAACGCTTACCGTTGTATTTTGCACGGTACACACTAACTCTTCCTTTTTTCAAACGATTTTTACGATCTCTCTCATATTTTCCACCTCTAAAGCTTTCGGTAGCAAAGAACATTGTTTGACCGTCTTTTGTGATAGTAACAGGTCCATCGTGGTGTTTTGTATTAAGCTCATCAACAGGCTTAATATCTTTAAACTTCTCTTCATCATCGATGTAAGAAGCAGAATATACATTCAAAAATGGTTGATTGTCCCAACCATACTTTCTTTTTGATTCGTCACGTGCAGAAGCAAAATAAAGAATATTATCTTCATGAGTTAAGATACCACCAAAATCAGAAAACTGAGAATTGTTCATTCTACTATCTTCAAAGGTAAACAAAGCTTCTTGGCTGCGTAATGTTGGAATATAATCAGGATCTTGTAAAAATTGAATTGAACGCGAATCTTCTGGTCTTAAGTCCGCGAATTTCTTCATAATTTTATTAGATGAAGCATAACGTCCACTAGCCTTTAGCATTTGTGCATATTTATAATATACTTCAGGATCTTGATTAGCGTTGCCTTCAATGGCTTTTGCATACCATTTTGCAGATTCTACTGTATTAAAAATATGGTAATAACTTTCTGCCAATTGCAACAAAACATAATTATCGGTTTTCTCCCCTCGAACCAATTTAGTATAATGATCAATAGCATCGATATACTCTAATCTCTTGAAGAGCTCGTCGGCATGTTTCAATCGTTCTTGCGGATTGTGAATATATGCTGTGTTGGGTTGCGCTTGACCAATGTAAAAGCTTCCTAACAATAATAATGACAAGTATAATTTTTTCATAATGTATATTTACTTAATTAGAAATAGCGTGGTGATGCGTGAGTTTTTTTCTTGTAGAAAATATCAAATAATACAAAAACCTCATGCGAACCATTGGTATAAGGTGCTAGTTTGGATGTAATAAAATCATAGGCATAACCTACACGTAGCTTATTGTTGACTCTATAATTTACCATTGCACCAAATGAATCTTGTAAACGATATGTAACTCCAAACTCTACTTTATCGGCGTAAAAAGCGTTTAAAGATAAATCAACTGAAACAGGGCTTTGTACAGCCATCTTCAGCATTGTTGAAGGTTTAAGTTTCCAATCGTAATTCAAGTCAAACACATAACCTCCTGTAAGAAACATATGAGCTACATCTGTACCAAATTTATGGTTGTTTTTTTCAATATAAGTATTTTGCATAAAGTTAGGCACACTAAAACCTACATAGTATTTATTGGTAAAGTAAAATGCACCGGCTCCGATATTAAATAATGTTTCACTAGTATCTTCATTAAAAGCAAAATCGCCTCGATCAGGCAACGTATGATTAATTTGACTAAACAATCCTATTTCTTGCATTGCAACCCCTCCTTTAACACCAAAGGCTAAGCTATGTCCTTGTCCTAAACGCAGTGTATAAGAAACATCTACAAAAACACTGTTCTCGGTTACTGGTCCAATATTGTCGTTTATGAAAGAAACACCGGCACCCAAGTTTTTAACTATGGGAGTATGTAAAAATGCAGTTGCTGTTTTAGGAGCTCCTTCAACGCCTTGCCATTGTGTTCTATATAAAACTCCAGTAGACATATAATCATTAATTCCTGCGTATGCTGGGTTCAGAATACTCTGATTGTACATGTACTGCGTATAATGTGGATCTTGTTGAGAGAATCCGTTTATCGTACCTATTAAAGCACAGGTTGCCGCAACAATACTTTTATTTATTTTCATAAGACTGAATTTATATTACAAATATATTCTATTTTATTTTAATTCGACTTTTTTCTCACTTAATCTACACTTACCTTTTTCTTAACATCTCTTAAAAAAACACTAAAATAGGAATATTAATTTAATATCCCCAAAAATTTCTTCAATATTAAAAAAAAAATAGTTGCTATCAAATTTTTTTTGATGAAAATACGCACAAAATTAGTATTTTTGTACATATATCAATTCCAAATCCAGTTGAATGTTAGAAAAAGAAACTATTCCTTATGAAAACGCCGTTTTAGTCGGTGTTATCACTCAAAACCAAACGGAAGAGAAGCTTACCGAATACTTAGATGAATTAGAATTTTTATCTCAAACTGCCGGTGCTGAAGTTCACAAACGTTTTACACAAAAAATGGATCAACCGAATCCAAAAACTTTCGTTGGAACCGGAAAACTAGAAGAAATAGACACCTATGTGAAAGAGAATAATATAGACACTATAATTTTCGACGACGAGTTAACTCCAGCTCAACAGAGAAACCTGTCAAAATTATTAGACTGCAAGGTTTTAGACAGGACTAATCTAATTCTAGACATTTTTGCACAACGAGCACAGACCTCTTACGCAAGGACGCAAGTAGAACTGGCCCAATTTGAATATTTACTACCAAGATTAACCGGAATGTGGACACACTTGGAGCGTCAAAGAGGGGGTATTGGAATGCGCGGCCCAGGTGAAAGAGAGATTGAAACCGACCGAAGAATTGTGCGTGATAAGATAGCGTTTTTGAAAGAAAAACTGCGCAATATTGACCGTCAAATGGCCATTCAAAGAGGCAATAGAGGAGCAATGGTTCGTGTAGCATTGGTGGGTTATACCAACGTAGGAAAATCAACTTTGATGAATGCGCTTGGCAAAAGCGACGTGTTTGTGGAAAACAAACTTTTTGCAACATTAGACACCACGGTTCGCAAAGTTGTGATCAAAAATTTACCTTTCTTATTAACAGACACTGTTGGATTTATTAGAAAACTACCTACTCAATTAATCGAGTCTTTTAAATCGACTCTAGACGAAGTTAGGGAATCTGACTTATTGCTCCACGTAGTTGATATTTCTCATCCCGACTTCGAAGACCATATAGAGGCGGTACAACAAATTTTGAAAGAAATTAAAAGCGATGACAAACCAAGTTTGATGGTTTTTAACAAAATCGACGTTTATAAACCTACTCCATATGATGAGGAAGACTTAACAATTGAACGAACTTCAGAACACTATTCTATAGAAGAGTGGAAAAAAACCTGGATGAATAAATTGGGAGATGAACGTACGGTTTTTATTTCGGCGACTGAAAAAAAGGACAATTTAGAAGAATTAAAACAGAAAGTTTACGAAGCTGTTCGCGAAATTCATATCACTCGTTTTCCATACAATGATTTTCTCTATCCAGAATATCCAGAAAATGATAACGAATAAAAAAAAGAGGTGTTCATGAACACCTCTTTTTTTTTATTACTGTTGTTGCTTTATTCTATTTTGCAACGTTTGCCATATCAATGCATGATCGTACTTAGTTTTCAATTCTTCATAAAGAACTTTCAACCTGTCATTTGCAGCATCTAAATTCTGTTTACTAGTCAACATGCTATTATATAAATCAACAGCTTGTTGTGCAGATTCAAAAGAAAGTTTAGAGTAGTTTCTCTGTAGCCAACGCTCTTTATCTTTACTTTCATTAAAAGCTTTGATTCTTTTTTGATCGGCACCAAATTTCATTTGGAAATCACTTGCACTCTCTTCATAAGCCCTTCCGTATTTAGCTCTATCAGAATTATCGAGATATTCGGCTTCGTACTTTAAATACAATTGATCCGTTTCAATAGAAGCTTGAGCATACAAACTTGTACTAAAAACAAAGGTTAGGATATAAAATATTTTTCTCATTTTTTGTCTTTTTAAAAATTATCAAGATACATTAGGCAAATTAGTTTTCAGCTTCGAAAATTAACTGAATCCAGTTTTGATACTCATAATTTATAGTTTTAACATACAAGAAATATGTTCCAGAAGGCAATATATTACCATTCATATCTTGTCCGGCCCACTCTCGCTTGTAAGTATCACCTGCTTCATAAACCAGCTTACCGTGACGGTTATATATCTTAAGCTCTTGTACGTTATTATACGTCAAATCTAGATAATCATTATCACCGTCGAAGTTAGGCGAAATTCCTTTTGGATAATTACAATTTTCCACGTATAATAAGAATGATTTTACATTCTCACACCCGTATTGATTATCTGTTTTAACGTATACAGTGTAGTACCCTGGTTCATTGAGCTTCATGTTTTCATAAACATCAGGAATAGTCTTTACTACATATTCAGCAAACTCGTCTAGACGCTCTATTTTATAATAATACTCATTATTGTTCAAGACTGGCAAAGTATATTCATTACAAATAAACACTGGTGTTTTATCAATAACTTCTACTGGTGCTTTTATGATATTAGTTTCTAATATTTCAAAACATTTTTGAATTTCGATACCTCTAGGCTCTACACGTACAAAGACTCTATTTTCACCTTCTATAATCGGGTAGTCTCTCACCTCTCCACCTGTCACTTCATTTACTCTATTCATTGCATCGTCTAGACTTCTAAAATATACGAAGTTTAATGCGTTAAAAGCCTCACATAAAGACACGCCTTCTCCAGATCCAGATTGTCCGTCACGGATCATTTGCGCTAATTTATTTAAGTCGTAAGATTCTTGTTCTGCATCACAAACAATTGGCTCCAAATCGAGTTTATCAATCTCAATTGCCGGTCTAAAGCTTACGTCCCAAGATTCATCCCATACCTCTTCACAAGTTTCAACTACTAATCTTGCTCTGATTTTTTTCTTACGATCAATCATTACATCAAATGATTTATCATCCTCGGTACCTTGAACCACATGTGTTAAATCATTGTCAACATAGTATTCAACTCTATATAATTCATCACCCGCTGGTCCAAAACGCCAAGATTCTCTTTGTGCATCCCATGGTCCAAATTCACGGTTTGGTGCTTGGTACGAATCTGCTCCAGTATCTGAAAGAATTCCAAGCAAAGCAGAAGCGTCATAAGGTCTATCTGCTGGGCAGGCGTTATGCTGAATAATATTTACGTCTATTACGTTTGTTGTTTCGTGCAACACAATTTGATGGTGTTGTAAAGGTTGCGGTGGTGGACAATCATCTGGATACAAACCTGCAGGCGGCATGTTATAAAAAGTAACTACCATTTTTCTACAAGGGGCATCTCCATAAACTTGATATGAGATTCTTCCTTCGGGGGTGGCATTTAAAGCCCAATGCGTATGCTGATACGTTCCAAAAACACCTCCTCTATAAAAAGCCGGCATGGTAGGGTCATTTATCCCTCCAGTAGGCGGAAAAGACTGTCTTGTTGATCCATTTGGACAAGTTTGCGTTCCGTCATAAAAAACTAAAATTCCATTTGACCAAACTACAAATTGATCGTAAGTTTTATCGAAGAAACAAAACTTAAAAGGCAAATCGATCACACATGAACTAGCGTCGTCCCACGTCACATTTGGTCCATTAATACCCCAAATATCTGTTCCAGGAGCTGTAGGTCCATAAGGAAAAACAGCTTCGTCAAAGTCGTTAGAAGTTACCGTATATCTATCTGTCTTATTTAAATAATCAACCTCTAATCTAGGCTGGATGTTAACGGTCTCATTCAGACACACAACATACTCGTCATCAATCAGATTACAATCTGCGTCTCGTTCATGCTCAAATGGAAGATTCCTCAAGTGAATATCGAAACATTCGTGATCGTCTCCAAATCTTTGAGCCGAGCCAACATACCCCGCAAGAAGTAGAGTTAAGAAAAGTATTTTTTTATACATAACAACTTAAAATTACATTAATAATCGCTAAAGATAAAACTATTTTTTTTATATACAAATATTAAAACAAATAATTTAATCCAACTCCCAAAGTGTGCCTTGTTTGGAATCCTTTATAGGCATTATCGTCGTAAAGCGCCTGAAAGGTCAAATTAGTTGATATATACTTATTTACCTTCAAAACTGCATTTAATTGATAATCCACATCTATATTTTTGGGCTTATCTAAATAATTCGAGTAAAAACTTAGAATATTTTCAATTGTGAAATTCTCCATTATCTCAAATTTATAGTAGGCATTGACAGAAGCACCAAATTCAAAACGCATCCAATCTCCTTGCTCAACACCAAAGGAATTACCAAATTGGGTAAAGTGGGAATGTACAAAAATGAAACGCGCAGTTGCTGGTGCAATATTCACTTTTAGGTTGTCATTTTTCTTCCATAACATACCTGGACCAAACTGTAAGTATGCGGGAGACATAAAGTGTGATATCTTTTGCTCTAAATTATCTGGATCGTTACCTGAATCAAATTGTGTTTTAAAATTTAAAAATGCAGAGTAGTACCAATCGCCCGATGCTTTTTTTCCTAATACTGAATTGATTTCCAGCCGGTCATCTGTCTTTTTTTGTTTCTCGCCTTTTAACTTATTGACACCATACATGGCAATAAACTTGTTATCCCAAGTCCAATCGCCTTTTTTGTAGTTGATATCATAATTCAAAGATCCATTGACAGCCAGGTTATTAGAACCACCAGCTTGCCATTGAGAAAAACTTGACTGACTTCCCAAAACAGCAATATTTCCTTTTTTTGTCCAAACACTGTCTTTAACAACTTCGGCTTCTTGTGCTTGGAAAGACTGTGATAAGAAAAGCATTCCTAATGCTAGACTTTTTTTCATACCTTTTCTATTTTTTCCTTTTGTATATTGGTACTGATGAGCATGCTTCGCCAAACATAATCGATCGTGCATAATTCATCATTTTCTGAGTTGCCATCGCATAAGCTTCTTCGGGAATGGGCTTTTTAGCACAACCCTTTATTATGATAGGCTTATCTTGATAAATTGAAAAATCTAATGTATCTATTATTTTTTGATAAAACGCAAGATCTAATTGATGAAGATTGCCTTGAACGACCATTTTCGCATAAGGCTGAAGGTAAGACGAAACCAACATGAAGGTCCAAGAAGGCAAGATAGCACCTGTACTACAATTGATTGCAACCAAATGATCCTGATAAACACTCCAATCAATAGATTGTAACTCTGCACGAAATTCTTTCTCTTTCAATATAAAACCCTCATATAACCATTGAGAAATATCGATATTTGTTCGAGTCTCCTTAGGATAATAATCTTCTAAATCAAAAATCATCAAGCTACTTTGGGCTACTTTATTAACGATTTCTTTTTCCATAATTACAACATTCCCAATTCGAATTTCGCTTCTTCGCTCATCATATCTTTGTCCCAAGGTGGATCAAAAGTCAATTCAACTTCCACCTCTTTAACCATATCGATAGATTTTACTTTTTCTTGTACTTCCATCGGTAAAGTTTCCGCAACCGGGCAGTTGGGTGAAGTTAATGTCATTAAGATTTTCACATCTCTGTCTTCATTTACAAAGACATCATAAATCAACCCTAATTCATAAATATCTACAGGGATTTCCGGGTCAAAAATAGTTTTTAAAGTTTTTACAATATTTTCGCCCAATTCGGTCATGTCTATTTGTTCTTCCATAATTTATTGATTTGATTGAAGAGCAATTGCGTAAAGTTTTATTTGTTTCATCATGGACACCAAACCATTGGCTCGCGTAGGAGATAAATGTTCTTTCAAACCGATTTCATCTATAAACGACATATCGGCATTCATTATCTCTTCTGGATTCTGATTAGAGAACACTCGAACCAAAACCGCAATAATTCCTTTGGTTAAAATAGCATCGCTATCTGCAGTAAAAACCACGTTATCGTCTACTTTTTCTGCGTGTAACCACACTTGTGATTGACATCCTTTGATTAGATTCTCTTCTTTTTTGTATTGCTCATCTATCAAAGGCAATGATTTTCCAAGATCTATAATGTATTCATAGCGCTCGGTCCAATCATCAAACATAGAAAACTCGTCAATTATTTCTTCTTGTCTTTCTTTTATCGTACTCATGTAAAATTTGTTTTAACGAAGCATTTTTAAGGCTTTTTTCAACGCTTCAATCATACGGTCGATTTCTTCTTTTGTATTATAAAACGCAAACGAAGCTCGAACGGTTCCGGAAATTTCAAAATAATTCATAATAGGTTGTGCGCAATGATGTCCTGTTCGAACAGCAATTCCCATTTTGTCTATGATGGCACCAATATCGTAAGGATGAATCCCTTCAAAATTGAACGAGATAACAGATGTTTTATTTGAATGAGTTCCATAAAATTGAATCCCTTCTAACAGGCTTAGCTGTTCTGTTGCATAATGCAACAATTCTCGTTCATGAGCTTCTATTTTTTCAAAACCTATAGAATTTAAGTAATCCACAGCTACTCCTAAAACAATACCACCCGCAATATTTGGCGTTCCTGCTTCAAATTTATGTGGCAGACATGCATAAGTCGTCTTTTCAAACGTAACTTCCTTTATCATTTCTCCACCACCTTGATACGGAGGTAGTTTATTAAGCCATTCTTCTTTTCCGTACAAAACTCCAGTTCCGGTGGGACCACACATTTTATGTCCTGAAAAAACATAAAACTCACAATCCAATGCTTGCACGTCTGGTTTTAAATGCGGAACAGCCTGTGCGCCATCAATCAAAACCGCAGCTCCAAATTCGTGGGCTTTATCAATGATTGCTTTTATCGGATTGATAATTCCAAGTGCATTTGAAATGTGATTAACCGTTACAATTTTTGTTTTTGGATTTAGCAATGCAGAATAAGCATCGATATCTAGAGAACCGTCTTCTAACATTGGAATTACTTTTAACACAGCTCCTGAAATCTCACAAGCCATTTGCCAAGGAACAATATTGGAATGATGTTCTAAATGCGAAACTATAATTTCGTCTCCTGGCTGAAGAAGTTTTGAAAAACCGCTTGCCACCAAGTTAATTCCATGGGTTGTTCCTGCCGTAAAAAGCACTTCCAAACTATTCTTTGCATTAAGATGTTTTTGAATTTTTACTCTTGCTTCTTCGTAAGCATCCGTTGCAACCTGGCTTAAATGATGCACCCCTCTATGGATATTTGCATTGATTTTACTGTAATAATGTACTTCGGCATCTATCACTACTTGGGGTTTTTGAGAAGTAGCACCGTTGTCAAAATACACTAATGGTTTTCCGTTGACTTGTTGTTGAAGTATCGGGAAGTCTTCACGTATTTTATGTATATCAAAATTCATTTTCTTCACAAAATTTATCACAAAGGTACTAATATAAAACTAGATGACCTTGCTTTGGTTTTAGGTTTTTTAAAACAAATCTAAATAACTAAAATCTACAAACACACATCAATTTACCTATTTTTCATCTTTGAAATGTGTTATTATTTTCTCTGCCCTACTCTTCCCTACCACCTTTTCTATAGCTTCCATGGGCATTTCTTTTAAGCGCTTAATCGACTTGAACTCTTTCAGTAGTTTTTCCATAGTTTTTTCGCCAATTCCTGGAATTTTAGTCAAACCGCTATCTATCGCATTTTTACTGCGTTGATTTCTGTGAAAAGTAATTCCAAATCGATGAGCTTCGTTTCTCAAATGTTGGATTATTTTTAAGGTCTCCGACTTTTTGTCTAAATACAAAGGAACGGGATCGTCTGGATAAAATAATTCTTCTAAACGTTTAGCTATTCCAATGATTGCTATTTTCCCTCTTAAATTTAAGCTTTCTAAACTTTTTAAAGCAGAATTTAACTGTCCTTTTCCGCCATCGATGATGATTAAATTGGGCAAAGGTTGATTTTCGTCCAACAATCTTTTGTAGCGTCTATAAACCACCTCTTCCATCGAAGCAAAATCATCAGGTCCTTCAACCGTTTTGATATTAAAATGGCGGTAGTCGTTTTTACTTGGTTTTCCGTCTTTAAAAACCACACAAGCGGCCACTGGATTTGTTCCTTGAATATTAGAATTATCAAAACATTCAATGTGTCTTGGTTCGACGCTTAATCGTAAATCCAATTTCATTTGTGCCATGATGCGTTTTGTGTGTCGATCTGGATCTACTATCTTTAGTTGTTTCAACTGATCCATCCTGTAGTAACGTGCATTGCGTTCTGATAAATCTAACAATTGCTTTTTGTCGCCTAATTTTGGGATGGTAATTTTTAAACCTTCGCCTAAATCCACCTTAAATGGAACGATGATCTCTTTTGAATTTAATTGAAAGCGATTTCTAAGTTCAACAATTCCAAGCGTCAACAATTCTTCATCGGTTTCGTCCAACTTCTTTTTGAATTCTAAAGTATGCGAACGAATAACAGCTCCGTTTTTAATTTGCAGCATATTGATATAAGCACTTCCTTGATCTGATACAATTGAAAAAACATCTACATTTGAGATCTTTGCACTAACTACCGTAGATTTTGCTTGATAATGCTGCAAAAGCTCCATTTTTTCTTTCATGGCTTGTGCTTCCTCGAAGCGCATTTCTTCAGCATACTTGAGCATCAGCGTTTTAAATTCACGAAGATTATCTTTAAAATCGCCTTTTAAAATGGCTCTGATAGCTTGAATTTTACGCAGATACGCTTCTTCATTCTCCAAACCTTCACAAGGGCCCAAACAATTACCAATATGATACTCTAAACAGACTTTGTATTTTTCATTCTTAATATTTTCTGGAGATAAATCGTACGAACAGGTCCGCAAAGGATACAATTCACGAATCAAATTCAACAAGGCGTACATCACTTTAACATTCGTATAAGGTCCAAAATATTCTGAACCGTCTTTAATAAGGTTTCTTGTAGGGAATACTCTTGGAAATCGTTCGTTTTTTATACAAATCCACGGGTATGTTTTGTCGTCTTTCAACAAAATATTATATCGTGGCTGGAGGTTTTTAATCAAACTATTTTCGAGTAGCAAAGCATCCATTTCTGTTTCTACTACAATGTGTTTGATGTTAACAATTTTCTTTACCAGGACATTAATTCTCGCAATATCATGCTGTTTGTTAAAATACGAAGACACTCTTTTTTTTAGATTTTTTGCCTTACCTACATACAGCACTTTGTTGTCTTTATCAAAATACTGATAAACACCAGGGGATTCAGGCAAAGTTTTTAATTGAAGATCTAAATTTGTTGGTTCTTCCATTTCCTCATCATTTTTACAAAGTTAATCTAAGATTTTATATTATCTTCGTTATCCAAGATAGATTGCACAGACTTTATGGAAATAGCAAATACAGAACTGGTCTTATTAGACAAAAAAATCATTCCTGGCGAAACTAAAATCATTCATTTAAATATCGCCAAACTTCACACTATGACCGACTTAAATATTCCGATTATAGTATCGCGTTCTATTTATGACGGACCAACTGTTTTACTTTCTGCAGGATTGCATGGCGATGAATTAACTGGAATTGAAATCATTCGAAGAATTATTCGTGAAGGAATCAACTATCCTGCGTGCGGTACTATTATTTGCATTCCGCTGATCAACGTTTTTGGATTTGTAAATCAAGATCGAAACTTTCCTGATGGTCGAGATCTAAACAGGGTTTTCCCTGGTTCGATCAATGGTTCGTTAGCTAGCAGATTCGCATATAGGCTTATGGAAGACATTATTCCACATATAGATTACGTGATAGATTTTCACTCTGGCGGTCGTGGCCGGTTCAATGTTCCTCAGATACGTATCGAACCAGAAAACAAGGAGTTACTGAAACTTGCTGAAGCATTTTCGGCTCCGTTTCTATTGTATTCTTCAAACATTAGCGGCTCATTTAGAGAAGCTTGTGATTTATCTGAAGTAAAATACTTGTTATTTGAAGGCGGAAAAGCAATGGATATTGATGCTTCGGTGGTTCAAAAAGGTATTCAAGGAACGATACGTTTCCTAAACAGTCTCAATATGTTAGACAAGAAATTTAGCACGCAATTACCAGTGCATCCCATGATTCGAATTGCCAATTCACTTTGGATTAGAGCACAATATTCTGGAATGTTACATAATTTTGTGAGCAACGGTACATTTGTAAAAAAAGGTGATGAATTAGGAAAAATAACAGATCCGTATGGCTCGGTTGAAGAAGCGGTTTTTGCACCGAACGACGGTTATATTATTTGTATAAACCAAGCAGCAATTGTGTTTCAAGGCGATGCCGTTTATCACATTTCAACAGTTTTAGAATGATGACAAAAAAAGAATTACGCAAAAAATACAAACAACTAAGAAACGAATTGAATTTTGAATCTATTGAAGATTTAAGCCTTCAAATTGCTAATCAATGCTTACAACTACCTATTTGGCAGCATGAAAATTACCATGTTTTTTTAAGTATTGAAGAACACAAAGAAGTGCAAACCGATTTTTTACTTCACATTCTTAGCGGGAAGGATAAAAACATCATTCTATCGAGAACTGAGTTTGATACTTTGAGGATGATTAATGTACTACTGACAGACAATGTTATTATTAAAAAAAATCAGTGGAATATTCCGGAACCTGAGAACGGAATTATCGTTGACAATCAAATCATTGATGTGGTCTTCGTTCCATTATTGGCCTACGATAAAAAAGGAAACAGAGTAGGATACGGCAAAGGCTTTTATGATGTTTTTTTATCAGAATGTAGACCCGAAACCCTAAAAATTGGATTGTCTTTTTTTGAAGCTGAAAATGAAATCAGCGAAGCTGAAGAACATGATATTCGACTTGATTATTGTATAACACCAAAAAATATTTATACATTTACACCAACTATTGATAAATCACAAGAAAAATGAATCATCTTTTAGAAATCATCATTTTATCCTTTTTAGGCATCACATTTCTACAATCGGGTTACGATAAAATAACCGACTGGAAAGGCAATGTTTCCTGGTTAAAATCGCATTTTTCTAAAACTTTTCTGGCAGATAAAGTTCCTTTTTCGTTAGCAATTATATTGATTTTAGAAATTTTAGCTGGAGCATTTGCAATAATAGGCATCGCAGCATTGTTTAATAACGGTTCTACTGATTTTGCTTTTTTAAGCGCCTCATTTTCAAGCTTAACACTTTTATTATTATTGCTAGGACAACGACTTGCTAAGGATTACGACGGCGCCCGTACCATCGTTATTTATTTTATACCTACTATTTTTCTTCTCTTTTTATTGAGATAACAACTGTGTTTGTTAATCTACATTATTTGTTTTGGGCATAGATAAACGTAACTTTGCAGAAAATAAATATAATGTATTATGGATTTAATAAATGCTTTAAATTGGAGATATGCTACAAAAAAGATGAATGGAGAAAAAGTAGCAGAAGAAAAAGTAAATAAAATTATAGAAGCTGCACATTTAGCTCCTACCTCATCAGGAATTCAACCTTTTGAAATCATTTCAATCAGCAATGAAGAATTAAGAAAAAAAATTCAACCGATCGCTTTTGGTCAATCACAGATAGTTGATGGTTCACATGTTTTAGTATTTGCTTCTTGGGATAAATATACCGATGATCGTATTGATGCTATTTTTGACCACATGAATACAGAAAGAGGATTGCCATTAAACGGAACTGAAGAGTACAAAAACACATTAAAAGCTCAATTATTCGCAATGACCGAAGAACAACAAGTTGCCCATACAGGCAAACAAGCTTATATTGGTTTTGGAACCGCTATTGTTGCTGCTGCGTTAGAAAATGTAGATGCAACACCAATGGAAGGCTTCAACAGTGAAGAATTAGACGAATTATTAGGTTTGAAAGAAAAGGGACTCAAATCACAGGCTCTTTTAGCGCTGGGTTACCGAGCAAATGAAGGCGATTGGTTACAAGGAATGAAAAAAGTACGTCAACCTAAACAAGTATTTTTGACTGAAATCAACTAAAAACAAAACTTGGCACGATAATTGATGTATGTTAAGTATCTATGAAAAAGAAAGTTTAATTTCAGTTAGTTTGTTAAATAAAATCCTGCTTAGGCAGGATTTTTATTTGAATACACTTCTATTAAAGAGAATCAATAATCCTACTCCGATAGAGATTGCGGTATCAGCAACGTTGAAAATCGCATTAAAAAATCGGAAGTAATCACCTCCCCAAAACGGGAGCCATTGCGGTAAATATCCTTCCCATAAAGGAAAATAAAACATATCTACCACCTTTCCATGAAACCAAGTTCCATAAGGTTCATCACTAAACATTGTAGCCACCTGACCATGACTGTCGTTAAATATTACACCATAGAAAACTGAATCGATGATATTCCCCAAAGCTCCAGCTAAAATCAATGAAATGGCGACAATAAGAGTCGTAGACCCTTTCTTTTTAACGGAATCATACAGCCAATAAAAAATACCTCCTACAGCGACAATTCTAAAACTTGTAAGTAATAATTTCCCATAATCGCCTGGTAATTTTACTCCCCAAGCCATTCCTTCGTTTTCAATAAACCGAATTTGAAACCAATCCCATCCGTTCACCATTATGAAGTCGTCCAAGGCAAAATGGGTTTTTATATATATTTTTGAAACCTGATCAATTACAAGGATTATGAGTGCAAAAATCAACGCTTTTTTAAACGACATATTGTTATTCTTCTTAATTCGAGCACAAATGTAAGTCATTTTAAACAAAAAACGCTCTTAATTAAGAGCGTTTTATCATTTAGCGTTGTCGTAATTTTGCTTCCATACTCATGGTGGCGTGCGGAACCAACTTCAATCGTTCTTTTTCGATTAATTTCCCCGTTACACGACACACTCCGTAGGTTTTGTTTTCAATACGAATTAGTGCGTTCTTTAAATCGCGGATGAACTTTTCCATTCGGATTGCCAATTGTGAATTTGCTTCTTTAGAAAGCGTTTCACTCCCTTCCTCGAATGCTTTAAATGTTGGCGATGTGTCATCGGTTCCATTATTTAAATCGTTCATATACGCACTTTTAATCAGCTCTAAATCTGCCTGTGCCTTGTCGATTTTCTTTAAAATCAACTCTTTAAATTCTGCTAATTCGGCGTCTGAATATTTTATTTGCACATACTCTTTTTCCATAACTAATCAATTTATTTGTCAACAATTATCCTGGTTTTTATATCATCAAATTCAATTTCTATACCATTCTCTAATTGTTCAACAAAGGTTAATGAATCTGTTAGCGTCTCTGTTTTAATGTATTCTAAATTTTTATTAACTGCTTGCTCTACACTTTCGTTTTTAAGCATTTTCACTTTCACCTTATCAGTCACTTCAAAGCCAGAGTCTTTTCTAATATTCTGGATTCTGTTGACTAACTCGCGCGCAATTCCTTCGTTCTTTAACTCTTCTGTGATGGTTATATCCAAAGCAACTGTTACTCCATTTGCATTTGCAACCAACCAACCTTCGATGTCTTGAGAAGAAATCTCTACCTCTTCGAGTGTTAATTTAATGTTATTTCCGGAAACCTCCAAATAAATCTCGTTGTTTTTCTCAATTTCATTGATTTGTTCCTGAGAAAAACGTTGAATTTCTTTAGAAATCAATCCCATATCTTTTCCAAATCGAGGCCCCAACACCTTAAAGTTTGGTTTAATTTGCTTAACCAAAACACCTGATGCATCGTCCATCAACTCTATTTCTTTCACATTTACCTCTGCCATGATTAAATCTGCAACTGCTTCTATTTCTGCCTTTTGCTTATCATCTAAAACAGGAATCATCACTTTTTGTAATGGCTGACGCACTTTAATCATTTCTTTCTTGCGCAATGATAATACTAAAGAGGATACAATTTGCGCTTTCTCCATTTTACTTTCCAAATACTTATCAACAATCTCTTCATTGTAAATTGGAAAATTGGCTAAATGTACAGATTCAAAAGTCTCTTTAGATGTTGCTTGCGTTAAATCTTTGTAAAGCCTGTCCATAAAAAACGGTGCGATTGGCGCAGATAATTTAGCTACAGTTATCAAACATGTATATAAAGTTTGGTAAGCTGCTATTTTATCTTGTGCGTATTCACCTTTCCAGAAACGGCGGCGACACAAACGCACATACCAGTTGGAAAGATTTTCTTGTACGAAATCTGAAATTGCACGTGCAGCTTTTGTTGGCTCGTAATCTTCGTAAGCGTCGTCTACGAATTTGATTAACGAATTTAATTCTGATAAAATCCAACGATCGATTTCAGGACGATCTGCTAAAGGAACCTCAGCTTCGCTATACGTAAATCCATCAATATTTGCATATAAAGAGAAAAACGAATACGTATTGTATAAAGTTCCGAAAAACTTACGACGTACTTCTGTAATTCCTTCTAAATCGAATTTTAAGTTATCCCACGGATTTGCATTCGAAATCATGTACCAACGCGTTGCATCTGGTCCGTGTTCAGCCAATGTTGTAAAAGGATCTACAGCATTTCCTAAACGTTTCGACATTTTCTGTCCGTTTTTATCTAAAACCAAACCATTCGAAACTACATTCTTATACGCATTTTGCCCAAAAACCAATGTTCCGATAGCGTGCAATGTATAAAACCATCCGCGCGTTTGATCTACTCCTTCTGCGATAAAATCTGCTGGAAACGCTTCATTGTTATCGATCATTTCTTTGTTTTCGAATGGATAATGCCATTGTGCATAAGGCATTGAACCTGAATCGAACCAAACGTCGATTAAATCCGCTTCACGCTTCATTGGTTTTCCTGAAGGCGAAACCAATACAATTTGATCTACTACATTTTTGTGTAAATCGATTTTATCATAATTTTCTTCAGTCATGTCTCCAACCACAAACGTTTCGAATGGGTTATCGACTTGAATACCTGCTGCGATCGATTTTTGTATTTCTGTAACTAATTCTTCAACCGAACCAATTAAAATTTCTTCTGTTCCGTCTTCTGTTCTCCAAATTGGCAATGGAATTCCCCAATAACGTGAACGCGATAAGTTCCAATCGTTGGCATTTTTCAACCAATTTCCAAAACGACCTTCTCCGGTAGCTTTTGGTTTCCAATTGATGGTTTCGTTCAGTTCAAACATTTGATCCTTAACTTCTGTAACTTTGATGAACCAAGAATCTAATGGGTAATACAAAATTGGTTTATCAGTTCGCCAACAATGTGGATAACTGTGGACATATTTTTCTACTTTAAAGGCTTTGTTTTCTTCTTTCAATCGGATTGCAATTTCTACATCTACCGATTTTTCTGGAGCTTCGCCTTCGTTGTAATATTCATTTTTAACATATTTACCAGCCATATCGCCCATTTGTGCAACAAAACGACCTTGTAAATCTACCAAAGGAACTGCGTTACCATTTTCGTCTAAAACCAACATTGGTGGCACACCAGCATCTTTCGCTACTTTAGCATCATCTGCACCAAAAGTTGGGGCTGTGTGAACGATACCCGTACCATCTTCGGTCGTTACGAAATCACCAGGAATTACTTGGAAAGCTTTATCAGCATCTTCAAAAGGCAATGCGTAAGGCAATAATTGCTCGTAACGAATACCTACTAAATCAGCACCTTTGCATTCTGCAACAACCAAATAAGGAATTTTTTTATCACCTTCGTTATAATTAGCTAATTCTTCTTGTGTTTCAACAGCGAAGAATTTACCTGCAAATTGTTTTGAAACTAATGGTTTTCCTAAGATTACATTAATTGGCTGATTGGTATATTGGTTGAATGTTTTTACTAAAACATAATCGATTTTTGGTCCAACTGTTAATGCCGTATTACTTGGTAACGTCCAAGGCGTAGTGGTCCAAGCCATGATATCGATAGGCCCAAAACCTTTTAAGAAATCTGGCAACGACTCCTCAATAGTTTTGAATTGCGCAACAATGGTTGTATCGGTAACATCGCGGTAAGAACCTGGCTGATTTACTTCGTGAGAAGAAAGTCCGGTTCCTGCTTTTGGTGAATACGGCTGAATGGTATATCCTTTGTAAAGTAAATCTTTGTTGTAGATTTGCTTCAACAACCACCAAACCGTTTCCATGTATTTTGGTTTATAGGTAATGTACGGATTTTCCATATCTACCCAATATCCCATTTTCTCTGTTAAATCGTTCCAAAGATCTGTATAGCGCATAACGGTACGTTTACACGCTTCGTTATATTCTTCTACAGAAATTTTAGTACCGATGTCTTCTTTTGTAATACCTAATTCTTTTTCGGTACCTAATTCCACAGGTAAACCGTGCGTATCCCAACCTGCTTTACGCTTCACTTGGAATCCTTTTTGTGTTTTGTAACGACAAAAAATATCTTTAATAGCACGAGCCATCACGTGGTGAATACCCGGTTGACCATTCGCCGAAGGTGGTCCTTCGAAAAACACAAACGGTTGATTGCCTTCACGAGAAGTAATCGATTTTTCAAAAATTGATTGTTCTTTCCAATGTTGTAGCATTTCATCTGCAATCTTGGGTAAATCCAATCCTTTATATTCTGTGAATTTGGTGCTCATTGTACTGTTTTTTAATTCAATGTGCGAATTTACGGAATTTCATCGATATAGTGATACACTAACTAAAAAATTCAAGTTAGATAAATAAAAGGCAATTGTTTTTAAAAAAAATTAACAAAAAAAACTCTTGCCGATGATGACAAGAGTTTTTAACTACTAAATATATCAAACTAAAAAAACATTTACTGCTTTAATTTGAAAAACCGTTTTACTAAAAAGATTCCAATCTATTTCAAAACAGCAGCAATTCCAGGTAATGCTTTACCTTCAAGCATTTCTAACATTGCCCCACCACCGGTAGAAACATAACTCATCTTTGGTTCCAATCCAAATTGTTTAACCGCAGCAACGGAATCTCCGCCGCCAACTAACGAAAAAGTTCCGTTTGCTGTAGCATCTGCTATAAAATTCCCTAGGCTAATGGTTCCGTTGGCAAACTTATCCATTTCGAAAACTCCTAAAGGTCCATTCCACAGGATTATCTTTGAATCTTTTATTACTTTTTCGAAGTTTTCTAAGGTTTTCGGTCCCACATCCAAACCTTGCCAACCTTCAGGAATATCGTTCGCAGCAACTGTTTGAGTATTTGCTTCGTTAGAAAAAGCGTCTGCTGCTACCACATCAACGGGGATATGAATTTGAACATTTTTCTCTTTTGCTTTTTTCAAGATCTCTAATGCCAACTCCAGCTTATCGTCTTCAACAATAGAATTACCAATATTACCTCCTTGTGCCTTAATAAAAGTAAACATCATTCCACCACCAATAATCATGTGGTCGATTTTATCTAAGATATTCTCAATAATTGTTATTTTAGAAGATACTTTTGAACCTCCCAACACCGCTGTAACTGGTTTTTCAGACGAATTCAGCACCTTATCTATACTTTCAATTTCTTTAGAAAGTAAAGCTCCAAAACATTTCATATCAGGAAAAAACTGTGCCACGATAGTAGTTGATGCATGTGCTCTATGAGCTGTCCCAAAAGCATCGTTTACATAAATATCACCCAGCTTTGCTAATTGTTGTGCAAAATTCTCATCCCCTTTTTCTTCTTCTGCATAAAAACGTAAATTCTCAAGTAAAATCACCGACCCAGCTTCAGCATTACTTACAACACTTTCTACTTCTGAACCAACACAATCGTTTACAAATGTTACTTTTTTCCCTAAAACTTCCTCCACTTTAGAAACGATATGTTCCAATGAAAATTGTTTTTCTGGACCGTTTTTTGGACGACCTAAATGCGACATTAAAATTGCAATTCCACCATCGTTTAAAATTTTATCGATAGTAGGTTTAGCTGCTACGATACGATTATCGTCGGTCACTTCAAATTGATCATTTAAAGGTACATTGAAATCGACACGAATAAGTGCTTTTTTATTGCTAAAATTGAAATCGTTGATTGTTTTCATCATTCTACTTTATATTGTTGATATGGTTTTATTTGCAAATATACTATATTTCAATCTTATGGTTGACTACATCATTTGTTATTCATTGTTTGTTCTTTAAGATACATACGATTGAAAACCTGACAAGTAACTAAATCTCCCATCACGTTGATTGAAGTTCTAAACATTCCCAACAGTCTATCGACACCTATAATCAGTGCGATTGCTGTTACTGGGATACCGATTGTTGCTAGCACCGAGCCCAACACAATCACACCAGCTCCAGGTGCAGAAGGAGTTCCAATTGAAGCTAAGATTGTTGTTACAATAATGACTAATAAAGTAGGTATATCTAATTCCAATCCGTAAACCTGCGCCAAAAACAATGTTGCAATCGCCTGAAAAACGGCTGTTCCATCCATGTTAATCGAAACTCCTACAGGAATAATAAACCTACTTACTGCGGGATTAATTCCCATTTTCTCTTCAGCTGTTTTAAGCGTTAAAGGCATAACAGCTACCGAACTTCCCATTGAAAAAGCAAGTAACAATACATCTTTAGCACTGGAAAAAAAGTGTTTGAGATTTGTTCGTGCAAAAAACAACAAAATCAAACTATAGACCATCACTACAATCAATAGTCCAACAATCACTGTCAGCATAAACATTGAAAGTCCCATGATTGTTTCTAATCCAACTTTTGCAGTTACTTGACACATTAAACCAAAGACAGCAACAGGCGCCAAGGTCATCGCCCAGCGTGTTATTGCCATCGTAATTTCTTGAACTGAATACAAAACTTTAAGCAACGGCACAGCTGTATCTGAGGGGATATTGGCAAGAGAAACGCCCACGATGATTGCAAAAATTACGATACTGAGCATATCACCCGAAACCAAAGCTTGGAGCGGATTTGCAGGCAACAAACCTACAATCACTTCAGGGATCAATCCAAAACTAAAAGCTGCAGGATCATTGACAACCGAGGGGTCTAATGACATATCATCGGTTATTAGGCTAGAAGCATCCATGTATGCACCAGGTTGAATCAAGTTTGCCAAAACCACAGCAAATAATAACACAGTAGAAGTTGTCATTGCGTAATACAAAAGAAGTTTTGGTCCTGACTTTTTTAGATAATCTGTATTCTCTCCACCAGCAATACCCTGAATTACAGAAGTAAACATCAAAGGAATCATAATCATTTGAACCACTCTAATGAATAAATTTCCAGGAAAAGCAATCCAATTAATCAAAGATTGCAAGAAATGTTCTTCAATCCAAGAAGGTTTAGTTGCAAAAAAAGCACCGAAAAAAATCCCAGCAAACATCCCAATTAAGACTTTGAGCCATAGTTTGCCCTGAACCATATTTTGAAGGTAGGCATACAAATCTTTAATCGGCAAAAACCGTTCTGTTCGTTCAGATGGTATATGTTCCATTGTTTATTTCTGCGATAAAACCTATAATGTTGGGTTTCTTCAATACATCAACATAGGTTCTTCTATTGTCTAATTTTAACTAAATCTTATTTTTTAGATTTTCAAGCATCTCCTTGGTCATATTTTCTAAGTCAAACTCATGGTTCCAGCCCCAGTGATTTCTAGCTTCGGAATCATCGATACTCGATGGCCATGAATCAGCAATTTCTTGACGAAAATCAAGTTCATAGTCAATCTCAAAACCAGGTTGAACCTTTGCGATTGCTTCAGCGATATCTTTTGGAGTAAAACTCATAGCGGAAAGATTATAAGAAGATCGAATTTTCACATCTTCTTTCTTTGCTTGCATAATTCCCACGGTAGCACGTATTGCATCATCCATGTACATCATTGGCAGTGCTGTATTTTCACTTAAAAAGCAAGTATATTTGTTATCTGATACGGCTTTGTAATATATATCTACTGCATAATCTGTGGTGCCACCTCCAGGAAGTGTTTTCCAGGAAATTAATCCTGGATACCGGATAGAGCGTACATCAACTCCATATTTGTTAAAATAATATTCACACCAGCGTTCGCCAGCTTGTTTGGAAATACCGTAAACTGTTGATGGTTCCATAACGGTATACTGTGGGGTGTTGTGCATTGGTGTTGTAGGTCCAAAAACAGCGATACTTGAAGGCCAAAATATCTTTTTGATTTTTCCTTCTTTAGCTAAATTCAAGACGTGAAACAACGAATTCATATTCAATTCCCAGGCAAATGCCGGATTTTTCTCTGCTGTAGCCGATAATAAAGCCGCCATTAAATAAACCTCATCAATTTGATATTTATTGATGATTTCCGCTACTTGTTCAAAATTCATTGCATCTATCAATTCAAACGGTCCGGTTTGGAAAACTTCCTGTTCGCCTTTGCGAATGTCCGAAGCAATTACGTTATCCAGTCCATAAATTTCTCTCAGTTTCAAAGTAAGCTCGGATCCAATCTGTCCGCAAGCTCCAATAATCAATATTTTGGTCGTGTTCATTATTGTTGTTTAAAATCTTGCACAAATATAACCTTTTTTTGTTTTGTGGTTTAAGTTTTTTTGTCTGAATTGATTCGAAACTCAGCATGGATCTGTTGCATATAAACATTAATTTGTAGAAATAAATTGTAAATTTGCATATTGATCTAGAAGTCTTTTTATGAGGTATTTATTAATTCTATTTATTTTTTTATCTGCTTTAACAGCTTGTAAAAAAGAAACGATAATCATCGATCCGACAACCATTGAACGTCATCAAGATTCTTTGGTTCGAAACATACACGAGCATTGGAAGTTTAAAGTTAGTGTAAAGAATTCCGCCGTGAATCAGAAACTGGGTAATTGGAAAGAATGGCGTCATTTTGTAAATGAATTGACTATTGCACCTGAACTTTCGATTTCTCACCTTCAACACAAAGCCAAAAATCTAGTAGAAAAAGTTGGAAAATTGCGCGAAAATATTCCTGAATTATACGATCAAAATCAAACTATTTCTCGGATAGCTTTGTTGGAAACATATGTTCAAAATCTAGATATGCATTTGGAATTCGAACCCATCAATCAAACCGAAATTACAAAACTTTTAGAAAATATTCAAAAAAGCACTAATTCATTGCTTTATCAATTTGATGAATTTGAAATCAAGGCGAAGATTCCAAAAGAAGAAGGCGAAAACCAAGCAATTCAATCAATAGATACTTTAAAACGAGCAACTTTAAACGCATTACCACAAGAATAATGAGTATTAAAAAAATAGTCGAACAGACCAATAAAACACAATTGTTTCAACGATATATTTCCGAATCTAAAGCAAAAATTCACGCAAAAGGTTTTATCGGCTCTGCTTTATCGTTTCAAATTCAAGCTTTGTTTCGCAACAGTAGCCAACATTTTTTGCTGATTTTTAATGATAAAGAAGAAGCGGCATATCATCTGAATGATTTGGAACAACTTCTCTCGAAAGAACAAGTGTTGTTTTATCCAGGTTCGTTTAGAAGACCGTATCAAATTGAAGAAACCGATAATGCCAATATTTTGTTGCGCGCTGAAGTTTTGAATCGTCTAAACACACAGAAAAAACCGATCATAATAGTTTCTTATACCGATGCATTATTCGAAAAAGTTATTACTAGAAAGCAGTTAAACCAAAACACACTGAAAATTGCCGTAGGCGATCAAATAACCATTGACTTTGTTAATGAAGTATTGTTTGAATATAATTTTAAACGTGTTGATTTTGTTTCGGAACCCGGCGAATTCTCTGTCAGAGGTGGTATTATAGACGTTTTTTCTTTTTCGAATGAAAATCCATTTAGAATTGAATTCTTTGGTGATGAAATTGACAGTATCAGAACTTTTGATGTTGAAACTCAACTTTCCATTGAAACCAACAAGAAAATCACCATTATTCCAAATGTAGAAGATAAATTTTCACAAGAAAAAAGAGAAAGTTTCTTGAATTACATTCATCCGAATACTGTTTTATTCTTTCTAAACACTTTGAATATCTGTGATCAACTTTCTAAAATGTTTATAAAAGCAGAAGAAGCATTTCAGAAGTTAAACAATGAAATTCGACGTCTTGAACCTCAACAAATGTTTCTTGGTTCAAAAGAGTTTTTATCCAAAGCCGATGATTTTACTGTGGTAGAATTAGCAGCAAATAATCAGTTTCAACCAGATTACACTCTTGAATTTAACTTGAGACCACAGCCGTCGTTCAACAAACAATTTGATCTGTTAATTAATGACCTTAATGAAAATACAGAAAATGGATATACCAATTATTTGTATTGTTCAAGCGAAACTCAAGCAAATCGTTTTCGAGAGATTTTTTCTAATCTAGAAGAGCAAAATCAAAAAGTTCGTCAATATGAAACCAAGGTCATGCCTTTATACCAAGGTTTTATTGACGACGAAAATCAAATAGTATGCTATACAGACCATCAGATATTTGAACGATACCACAAATTCAATATCAAAAATAGTTACTCAAAAAAACAAAGCATCACATTAAAAGAATTAACCACTTTATCAGTGGGCGATTATGTAACGCATATCGATCACGGAATTGGAAAATTTGGTGGTTTACAGAAAATAGACGTTGATGGAAAAACTCAAGAAGCTATTAAATTGGTTTATGCAGACAACGACATTGTTTATGTTTCGATCCACTCACTTCACAAAATCTCTAAATACAACGGTAAAGAGGGAGCGCCACCAAAAATCTACAAATTAGGTTCTGGTGCATGGAAAGCTTTGAAACAAAAGACCAAAGCAAGAGTTAAACACATTGCTTTCAATCTTATAAAACTCTATGCAAAACGCAGAGTAGAAAAAGGGTTTGCTTGTGCCTCTGATAGTTATTTACAAGCAGAATTAGAAAGTTCCTTTATTTACGAAGACACGCCCGACCAACTTAAAGCCACCATAGATGTGAAAAACGACATGGAAAATGAACGTCCAATGGATCGTTTGGTTTGTGGCGATGTAGGTTTTGGAAAAACAGAAGTTGCCATTCGTGCAGCCTTTAAAATGGTTGACAATGGAAAACAAGTCGCGGTTCTAGTTCCTACCACAATTTTGGCTTTTCAACATTTCAAAACGTTTACCGAACGATTGAAAGATATGCCCGTGAATATAGCTTATCTCAATCGATTTAAAACCGGAAAACAGAAAACCGAAACCCTGAATGGCTTAGCAGAAGGAAAAATTGATATCATAATTGGGACTCATCAATTGGTGAATAAAAATGTAGTTTTTAAAGACTTAGGATTATTGATTATTGATGAAGAACAAAAGTTTGGCGTTGCCGTAAAAGACAAATTAAAGACAATTGGAGAAAATATTGATACTCTGACTTTAACTGCAACTCCGATTCCGAGAACCTTACAGTTTTCTTTAATGGCAGCTCGAGATTTATCGATCATTACGACACCACCTCCCAATCGCTACCCGATTGAAACTCATGTTGTAGGATTCAATGAAGAAATTATTCGCGATGCTGTTTCTTATGAATTGGAACGCGGCGGACAAGTCTATTTCATCAATAATAGAATAGAAAATATAAAAGAAGTTGCCGGAATGATTCAGCGATTGGTTCCTCATGCTAAAATAGGAATTGGTCACGGTCAGATGGAAGGAAAGAAATTAGAAGAGTTGATGTTGGCTTTCATGGAAGGCGAATTTGATGTATTAGTTGCCACCACAATAATCGAAAGCGGTTTGGATGTACCAAATACCAATACCATCTTCATTAATAATGCCAACAATTTTGGTTTGAGTGATTTGCATCAAATGCGAGGCAGAGTAGGTCGTAGCAATAAAAAAGCATTTTGTTATTTCATCACACCACCTTATAGTGCCATGACCGAGGAGGCTCGTAAACGGATTTCTGCTTTGGAACAATTCAGTGCATTAGGAAGCGGCTTCAATATTGCTATGAAAGATCTAGAAATTAGAGGCGCAGGTGATATTTTAGGAGGTGAACAAAGTGGGTTTATCAATGAGATAGGATTTGAAACTTATCAGAAAATCATGAACGAAGCCATTGATGAACTTAAAGAAAATGAATTCAAAGATTTGTATGAAGAAAAACAAAATATCGACACAAAGGAATATGTGAAAGATATAGTCATCGAATCGGATTTTGAAATTTTATTTCCAGACGAATACATCAGCAATGTTTCTGAACGTTTGGCATTGTACAACGAATTGGCAAGCTTAAAAACCGAAGAAGAACTTGTTGCTTTCCAAGGCAAATTAAAAGACCGCTTTGGAGCATTACCTAAGCAAACCGTTAATTTAATAGATTCGGTTCGAATTAAGTGGATTGCTTCAAAAGCCGGAATCGAAAAGTTGGTATTGAAACAAGGTAAAATGGTTGGATATTTTATTAGCGATCAACAATCTACTTTTTATCAATCTGCGCAATTTAGAAAGGTATTATTGTTTATTCAAACCTATCCTACCTTATCAACCTTAAAAGAGAAGAAAACTAAAAATGGTTTAAGGTTATTATTGACTTTCAATCAAGTAAAGTCGATTGAAACAGCCTTAAGACATTTACAAAAACTAGAGCAATTATGAGAAAAGTCCTTATCTTGATCGTGCTTTTTTTTGGCTTTCAAACTGTTTTTGCACAAGACAGCTTACACCTTGCAGTTATCGACACCTTGCAACAACCAGTAACAGCACAAGAAAAACTTATTATTGATGCTAATTACGCAGGTGGAAACATGGAAGACTTGTATTATTACATCAATAACAATTTTAATTACAACAACGTAAAAAAGGAAGATATTCCAATTGGAATACAACGCAGTAGCCATTTTATTTTTTACGTAGTTTTTGCAGTAAGTGAAGACGGAAAAACCTTTGAGTTTTCTCCTAAAGAAATTGAAGAAAACAATTCGTTTTATCAAGAAGCGGTTCGGGTGATTGCTTCAACCCATTGGAACATTTCAACAGAAGACGGAATTTACAAAAAGCAGTTTTTAGTATTGCCAATTCGAGCAAATATCAACGACTTATAAAAAACAATCCTTCCAAATTAGATTTTGGAAGGATTGTTTTTTATCTATTGAGAAAATTCTTTCAAACAGAAGTTTTAATTTTCTGAAAACTTTTGGGTCTACAAACCTAATTTATCAGCCTCATAATCATAAACGATGATTATCGAAAACCGATATATTACCTCAGAAAATTAATATTATTAACTGTTATTTCAAAAACGAATGTGCAGTTGTGTCTTGTGCATCTCCATTATCTTTATGGAAAAGGTTTAATTGTTTCAACCAATATACAAAAGCCGCACATACAATGATGATAAAGATAAAAGTAATAAAGTTTGCTATCCACCAATTAGATAATTCCATTTGTGCCAACCAATCCATAGGTTTCATTAGAATTTCTACGAACAAATATTCAATGCCTTCAAAAAAAGATCTCCACATAATATTGTTATTAATTTATTTATGTTTAATTTCAGTTAAGTTCTAACTTTGCAACAAAATTAAAAAAAAATATCAAGAAGTAATTCACAAAACCAAAATAAATTATTTTTAATGCTTACCAACCTTTTTTCAAAAAGCAGACCTATCGGCTATATTGTCATTGGATTACTCTTGCTTGTGGTATATCTTTTACAGTCCATCTCGGATTTGAGTTGGCTTCAATCACCAACTGCATTAATCGAAAAAATAATCTTGTTTTTTGTAGTGGCTTTTTCTGTATTATTGATTCAATTCATTACTGTAAAAAACAATTTAGCAATCAATAATTTATATTCCTTATTTTTTTATGCTTGTTTCCTAATCCTCTTTCCGACCTATTTTGACGATTCGGAATTGATTATTGCGAACCTTTTCATCTTATTGGCACTTCGACGGATTATTTCCTTACAAACCTTAAAAACACCTAAGATCAAGATCTTTGATGCTTCGTTGTGGATTTTCTTTGCCACTTTATTTGAATCTTGGACCATTTTATATTTTTTGATGGTCTATTTAGCTATTATTTGGTACGTAAGTGAAGATTACCGACATTGGATTATTCCTTTTGTAGCGCTGTTCACGGTTACAATTTTATTTTATACATATAGCCTTTTGGCTCACATTGATATTGTTGAATATTGGAAAAACAAATATGCTGTAGGTTTTAATTTTGATTATTTTGACAATGTTTATCAAAACATTTGTATTTCACTTTTTGCAACGATTTCTGTCTTTTTTATAGCCAATCAATTAATGCAATTAAAAAAAATAAAACCCAATCAATTAAACCTTTATAAAAATATTGTTCTTTGTTTTATTATTGGGGTTGTGATTTTCGTACTGGCTCCTGAAAAATCAAATGGTTTGTTGGTTTTTACTTTTTTCCCTTTATCAATTATTGGTGGAAACTTTATAAAAAACACCAAAAGTGCGTGGATAAAAGAAACGGTTTTAAGCATGATATTAATTTTGAGCCTAATTTTATTTTTATTAAAATTGTGATTGTTGATTTTCTACAAATGAAAGAACAATGGGTTTTGTAAAAAAATAAATTTTTATAAACGGAATAAAACTATCTTTGTAAATAAAAATAATATAGACATGTTTGCAGAATTCGCATTTCCAATTTTTGAAAAATGTATTGAGGATTATCATAAATTCGACAATGTAGATCAACCCATTGAAAACCCTTTTGAAAAGGGAAGTATCGAACATTTGCTTTACGCTAAAAACTGGGTCGATACCGTACAATGGCATTATGAAGACATCATTCGCGATCCTGAAATTGATCCGGTTGCAGCCTTAACTTTAAAAAGAAAAATCGATGCTTCGAACCAAGTTCGCACCGATATGGTTGAATATATAGACAGCTATTTTTTAGATAAATACAAAGACGTTCAGGTTAAACCGGAAGCAAAAATCAATACAGAAAGTCCTGCTTGGGCTATTGACCGTTTGTCGATTTTGGCTTTAAAAATTTATCATATGAACGAAGAAGCAACTCGCGAAGCTGCATCTGAAGCGCATAGAGCTAAATGTCAAGAAAAACTTAACGTGCTATTAGAACAAAAACAAGATATGTTTACCTCTATCAGCCAACTGATTGAAGACATTTCGAAAGGAGACAAGTTCATGAAAGTTTACAAACAAATGAAAATGTACAACGACGATGAATTGAATCCTGTATTGTACAAAAATAAAAAGTAACCTTAAAAGGATTGTTCTAGAAAGCGACAACTGTTTTTAAGAACAATCCATTTTTTTTATGAATAGACTTTTAAAAATAATTCAGATCCTTATTTTCACGGTATTCGTCTTGATTGTCGGTGTTTTTGTTTGGCAATTTTTTGACCCATACGCACAACTGCTGTTTTTACCATTAGGAATTTTAAGTATCTATTATTTACTAATCTACAGTTTTTGTCGATTGATGCTTCAACAAACTGCAAAGATTTGGTTTTACGTAGGTATCGTATTTATAATCGTTCCTCTGATTGCTTTTTCAGTTGCTTATAGACCTATTTTAGAGTTGTCATTGAATATTTTAGAAATGTTAAGTAATCGATGAAGCACCTACTTATAATTCGCCTTTCTGCGATGGGAGATGTAGCAATGACAGTACCTGTTGTACGTGCATTGTCTCAGCAACATCCTGAACTAAAAATCACAGTAGTTTCAAGACCCTTTTTTGAACCAATGTTTCAGTCGATAGAAAGCGTTTCCTTTTTTGGTGTAGATTTAAAAAAACAGCATAAAGGTTTTTGGGGAATTTATCGCCTTTTTAAACACCTAAAACAACTTGAAATAGACGCAGTAGCTGATTTTCATAATGTATTGCGTTCAAAAATTTTAAGAACTTTTTTTAAATTATCTGGTACAAAGACAGCTTTTACAGACAAAGGTCGTAAGGATAAAAAAGCCCTTACACGACCAGAAAACAAGGTTTTAAAACCTGTGAAATCGATGATCGATAGGCATCTAGACACTCTAAAACAATTAGGACTACATGTGGATCTTACAACTCCTAATTTTCCTAAAAAAAATAAATTATCCGAGAAGATCATTAAGATCACTGGAACAAAAGACCGCGTAAAATGGATTGGAATTGCACCTTTTGCTCAATATCAAACAAAGGTTTATCCATTAGATTTGATGCGAAAAGTGGTAGAAATTATAAATGCCGAACCTTCACTTAAAATATTTCTTTTCGGTGGTGGTAAAGAAGAAATCCAACAATTAGAACAATTGAAACATGGCTTAGAGCATGTGGAAATTATAGCAGGAAAACTCAATTTTTCCGAAGAATTAGAACTTATTCAGCATTTAGACCTGATGCTTTCCATGGATTCTGGCAATGCCCATTTGGCTGCAATGTATGGAGTAAAAGTTGTTTCATTATGGGGACATACACATCCATTTGCTGGCTTTTCGCCGTTTAAACAACCACTAAGCAATAGCTTAATCCCAGATTTAAAACGCTATCCACTTTTACCTACTTCAGTTTACGGAAATAAAACCATAGAAGGCTACGAAGATATAATGCGAACTATAAGCCCAGAAGAAGTAGCCAAGAAAATACTTTCGGTTCTTTAATTACAAATTTTGATCGTTTTTTATAGTGAACTCAATCAAGGACAAAGGATAGCACAATATATAGAGTACAAAAAGCCCTTAATCTTGTTGAAGTTCTTTTAAATAATCATAAATCAAATGACTTTCATAACCTCTACGCATTAAAAAATCCACCCATTTTCGCTTTTTATTTTGCAGTGATTTCTCATTGATGGTTTGCCATTTAATATCTGCCAGGGAATAAAAGTTACTTAAATATTCTTCTTCAATTTCCTTTAAAGCCATTTTGATATTAAAGGCAGAAATTTCTCTAAACTTAAGCTCCTGCTCAATTCTTCTTCTTCCCCAGCCTTTAATTCTGTGCTTACCTCTTGCAAAGCTTTTGGCAAATCGTTCTTCATTTAAAAAATCATGAGCAACTAAATGATCTAAAATATGATCAATTGCGGTTTGAAACATTCCCAAAGTTTTCAGTTTAGCTATTACTTCTTTATAACATCTGTCTTGATAAGAGCAATAATACTCTAACTTTCGTTTTGCTTCTTCGACCGATAAGCCTTCTGAATTCATAACTTAATCCCCAAATTTTTATGAGTATCATTAATGGCTCGTTCATTTTTGTAGTCGATCCATTTTTGACCTTTTCTTTTACGCATGAAATTATCAAAAAATCTCATAATGGTTACATTATAAGCTGCTTTTAAGAAAAACTTTGGATTGCGAGGCAAAGATCTCAAACTCATTGAAAAACCTGGCGTAACATATTTCATATAGTGCCAATAACCCTCTGGCATGTACAACATTTCGCCATGATTAAGTTCACAAACGTAGCCTTCTGCTTGTTTCAACGCTGGAAATTTTTCAAAATCAGGATTATCAAAATCTATATCTTCCCTACAAATTAACGAATGAGGCACTTTATACATATAAGGGGTTTGGTTGGGAGGAAAAATCACACAACGTTTTTTTCCATGAAAGTGAAAGTGCAAAATATTGGAGTAATCAATATCGAAATGCATGAAAACCTTTGAATTTTCTCCTCCAAAAAACAACATAGGCAGTTGTTTAACAAGTCTCAAACCGATTTCTGGCCATTTAAAATCGTTTTTCAACTTTGGAACTTCTTGCATGATATTATATAAAAAGATACGATAATTAGTCGGTCCCTTTTCCAGAAGATCGATGTAGTCTTTCATCTTCATTTTTGCGTGCGCTTCGTTGAATCCATCTTCGGCTCTAACCGGTCGGTCATCATACAAAGGAACTGTTTTGTCTCCAGCAATTTCTTTTATGTAATTCAAATGCCATTTATCAAACGCTGGCCAATCTTCTGTCAACCTTTCTACCACTACTGGGATCTGCTTTTTCACGTACTTTTCAAGAAAATCTTTTTTTGAAATCGTTCTTACACGATCAATAGATTTTAGATTCAATTGTGTCATTTTGGAATTTGCTTTTTATGCAAATTTACAAAATGATAACCATTTACTTACTTTTTTATAAAGACAAAATTCTCTATTCATTAGAGAATTCTGTCTTTTCAATTGTGTTTTCTACTTTGATTTTGAATCTTCTCCCTTCTCATTATCAGAAGATTCCTCGGTTTCTTCAGTATCTTCACTCAAATCCTCTAACTCTTCATTAAAACTATTTAAAAAAGTTTCTAGCTCTTCATCCGAAAGCTCATCTTCAAAGATCAAATCATCTATGACTCCTTCCAATCGCTTGATGTTTTTCTTAAATTTTTTTGCCAAATCTTCGTATTCTTCTAACAGATCTTTATAAGACTTGATAAGTGCTTTCTGTTTTTTAAGTTGCTTTTTACTTGCACTTAACTCTTTTTTTATTTTAGATTTTTTCATCATCACTTTTTTAAAATTAAACGTTTAAAGTTACTAAAAAAAACTTGATTTAGGTTTTCTTAATACTAAAAATGTTGAATAAATTTAATCTTTTAAACGCAAAAGACTGAGCAAGCATTTTGAATTCGTAACCTTAAGTTATTCCGAATGTTAAGCTTGAACATCGGAAGCAAATATTTTGTCAAAAAAAATGTTTTTTAAAATAAATTTCTCAAGGATATTTTAATAATTTTACCCACATAAAATAAATGTATGGCTTCAGGAATTTTTGCGATTTTAGATGATATTGCTGCCTTGATGGACGATGTAGCAGTTGCAAGCAAATTAGCGACCAAAAAAACCGCCGGAATTTTAGGCGACGACTTGGCTGTCAACGCCGAAAAGGCAACTGGGTTTTTATCTTCAAGAGAAATACCTGTTTTGTGGGCCATTACCAAAGGTTCTTTTTTAAATAAAATTATCATTGTACCCTTGGCAATTGCTCTTAATATTTTTTTCCCAATATTGTTAAAATACATTCTCATAATTGGTGGATGTTATCTTGCTTACGAAGGTGCAGAAAAAATTATTGAGTACCTGTTTCATAAGAAAAACAAAGAAACCCCAATAGAAGACAACACAAACGAAGAAGATATTTCTTCTGAAAAAGACAAAATAAAATCTGCGATAACGACCGACTTCATTCTCTCTGTAGAGATTGTAATTATTGCACTAAGTACTGTTGCTGATCGTCCGTTACTGACTCAAATTCTAACTGTCTGCGTAGTTGCCATTCTTGCAACTGTAGGTGTTTATGGAATTGTAGCATTGATTGTCCGTATGGACGATGTGGGTTATAAACTGATTAATCGATCAAACGACAAAGGTTTTCTTTTCAAAATTGGTCAATTATTAGTTCAGTCATTACCCGTAATTATACGTTTATTGTCGATCATTGGAACAATTGCTTTATTGATGGTTTCTGGAGGAATTTTCGATCATCACGTAGACGCCCTTCATGGACAACTATCAAATTGGCCAGAGATTCTAAGACAAATGATGTATGGATTTGTAGTTGGATTGCTCGTCACCCTTGTAGCATCTCTATTTAAAAAGAAGAAACATACTTAAAAATCAAAAGGTTAGACTCTGATTTAATAAAGAGAAAAATAAATTATTAAAAGTTAAGCGACCGCTTGATTTTACCATAAAAAACAATATATCATAAAAAACAAAAAATAGATTTTATTTGTTACAAAAAAAAACTATCTTTGCACTTCGAAAAATATTGTTTTTTCAAAATCGATAAATAGCTGTTAAATAAATACATAAGCAATGTCTAAAGTCACAGGAAAAGTTGCACAAGTTATCGGACCGGTAGTTGACGTAGTTTTCAATACTGCTGCTGCCGAATTACCGAAAATTTACGATTCATTAGAAATCACCAAAGCAGATGGGTCAAAATTAGTATTAGAAGTTCAATCTCATATCGGAGAAGACACTGTTAGAACCATTTCAATGGACTCTACAGATGGTCTAAGTCGTGGTATTGAGGTAACTGCCTTGGGTACACCTATTCAAATGCCAATTGGTAAAGAGGTTTTCGGACGTCTTTTCAACGTTGTAGGAGATCCTATCGACGGTTTGGAGGTACTTCCAAAACAAGGTGAGAACGGATTACCAATTCACCGTCCGGCTCCACTGTTCAAAGATTTATCCACTTCATCAGAAGTTCTATTTACTGGAATTAAAGTAATCGACTTGATCGAGCCTTATGCAAAAGGTGGTAAAATTGGTCTTTTCGGTGGTGCTGGTGTAGGAAAAACCGTATTGATTCAGGAGTTAATCAACAACATTGCAAAAGGACACGGAGGTTTGTCGGTTTTTGCTGGTGTTGGAGAACGTACTCGTGAAGGAAATGACTTGTTACGCGAGATGTTAGAATCAGGAATTATCAAGTACGGAGACGACTTTATGAAGTCTATGGAAGACGGAGGTTGGGATTTAACCAAAGTAGATAAAGCTGGAATGATCGATTCTAAAGCAACTTTCGTATTTGGACAAATGAACGAACCACCTGGTGCACGTGCACGTGTGGCGCTATCAGGATTGACAATTGCTGAATATTTCCGTGACGGTGCTGGAGATGGACAAGGAAAAGACGTACTTTTCTTCGTTGACAACATCTTCCGTTTTACTCAAGCGGGATCTGAAGTATCTGCTCTTTTGGGTCGTATGCCTTCTGCTGTTGGTTATCAACCTACATTAGCAACTGAAATGGGTGCGATGCAAGAGCGTATTACTTCTACTAAAACAGGATCTATTACTTCCGTACAGGCAGTTTATGTACCTGCGGATGACTTAACAGACCCTGCTCCTGCAACAACGTTTGCTCACTTAGATGCTACAACTGTATTGTCTCGTAAAATTTCTGAGTTAGGTATTTATCCTGCAGTAGATCCATTGGATTCTACTTCACGTATCCTTACTCCAGAAGTTCTTGGAAAAGAACATTATTCTTGCGCTCAAAGAGTAAAAGAAATCTTACAAAAATATAAAGAATTACAAGATATCATCGCTATTTTAGGGATGGAAGAACTTTCTGAGGTAGATAAATTATCTGTTCACCGTGCACGTCGCGTTCAACGTTTCTTATCTCAGCCATTCCACGTAGCAGAACAGTTTACTGGTATCCCTGGAGTATTGGTTGACATTAAAGACACCATCAAAGGGTTTAACATGATCATCGATGGAGAATTAGACCATCTACCAGAAGCGGCATTTAACTTGAAAGGTACGATTGAAGATGTAATCGAAGCTGGAGAGAAAATGCTTGCGGAATCATAATCACTAAAAACAGCTTAATATGCTTTTAGAAATTGTTTCACCCGAAACTACATTGTTCGAAGGTCAGGTTGACACTGTTTCAGTGCCCGGAATAAACGGAGAGTTTCAAATGCTCAACAACCACGCGCCTATCGTTTCATTGTTAGCCGAAGGACGAATTAAAATTGCGGGAACAAACTTAAAGTTTGATTCACAATTCGAAAATAGATTTGAGAAAATAGATAATACAACTTACTATTTACCCATCAAATCAGGTACTCTTGAACTTAAAGATAATAAGATAAACATCTTAGTTATTACTAGTGGAGTATAAATAAAATAGGTATTAAAACCACCAAAACAGCCGTCGAACGAAATGTTACGACGGCTGTTTTTTTTATTATCCCTTTTATGTATTAAGTAAAAATAAATTTAAAAGTTGTTGCTTATTGTTAATGATAAGAATAGTCAGTAGTTATTCGCAACTACTTTATACAGATAGTTACAAAGAATTTTTAAAACTATAGACTGAAGATAAAAAAGGAAATAAGAGACAACCAAAGAATTGAATAAATGGAAAGGTTTATTAATCTGTTTTTTATTTCAAACTATTAATCTTTTGAACCATAGAATCTTCTTGAAGTATCCAATGATAGTAAGCATCATCATCAAAGAGTTGATGAATATATTCGCCTACCAAATAAAACATAATGCTCTTTTTATGACGGCCTAAGTTAAAAGTCAAACCGCTTGTTTTTAAGTGATTTTTTAGAGCTTCAAAGTATTTTGGATCGCTATAAATATACTCAGCTAATTCCTTTGGAGACATTTGTTCCAATACAGTTCGTTCATTTTCAATCTCCTCAAAAACATAATAACTCACCAAACTCGTCTTCATTAATAACTGAATAGCATCTTCTCCATGTTTTGTTTTTAAAGGCACAAACACATCAGGAACAATACCTCCGCCACCAAATACTACTCTACCGCCTACCGTTTTGTATTTTAGACTATCAGGCAAATGAATACTATCTTTAGAATACAATTCACCCGATTTAAAACGATTATTCAAATCATTATTGTACTCATCTAAACCATCCATATAAGGCTTTTGAATCGATCTGCCGGAAGGTGTATAATATCTTGAAGTTGTTAATCGAACAGCAGATCCGTCTCCTAAATACATTTCTCTTTGCACCAATCCTTTTCCATATGATCTTCGACCTACAATAACACCTCTATCGTTATCTTGAATTGCTCCGGCAATGATCTCGCTCGCAGATGCCGAATTCTCATTGATTAAAATATAGAGCGGCTCATCTACAAATAGGCCCTTTGCTGACGCTTGAGTAATACGAACATTGCCTTTTTTATTGACTGTTTTTACAATAACATCGTCCTTTTTCAAGAAATCATTCGCAATTTGAATAGCAGGTTCCATATATCCACCACCATTTTCACGCAAATCCAAAATTAATTCGTCGATTCCTTGGTCAAGCAAACGTTCTAAACCTTCTCTGAACTCTTTATAGGTAGTTTCTGAAAAACGGTTGATTTTTATATAACCTCGTTGATCATCAATTTTTATTGCCGTATCTACACTTCTAAGCGGCACCTCACCACGAGTAATAACAACATCGAAAAACTTTCCAGTTGATTTTCTATAAACTTTAAAAAGCGTTTTGGAACCCTCGGCTCCTCTAAGTAAATTGACAATCGAATCGTTACTTATTCCTTTGTTATATAGTTGAATATTATCGGCATATAATATTCGATCTCCAGGTTTTAAACCCGCTTTTTCCGAAGCACTACCTTTTAAAGGTTTAACAACAGCAAGTGTATCGTTCAAAACATAATAGTTGATTCCAACACCTACAAGTGAACCTTTCATTGCATTTTGAACATCTTCAAATTCAGATCGAGAAATATAAATTGAGTGCGGGTCTAATTGAGTAAGAATAGTATTGACGGTACGATCGATGATAGAATCTGTGTTGACATTATCCACGTATTCATCTTCGATAAGGTCGATAAGTTTATTTAGTTTTATACGCCCCGATTGTTCTTTTACAGAAAAAGACGCACCCTTTCCTGCAAAATAACCTCCTGCAATAACTCCAAAAGAAAGTGAAACAGCCATCAACAATGGCCACAAATAGTTTTTCTTACCCATACGCTACAGAGCTTAAATCTTCGACCTGTATCACTTCAACTCCAGCTCTTTTCAAAAGCTCGATGCCTTCTAAATCTTTATAACTGTTTTGATACACCACTCGTATGATTCCCGCTTGATGAATGAGTTTACTACAATCTTTACAGGGGCTCATAGTAATGTAAAGAGTAGCTCCATCACAAGACTGTGTAGATTTGGCTACTTTTAAAATTGCGTTTGCCTCAGCATGAAGCACATACCACTTAGTCAGTCCGTCTTGGTCTTCACAACAATTTTCAAAACCAGAAGGCGTTCCATTGTAACCATCGGATATGATCATCTTGTCTTTTACAATGATAGCTCCGACCTTTTTCCGTTGACAATAAGACAATTGTCCCCATTCTTTAGCAATTCGTAAATAGGCTTTGTCGTATTTGTTCAACTTATCTAAGGGGTTCATAAAAATTAATTAGCAAAATCTGTTTTATCTCATTCATTTATACTACAAAAATACATAAAATATTCTTCATATTGAAAAATGCAATCGTATTTATTAACAGTTTAAAAACCCTGAGTTTATTGTTCAAAAAAAGCGAGTTTTAACAAACTCGCTTGCTTTTATAAATAACTTTCCAATTGATCAACCATTTTTTTACTACCACAGAAAATCGGCACACGTTGATGGAGTTCTGTAGGTTCAATTTCCATGATTCGCTGTTTCCCATCGGTTGCTTTTCCTCCAGCTTGCTCAATAATCATAGCAAAGGGGTTGCATTCATACAGCAATCGAAGTTTTCCGTTTGGTTTAGATGTTGTCCCAGGATACATATAAATGCCACCTTTAAGGATATTTCTATGAACATCTGCCACTAAACTTCCAATATAACGACCACTATAAGCGCTTTCTTTACAAAACCCGATGTATTCTTTTACACCTTCTTCAAATTCATTAAAATTACCTTCGTTAACAGAAAAAATACTTCCATCTTCAGAGATTTTCATATTTGGGTGCGATAAAAAGAACGTTCCCAAAGCAGGATCAAGCGTAAATCCATTGACACCGTTTCCAGTAGTATACACCAGCATCGTTGATGAACCATAAATTACATAACCAGCTGCAACTTGATGAATACCTTTTTGTAAAAAATCGGCTTGAGTTACCGGGGTTCCCGATTCGGAAACGCGTCGATAAATAGAAAAAATCGTCCCAACAGAAACATTTACATCTATATTGGAGGATCCATCTAAAGGATCCATCAAAACCACATACTTGTTGGTATTTGAACCGTCTGCCCCACAAATCGAAATAAAATCATCATTTTCTTCTGAACCAATTCCACAAACAATCTCTCGATTGACCAATGTTTGAATAAAGACCTCATTAGCATATACATCCAACTTTTGTTGTTGCTCGCCTTGCACATTTTCTTTACCAAAAGCACCGACTATATCCACTAATCCCGCCTGATTGACTTTCTGAGCAACAATCTTGGCTGCCAAGCGAATGGAATTCATTAAACGCGATAATTCTCCTGATGAATAGGCAAAATCTTTCTGATTTTTAATTATAAACTCTCCTAAAGTAGTGTATCTTTCCTCCATAATGACTGTAAAAGTGCTACAAATATCGTCAAAATTACGCTTAAACAAAATGCTTTGCAATATTTTATGCAATGACTGTTGTCAAAAAAAAGCAACTTGATTACATTTGCAGTCAAATTGATTAGAAAGATGGCTCTGCTATGAATGAACAAGGAACTAAACTCTGTGTTTTCGAAAGTTAACCATAGAGTTTACAGCAGCTGATCTTCATCAAAATTTTAAATCTAATGAGAATATTCAAATTTGGAGGTGCATCCATCAAAGATGCAGATGCAATTCGCAATGTTTTGCACGTTTTAAAAAGCGTGGGCTACGACAATAGCCTTATCGTTGCTTCTGCCATAGGTAAGACTACCAATGCTTTAGAAGCTGTTATCAATGCCTATTTTAAGAAGCGCGAAGAGTTAAAAAACGCGATCCAAATTGTCAAGAACACTCATTTAGAGATCGCTAATGACTTATTTGAAAACAAAAATCATTTGGTTTTTGATAAAATCAATGTACTTTTCGGAGAAATGGAGTTTTTTCTTTCCGTTAATAAATCTCCGAATTATAATTTCGTGTATGACCAAGTTGTTTGTTACGGAGAAATTGTCTCGACGACTATTTTGAACTATTTCTTTAATGAACAAAACATAGAAAGCATATGGATAGATGCTAGAAATATGATTAAAACCGACACCACCTACAGAGATGGATCGGTGGATTGGGAAAAAACAGAAAACAACATTAAAAATCAGATTCAATCTGAAAGATTATATATTACACAAGGTTTTATAGGCTCTGATGCCAACCACTTTTCTGTTACTTTAGGCCGCGAAGGTTCTGATTATTCTGCTGCAATCTTTGCATATTGCTTAAATGCCGGAAGTGTGACGATATGGAAAGATGTTCCTGGAGTTTTGAACGCCGACCCGCGTTATTTTGATGATACTATTTTACTTAACCACATTTCCTATTCAGAAGCAATCGAATTGGCTTTTTACGGCGCATCGGTCATTCACCCAAAAACATTACAACCCTTGCAACGCAAAGAAATTCCATTGTATGTAAAATCATTTGAAAACCCAACTTTACCAGGAACTACTGTATCTAAAGGCGCCGACTTGGAGCCTGCCGTTTCCTGCTTTATTGTAAAAAAAGAACAACTTTTAGTTTCTTTTGCTTCTAAAGATTTTTCGTTTATTATGGAACATCAAGTAAGTGAAATTTTTAAGAAATTTGCAGAAAAACACATTAAAGTAAATGTAATCCAAAATTCTGCGATCAGCTTCACTGTTTGTGTAGAAGACAAGTTTTGTCATTTTAAAGAATTGTTGGAAGAATTAAAAGATGAATTTAAAATTAAGTGCGACCAAGACGTTTCGCTTTATACCATTAGACATTTTACTAATGAAGCTGCTCAAAAAATCATCGCAAATAAAACAGTTTTACTGCAACAAATCAGTCAAAACACAATGCAGATTGTTACCAAAGAATAATAACTCAATTCAGAAAAGTTGTAATATCAAATTTATTGTAAATAAGTACGAGAAAGACTTCGTTTGAAAGATGTTTTTTGTCTTAAACACAAATGAAATCTCTTTCTTTAAATCCTCAACAAAAAAATACACTATTTTTGACTTTTTGAAGTTATATCTTAGATGAAACGGTTTTTTTGTTTTTTATGGTGTGCGTTATTTTTTGCTGTGGGTTATGCGCAGGAAATAAAGCCGTTGTATCAAACAAAAAAAATCGTTCCTGATTCGTTAACAACAAAGGTTTATCTTGACACAGTAGCTTTGAACAGCACATTCTTTAAAATTGAAAATCATCAAGGTGTTCCGCTGAACGATTCTTTATTTAGTGTTGATTTCAATAGTGCCGAATTGACATTTTTTGAACCTTTGAAAGATACATTAACCGTTTCTTATCTTAATTATCCCGATTTTTTAACTAAAACCTATGCTCTTTACGACACCAAACGCATTGTTCCGAATAAAGACGGCGCCTATATTTTTAAGGTTTCCGAAAAACAAACTTCAACTTTTACACCATTTGATGGATTAAATACCAACGGAAGTATTTCTCGTGGGATCACCGTAGGAAATAATCAAAATTTAGTTACCAATTCCAATCTGGATTTACAAATTGTTGGAAATTTATCCGACAACATACAAATCAGAGCCTCGCTACAAGACAGCAATGTACCGCTTCAAAATGGAGGATACTCCCAAAAAATGGATGAATTTGACCAAATTTTCATGGAACTTTTCTCTACTAATTGGAGCGTAAAGGCCGGCGATTTGTTTTTAGAAAACCGCACGTCGAGGTTTTTAAACTTTAATAAAAAAGTTCAAGGAATTTCTGGAACCATTCAATTCGAAAATGAAGCCTCAAAAACCACTATCGAAACAGCTGCAGCCTTGGTTCGTGGGCAATATGCGAAAAGTGAATTTATCGGTCAAGAGGGAAATCAAGGTCCTTATAAGCTCAAAGGCAGCAATAATCAATTGTACATTTTAATCATTTCTGGATCAGAATCGGTTTATGTAAACGGTCGAAAACTTACCCGAGGCGAACAAAACGATTATGTGATCGATTACAATTCGGGAGAAATTAGATTCACTACCCTATTCCCTATTACTTCAGAAATGAGAATTGTAGTAGAATACCAATATACAGACAGAAATTACACTCGATTCTTAGGTTACGGAGGCATTAAACACGAACGTGAAAAATGGAATATCGCAGGCTATGTTTACACCGAAACAGATATTAAAAATCAACCACTGCAACAAAATCTAAACAAGGAACAAATCGAAATATTAAGACATGCAGGCGACAGCTCCGCTTTAATGATGGCTCCGTCTGCATATCCAGATTCGTATTCAGAAAATAAAACACTCTACAAAAAAGTAATTGAAAACGGATATGAGTTTTATCAATATTCCAACAATCCCAGCGATACCTTATTTATGGTTTCTTTTAGTTATGTAGGCCCAAATCAAGGAAATTATCGCTTGGCAAATTCCTCAACTATTGGAAAGATTTATGAATTTCAAGAACCTATAAATCAATTAAAGCAAGGCGATTACGAACCTATAATTCAATTAATTGCACCTACCCGATTGACTTTGGCTACTGTTTTAGGTCAATACAAACCAAAAGAGAATTCCTCTATCGATTTTGAAATAGGATTTAGCAACAATGATAAAAATTTATTCTCGCCAATAGACGACAATGATAACCAGGGATTTGCAGGAAACATCAATGTCACTCATAGGCTTTTAGATAGAGATTGGAAAGTAGATGTTTTTGGGTCAACACAATTTGTTTCAGAAAACTTTCAAACAATAGAACGTCTCTATTCTATAGAATTTGACCGTGATTGGAATGTTTTAAACACTTTTGGAAATCAATCATTAGTAACAATAGGAACCAAACTTTCTCCGAACGATAACAGTCGATTTACTTATGAATACAATCGATTAGAATACAGCGGGCACTATCTGGGACATAAACAATCGTTGATGGGAAACTATCTTTGGAAACATTTTAGTTTCAATACCAATACTAGTTTTCTAAACGCCAAAGGCAGTGTTTACAATACTGATTTTATTCGCAGTAAAACCCAAGCTTCTTATCACAATAATAAAAATTGGGTGGGGGCTAAATTGGATTTTGAAGACTACCGTGTAAAAGAAAATCAAACGCAATTATTCCAAACACTTACGCAGAAATATTCAGAGATTGATGTCTTTGCTGGACGCGGTGACACGCTTAATATGTTTGTGGAGCTGGGTTATAAATATCGCGTAAACGACAGTTTACAAAATAATATATTGGCCAATGTGTCTAAAGTTCATTCCTTCTATCTAAAATCTCAACTTTTTAAAACAGAGATAAGCGATCTAACTATTTACGCCAATTATCGCCGATTGCGCTACACCGAAACAGCAGAAATCGAACCCACACTAAACTCACGGATTGCTTATAACGATCGCTTTTTTAACAATTTAATCCAATCCAACACAATTTATGAAACCTCATCAGGATCGGTTGCACAACAAGAATTTACCTATATTCAAGTAGAACCCGGATTGGGAACACATATGTGGAATGATTATAACGGCAATGGCATTCAAGAACTAGAAGAATTTGAGCCAGCACCCTATCCCGACTTAGCAGTTTATGTGAGAATGTATCTTCCGAATCAAAACTTTGTGAAAACACACCAGACTAAACTGACTCAAATTTTTAATTTTAATTTCAATACCTTACAACAAGATTCTGGATTGAAGAGACTTATAAGTAAATTTCACATTCAATCTTCGTTTATTATAGATCGAAGTATTTTACGAGACGGAAGAAGTATTGCTTGGAATCCTTTTGGGACATCAGGAGAAGAATTGGTAGCTGAAAATTCTAATATTCGAAATTCGATTTATTTCAATCGAGGTAAACAAAAATTCAGCACTATTTATTCATTGATCAACAACAGAGCAAAGAACCTAATGAATTACGGAAGTTTAGATAATAAAATCACCACGCATCAATTACAGTTTCAACACTTGTTAAACAAATGGTGGTTGGTACAGCTCACAACAAAATTAGATAAAGTAGAAAGTATTTCTGAAAACTACGGCGCAAAAAATTATTTACTGCACAACATCGGCACGCATCCAAAAATTAGTTATTTATTTTCACAAAACGCTCGATTAGAGCTGTTTTACGAATGGAAAAACAAAGAAAATATACAAGGAGATTTGGAAACCTTAACACAACATCGAATCGGAACGTCATTTAATTGGACCACTTCACAGAAATTTTTATTGAATGGTGAATTTTCTTTCTATCAAAATAATTTCAATGGAAATCATTTATCAGCAGTAGCTTATCAGATGCTTGAAGGATTACAACCTGGGAAAAACCTGACTTGGCGACTGCTTTTTCAACGTAACCTAACTAAATATTTAGATGCCAATATTAGCTACCAAGGACGTACCAGCGAAACTTCAAAAACAATTCACACAGGAAGTATTCAACTTCGTGCTTTTTTTTAAAAACTATTTTACTATATTTGTATCTCATTAAAGACAAAACCCAAATGAAAAAATTAACAATCATAGCATTAGTTGCTGCTTTTGGTTTCGTTTCTTGCAAAGATTCGAACAAAGAAGCTAATGCTGCAACAACAGAAACAGCTGCTCCGGTTACAGCTACCGAGAGTCATGAAGGCCACGATCATTCACATGCAGGTCACAATCATGGAAATGAAGTTGCACAAGGAATGAATCCTCCACATGGAGAACCGGGTCACCGTTGTGATATTGCGGTGGGAGCTCCTTTGAATTCAGAACCAGCACAGTCTAACATTAATGCTACACCAGCAAACAATGGAGGACAAGGCTTTTTAGGAAGTGGTGATGCACAAGCAACACCTGCACAACCAGCTGGTGGTCAATCACAATTTGTGACAACACCAGGTATGCAAGGAAAACCAAATCCAGCTCACGGTCAGCCTGGACATCGTTGCGATATTCAAGTAGGCGAGCCATTGCCATAAATAAAATATACTCTCACAAAAAACCTGCAAAAGATATTGCAGGTTTTTTTTTGACCCCGCTGTAACATCTTCGTAAAAAAGCATACTTACTAAAAACAACAAAACAGTTTTGTTTCAAAAAGTAGAATTATGATAGATATCAAAGACCTTCACAAATCGTACCAAATGGGAAAGAATGCTTTGCATGTTCTTAAAGGCATCAATTTTAATGTCAAAGAAGGTGAATTTGTTTCTATTATGGGGAGTTCGGGTTCGGGAAAATCAACTCTTTTAAACATTATTGGAATTTTAGACGAAGCCGACCAAGGTACATACAACCTAGATGGTGTACCTATCAAAAACTTGAACGAAACCATAGCTTCAAGATACCGAAATAAATTTTTAGGCTTTGTGTTTCAATCATTCAACCTTATCAATTATAAATCGGCTTTAGATAATGTAGCTTTACCTTTATATTATCAAGGAATGGGACGAAAAGAACGCATGGAACGCTCTATGCATTACCTTGAAAAAGTAGGTTTGGCAAATTGGGCAAAACATTTACCTAATGAATTATCTGGTGGACAAAAACAACGAGTTGCAATTGCGCGCGCATTGGCATCCGACCCCAAAGTACTTTTGGCTGATGAACCCACAGGTGCTTTAGATACCAAAACATCTTACGAAGTTATGGAGCTCCTTCAACAAATCAATGATGAAGGTAAAACAGTGTTAGTAGTAACTCATGAATCTGATATAGCAGAAATGACCAAACGCATCGTGTTTTTAAAAGACGGTCAGATTGAGGAAGATAACTTGATAACCCAAATAAGAGCTTCACAATATGTTTAGTATTGAACGATGGCAAGAAATATTTGAAGGTTTGTCTAAAAACAAACTGAGATCAGTATTGACTGGTGTTTCTGTAGCATCGGGCATCTTTATTTTGGTAATCCTTCTTGGTGCAGGAAATGGAATTCAAAACGGAATCCAAAACCAGTTCGAAAAAGATGCTGCCAATCAAATTACTGTATGGCCAGGAACAACTCAAGAAGAATACAAAGGATTGGGAATTGGCAGAAATATTCAGTTTAGAAATGCCGACTATGAATTGATAAACCGACTATTAGAAGATTATATTGAATATAAATCAGCAATTTATTCTGTTTGGAGTGGAAACATCGTTTATAAAGAAGAAACCGGAACTTACAGAGTAGATGGCGTACATCCAGATTATCAATTTATTGAAAACGCATCGATTGCTTCAGGTAGATTCATCAATCATCCTGATATTTTAAATTATGAAAAAACCGTTGTGATTGGTCAGAAAGTAGCCAATGATTTATTTAAAAACAACGAAGATCCTTTGGGAAAAAACATCAATATTTCTGGTACTATTTACAAGGTAATTGGTGTTTTTACAGATCCGGGAGGAGAGCGTGAAGAAAGCAGAGTATTCATTCCTATTTCAACAGCACAAAGAACCTACAGTGCTGGAGACAAGATTAGAAGCATGGCTTTTACGCTTAACAAAAAAGCTAAGTTTGACGATGCTGTTGCCGACTCACACGAGTTTTCACAACAATTAGAAAATCTATTAAAACCAAGACACACCATTGCTCCAACCGATCAAGGTGCCTTGCATGTCAACAACTCATTAGAACAAGCAAAAAACATATATATCATAACAGGTGGTGTTCAAGCATTTTTCTGGTTTGTGGGCATTTGCACCATTATAGCTGGAGTTGTTGGAGTTGGAAACATTATGTTGATCATCGTCAAAGAGCGTACCAAAGAAATAGGCATACGTAAAGCCTTGGGTGCATCGCCCTTTTCAATTGTCAGCATGGTATTGCAAGAAGCAGTATTTATAACGGTAATTGCTGGTTTTTCCGGATTGATTTTTGGATTGATTTTATGGGAGCTCATTGGTCCTTCAGTAGAAGCCGACTTTTTTACTAGACCCGAAGTCGATTTTAATGTAGCAGTTATCACTTTGATTATTCTAGTTGTCGCCGGAGCTTTTGCCGGATTTATTCCTGCTTATCGTGCGGCTAAAATCAGACCAATTATTGCATTAAGAGGCGATTAATTTTCACCCCAAACAATAATAAAAATTAAAAAATGACCCAATACAGCTCCACTGCAATGTAGAGCGCAGAAGAAAAAGCTTATGTTTAACAGAGATAAATGGAATGAAATCATCGAGGCATTATCTGCCAATCCGTTTCGCACATTGATTACTGCGTTCGGTGTGTTTTGGGGTATTTTTATTCTAGTAATTCTTCTATCAGCAAGTCAAGGATTGCAAAACGGTATTAAACGTCAAATGGGTGGTTTGTCAACCAACACCATGTTTATGTGGACTGGTGCAACATCTAAACCCTACAAAGGTTTGCCTCAAGGCAGGATTTATAATTTTAAAAACTCCGATATTGATGCCATTAAAAGAGAGGTCGACGGGCTTCTTTATGTCTCTCCTAGAAATCAATTGGGCGGATTCAGAGGAAGCAACAATGTAGTTCGAGGTACAAAAACAGGAGCTTACAATGTCTATGGTGATTATCCCGAATTTATTCAACAACAACCGATGGATATATTACAAGGGAGGTTTATCAATTATGGCGATATTGAAAACAAACGCAAAGTAACTGTTATTGGTGAAGGTGTTATTAGAGAATTATACGCACCTGGCGAAGAGGTTTTGGGATCTTATATTAAAGTGCAAGGAGTTAATTTTTTAGTGGTGGGTGTTTTTAAAAACATTTCGAATATGGGAGGTGATGCAGAAGAAAGTCAAAAGCAACTATTTATTCCATTTACTACCTTTCAACAGGCGTTTAATTATGGGGAAATCGTTGGATGGATGACAATCACTGCTCAAGACGACAAACCTATTACTGAATTAAAAGAACAAGTTTTTAGTTTATTAAAAAACAGACATACGATTGACCCTACCGACGAAAGAGCTATAGGTCATTTTGATTTGTATCAAGAGTTTAAGAAAATCAACGGTTTGTTTTGGATTCTTAAAGCAGTATCCTATTTAGTGGGCGGATTGATTTTATTTTCGGGCATAATTGGTATCGTAAATATTATGTTGATTATCGTAAAAGAACGAACTCAAGAAATTGGAATTCGAAGGGCATTAGGAGCCACACCTTCTGTAATCATTAAGCAAATACTTACAGAATCAGTCGTACTTTCGCTTGTTGCCGGAATGGCTGGAATTGTATTTGCAGCTTTGGTTTTAGCATTGGTCAATGTAGGATTGGATAATCTTCCAAATGCTAACGAAATCCCGATAGTGAATCCAAGTGTAAGTTTAGGTGTAGTAGTTATTGCATTGCTTATTTTGGTAATTACAGGATTGCTTGCTGGTTTAATTCCAGCGATAACCGCAATAAAAGTAAAACCAATTGACGCATTGCGAACCGAATAAAAGCTAGTCAAAACCTTTCGATGGAAGATGATACTAACAGTAAATTCAATGATAAAGCAAGTTGGGTAATGTATTAGGTCAGTCGAAATTTGGTTATGAAACAAAACGTAAAGACAATTTTAGAGCAAAACTAGAATTGATTAAAATAAAAGAAATAGATAAATAGAGAACCTCAAATAAATAAACATGAAAAAAGGTTGTACCATTAGTATTTTAGTTTTTTTGGCACTTGCATTTGCTGGTGCTCTAATCTGGCTGTATCAAAAGAATGCACAATCGCCGATTACTTTCGAAACGGAACAAGCAGAAATTCGCTCGATTTCCAAAAGTACGGTTGCCACTGGAAACATCAATCCAAAAGAAGAAGTTTTAATTAAACCGAATATTTCAGGAATTATTGATGAAGTTTATGTGGAAGCGGGTGATTACATCAAATCGGGCGACTTAATTGCAAAAATTAGAGTTGTACCCAATGTTTCAAGTCTCAATGCTGCTAACAATCAAATTCAATCGGCAAAAATAGATTTAGAAAACCTGAAAAAAACCTATGAGCGACAAAAATCGCTTTTTGAAAAAGGCGTCATCGCTGCCAACGATTTTGATGCTGCTGAAACTGGTTACAAACAAGCAAAACAAGCTTATAACTCGGCAATCCAAAATGCAGAAATTATTCGCACTGGTACTACAAGCGGTTTATCGAACATTGCACAAACCTTGATTCGTTCTACTGTTTCGGGTATGGTTTTAGACGTTCCGGTAAAAGAAGGAAATCAAGTAATTGAAGCCAATAATTTTAATGAAGGAACAACAATTGCAAGTTTGGCCGATGTGAGTAATATGATTTTCGAAGGAAAATTGGATGAGTCCGAAGTAGGAAAAATCACTTTAGGACTTCCGCTAGAAATCACAGTTGGCGCAATTGAAAATAAACAATTTGAAGCCGTTTTAGATTATATTGCTCCAAAAGGTGTCAACGAAAACGGTGCTATGCAGTTTCCTATAAAAGGAAGTTTAGTCAACAAAGATTCTACGTTTATTCGCTCTGGTTTGAGTGCAAACGCTTCGATTATTTTAGCAAAAGCTGACAACGTCTTGGCAGTAAAAGAAGGTTTGGTTCAGTACGACGAAAAAACAAAAAAATCTTATGTAGAAGTAATGATCGAGGAACAAAAATTTGAACGTCGAGATGTTGAATTAGGAGTAAGTGACGGGATTTTTGTCGAAATTAAAAGCGGTATTACAAAAGACGATAAAATCAAAGTTTGGAACCAAGTTAAAAAATAAACGTCGTTTTAAGTGAGAAAATACTCGTAACACATACGTATTTGGTTCGTTATTGTAAAGATTTAAGCAATCTAAACTAAAAATTATGAATAATAAAATCTCAATATATACACTTTTCATGCTATTTACTGTTGTGAATTCATTTTCTCAGAAAAAATGGACTTTGCAAGAGTGTGTCGATCATGCAATTGAAAATAATGTTTCGATTAAACAGATTGAACTCGACAATAAGTTAGCAGAAATCGACCAGAAAGATGCATATGGCAACTTTCTACCCAATCTTAACGCAAGTGCGTCACATTCTTGGAACGTGGGATTAAACACCAATATAACCACAGGGATTTTAGAAAATCAGACTACGCAGTTTACTTCAATGGGAGCATCTGCAAGTGTAGATATTTACCGAGGACTACAAAATCAGAACCGTTTTAGAAGATCTAAATTAGCTTTGATTTCTTCGCAATATCAACATTTAAAAATGGAAGAAGACGTCGCTTTAAATGTTGTGAACGCTTATTTACAAGTCTTATTTAACAAAGAAACGATTAAAGTTCAAAAACAACAATATCAGACCGACAGTTTGCAATTGATTCGTTCCAATGCTTTGGTGGATGCTGGTATGATTCCAAGTGGCGATTTATTTGATATGAAAGCTACAGTTGCTACGAATAAACAACGAATTATTGAAGCAGAATACGCTCTTTTGGTTTCTAAAATGAGTTTGGCTCAATTACTTCAATTAGAGAGCTTTAAAGAATTTGACATTGCCGATGTGGAATATGACTTTGAACCAAATACCATCTTTTTTGAAAGTCCTGAATCGATTTATTACAAAGCTCGTAATGAACGTACAGAACTTAAAATTGCAGAAAACAACGTGCAAATTGCAGAAAAAGACATAGAAATCGCAAAAGGTGCAAGACTTCCTTCATTAGTTGGTTATTACAGTTTCAGTTCAAGAGTTTCTTACGCTAAAATCCCTGACGGAATGGGAGGAGAAATGAAACCACCTTCTTTTTTGGATCAGTTTGATATGTACAAAGGACATAATTTTGGTTTGCAATTAAACATTCCTATTTTTTCAGGTTTTGCAATCCAAAACAATATAGAACGCAGTAGAGTCAATTTAGAAAAGACAAAATTGGCATTAGAGCAAACAGAGTTGGATTTAGAACGCAATATTTATACAGCTTATTCCGATGCTAAAGGCGCAATGGAAACATATTTGGCAACTGTTGAAATGCTAAAAGCTCGTGAAGAAGCTTTTCGATATACTAAAGAGCGCTACGAAAACGGCATGGCAACTGCTTTTGATTACAATCAAGCACAAACTTTATTAGTAAATACAAAATCGGATTTATTGCGCACAAAATATGATTATCTGTTTCGCACCCGTATTTTAGAGTTTTATTTTGGTATACCTTTAGTAAATAGATAATTTGAACTTAAGAAAAGTATTCTCTATTAAAAGCTAAATGCAGTTACTAAAATGAATCATAAATAAAAATTAGGGTAGAAGTACACTATATGAGTAAACTTAAAGTGTCTCGTATGTTTTGTTGTTGAATGGATATCGACGAAACTCGAAATTCCATAAACTTTCACATATTTTATGCTCTAGACAACTCAAAAACTTTACCTTTGTCATAAATATGGATAGTAATCCTAAAAAAACAAAATTACAATGACCATAGCAAACAACAATGTAGTAACGTTGAGTTACAAACTTCACACGATTGAAGAGAATGGCGAAAAAGTATTTGTAGAAGAAACAAATTCTGAAAATCCGTTAACGTATTTACACGGAGTTGGAATGATGATTCCAAAATTTGAAAATGAATTAAGTGGCTTAACCTCTGGAGATAAAAAGTCATTTACTATAACTGCAGAAGAAGGTTATGGTGCAATTGACCCAAATGCTATTGCTCAATTACCTTTGGAAATGTTCGACGAATCGGGCTTACCTCCTGTTGGCGCAATTTTACCTTTAACTGACGATCAAGGAAATCAATTCAGAGCTGTGGTTAAAGAAGTTAATGATGCTGCTGTAGTTGCAGATTTAAATCATCCAATGGCTGGAAAAACGTTGAGTTTTGATATTGAAGTTATTTCAACAAGACCAGCTACTGAAGAAGAGTTAGCACACGGACATGCACATGGTGCTGATGGAACAGAAACACATGAATAAAACCATGTTTATAAAAAAAGCCACGAATGTGGCTTTTTTTATAAACTATAATTTCTTATCCAATTACGGCTCCGTTGTATACACCTGCTTCATCAGGATTAACGAATACTAATTTTCCTTCTTTTGTTTCTGTTAATAAAAGCATTCCTTCGCTGTTTACGCCACGTAAAGCTCTTGGTGCTAAGTTTACTAAAACCGTAACTTGTTTTCCAATCACTTCTTCTGGAGTAAAATGTTCTGCAATTCCCGAAACAATCGTACGAACATCGATACCTGTATCTACTTTCAACACCAATAACTTGTTTGCTTTTGGCATTTTTTCCGCTTCAATGATTGTTCCTACACGTAGATCAATTTTCATAAAATCATCAAACTGAGCGGTTTCTTTTTGAGGTTCAGCTGTTTTAGCTTCAGCTGCATTTGCAAGTTTTGTTGCTTCCAATTTATCTAGTTGTTTTTGAATTTCCTCGTCTTCAATCTTAGCGAATAATAATTCTGCTTGACCAATTTGATGACCCGCTGAAATTAAATCTGAAGTTTCTGAAATTTTATTCCAAGCAATTGGCTCATAAATGTTTAACATATTTTTTAATTTCGTTGCAGAGAATGGCAAAAACGGTTCTGCTAATGTAGACAATGCCGCAGCAATTTGTAAAGCTACATACATCTGTGTTTTTACACGTTCCTCGTCGGTTTTAATCAACTTCCAAGGTTCTTCGTCTGCTAAATATTTGTTTCCTAAACGCGCAACGTTCATTAATTCGCTTAACGCTTCACGGAAACGGTAACGCTCAATAGAACTTTCAATAACCGCCGGATACGCTTTTAATTCAGCTAAAACTTGCTCATCAACTTTATTTAACGCATTTGGCGTAGGAATTACTCCGTTGTAATATTTATTTGATAAAACCACTACACGGTTGATAAAGTTTCCGAAAATAGCAACCAATTCGTTGTTATTTCTTGCTTGGAAATCTTTCCACGTAAAGTCGTTGTCTTTTGTTTCTGGCGCGTTCGAAGTTAAAGCGTAACGTAAAATGTCTTGTTTTTCAGGGAAATCTACCAAATATTCATTCAACCAAACCGCCCAGTTTTTAGAAGTCGATAATTTATTTCCTTCTAAATTCAAGAACTCGTTAGCCGGAACGTTATCTGGCATAATATAGCTTCCTTCTGCTTTTAACATCGCTGGGAAAATAATACAGTGAAAAACAATGTTGTCTTTTCCGATAAAGTGCACCAATTTCGTGTCTTCATCTTTCCAATATGGTTCCCAATCTTTTCCTTCGCGAGCTGCCCATTCTTTTGTAGAAGAAATGTATCCAATTGGCGCATCGAACCAAACATATAGTTTTTTTCCTTCAGCGCCTTCCACCGGAACATCAATTCCCCAATCTAAATCACGCGTAACCGCACGAGGTTTTAATCCATCTTCTAACCACGATTTTACTTGTCCGTAAACATTCGGTTTCCAATCGTTTTTATGACCTTCTAAAATCCATTCACGTAAAAATGTATCGTATTGATCTAAAGGTAAAAACCAGTGTTTTGTTGCTTTTAAAACAGGCGTAGAACCTGTAATTGTCGATTTAGGATTGATTAAATCTGTAGCGTTTAACGATGTTCCACATTTTTCACATTGATCTCCGTAAGCACCTTCACTGCTACATTTAGGGCAAGTTCCTGTTACAAAACGATCGGCTAAAAACTGATCTGCTTCTGCATCATACAATTGCTCGGTAACTTCTTCTATAAACTTTCCATCATCATACAATTTTTTGAAAAACTCAGAAGCTGTATCGTGGTGAATTTTTGCCGAAGTACGCGAATAATTATCAAACGAAATTCCAAACTCATTGAAAGAATCGCTGATGATTTTGTTGTATTTATCAATAACCGCTTGAGGTGTAATTCCTTCTTTTTTCGCTTTCATAGAAATAGCCACACCGTGCTCATCCGAACCACAAATGAAGGCCACATCTTTATTTTGTTGACGTAAAAAACGAGCATAAATATCAGCTGGTACGTAAACACCCGCTAAATGTCCAATATGTATAGGACCATTTGTGTACGGTAAAGCTGCCGTAATGGTATATCTTTTAGGATTTTGAATCATGATATCAAGTTTTCAAGCTACAAAAATAGTGAAAAACCTAGAGCTTTTTATGGAAATGAATGGAATTTAAAACAAGATAAGGTTTACATGCTGTTTTCAAAAAATTAAAATCTGTAACCTACACCAACAACAGCTCTAATGCCGGCCCATGGTCCATTTAGTTTAACTTTTGCACCATTCGAATCTACTTCATAATCGTAACTTACTACTGGTATATCCAAATCACGTAATGATTCAATAATAGCATCTTGTTCTTCTTGGTTTAGGCTCTTTTGTCCGGATAAAGTACCGGTAGACCCACCATAATGTGGCCCTATAATCATCCAATCTAGATAAAAATTATCTGATAATTTCCATTGAGCACCAAATCCTACACCGGCAGAAATAGACGAAGTTTTTCCGTCGATCATGATGTGCTGATCTTCTCCTTCGTAGTAATAATTAACAGGCAAATTCATTGAAAAATTACTAAATCTTACAAAAGGTGAGATGTAGAATCCCTTAAACCCCTCTTTTCCAAGATAAAATCGAGCTTCTGGTGTGAAGGAAAAATTTGAAACGCTGACTGCCTTTAACTGAGCTACGGTGGTTCTATCTGATACTAAAGATTCAATAGCACCAGAAAAAGGGATTCCTCTTTCGGACATAAAATTTAGAGTTACGCCTACAGAGGTTTTTTTGCTCACCAAGCGTTCGTACTGCAAAGAAAAGGTGCCCGAACTTAACGCTAGAGCGTTGAGTGTAATCATGTTTTTACCTTGAACAACCTGCTGCTCATTTTCAAGTATTAATTCTTCTTCTTGTATCGATTCCTGACCGGAAATGAATTGGGTTGACAATCCAAATACAAACAAAACAATTTTTTTCATTTTCTATAAATTTAAATTCCGCAAAAGGGAAATGTTCTTTATATATTATTCAGCTCACCACAAATTGGTTGCTGGAATTTTCTTGAAAATGTTTCAGCATCTAAGTTTCGTGGCAACAAAATCATCATTTTCGTAATAGCAGCTTCTGTTGTAATATCATGCCCCGATATTACTCCGATTTGTTTCAACATAGTACCAGTTTCATATTTTCCCATATCTACAGTCCCTCCCCAACATTGGGTTACGTTCACTATTCTAACTCCTTTTTTTATAGCCCTTTTTAGAGTTTCTATGAACCAAGTTTCTGTAGGAGCGTTACCCGCACCATATGTTTCTAATACAACACCTTTTAAATCATTAATATCTAAAAGAGCTTCTAATACTTTTTGAGTAATGCCCGGAAAAATTTTTAAAACAAAGACGTTGGAATCAATCTTTTTTAGAACTTCCAATTGATCTGATTCATAAAAATTTTCTAACAAAGATTCATTGATCTTTAAATGTACACCCGATTCTGCCAAATGAGGCAAATTTGGAGAAGTAAAAGCATTAAAATGTTCGGCTGAGATTTTTGTGGAACGATTTCCTCTATACAACTTATATTCAAAATAAAGTCCTACTTCTCTAACCACTGATTGATTGTTCTGTTTAAGCGCCGCGATTTGAATTGCCGTGATCAGGTTCTCTTTGGCGTCTGTACGTAAATCGCCAATTGGAAGTTGTGAACCGGTTAAGATAACTGGTTTTGCTAAGTTTTTTAGCATAAAACTTAAGGCAGATGCAGTATAAGACATTGTATCAGAACCATGAAGAACCACAAAACCATCAAAACGTAAATAGTTATCCTCAATTACTTCCGCAATAGTCAACCAATGTTGTGGATTCATGTCTGAAGAATCAATTGGTTCTTCAAAAGAATAAGTTGAAATGGAACAGTCTAAAAGATTCAATTCGGGAATGCGCTCTAGTAACTGACTAAAGTTAAACGCTTTCAGTGTACCGGTTTCAAAATCTTTGATCATTCCAATAGTTCCACCAGTATAAATCAATAATATTTTAGACGGAATAGACATCATTACAACTGATTCTTATTTACAACTGGATTGGCATACATTTCTATAAACTTCTGCACAACCACAGGGTTATTTTTATCTACGCGCATTTCTAATCTCCTCAAAAACAATTGCTTTTCTTGTTCATCATACATCGATTCAAACTGATTTGTGTTGTTCAGTAAATCGAAAGCAATATAGTTAGTAGGCCACAATTTATAATTTTTAATTATATGATAATCAATAGATTTAGTCAACAATTGTATTCTTTTGGCACCGTTACTACTACTGTTTTTAATTGTATCTAATTCTTGATCGAATACATCACCTACATGGATGTGGATGCGCTTCTTTTGACCTACAACTCCACTCATCAAATTGATGAAATCTTCATTTTTGTCCTTAATATATTCAATATCAGATAGTTGTGCCATAATTTGAGGCATTTTCAACTTATCAGTTGGGTCGTATTCATAGGATATAGACACAGGAACTATACGCAAAGTTTTTAAATAATCTAAAGTATCTTCCTGATCTGAAGCCATTGCAATCATTTTCAGTACCCCAGAATTTGTAGCATCGTTTCCGTCTTTGGTTCGTCCTTCACGTTGTGCGATCCAAACCGAACGATTTTCTTCTTTTACAAGAAAGCGAATGTAATCCGACATTAATTTGGAGCTCATAAGTAACTCTCTTGGAGAAACATCTCTTTTTACGATAAAGTTACGATTGAGTTTTGCCAAATGCATTAAAAAAGGCTTTTGGACCAAATTATTTCCAATTGCCGAAGCAGTCATCACCTTCTTTTGTCTTAATAAACAAACATTTAACAAAGAAGTATCTAATAAAATATCTCTATGATTTGAAATAAACAAATAAGAGGTATTGGGGTCTAACTTTTCAAATCCAGAAACCGAGAGTCCTTCCGAAGAAGTCTCTAAAATACGTTCCATGGTTTTAAAAATCACTTGTTCGTGAAATTCCTGAATAGAATGAACTGACAACAATTTTTGTTGAACTTCATCTTCTGATTTATCGGGAAAAGTAAAATCGATTAAAGATTTGAACATCGGATGATTAGAAATCGACAGTAGTCTACTGTTTACTTCTTCATCATGATAAAATCTTATACTATCGTACTTTGACATAATTTCTAAATATTATTGTGCAAATGAATGAAATATATTTATGATTTCACACCTTTTTTAAAAACTTCTATTGCATTTTCTGAAGTTTGTTTGGCGATTTCTTCAACTGTTTGTCCGTAAATGATTGCTAATTTCTGAGCAACCAGGCTTAAATAAGCAGATTCGTTTCTTTTTCCTCTGAACGGTGCAGGTGCTAAATAGGGCGAATCTGTTTCTAATACAAGATGTTTTAAAGGAATTTGATCTAAAAATTGATCTATTTTTCCGTTTTTAAAGGTTACTACACCTCCAATTCCTAACTTTAAACCTAAATTTATTGCTCTGTGGGCATCTTCCAAAGTTCCTGTAAAACAATGAAAAACGCCATTCAAACCATCACGTTCATTTTCAAGAACTTCAAAAGTTTCCTCAAAAGCATCTCGACAATGAATATTGATGGGTAGATCGAATTGTTTAGACCATTTTATTTGTTGCTGAAAGGCTTGTTGTTGAATATCGAGCGTTGATTTATCCCAGTATAAATCGACACCAATTTCGCCCACTGCAATATATTTGTTGGTTTCTAACTCTGTTTTCACAAAATCTAACTCTGCTTGATAGGTCTCTTTTTTTACCGAACAAGGATGCAAACCCATCATTAAATGGACGATTTCTGGAAATAGTTTTTTTAAATCCCACATTGCTTCATAGTAAGAAGTATCTATAGCAGGAACAAAAAAACGACCAACATTTTGATCCAAAGCTCGTTGTATCATTTCTGCCCGATCTTCTTTAAACGCATCACTATATAAATGAGTATGTGTATCTATCAAAATCATTTCGTATTTTTAACATCAAATTTTAAAATCATGAACAATAGTATTTCTTTATTACCACTTGATGGGTATTCTAAAATTTCTTTTCGCATTCGGAAATCCAATCATCTTTACATCAACGGCAAAATCAATGGTATTAAAGGACTTTTTCTGTTAGACACAGGTGCATCGGCAAGTTGTATCGATATTCACCAGCAAACTTACTTTAAATTAAAATCAAGTCCTAGTGATACCAAGGCTTCCGGAGCAGGTTCTAATAATTTGTATACCGAAATTTCAAAAGACAATCGGATAAGTTTAGGCAAATGGAAAAGTAAGAAAACTACCTTAGTTCTTTTGGATTTGACCCATGTAAACATTGCACTTTCTCAATTCAATTTACCAGAAGTACAAGGAATTATTGGCAGTGATTTGTTAAAAAAACATCGTGCCATAATTGATTATTCTTCAAAAACTCTATTTATCCGCTGATTGATCTTTCCAGTTTTTTGCCACCAACTCAAGTTCTTTGTACCAATCTTCTCCAAATTTACGAATCAAAGGTGCTTTTAAAAACTGATATACAGGCACTTGCAACTCTTTTCCTAGCGTACAAGCGTCGTCGCAAATATACCAACGATGGTAATTTACCGCAGAAAATTGAGAGTACTCTTTGATACGAATCGGATAAAGATGGCAGGAAATTGGCTTTTTAAAGTCCACTTTTCCTTCGCTGTATGCTTGCTCGATTCCACATAAGGCAGTGTCTTGATCAAAAATCACATAGGCACATTCGCTGCCGTTTACTAAAGGTGTTTCAAAATCACCATCTTCACCAACAATCCAAGTACCTTGTTTTTCTATAGCTTCGATACCTTCTGGACGCAAATAGGATTTTATCACCGGATAGACTTCCTCCAAAATTTTGGTCTCTTCTTCCGATAAAGGTGCTCCCGCATCACCATCCACACAGCATTGTCCTTTACAAGCTGAAAGGTTGCATACAAATTCATTTTCAATAATCTCGTCCGAAACGATGGTATTTCCTATTTGAAACATAAAGTCATTATTTTTCAACTGCAAAGTTACGATTAATTTTAAAGGGTTTTGATATGAAAATGAAATCAGATCATTAACTTCAAATAAATTTTGCGAATTAAAACCAAAAAAATTGTAGTTCTGTGTCGTGATGCAGTATATTTACTTTTCTAAATAAGAATGATGTTTTCAGTTGTAATTCCCTTGTATAATAAAGAACAGAGCGTTTTAAAAACCATTAATTCTGTTTTAAATCAAAGTTTTAAAGATTTTGAATTGATTGTTGTAAACGACGGATCAACAGACAATAGTGTAAATCAAATTAACACCATCAACGATGAACGATTAAAAATTATTCATCAAGAAAACAAAGGGATTTCTTCAACACGAAACACAGGAATTCGCGCAGCTAAATTTGATTGGATTGCATTGTTAGATGCCGATGACTTATGGGATCAGCATCATTTAGAGAATTTTGCTTCAAGTATAAATAAGACGCCAGAAGTTAAGGTAATAAGTAGCGGATATCGAGTTGCAAAAAAAGATGGGACAAAGCTTTCTGAAACAGTAGTATCTAAAGAAGGTTTTTATAATTTTTTTGATATTAGTCTAATTCACAGATTTGTAGTACATAGTTCATCTATTGCCTTCAATAAAAATAAGTTTACAAACATTTGGTTCAACGAGCAACTTTCGAAAGGAGAAGATCTTCATTTTTGGGAACAATTGGCAAAAAAAACACCTTTTTATTTGCTTGCAACTATCTCTAGCAGTTATATTGATGATGCTGAAAACAAAGTAGTTTACAAACATCATCCGCTCTCTAAAACACATGTATATACTATTGATAAACAGAACCTGACAGACGATAAGAAACGAAAATATTATAACAACCTGATTCTACACAGCATATTTATGGTGTTTGAAAAACAACAAACCATATCGGATGCTCTAAAGATTTATTGGAAATACGCAAGTTTTATTGGGCTGAAAGGTTTTTATGAATTTGGACGAATACTCATTGATAAACGTCTGGAAGTTAAAAGATAAAGCACAAAAAAAACAGTAATTACGGGTACGCTCGAAAAGAAACTACCTGCAAGAAAAACAATGAAAAAAAGTAAAAAAATCAGTGTGTGATTTTTTATCCAATCAATAGGAAAAGCATATTTAAAAAACAAAAACAAATACAGCAAAATACCCAATAGTCCGAAAGTAAGCCACAAATCAATAAGCTCAAATTCGATTTTTCTTAAACTACTGTCAAATCCACCAAATAAATAATTTGCAAAAACCCAATTCTCAGATATATAAGGTAAGAAAAGTTCTGTAAATTGTTCGCTTCTTAAAGAAGTCAACATCGCGATAATTCCTTGACTTTCATAAACTTCGTTTAAAGGAGCGAAATACTTAGGTAACAACTGATTCAACACAAAATCTTTTAAAAGAAAGGAAGTCACTCCTATTAGAAGAAGTAAACCAATAAAGAATTTTTTGTTTTTCTGATAAACTACATATATGATAAATAGTAATAAAAATAAAAATGCTGCTTTGGTTGCCAATAAAAAAACAAAGAAAACAGCACTTAATAAATGAAGTAGGTTTGCTTTGGTTGCTACTTGTTTGTATTTATAATAAAAGTAAATAATGTAAATAATCACTATGTAACTTGCATGTGTCACATTTCTCATCAAACCATTAAACCCGAACCGATCACTGTAGGGATAAGAAGAAAACAATTCAAAATTCGTTAAAGCACCTATAAAAGCTGTGATAAAATTAGCATAAAAATAACCAACAAAACAGAGGCGAAGAAAACGAAGTGAATTGGAAAAATCTATTTTTAAAGTTCTTTCGTAAGAACGAAATGCAAGTATCAGTAAGAAAACAAACAAATACCAATTAAGAATGTGCACGTTTGATTTTAAATTGCTTAAAAAACTAAATTCAGAGTTTAAAAACAACAAACCCAAACCATGAAATAGTAACAACAAACCTGTACCAAAATATAAAAAACGATCTTTAAAGTGATAATTTTTAATGATGAAACCCAAAGCAAAAATCTGAAACAGGCCTTTAATAATTTGTGAAGTATGAATTAATGAATTATAATAAAACGCACCGGTTTTACTGATAAAATCAGAAAGTACAAATAGGAGAAATAGAATACCTAAAAAAAGACTAGTATCGATTTTTTTAAACATTTCTAAAAAGATATTTAAAGTTCCATTTAATAACAAACTTAAAGATGCTTTGAAGATTCCAAAAATTATATTTACTCCAAATCTTTTTTGCACTCAACTCATTAAGGTGATGATAGATAAAAGTTTCTTCCACACCAATGATTTCCATACCTCTAGTTTTAGATTCAAAACAAATATCAATATCTTCACAATAAAGTCGATAACGTTCATCTAAAAGGCGACCGCCATTTTTTAAAAGTTTTTGACTAATAAGCAAGCAAGCGCCCAATGCCCAATCAATTTCTGAAGCTTTACTTTGCTTCTCATCAGTAGTTTTTCTGATTCCTAATCTTTTCAAAATCACACTAAACAAACTTGGAAAACGTTTCCATGTCACCTGTAAATTTCCATCGGGATAATAGACCAAAGGCGCTGCGATACCCGCCGAAGGATTTTGTTTGAATTTTTGAAGCAATATTGAAAGAAAATCTTCAGTAAAAAAGACATCTGGATTCAGCAACAAATAATATTCCGAATCAAGTTGAAAATGCCTAATTAAATCGTTGTTATTTTTTGCAAATCCTTCTAATTCATTCTTAAAAAGTATTTGATTTTTAAAACTACTTTTCTTCAATATCTCCACAGTATCATCCGTAGAAGCTGTATCACAAAAATATACATTTTTATACTTAAAATCTTCTAAGCTCTTGAGCAATTTCTTGAGATATTGCCCATGATTATGGGTAACGACTAATATGGAAACTTGAGAATCAGTGTGCATTGATGATGGTGTTTTTTAGCTTTTTGAAATAGTTTTCGAAATCGTAAAACGCTTCAAATTTAAACCTATTTCTGCTACAAAGCACGTTCAAATCAGCTTTATTCTGATCTATAAATTGCACAACAGATTCTGAATCGGTATAAATACAACCAACATTATCTGAAATAACATCGTTTGCAACATATTGCGGTGTTGTAATTATAGAAACTCCGTTCATTAAGGCTTCTATGTAAACCAACGGATAAACTTCATAAAATGGATCGCTTAAAAACAATAGGAAATGACTTTCTTGAAACAACTTCATTTTTTCATCCGTCAATTTTATAGGATCAAGGATTTGGATATTTTCATTATTAAGCTGAATTACTTCCTGAATCATATTTTTGGAAAAATCATCTAAAATACCTCCGCAGATAGTAATTTTATATTCCTTGTTTTGCAAAGTACAATAACGGCAAAATTCAAAAAGCCTTTTGGCTCCTTTTTCTTCAGATAAATTAGAGAAAAACAACAGATTGACCTGTTCATTGTTTTTATTCAATTTTACGTTATTTTCATAATGATCTTTGAGCGCATTGGGTAGCAAAATTCGATTTTTAAAGAAAGACAACTTTTCAAATTGATGATCCGTTATAACAATACATTTTACAACGTTAAATTTATTTTTTCTAAAAAAGCGTTTCTTATTTTCAAGTCCGTTTGCGTGAATATGTAGGCTAATGTTTTTAGTTTTTTTCAATACAAAATTCAGCAAAAGATAGTCGCGATAAAAGGCAAAACCTTTAGGCGAGAAATTCATATATACATAATCATCTGACTTAATTTCCTGAATTTGGTTTAAAACAATTCTTAAATCAAGAATTTTTTTAAAATTGAATTTGCCGAAATCTTCAGGTGATTTCGCCTGTGCGGTATCGATAATTTTTAGCTTATAATTTTGTTCATTTTTAAACTGTTCTGCAATTTGATTCGACAAAACCGTCACGCCGTTGACCGGGCCACCAATAGGAGCAATCATTATTATCTTTTTCATATTTTGTCTTTTTTAAAAGAAAACAAGAAGGTAAAGAAACCGAAAAACGCAACTCCCATTTGTCGTTCCAAAACAGATTCGGTCAAGAAAAAGACACATATTGTCATAATAAAAATAAACTGCATTACATCTTTCCTTTTCAAGGCTTCTTTCCATTGTTGCGTTAAAACAGCTAAAAAAAGAATCAGTCCAACGATTCCTGTTTTTAACATTTCAGTCAAATATTGATTGTGCGAATTGTAGGTTCGATCTACGCCATGTTTAAATCCCATTTTTTCATATGAATCCATTAATTCTACTTGTGAATCACCAATTCCAACACCAAACCAAAAATGTTCTTTAATAACATTAACTGTTCCATGGATTTTCGCCACTCTTGCATTCAAAGCAGTAAACTGGTTACCAGAAAAATCGGTTTGAGTTAAATCTTCTTTTATATGAATAGCCTTGAATTTTTCTATTAAAAAACCTGATGAGGCTAAAACGGGCAAGGCAATCAAAGCTAACATCAAAAATCTTACTTTCATTGATTTGATTGTAAATAAAAAAAACAAAACTACAAGCAAGAGGTTAAAAAACACAATAAAAGAGTTGAGTAACATTAAAATCACCAAAAAAAAGATGATCAAGAATGAAGTAACTGATTGTGTAAATGGCAATAATGGTCGATACAAAAGATGATATAATAGCAAACTAATAGCAATCAACAATTGAAATGCCAGATAAATAGGATGGATTTTAAGGAAATCTGTAAACTGTATATATGAAAAAAAATTACCGTTGACCTGAGCAAACGGATTCACATTTCCATAATCATACGTCATATAAACTGCATGCAACACACAAACACTGACTGTAAAAAGACATCCAAAAATAAAATATTTAAAAACTGCCTGAATTTTCTCTTTGGTGAGCATAAAACCTGTCAATATAAAAGATATTGAGAATAAAAAATAAATCAACATTCGGTTGACAACTCGTAAACCTTGCCCCAAATCTTCAGTCCAAAATAAGCTAAACAGATTCCAAAAACACCACAAACATACAACAGAGAAATATGGATTTGTGAAACTCTTTTTTAAATTGTCTTGCCTCTTTATAAAAAACAAAGACGAAATGAAAAGCCCAAAGATAAAGACGTTGTTGATGTTCAATTTAAAAGACAAAGTAAAAGCAGTTCCCAATAAAAAGAAAGTCCAAATACGCTCTTTATTCACTATTTTTCCTATATATAATCTCTTGGTCATACTTTGCTAAAATCAAATAGAACACAAACAGGGTGTCAAAATAAATGAAAACATTGTCTGTGATGAACAATATATTCAAAAATAAAATAATATAGACGCTTTTTTCTCCTTTAATGTTGATAACAATAAAAAAAAGCAGCCATATAATAAACGAAAACACCCCTAATTCAATGACAATTTTCAGAATATCGGAATGAATGTATTCAAAGGTTTCATATTTTTTTCGCAAATACAAATGTATACTTCCCAGGCTACTTCCTGTCCATAAATCTTGTGAAAACTGATTAAGCACATCATTATAGACAACAAATCTTCCTTGAGTCAAATGATTGATAGACATATTGAAATACCTTTTGACAAAAATGGAGAAAAAACCGGATACAAATAAATAAACACTTGCAACAAATATAATATTTACTCCTAAAAGCAATTTTGCAAACTGTTTAGGCTGAAACGACTTTTTAAGAACTTTTTCATTCAAAAACCAGAATCCTAAAACTACTATAAATCCTACCAGAGCAATCCTTTTGAAAGACAGCAAGAAAAAACACAAGGAAATTAAGAAAAACCACCTCCGTTTTTCCAAAAAATAATAGATAGTAAACAATCCTAACGGAAATGCCAACCAAGATTCTGTGGGGAATTCAGAAAGTCGAATAGCTGTTACAAACCCTTTGATTAACTTGGGAACATTGATCAGTTCTCTCCAAAAAAAGAGCAAAAATGAAAGTACATAAGCAACAAAAAATACATCGATGGCATTTTTAATATTCGTTTCTTTACCTCCAGTTATTGCTGCAACGGTTAGTATAGGAATAATCAACAAGAAAGACTCTTCTAGAAACCGAGGATGAAACACACCGTTATACATGGTAACTACAAAATTCAAAGCGATTAAGCCCGTGTAAAGTACCAGATTATAAACTAAGAATTTTTTGACAACGATATTTTTATAAAACAACAGAAAAAAAACAAAAAGCGGAAATATCAAATACTTTAAATAACGCCCAATATGCTCTGAACTCGTATAATACGAAGCAAACAAAAGCACTACAGCCGCTAGATATATTGCAAGCGTTCTAATTCCCATTCCGATGTAATTTTAATTCTTTTTTGTAAAAATAATAACCTAATATTAGTAACAATACGTCTGCTAAAATACGAATTACAACGGTTAATTCTGTCGTGATCTCTTTATAAAACAGAAAGCAAGCCAGCAGGTTAAATAAGATAACAACCACATAGATTTTCATGAAAAGTTGATCTTTTTTCAAAGATAGCAAAGCCTGAAAAACATAAATATTAGCGATGATTGAGACCAAGGGTAGAAAACCCAACATCTGAAGTGAATGTTTTGCAGGTAGATAAGCTTCGCCAAAAATAATTCTAATGATTGGCGATGCAAACACATAAATAAATAAACCGGTTAGTAGCCCAACTCCTGTTGCTACCATAGCTGATTTACGTATGTTTCGCTCAAAAAGTTCATGGCTTTCATTAACTTGTCTTGAAATCATTGGAAAAAAAGCTTGGCTAAAAGGAATCAACAAGATGGTTTGGATGCTTACTATTACCTTATTGGCAGTTGAATAAGCGACAAGATCCCTTGAAGTACCAAAACTTTCTATCAGAAAAAAATAAATTAGACCTGGAGTAATTATCAAAACTGTTGATAAAAAAACTGGAGTGGCTCGAATTGTAATTTTTTTTATGTCGGAAAATGAAGGAGCGAAAAAACGAAAATTCACATATTTTTTTAATAAAACAAATGAATACAATCCAACTAAAATCAATCCCAATGATTGTAAAGCATTAAAAACCCAATATTTACTATCTTCTCTTATCAATAAAACGATTAAAATCGCCATAGTAATCTTGCTTATAAAATGCAGCATCGATACTTTAATTAGCTTTTCTAAACCTTGAAAAAGCCATTGGGGGAATAACAAAAAACCGAAATTTATTGCAAAAGTACTGTATAACAATAATTGGATTTCGTGCCAACGTTCGGTATTTTGTACCAACAGCACAAAAACCAAAGAAGAAAATAACAATAAGAGAAATTTTGCATAAAAAACTTGAGAACCTAAATAGCTTATAAAACGATGATTATTTTTTTTATTTGCGATGGTTCTTGTAATCGTGACATCAAAACCATAATTTACAACTACTGTAAAAAAGTGACAAAAATATCTTGCAAATTCCAATTCGGCAAAGTGTTCAGGACTGATAATATAAGTCAAATACGGAATGATTAGTAAAGGAATCAACGTATTACTAATCTGAATTAAAGAAAGTGCGGATAAATTTTTAAAAAATACTTTTGTCATAAAAAATCAATCCAAATATTTTTGAAGGTTTTTTGTAATGAGATAAGGGTCGTAAATACCGTCTGTTTTAAATGTATTTAAGATTATTTTTTCTTGAGAAAAGCTCAGTTTTATTTGTTCGTTTGGAATCAGCCAGTCTTTAAATTGCTCTGGCTTTAAATCATGCCTTTTACCTTGATAAATAATTGACATGGAATCGATAACAACAGTCAATTCTTCATCTGTATTAAAATCGATTCTCAATCTTTTTATCTTTTTGAAGCTATTAATTTTAAAAATAGCTTTTGTAGGTTTATTTGCTTCTACAAAAAAATGGGTGCTTTGGTCTTCATTAAATTGTGACAAAAAATTGTCTGAGTAAAACAACTGTGTTTCTGTATTTTTAGAAGCTTCCAAATGCAAATAGATTGCTACATTATGTTCTTTTTTTGCGCATCCAAAAACCATAAAAACCAATAAAAGCAACCATTTACTCCACATATCAGGCAGCTTTTTTGGTGTCTACCATAGCAGCATATCTTCTAAATTGCTTAATGCCCCAGCCGATGATTAGAAAAAACACAATAAACAACAAAGGATAAAAAATCACCACTAGCTTCCCTTTCTTATTGTAAACATTTAATTTTTTTGTGACATCATAAATAATTTTAGATTCTTCTATAATGGCTACTTTAGTCTTATTAATCTCTTCTAACAAAGAGTTTTTCTTTTCTAAAAGTCGGTCCATCTCAGAAAACATCTCCACGTTTACCGTTTTATTTGTTTCTAAGCTTGTGTTTCCTAATTTTTCAAACAATCCGTTTATATTATTGACAGAAGTTTGGTATTCTAACAATCTTTTTTCAGTATCAGCTCTTTCAACTTTTTGTCTTTCAATAAAATAAGCATCATTATTTAATTCATTCACAAATGCGTTATAAATCGATTGATCTTTGTCTTCAACTTTTGTATAATAGGTGATTTTATGATAACGATAAAGTTTTTCAGACACTTCTCCTTTTTTATACTTGTGAATCTCCATAGTGTTTTCACTCATATAACGAGCTATTTGCAGGTTTTGTTCTCTGTCTGAAATAAACTCTACAACATCAATAACGGGGCTAATTTCAATTCCTGAGATATGATGCAGTTTTTCATAATTAGAGGTGTTATGTGCCTGAAAGTTTTCTATTTTATTGTACAAATACGTTGTACTATTAAAGTTAGGCACCACGATTAACACGTGTTTAAATGGTTTAGAATCGGTTTGTATAGAATAAACTCCCCAAGAAACTCCGGCAATCAAGAGAAGAAGTGTAATGATGTAGTTTTTCTTCAAAAACTTAAACGCTCTAAAAGAATTATAGCCGGTTTTATCTAAAAAATTAGATACCGAAGAAAATAAAAACACCACATCAACTTCTTGTTCGTTTGTGTTTTTAGGAGTAGTCTTTTGTTCCATATTTTATTAATAATTAAATATTTGTCCCAATATTTTTCTTGTAATCAAGTAGGTTGGCTTCACTCCTGCGGTTCCTAAACCACCCGATGCCAGGGTACTTCCGGTTACCAATGGATTATCAGAGGCATAATACGCATAACGTACTTTTACATCTGGATGAATGCTTTTTCTGATTTTTGATGCCGATTGAATCGCCTTTTGATAATGTGCTCCTTCCATTTCCAACCCAATTACTCGCCATGTAGAATCTCTAAAAAACTCGAGTAAATCTTTGTTTTGAAGTGAAGTTCCTAAAACAGTAACCATGGAACCACCATAAACTGCAAGTTCATTTCCTTCAAACATCTCAGGCTTTAACTCATTATTAAAAGGATAATTGTCGCCAGTTCCCTCATTAATGTGAGCAGTTGGAATCATTAAATCTCCTTTACCACCAAACAAAATCCCCGCTTTGCCCATGATTGATACAGATTCAACGTTCAAATGTACGATTTTATTATATGGTTTCAACAATTCATCTATGGTTTCGTAGGCCTGTTCTCCAAATGCATAATCCATGACTATAATTACAGGTTTTTCCTCAGTGTTTTGTGATAATTTAACTTTAGGAAACGCTGTCTTCTCCCAATCAATTTTCGCTGTATCAAAGATCTGAACATCAATATTTGTTCCTGAGGTATCAGGTAAAAACAACATTCCTTGCTCTGTGGCTCTTTCGGCTACCAATGCTCGCAGATCGCTGTTTATTGACTGACTTAATTTCTCAAAAACTTCATTGCTATTTTTAACTTTGATTTTATTCTTCAAAACATTTTCAGCAAAAATAGAATTCATCACACTATGCATATTCGCGCTGATAATGTGGACTGGTCTGTGCAATAAATCCAATCTCTGCAACTCTGTTTTAATTTTATTTGCCCAGACTTCGCCGTAAATATGATGTCCTAAACGTTCACGCAAAATAGGGCTAAATGTAATAGTTCTTTTGTTGTTATCTAATGCTTCTTCCAAGGCAATTTTTCCCAACCAATAAATCACACTTAAAAAACGATCTGGTTTCTTTTCTGTGGCAAACTGATCATAAATAGAATTGATTTCTGCAAACGTTCTTCCTAAAATATTTGAAGTATGAGAAATAGCAATTTCTCGTTCATTCAATGACAAAACTTTGTTTTTACGAACGGCTTCTTCTAGTTTAACCCAATCTCGCGATACATTGTCCTCGTCATCTATTAGGATACGTTCTTTTATTTTATGAGACTCCATGAAAATGAATGTCAAATGCGTCAAAACATCGTAAATATCTGAACGTCCACGAGTAATTTCAATATTCATCTGTTCTTGGTCGATTCGGTAACAATTTCTTCGACGCTTTGGCGGAACAATGGGTTCAAAATGAGATTGGGAATACCCTTCATCCGAAGTTAAATTGATGTATCTACACTCTTCTATCCCAATTGGTAGTCGTTCTATAACGTAAAGTAATCCATTTAGTTCTACCTTCTCATCTGCAACCGATCCGTATATTTCTGGGCGTAATAGCAATAACGCATCACGCAGAGTTTCGCCCGAAACCCCCATCGGCTTGTAAAATCCCCGATTAAACAAGTGACGCATCGTGATGTACATACGCTCTATTGCCGCAGATGATTGCTGTGACCGGGATCTGGTAATGTGTTTTATTTCTGTCATTTTTTCAACTTTTAAAAACCATTTATTACTCAACAATGTTTATTACTGTGAACAAAATTAAATATAAAAACCACCAGACCCTAAATTAAAAAGCAATTATAATAACTTTTTTAAATTCAATAGCTTAAACAATAAAATTAAGAATTATTTTATCTTTAAGATTTTTTTAATATATTGCAGTCAGTTATAAATCAGAATGTCCGCTTTTTTGTCGTTCATAGTTGTAAAGCGGTACGTTCGTAAATTTTTAGAATTATGAAAAAAACAGTATTTTTTCTTATGGGAATCTTCGCACTCGCAGCGTGTAACGAAGATGTTTATCACGACGTTGAAACGCAAAATGAAGAAGCCGGCTCTCAATATCAAACCAATAGTTTTGATGATAGTCAGAGTGGTGGAATTATTGGTGGAGGTTTTAACAACCTTGCAATAAATTATTACTCTCCTTGGGATATTTGGTACAACAGAGGAACTGATTATTACGACCTACAACCTTCGTATGTTATTAGTAATGGTGGTGCTATTGGGGAAAATTATTCACCTTATACGTTAGAAGTATTTGCCTGGATAGGTTTGGCGTATTTTGATGGTGATAACGATGGCGTATTTTATGATATATCTCCAACCCAGTTTGGTAATCCTCCGTTACCAGTTGCCAATATGACTGCAAATCCACTTGCGTATCAAAATTTGTATATTAACAATCAAGAAGTTGGTAATCTTGTGAGAACAACTAATCCTCTAATTTTTCAACCCCTGGAAGGTGCTAGAATTGAAGATCGAGAGCATCATTTACCTATGCCATATACTTCGGGAGTTTCGCTTGGGACACCAGCAGACCCTAGGTATCCAAGTTTGACACCACCATGGGCTTTTGGACCATGGGCTGGCGGTTTTGATTGTACTGGAGCGTTACAACCACTAGAAGAACTTTTATTAAGGGATTACGGTAAAGTGTTTTTTTACGAAGTAAATGTTTTTGAGGCAGGAGCATTTGTAGGTACATATATACTGCATCCCGAAATAAAAACGCTACCAAATGGCGCAGCTAAGAATTGGCATCCGGTTATGAATACAGGTGGAACAACCCAACTACAAGGAAACTTACCTTTTGGTAGTTTTAATTTGCATTACTATACTAACAGTACACTTACACCTACACTTTATGATAATACAACTGCCGGATTTGGAAACAAATGTAATTCATTTGAATTGGTTTTTAATGCACTGGGTATGCACCAACATACCATAACTGGCAGCATACCTAAAACCCTTACTATGGATTTTATGCAAGACACTCCAACTTTTTGGCAACGTTCAGCATTGTCATTAATAGTTAATTAATAAATGAGGCTGTCCTAAACTTTTAGGACAGCCTCTCTTAAAATTAAAATTATGAAAAAATGTTTACTAATTTTAACAACTATACTGTGTTTTAATAGTACGTACAGCCAAGCTTTATACACCGAAAATTTTGACAACTATAACATAGGCAATTTAGGAATCGACCCTTCAGGTATCACTCCGGGACAGGGCGGTTGGCTTACAGAGAACTTTACAGGTACTACAGCTCCAAGTAATAGTTATTTTAGCATTATCAGCGAGCCTACCAAGGGTAATGTACTTATGTTAAGCAGTAGTGGTGCAACATCAAATGATGTTGGTGTAATAGCTAAAAAAGTAAATATAGATTCACTGATAAACCTGCGTACTCCGGGTAATAATGTCATAAAGTTTGAAATTGATTATTATACGGGCACCAACCAACCAACAAGTACTTATGCGCATCGTATAATATTAGGTGATAATGCTACGGGTAATATTCTGGTGGCTTCGAATCAATTAATAGATTATAATTTTTTTAGTAAGAATGGTTGGTTTGATGTTAGTGGCAAAGATCTTACTCAAAATATTAAATTAGATAAAAACGCCTCACCGTATTCCATATTACCTTTTAGTACATGGGTTACTTTAATTGTATATTTAGATTACAACAATAAAAAAGCGTATTTTGAAACACCTTATTTTAATACCATAGCCGTTGCCGATTTTCTTAAAACAAGTACTTCTACTAATTTAATAGAAGATTTTAAACCAACAGTATTGGGTTTAGTGTTTACTACGAAAAGGGGAACTACTACAGTTGATAATAATAAGTACGATAACATAAAAATAACAGCATTAAACGCTGTGCCATCGTATGTATTAAGTACCGATAATTTCTTAACCCAAAAACTTAATGTATACCCCAACCCTGCAACAACCATTATAAACATAACAAATAAAGAAAACATTGGTGTAGAACAGATAGATATTTTTGATATTAGCGGTAAAAAGGTTCAATCACAAAACTTTAATAACGAAAACGAGGTGCAATTAAACCTTGGAGGTTTTGCTGCGGGTACTTATTTGCTGTACATCAAAACCAATGAGGGTACTGCCATTGAAAAAGTGGTTAAGAAATAAGTGTTTAAATCATCCAACCCCTTTTCAAAGTTCCTCTGAAAAGGGGTTTATAAGCAAAAAACATCTTTTAAAATTTTAATTCGACAAAATCAATCCAATTGCCGGATCCACGATTTCTCTTGGTGCGTTGGGATTTCGAGGTTGAAATTGATCATTTGGAAACCACTCGCCGTGCATATATCTATAAGATGACGTTTTTTCGACTTTATTATTCATCACATCAGGTTGATAGCGAAAATCCTCAAATAAATTATCTCCTTTTACAAAATTCGCTGGCCTAAACTGATTGTTTTCTGTAATCAACCATTCAACCGCAACAAAGATTCCGTTTTTAGGTAGTTTGATATTATGTTCCAAAACCTTGATGGCGTTTTTTCTATTTCCTCTTCTTATATCAGCTATAATGGGTTTGGTTAATAAATCATCTCCTGGACAGCCGTATTCGTCCATTCTCATCAACCTAATTTTTATTGTAGCGTTTGCCACTGCACTTTTTGTATAAACCAAAACTCGATCGACATATTGTACCTCTTTGATTTCATTGGTATTTTCAAAAAAACGTCCGTACATATAAGGCACATTTCCCGGTTGGAAATACATATTTTCATAGTGCGTTTCTCCGATCGTGTGATGTAAATATTTTTCGGGATAAACGATTAATTTAGGCTGAGGGATTTCATAAGTTTCCAAAACAACTGTATCTACTTGCTCTGCTTTTACTTTCAAGAGAGAATAACCAGAAGCATTAAAAACCAAGGTATCATTAGCTAATGCAGAAGGAATGGTAAATATCCCCAAAGAATCAGTAGTAGCTCCGTCGCTTCCATCTAAAACCCAAATATTTGTATACGAAATTGGTTGATTTTCAACATTGACCACCTTCCCTGTGATTTGTGCGAAAGCATTATAACATATCAATATAAAAAAAATCAACAATCTTTTCATAAACATAGTTTTTAAATGATTGTAATATTGTAGTTGGTATTAACTATAATATTTTTCGTGGATGAAATCTGCAATTTTTCGATCGTTAGACAATCGAGGTAATTTATTCTGTCCGCCCAATTTCCCTTGTGATTTCATATATTCATTGAAACCTCCTGTAGGTACTTTTGTGATTACTAAGGTACGCAAAACCGATCCAACAATCAAATCGTCATAATAAATATTTTGATTCCTTAAAGCTGCATCTATTTTCATTGCAAAGTCGTCCAAATCTGTAGGTTCCTTTTCAAACTCTACCAACCACTCATGATAAGGCAGTCCAGTATCAGGATTGATTTGTGGAGCAACAGAAAACTCTGAAACCACAATATCTGTATCATTTAAAGCCGTTTGCATTGCCTCTTCCACTTCTTTTCCAATAACATGCTCGCCAAATGCCGAAATGTAATGTTTGATGCGCCCGGTAACTTTAATTCTATAAGGTTTTAAAGATGTAAACTGAACGGTATCTCCAATATTATAGGCCCATAAACCAGCGTTAGTACTGATTATCAAAGCGTAATTTACATCTAACTCGACTTCTCCTATAGTGTAACGGCGTGGGTTTTCTGTATAAAATTCGTTGGCTTTAATAAATTCATAAAAGATTCCTCCATTTAAAAGCAACAACATTCCTTCAGCTTTTTGAGAATCTTGATACGCAAAAAAGCCTTCAGAAGCAGGATAAGTCTCGATACTATCTACTTCTCTTCCAATAAGTTTTTCAAATTTTTTTCGATAGGGTTCATAATTCACACCTCCGTAAATAAACAAATTGAAGTTTTTAAACAAGTCTCCAACTTTTTTACCAGACACTTCGTTTAATCTCTCAAAATACATCAATACCCAAGAAGGTATTCCCGAGATAAGCGTCATATTTTCATTCTTGGTTTCACTAACTACCGCATCCACTTTGGTTTCCCAATCTTCGATACAATTCGTTTCCCAACTAGGCAGACGGTTTTTTTGCAAATATTTAGGAACATAATGTGCGGCAATACCAGACAATCGTCCTGTTTTAATTCCATTTTTTTCTTCCATTTCTGGACTTCCTTGTAAAAAAATCATTTTACCGTTTACAAAGTCGAATTTTTTAGTTTCATGCAAATAAAACAAAATGGCATTTCGTGCGCCCGCTACGTGATAAGGCATTGATTCTCTAGTAATAGGAATGTACTTTGCGCCAGAAGTTGTTCCCGAAGTTTTGGCAAAATACAAAGGTTTACCTTTCCATAGAACATTCGACTTTCCTTCTACAATTTGATCAATGTAAGGTTTTAGTGCTTCGTAATCTCGAACAGGAACATCTCGTACAAAATCGGCATGAGACTTTATCGATGAAAAAAGATGATCCCTACCAAATTGCGTAAATTGAGCTTCTCGAATCAAGTTTTGAAACAAACTTTGTTGAGTTTTAACAGGATTGATGATCCACTTTTGTTCCTGAAGCACAACTAAATGCGCTAATATTTTAGCAAAAAAACTTTTTATTGACATAACATTATTTATTGATACAAAAGTCGGATTTATGTACTTAAAAAAAAACTTATATATTGAAAACTTTAACTATTTGAGGTTTCATTTTTTTTTCAATGTTAAAAATATGCAATAATAAAATAACATACTACTAAAATTTATATCTTTGTAATCAATTTTAATCATAAAAAGTATGAACTCATTAGCTGTATTTTTAGGAATGGTTAGTCCGTGGCAGGTTGTTTTAATCATTGCTGCTATTTTATTATTATTTGGAGGTAAAAAAATCCCGGAATTAATGAGAGGATTGGGTTCTGGAATTAAAGAGTTTAAAGACGCTACTAAAGAAGATACCGACAAAAACGAAACAAAATAAAAATGGGTAGTTTTGGATTTCTAGAAGTTTTACTGATCCTTCTTTTATTATTGATCTTATTTGGAGGCAAAAAAATCCCGGAATTAATGAAAGGATTAGGTTCTGGAATCAAAGAATTTAAAGACGCTACTAAAGATAAGACTTCTTCCAATTCAAAAAAAGATAAAAACGATACTGATTCTGAATCATAATTATTCTTAATCACAACTCATTACAAAAAAAACGGACACATTTTATTGTGTCCGTTTTTTTATCTTTAGATCCTTATTATTCTTTATCGTCTGTACTCAACGGGTAAAGATCATCAAAATCATCTTTTTTATTCGACTTATTTTTCGAAGCTTTCTTCATTGCTTCGCCCACTTGGTTTGAAGCGGTAAAGGATGCCACCATATTATTAAGCATATCACTTCCTGCTTGTGGTGAGTTTGGTAACAAAATTAGATTCGAATTCGTATCTGAACCAATCGCTTGTAGCGTATCATAATGCTGAGTAACAACAATTAATGCTGAAGCTTCTTGTGAGTTGATTCCTACTTTATTAAGCACATCTACCGACTCTACTAATCCACGAGCAATTTCACGGCGTTGATCGGCAATACCTTGACCTTGCAAACGCTTAGATTCTGCTTCTGCTCTCGCTTTTGCTACAATTCGGATTCTTTGAGCTTCTGCTTCATATTCTGCGGCCGTTTTTTCACGATCAGCTGCGTTGATACGGTTCATAGCGTTTTTTACTTGAATATCCGGATCGATATCGGTAATCAATGTGTTGATGATATCGTAACCATAGGTAATCATTGCATCGTTTAATTCTCTTTTTACTGCAATTGCAATATCATCTTTTCGTTCAAAAACATCGTCAAGGATTAGCTTTGGCACCTCAGCACGTACTACGTCAAAAACATAAGAAGTAATTTGATCATGAGGATATTCTAATTTATAAAACGCTTCGTAAACACGCTCTTGAACCACTTTAAATTGTACAGAAACCTTCATTTTGACAAACACGTTGTCTTTAGTCTTAGTTTCTATGATGACGTCTAATTGCTGAATACGAAGGTTCACACGACCAGCAATTCGATCGATTATCGGAATTTTTAATTGTAAACCCGATTGTCTAATTGATTGAAACTTTCCGAAGCGTTCAACTATAACAGCCGACTGTTGTTTTACCGTAAAAAGTCCTGTTGCAATTAAAATTATTGCTATGATTAGCAAGTAAATTCCTAAACTCATTTTTAGTTATTTATATAGTTTTTTCAAAAGTTATTTTAATTCTTGACCCAGTCAAAGCAGCCAACATACTACTGTATTCAGGATACATCGCTTCAAGATAAGGAAGTACTTCACTTATATCGGCACTAATGATCATTGTTTGAGAGTCTTCAGAAACAATTTCACCATCTACTTCGAAACCCATAATATTAACAGAGACATCTGTTCCGTTTTTCTCAAAGGCATTTTCATAGACAACTTCCACACAGCTTTCCTCTTCATAGTGATAAAAAGTAGCAGTATCATCACTTCTAATCTCCAAATAATCTCTGTCACATCCCTCGCTGTGAGGATAATCTAACTTAGGTATTGGCAACATAGTCTCTACCTCAAGTGTAGTTGGCTCCCACTTTCCTATTTCAACTTCTGCATCTTTTGACTGATCATCTGAACCACAAGATACCATTGACACACTAACAAGTAATGTTAATAGAAAGAAAATTCTTTTCATTTGTTTATTAAATTAAAATCAAAGGATAAAGATATAAAAAATATCCACTTAACATTCATTTTTCAATAAAAAACATTTCTTTATTACGATAATAATTTCATATCTTTAACAAAAGAATGATTTATGTCAAACATTGATTTTATTTTTGAGGAAAAAGCAGCCGATATAGGAAATTTTCTCGTAGGAAGGCTTTTACCCTTTAAATAAAAAAGAAATATTGGTCCTTTTGTTTTTATTGATCATATGGGGCCTAAGGAACTTAATGCTGGTGAAAACCTCGACGTAGCTCCTCATCCACATATTGGCTTATCTACACTTACCTTTTTATTTGAAGGTGCAATTCAACATAAAGACAGTATGGGTTATGATGTAATTATCGAACCCGGAGCGGTAAATTTGATGACGGCCGGTAAGGGAGTAGTTCACTCTGAAAGAACACCTGAATACTTGAGAAACAAAACCAAGAAACTTCATGGTCTTCAAATTTGGATTGCGCTACCGAAAGACAAAGAAAACATGGAGCCAGAATTTGTACACGTCGACGCCAACGATTTGCCTGTTTGGAATGAAGGTCCATTAGAATTTAAACTAATCGCTGGTACATTTGAAGAAAAGAAATCGGGCGTTCCTGTTTACAGTAAATTGTATATGATAGAATTAAAAGCGAGCGAAGACAGCAAAGTCGATTTAAAAAATCGATTATTTGGTGAAAGCGGACTTTACATTTTAGAAGGAAAGATCAAACATCAGGGAAATGAATTTGGAGAAAAGCAGATTTTAATCACCAAGGATGCTCATTTATGTGAGTTTGAAATTGCAAAAGGAAGTAAGATTTATCTTTTTGGTGGCGAAGCATTTCCAGAAGAACGTTTTATTTATTGGAATTTTGTTTCCTCTTCTAGAGATACAATCGAAACAGCAAAACAAAAGTGGGCTGCACAAGAATTTCCAAAAGTTCCTGGAGAGCGTGATTTTGTTCCATTACCTAATAATCCTTTCAAAAAAAGTTAATCATGGCAAAAGTTAAAGTAACTATACAAAATCAGAAGTACAAAACAATTTTTCAAACAGAACGTCACACTTTTTTAGCAGATGAGCCTGAAGATTTGGGCGGACAAAACACAGGGCCTACACCAATGGAACTCTTAGCCGCTTCTTTGGCTGGTTGCTCTTCGATAACCATCAAAATGTACGCCGATAGAAAACAGTGGCCTTTGGAAGAAGCAGAGGTGCACGTTGAAGTTGATCATAATAGTGAGCCTGGCGTTACAAAATTCATAAAACAAATCACACTAAAAGGTGATTTAACGGATGAACAAAAGAAACGCTTATTGAATATTGCTGAAAAATGCCCTGTAAATAAGGCTTTAAAGCAAAAAATAATTATGGAATAATTCAAAAACAACAAACTTTGATGACACCGAATCTCTATTGATCTTGTTAGATTTGTAGATCAACTAACAATCATTACTTTTAATTAAAGAGCTTAGAATCAACTTGAACGAGAAATTGCGTAAGTCATCATGAAAAATCGTTTGAATTACTTTAAATCGAAATACAAATACATTATTCCTATCATAATTAATACCGCCGATTTGCTAAAAACATCAAAAAAGTTCTAATTTGAATGTAAATGTTATATCCGCTGGGTTTTTTCTGTTGGTTTTTTAAAAAATTCCTTTATTTTAGCTGAAAAATAAACTAAAACTTTTCGAAATTTGGAAAAACCCAATCAAGAGCTAAAACGAGGCTTGTCCAATAGGCATATTCAACTAATTGCTTTGGGCGGTGCCATTGGAACTGGCTTGTTTTTAGGTATCGGACCGGCAGCTGTTTTAGCTGGACCCTCCGTAATTTTAGGCTATGCGTTTGCTGGAGTAATTGCTTTTTTCATCATGCGTCAGTTGGGCGAAATGGTTGTTGAAGAACCTGTATCTGGTTCTTTTTCTCATTTTGCTTATAAATACTGGGGACCGTTTCCTGGTTATGCCTCTGGTTGGAACTATTGGATTCTGTATATTTTGGTTTCCATGTCCGAACTAACAGCGATAGGTATTTACATAAATTATTGGTGGCCCGAGATCCCGCTTTGGGCATCGAGTTTGTTTTTCTTTCTAACAATCAATGCATTAAATTTAGGATCGGTCAAAATGTTTGGAGAAGCTGAATTTTGGTTTTCCATAATAAAAGTAGTCGCGATCGTTGCCATGATTGTATTCGGAACCTACCTTTTAATCACTGGAACAGGTGGCGAACAAGCAAGTATTTCTAATCTAACCAACAATGGTGGTTTTTTCCCAAAAGGCTGGTTTGAAAAAACAGAAAACGGCTATCAAGGTTTATTAGCGGTTCTTGCAATTATTATGTTCTCTTTTGGGGGATTGGAACTCATTGGAATAACTGCAGCCGAAGCCGAAAATCCAGAAAAAAACATTCCAAAAGCAACCAACCAAGTTATTTACAGAATTTTAATTTTTTACGTAGGTGCTTTAATTATACTTTTCTCATTATCGCCTTGGGAAACAATTACCACTAAAACAAGTCCATTTGTTACCGTTTTTGATAATTTAAAGGGCATGCAATTTAACTTTTTCGGCAATGAAGTTTCTGCTACTCATTTAATAGCTAACGCCTTAAATGTAATCGTGCTCACTGCCGCTTTATCGGTGTATAACTCTTCTGTTTACAGTAACAGCAGAATGTTGTATGGTTTGGCAGAACAAGGAAATGCGCCAAAGTACTTAATGAAATTAAACAAACACGCTGTCCCAACCCGAGCAATTATTGTATCTTCTTGTTTTGCCGCAATTTGTATCCTAATCAACAAAATAGTACCAGATCAAGCTTTTAAGATTTTAATGTCTCTAGTAGTTTCATGCTTGATTATCAACTGGATAATGATTTCATTTACACATCTTAAATTCAAACGAGCAAAAGAGAAGGAAAATACTAAAACATTATTCCCTTCGATTTTGTACCCTGTTTCAAATTATATCTGCATGGCTTTTCTAGCGGGAATATTAATTATTATGACAATTACCGGAATGGAAATTTCTGTCTTACTAATTCCAGTTTGGTTATTGCTTTTGTTTGTAACCTATCAATTAAAAAACAAAAGGATTTAAATATAAATATTATTTTGTAATTTTAAGTTCATAAATCAATCAACCATGGAAGTTACACACAAACAATTACAGCAAAAAGGAGCTTTTATAGCACAAGAAGAAGGAATAAAAGCTGGGGAAATGACCTATAGCCGAGCTGGAGAAGATCGAATTATCATCGACCACACCGAGGTAGATCCTGCGTTTAAAGGAAAAGGAGTAGGCAAAATATTGGTTATGAACGCCGTAAGTTATGCACGTGAAAACGGTATTAAAATCTTACCTTTATGTCCTTTTGCAAAAGCCACTTTCGACAAAAATCCCGATATACAAGATGTTTTATTTTAATAGATTACTGAGAACCTTTCTTTTATTTCCGCTAATTGTCTGTGCATTTTTCAGCGTTTCTTGCAACAAAAATGTCAATAAAAATGAAAACACCATAAAAGTTGCCAAATTGGACTTTGGTTTGGTCGAAGCACAAAAAATTATAGCATTGCCTATGCACTGTCTCACTGTGGAATATCCCAATAAATTAGGACAAGTGTTGCATAACGAAGAGGAGCTGAAATCGCCAAAGGAATTGCGACCTATATTTTACGGCTGCTTTGATTGGCATTCGTCGGCGCATGGTTACTGGTCTGTAATAAAATTGGTCAAACAATTTCCAGAACTAGATTCAGACAACAAAATTCACTCCTTACTAGAAGAGGTTTTTACTGAGGAACATGTAGCGATTGAAGCAGCTTTTTTTAAACAACCGCTAAACAGAAACTTTGAACGAACTTATGGTTGGGCTTGGTTTTTTAAATTACAGCAAGAGTTGTTTACTTGGGATGAAAAACCCGAGGCAAGACGTTGGTACGAAACTTTAAAACCTTTGGAGGATCTCTTTTCTGATCGTTATTTAGAATATTTACCTAAATTGAATTATCCGATACGAACTGGCACACACGATAACACCGCTTTTGGCATGGCGCTTAGCTTAGAGTATGCTGAAACGGTTGGGAACACCACGCTTAAAGCCGCAATTGTCAACAAAGCCAAAGAGCTATATCTTCAAGATATAAATTGCCCGATTGCCTACGAACCTAGTGGACACGATTTTTTGTCACCTTGCTTGCAAGAAGCATGGTTGATGAGCAAAATCTTAGATGAAACTACTTATAGAGAATGGCTACAAGAATTTCTTCCACAGCTTTTTGACAGTAATTTTGAACTTGAAGTAGGTAAAGTATCAGACAGAACAGATGGTCATTTAGTACACTTAGACGGAGTAAACTTTAGCCGCGCAACTTGTTTGTTTCAAATTGCCAAAAAACTGCCTGAACTTGCGCATCTAAGCAAAATTGCAGAACAGCATTTCAATGTGGCATTTCCAAACATTTCGGACGATGATTATATGGGAAGTCATTGGTTGGGCAGCTTTGCTTTACAAGCATTAGAAGCACAATAAACCCAAAAAACTGTTTTTAAAACTTAAACTTCAATTGAATGTATTCACTTTTCTTTTGATTGATGTTTAAGTTACTTACCTGTACACCAATAAGCCGTACCGAATCTCTTAGATTCTGATGAAGAAGTAAATCCCTTGCAGTGTCTAGTAATAATTCAAAATTACTCACAAAATAAGGCAGTGTATAGCTTTTTGTTTGTAGGCTAAAATCGCTGTATTTTAATTTAAGTGTAATGGTTTTCCCAGCTAAATTTCTCTTTTGCAACCTATTGGAAACTTCTTCACAAATATCAGTCAACCGTTCTTCTATATACACAACCGACGTTAAATTTTCAGCAAACGTCCGTTCTGCACCAATAGATTTTGGTAACTTATTGGGAGACACAGGTGAATTACTGATTCCACGAGCTATATTAAAATAATGTTGAGCTGAATTTCCGAAGTGCTTTTCTAAAAAAGATACATCTTTATCCCTTAGATCTTTACCAGTAAAAATCCCTAAACTATACATTTTTTGACAGGTCACTTTTCCTACTCCAAAAAACTTCTTGACTTCCAAGTTTTCCAAAAAGTCTAAAACATCTTCAGGGTTTATGGTCTTTTGTCCATTGGGTTTATTATAATCACTTGCTATTTTAGCTAGAAACTTATTCACAGAAATACCTGCCGAAGCGGTTAATCCAGTTTTTTCAAAAATTTTCCCACGTATTTCCTCCGCGATAAGCGTTGCGCTTTTTAAACCTTTTTTATTTATAGTCACGTCCAAGAAGGCTTCGTCTAAAGAGAGCGGTTCTACTAAATCAGTATATTCAAAAAAAATAGATCTAATTTGTTGTGAAACTTCTCTATAACGTTGAAATCGGGGAGTTACAAATATCAAATCAGGATATCTTTTTGCAGCCAACTTACTGCTCATTGCACTTCTGACTCCAAATTTTCTAGCCTCATAACTAGCTGCCGAAACCACTCCTCGTTCTTTACTACCACCAACTGCTATAGGTTTATTTCGCAAATTCGGTTGATCCAATTGCTCTACCGATGCAAAGAAAGCATCCATATCGATATGGATTATTTTTCGAGTCATTCGTGCTGATGTTCATCGTTTTTGTCCTCCTGAACTCCATGGTCTTTTATTTGTTTTGGAGGGAAAAAGAACTCCCATTTATGATTCTTTTGATACACCCAAACAGATTTCATCAAATCTTTGAACTCGTCAGAAGAGATGTCTCTAGAGCGGAATGCTAATCCCAATGATAGGCTAAAACTGACAATAAAGTTCATAAACCCTACCAAAAACAATCCCAACACACACCAAAACCAAGTCATAGGCGTAAGAGCAAATCCAGCTCCGTAGGCTCCTAATGCAATGTTTCCACTTACAAAAGTAATATGGCGAATATCTAAATCAAGTCCTAAGAAAGCGCCAATGGGATAGGTACTTCCCATGAAAACACCAAACCAAAAGTTAGATGCAACACCAGGCCATTTACGTTCCATCCAAGAAGCCAAGCTTTTTGCTTTTTGTTCACCTATTGTTTTTTTCAAGAATGGGTTTTCCTGAATCCTAAAATAAACCTGATTATGTTTGTTCTTATTAGAGACATTTCCTGAAATAATACCAGACAAAAACAGAAATACACCTGCAATACCGGCATGCAATATGGCTTTAGAATGAATAGGACTAGCATCGTTAAGTAATGTGTGCCATTTTGTATCTGTTAGATTTATACCAGTAACTTTATCTATGATAAAAATCAACAAAAGCGCCACTCCGAATGCCATAATCACGTTACCCACAAAAGCAATAAACTGAGAACGGAATAATTGTGCGAAAAACTTAGCGAATTTTTCATATTTATTAACCGTTCTTCCTTCTCGCTCGTCTTCTTTAATTTGTTTCTTACTCTTTAGATTCACCTGCTTTCTTCCTTCTTCTATTGTTTTGATAATAGTAGAAGCCGTCATTGCGGGCTGTTTAGTTGCTAAGGCAAATCCGCAAAGGTAAATAAGTATAAAACCAAAAGCATAATTCATGCTGTATAGAAATGCAAAACCGAAATCACTTGAATCGGCTTTCGAGAGCAAGATTTTAAAAATACACAAAAAACCAACTACAAAACCAGCACCTAAAGAAGCTTTAAACATTTTGAAGTATTCTTTCGCAGTTTCGGTTATATAATGCTCTCCTGTTTTTGCAGTATATTGTGTAATTTCATAAGAAACAGTCTGAGTACTTTCATCGATTAATCTACTGATATTATTCTTATAACAGTTATATTCGATTAGTTGCAAAGATAAATCAATGGTGTTCTTCACTTTATCTCTTTCAGAATCAACAACCAAATAATTCATTAAGGTGCGAATTCGCTCTAATTGCTGCTTGATTCTCAACAACGATTGATTGACCTTTAAAGTAATTCCAAACTTAGAACTATTTTTAAAGGCTTGTGCAATAAAATCGTGGCACTGACCATGCAAAATACTCATTTGTTTATAATTCAAATCATCTGAACTAACAAATTGAATTTTACCGTCTCGCAAACGTCCTTCAATTTCGAACACTTCGTTTTCAAAAGCCAAAAAAGGACTTTCTAGATGATTGTATTCTGGTACCATTTCTAAAATATTGGTTTCCATTGAACGTCCACTCATTCTTTGAGTCAGTATTCCCATCCCGTACAAAATCTCTGACAATGCACTTTCTTCGACCTTATCAAACTGATAAATATCCTGAATTTTTAATAACTCAAACAATTCGATTAACTCCTCTTTGCGGATTTTCTTAAGCCAGAGATAATCATTTTCATTAAAGAAAATTTGATTTAAAATATACTCTAAAGTGTTTTTTCGAGGTTGGTATGGTAAGATTTTAGAAGAAATTCGTTTTCTAATTTCATACAAAAAATCTGAGTCTTTTAAAATTCCGGCATCGGCAATCATCAGCTTAAAGGATTTTTTCTCAATAAGTTGATGCATATAGGAGCTTAAAATATCTCGATGGGTATCAAACTCTATCAGGTGATCTAAGAGCTGGCGTAAGGTAATATTGGCAACGGCTTTTGGTTTTTTAGGACGAAAAAAATCAATCAAATCGTATAACAAAGAGAGATCTTCGTCTTTAATCACTTCGTTTTCAATAATGTACTTATCAAATATTTCCCCAACGTTATTATAGATAATTTTTTTCTTAAATAAATTCATGCCGTTATTTTTACGATATTTGATTTCATTAAAATCCTTATTAGGCTATGATTGAAATCGAACGAAAATTTCGGGTTAAAAATACTACTTTTTTAAATAACATTAAAGCATCTTTTAAGATAACTCAGGGCTATCTTAATTCTGATAAATACCGTACAGTACGAGTACGTACAAAAGGCGACCACGGGTTCATTACAATTAAAGGCGTGAGTTCTGAAAATGGCACCTCTAGATTTGAATGGGAAAAAGAGATCTCTTTGGAGGATGCACTTCAACTTTTGCCATTATGCGAAGAATTTATCATTGAAAAAACACGTTATATCGTTCCTTTTGGAGAAGTTGTTTTTGAAGTAGATGTTTTTGAAGGCTACAATCAAGGTTTAATAATTGCTGAGGTAGAATTATCACATGAAAATCAAACATTTGAAAAGCCAAGCTGGTTGGGCGATGAGCTTACAGGCGATGAGCGTTTTTATAATTCGTTTTTAAGCAAGCACCCTACTTCAACCTGGGAAAAATAAACTTTTACTTCATATTGTAACGTCCTGAAAAAATGATACAGGATTAAACAAATAAAACTTTTTATTAAA
>CAYNIM010000002.1:0-98218 GCA_964397335.1 uncultured Flavobacterium sp.
AGAAAAAATACAACAAAAAAAGCTGTCCGACTTTTCGGACAGCTTCTTTTTTTTTATTATTCTTTTACTGGAATATTTTTCAATGTTTCTAGAAAAAATTTCCAATATTTCTGAACAGAAGAAATCGAAGCACGTTCTTCTGGAGAGTGTGCTCCTCGTATAGTAGGTCCAAAAGAAATCATTTCCATATCTGGATAATTAGTTCCTAATATACCACACTCCAATCCAGCATGACAAGCCACAATTCTAGCTTTTTCACCGTGAAGTTGTTCATACAAACGATCCATTACTTTTAAAATTGAAGAATCGGGATTAGGTGTCCAACCAGGATAAGCTCCAGAGAATTCAACATCACAGCCCATCAATTCAAAAGTAGCTCTTAAAGCAGTAGCTAAATCGTATTTTGAAGATTCAACAGATGAACGAGTCAAGCATTGAATCTGAAGTTTCCCCTCGCCTACTGTTACCTTAGCGATATTATTAGAGGTTTCAACCAAGTCCTCAAAATCAGCACTCATTTTATAAACTCCATTATGAGCTGCATATAATGCACGAACCAAAAAGAATTGAGCTGGATAAGGCATCACTTTAGCAGGCAACTCTTCTCCTCTTTCAAAAATAATTTCTAATTCAGGTTCGGTAGTTTTAAACTCTGCTTTGATGTCTTGTACAATTTGTTGCATATCAAATTCAAAAGCTTCATCATACATTTCAGCTATAATAACTTGGGCAACGCTTTCACGAGGAATAGCATTTCTAAGACTTCCTCCGTTGATTGAAACAATTTGTAAGCCAAAATTATCATAACCTCCAAACAAAAGTCGGTTCATAATTTTATTAGCATTTCCCAAACCTTTATGAATGTCCATTCCAGAATGACCACCTTTTAAACCTTTCACTGTAATAGTATAAGGTATAGAAGTAGCTGGAGTATCTTCTTCATCGTATTCTGCCGTTGCAGTTACATCGATTCCACCTGCACATCCAATATCAATTTCATCGTCGTCCTCAGTATCTAAATTCAACAAGATTTGACCTTCTAAAATACCTCCTTCTAACCCCATTGCTCCAGTCATTCCTGTTTCCTCATCAATTGTAAACAATGCTTCTAAAGCAGGATGTTCTATTTCTTTAGACGCTAAAACAGCCATAATAGTTGCCACTCCAATACCATTATCAGCACCTAAAGTTGTTCCTTTGGCACGTACACAATCTCCGTCTATATACATCTCTATACCTTGATTGTCAAAATCAAATACGGTATCGTTATTTTTCTGATGTACCATATCTAAATGAGATTGTAAAACAATTGGTTTTCTGTTTTCCATGCCAGAAGTAGCAGGTTTTTTTATGATGACATTTCCTACTTTATCCACTATGGTTTCTAATCCTAATTGTTCTCCAAAGTTTTTCATAAAAGCAATGACTTTTTCTTCTTTCTTTGAAGGACGAGGCACTGCATTCAAATCAGCAAAGTGATTCCATAAAGGCAATGGTTCTAAATTGCGAATAGCTTCTTTCATAATTTTAAATTTTGAACAAATTTACGGTTATTTATGCAAAAAGCCATTTGAAGTAACCTTCAAAATGGCTTTTAAATACAAAATAAAACAATAATTAAAATCAAAGTTACGCAACAATGTATTCGTCTAACATCTTTTTTGCTTTCTTAACTGTAACTTCTTTCTTATATTTCTTTTTAGAATTTATGTAAAAAACAGGTGCCTTTTTACACATTCCCTGACATTTCATCTTTTCTAGAGAAATGTTTTCACACAATCCAGTTTCATTCAATAAATTTTTTATGCACGATTTTGCTTCCGAATTATAGCGGCAACATTTTTTTCCGTCGCAAAAATAAATTACTTCACAAGAGGTTTTAGATTTACCCATTATTACTATCTTTAAATCGGAACAAAGATATGGAATTATTTTTATTTATTCTAAATAAAATATTAAAATGAAGAAAACAAATTTACGATTACTTATCCTATTAATCACAACACTAGTTTGTTACTATGTTGGCCCCAGATTTCCTGCTTTCTTTTCAACTAATTATCATCAAAAAATATATCCTTCTATTGATTGGTTATTAAGACAATTTACTAACGTATTTCCCTTTTCTATTGGTGATTTACTCTACGCCATTGTTATTTTTCATATTATTTATAAAACTTATTATTTTGTAAAAAAGAAAGCATATCTGAAATATCTAAAATTCATTGCCACTTATGTTTTGTTGTTTTTTAGTTTATTTCAAATCATGTGGGGATTTAATAATTATAGATATTCGCTTGCTTCTCAATTAAATTTAGAGCAAAATTACACGGAAGAAGAGTTAAATAAGTTGACAGAAAGATTGATAAATGAAGTGAATCGTCTTCATAGGGAAATAACAAAAGACAGTACTTCAAAAGTAATAATCGAGAAAGATTTGCAGTATTTTAATCAAATAGCAAAAGAGAATTACACAAAACTTCCAGAAAAGCTTAAGAAAACCTTAATTTCAAATCCAATTAACAAAGTGAAAGCCTCGGTCTATTCTCCTCTTTTATCTTATTCTGGATTTAGTGGTTATTTTAATCCATTTACACATGAAAATCAAATAAATACAGAAATACCCAGTGTAGGAATGCCGATTACCGTGGCACATGAAATGGCACATCAATTAGGAATTTCCAGCGAAAGTGAAGCCAATTTTTTTGGATATAAAGTCATGAGTTTAAGTGAAGATTTACGCTTTCAATACGCTGCAAATCTATACGCACTTCGCTATTGTTTAAAAGAACACAATAATAAAGATAGAGCAATTTACAATTATTGGCTTCAACAACTTTATCCTGGCGTAAAAGAAAATATTTATGAAACAGACATGTTTTGGAAAAACAAACGTACTTTTTCGACATTCATTTTCAAACATGTATACGGTCGATTCTTAAAAATAAACAATCAATCGGACGGAATACGCTCTTATAACCGTTTTGTAGACTTACTAATAAACTACGACAAAAAAAATCAGGAAAATTAATTTCCTGATTTTATTTATCTCTATTTTTTCTGTAAGGTCGAATAACAACTCTTGATTCTCTATCAAATACAAAATAATTATACGTCCAACTCCAAAAAACTAAAGCTTTGTTTTTGAAACCAATAAGCGAAATTAAATGTACAAACATCCAAACTAACCAAGCAAAAACACCGTTGAAATGAACCATAGGTAAATCTACAACAGCTTTATTTCTTCCTATGGTTGCCATTGATCCTTTATCGTTGTAGGTAAACATTTTCATTGATTGTTTGTTTACTAAACGAACTAAATTTTCAGCCAATAATTCTCCTTGTTGAATAGCAGGTTGTGCCATCATCGGATGACCAAATTTATATTTTTCGTTGTACATAGCTGCCACATCTCCCAAGGCAAAAACATCTTCATAACCTTCTACTTGACTATAGCGATTAACTTTAATTCTTGTAGCTCTGTCTAGGTTTTGGTCCAATCCGCCTACAGGAGCACCTTTCACACCAGCTGACCAAATCATGGCTTCTGAGCGAAATGTAACTCCGTCTTTAGTAGAAATTGTTTTACCATCATAGCCAGTAACTATAGCGTTTAAATGAACTTTAACACCTAAATTCTTAAGATACTTTTCGGCAGCTTTTGAAGATTTTTTTGACATTGCATCCAGTACGCGGTCGGCGCCTTGTACTAAATTGATTTCCATCATCGAAATATCTAAATCAGGATAATCTTTAGGCAAAACTGCTTTTTTCATCTCTGCTAGAGCTCCAGCAAGTTCTACACCGGTTGGTCCAGCACCTACTATCACAAAATTCATCAAAGCTTTGCGTTCTTCTATGTCATTAGTATGCAATGCTAATTCGAAATTTTCCAAAATAAGACTTCGAATGTCTAAAGCTTCAGGAATGGTTTTCATAACCATGCTGTTTTGCTCTATTTCTTTATTCCCAAAATAATTATTGGTAGAGCCTGTAGCGATGACCAAGTAATCGTAATAAATAGTACCTGTGTCGGTAATTACATGTTTTTTCTCTGTGTCTACCTCTTCCACCAAAGCTACTCTAAAAAAAGTTTCTTGATGGTCTTGCACAATTTTTCTAATGGGATAAGCAATTGAGCCAGCTTCCAATCCACCAGTGGCTACCTGATACATTAATGGTTGAAAGTTATGGTAGTTGTGTTTGTCTAACAAAACAACCTGAAAGTTTTTGTTTTTAAGCTTCTTAGCTAAAGAAACTCCGGCAAAACCTCCGCCAATAATCACAACTCTGGGATTCTTGGAATCTGGTATATTTAACATAATGAGCTCTTTTAAAATAGAAGTACAAATTTACGAACTAATCCTAAAAGGAAAATGCTTTTAACAAATTTTATTTTTTTTTCTTGTTAATTAAGCTTCCGTCAGTATCCAAATATGTCTGACAATTAATTTTGTTCGTTGACTAATTCACGCGCTTCTTGAAGGATGAGCGTTTTTCTATCTTCAGAAAACTTAAAATGATCTAATAAAACAGGGTTTTTAATCAACTCTCTAACAAGAATACAATTTTTAGATAATAAAATTTTTTCTTCCTCTTCAGTAAGATTCGTTAAGCACGTCACTGGATACATACCATATTGATCAGTCAATCTTTTAATACTTAAATCTTCGGGATAATTCCAACTGATTAATCCAATATCATAATGTTCTGCAAATTGAATACTGTCGGTTGTAAAAAAAACATTGGTAATCAAGAAACCTTTGGTCGGCACAAAACTCCTGTTAAAAAATGTAAATTCTTTGTCTTTTAAATCTGTAAATCTCGACAAGAAATACATTGGTGTTGTTACACTAATTTTTGAATCTATATCGTTTCTAAATTTACATTCGCAGACAATGTTTGCTTTTCGATTCGACACGACTACATCAATTTCATGACTAACAGTTGATTTCCCTTCTAAAGTTTGACCTGTAATAGTATCAAATCCCTGAACTTCAAATATTTTGGCTACCCATTTTTCAAAATAAAAACCTTCGGGACCTAATTGTTGTAAAGCTCTTTTCAAACTATACCTTGCCGCTATAGAAGTTCGTATTTCCTTTAACGCTTTAAATGCTTTTTCGTATAATTCTTTAGTTGGGATTCCATCATATAAATCCTCTGTTATTAAATTATAAACTCTAGAAGCTTCATCTTCAGTTGCACCAGAGTTGAGCAAAGATTGTCGCAGACTCTTTTCAGAGAAAGGGATTAAATCACCAGAATATTTTTGTACTTGAATCGTTGTCATTTTATAAAAGTCTCACATTTGCGACAAAGTTAAATAAAAACACAAGAAAATGTAATTTTTCAAAAATTAGTTGATAAAGTCTTCAATAAAACACAATAAATTCAGCTTCGTTTCTATAAGTACTTTAAAATTTATAAACACCTTATTATCAGCTTTTTTAATCGATTAGTTGATTTAAATTTAGAGTTATAAACGACAACAATTCCCTGTTTTAAAAACTAACATAACTATTATTTCTTTTTCAAATACTTATATTAGATTTTTAAACTCTTGCAATTAAAAAAAGGATCAGGTTTCCCCAATCCTTTAATTGAATTCACAACTAACCATTAAACTTTATGAAATCGTTGATAAAAATATGAAAAACAATATAATATACTGTATTTCAATTGTTAAATTATTTTTTTATTTTTTATCTTGCATTGCAAATACTGATTTCAGTAGGTTTGTTGATCTTGCGGAGACATTTTGACGAATGTTGAGTTCTTCTTTCTCAATCATCGTAAATACACCACTTAAAGCTTGTTGTGTGACATAATCTGTCAAATCTGGGTTTACTTTTTGAACCAGTGGGATACTGTTGTATTTTGTAATTAAATCAGTCCAAATCTTGTCTGCACCAACTTTTGAGAACGAGTTTTTAATCACAGGATTAAACTTTCCATACAATGATTTTGAAGTAGTACGCTCTAAATATTGAGTCGCTGCATTTTGATTTCCCATTAAAATATTGGTAGCATCACCAATTGTCATACTTGTAATTGCATCAACAAAAATAGGTGTAGCTTCTTTTACTGCGTTTTCTGCAGCTCTATTCAATGCTTTAATTCCTTCGTCTGCTAAGCTTCCCAATCCAGCTGCTCTTAAACCTTTTTCTACTTTTTGTAACTCTTTAGGCATTCCAATTTTCACTAGAGAATTACCTAAAAATCCATTGGTTTTAGTCAATTTAACAACTTGTTTGTCTACACCTTGTTGTAAAGCTTGTTTTAAAGCAGATGCGATTTGATTCTGTCCGATATTTCCTCCTGAGGAAACCTGACCAATTTGATTGGCAACTTCTTGCAATCCTGTACAAGATGGTAGAACAGTTAATGCTAATGAAACTACAGCTACTGGAATAATAATTTTTTTCATAATTCTAAATTTAAAAAATATTCTTTTTGTATTTTTTCGTTTTCTTTTGTAGGCGTAAATAATTCTAAAATTACAGGTTTTTGGTGTTCAGAATAGATTTTTTTCAATCCTTTTTCAGCCTCTTCGATTGTTCTTGCCTCTATATAATCTAATCCGAACATTGAAGCCAAATATCGTGCCGTTAACTGATGTTCGGTTTCAAAATATGTATTAAAAATTTTATTCTCTTGATGTCCAGGTAAGATCCTGAAAATTCCACCACCTCCATTATTAACGATAATAATTTTTAGATTTTTAGACAAATAACTGTTCCATAAAGCATTACTATCATAAAAAAAGCTAACATCGCCAGTTATTAGTGTTGTGATTTTATCGGTTGTTGTTGCTGCACCTACTGCTGTTGAAGTAGAACCATCGATGCCTGAAGTTCCTCTGTTACAAAAAACATTCACACTGGGATCAAAATCATACAACATTGCATAACGAATTCCTGCACTGTTGCTGATATGCAACTGAGAATTTTCAGGTACGTATTGACTCAATAATTCAAAAACTTTTAAGTCGCTAAAAGGAGATTTTTTTAAAAAAAGACGATGCTTTTCTAATTTTTGTTTTAAAACCGACTGATATCTCAACTGATAATCAGTTGTATCGTTTATAGTTTTAATTACAGATTGAACAAAAAATTCTGGAGTTGTTTTAATGTGTTGTGTCAAAATCCCGAAAGTATCATAAGCCCTTAAAGGATCTACATGCCAATGCTGAGTTGTAGAATACTTTCTCAATAAAGCTTTTATGCGTTTAGACACGATCATTCCGCCAAAAGTGATCAATAAATCTGGTTGAAAATCAACATAATCTTGTTCGTTAAACGAAGTGATGAGCGTATCGATGTTTTTGATAAAATGAGGATGATGTAGATTGCTAGTGATCTCTGTTAAAACCAAAATAGAAGGATCGTTTGCGATTGCTTCAATACTTTCTTGAGTTAATGCATTTGGAAATTGAGTGCCAACTACAATCAATTTTTTTTGCGAATTATTCCAAATAGCTTTTTGCTCCTCCGTAACTTCATCCAAAGACTTCTCTTTAGCTAAATTCACTATTTCAGGAATATAGGAATAGTTTTCTTGAGTTTGATAAAGAGGTTCTTCAAAAGGCACATTTATATGAACTGGTAACTTTTTTTCTGTTGCATTTTCAATAGCACTTTGGATTAATAGATCGTTATCTACACTGGCTATTTCATTAAGATTTGCATTAAATGCGGTATGATTGGAAAGTACATTTACCTGACGAATTGTTTGTCCGTCGCCAATATCAATTTTATTTGCTGGACGATCTGCTGAAACCACAACCAAAGGAATCTGACTGTAAAAAGCTTCTGCAACTGCAGGATAAAAATTCAAAACCGCTGAACCAGAAGTACAAACAACCGCAACTGGTTCTTTAAATTGCTGTGCGATTCCCAAAGCAAAAAAAGCCGCACTACGCTCGTCGGCGATACTATAGCATTGAAAAAAAGAATCAGATGTAAAGCCAATGGTTAAAGGAGCATTTCTTGATCCTGGAGAAATGACGATATGTTTAATGTTTTTGGCTTTGAAAATTTGTAAAATACTCTGAGCCAAAGGTATTTGAGGTACGGTCATTTTATGAATTCAAATTTTCGTCAAATATAGTGACAACTTCATTCTTAAAAAAGAGATAATGCTTATTTCCAAATAAAAAATACCGACTTATAAAAGCCGGTATTTGAAAGTTTATCAATTTTAGAGATCTATTAATAATAAGTATATCTACGAACTTGAGCAACATGTTTCGCCAAGCGTATTACTTGATGACTGTAACCATATTCATTATCATACCAAATGTACAATACGATATTTTTCCCATCGGCTGAAACTATTGTTGCATTAGAATCATAAATTGCTGGTGCAGAAGTTCCAATAATATCCGAAGACACTAATTCAGTGTTTAAAGAGTATTTAATTTGTTCAACTAAATTACCCTCTAAAGCATACTTCTTCATGATTTTATTCATATCTTCAACAGAAGTTTCTTTGTTTACTTCTAAGTTTAAAACTACCAATGAACCATTTGGAACGGGTACACGAATAGCATTAGAAGTTAATTTACCTGCCAAAGTAGGCAAAGCTTTTGCAACTGCAGAACCGGCACCTGTTTCTGTAATTACCATATTTAAAGCCGCTGCTCTACCTCTACGGTGTTTTTTATGCATGTTATCTACCAAGTTTTGGTCATTGGTATATGCGTGTATAGTTTCTAAATGTCCTTTTACAACACCTAAAGTTTCTTCGATTGCTGCTAAAACAGGTGTAATAGCATTTGTAGTACATGATGCTGCAGACCAAATTTTAGTAGTATTTACATCATATTCTTCGTGGTTAACTCCATATACAATGTTTGGAACCCCTTTACCTGGTGCAGTTAAAATTACTTTATCAGCTCCTTTTGCTTTTAAATGACGAGATAATGCTTCTTCGTCTTTAAAAACTCCTGTATTATCAATAATTAAAGCATCGTTAATACCATAAATTGTATAATCGATATCTTCTGGTTGAGCAGCAGAAATCATTCTAACAGGAGAACCATTGATGATTAATGATTCATTTTCTGCATCTACTTTCACTGATCCTTCAAAATCACCATGAATTGAGTCTAAACGCAATAATGAAGCACGTTTTTCTAATGATTGTTCATCATTTTTATCACGAGTAACAATGGCTTTCAAACGCAATTGTTGACCTGTACCAATTTTAGCCATTAATTCGCGAGCTAATAAACGTCCGATACGTCCAAAACCGTACAATACAACATCTTTTGGAGTAATACTTGCCGATTTTTTAGCTTCTTTTAGTTTATCTAATACAAAAGATAAAGCATCGTTATATTTTCCGTCTTCTAGATGATATTCGTATGTCAATCTCCCTAGATCAATACGTGCAGGAGGTAAATCTGCAGTGAGAATTGCGTTAGCAATTTCAACTGTATCAAAAACATTGATTGGCTTTTCGATAAATTTTGCAGCATATTCGTGCAAATTAATCAAATCGCTCACACTTCGATCCAATAATTGGTTGCGGAAAATCACTAATTCAATCGATTTATCATACCATAAATCGTTTACAATCTTAATAAGTTCTACGCAAGCTTTCCTGCGGTCTGCTTGAAAAGCTAATTCCTTTTCGTATAAATTGTTATTCATAGGGAGTTAAAAAAATTGTGTTGTAAAAAAATTTGTACAAATGTATTAAAAAATAGTGAATTTCATATAATAATTTAGATAATTACATTATTCAACTCTTACATAAACAGTCGTACCCTTTCTTTATTAGCTGTAATGATGTCTAAACGAAGACGATTCTGTTGCTTGTTTTGAGTGAGTAATATCTGTGCTGTCTCCATATCTTTAATTTTTGTACCGTTGATAGACAGTATAATAGCTCCTCTTAATTCCTCTGCATAGACCGCATATTTTTCATTGGTAACTTCTTTTATTTTAACTCCATAATCTATTCTAAAAGCTGCTTTATCATTAGTAGAAAGTGGTTCAATCTCAAATCCATTGAAATGTAATTGAGCTATTTCTTTAGGTGAAAGCTGTACTTTTACACTGTGTTTATTATCATTTCGTACAAAATCAACCATTACCGAATCGTTGGGTCTTTTAGTTGAAATAATACCATTTAAATCAACAAAATTCGCAATATTTTTTCCTTCCACGGCTGTAATTACATCGCCTTTTCTAAGACCAGCTTTTTCAGAACCTGAATCTTTATTAACAGATTGCACATAAAATCCTTTACCTGTACTAATATTTTGTTCTTCAGCAATTTGAGAATTCAACTCAAACCCTTGTACTCCCAAAATAGCTTGTTGTACTTTTCCAAACTCCATAATATCAGTTACAATTTTTCGTACCAAATTAGATGGAACCGCAAAAGAATATCCTACGTAAGACCCTGTATTAGAAGAAATCATGGTGTTAATCCCAATCAACTCTCCATTGCTATTTACCAAAGCACCACCAGAATTTCCAGGATTAACAGCTGCATCGGTCTGAATAAATGATTGTATACCAGAAGTAGAAAGATTTCTTGCTTTAGCAGATACAATCCCAGCTGTTACAGTTGAAGTTAAATTATAAGGATTCCCAACTGCCAATACCCATTCCCCTACTTTAATTCCATCAGAATCTGCAAAAACTGTATAAGGTAATTTTTCATTGGTGTTGATTTTTAATAATGCAATGTCCATTTTTGAATCGGTACCAATCAGTTTAGCTGGAAAGCTACGATTATCATTCAACGTGATTTCAATTTCGCTAGCTCCTTTAATCACATGATTATTTGTAACCACATAACCATCTTCTGAAATAATAACCCCCGAACCAGTTCCAATTTGCTCTTGCATTTGACCGCCTTTATAACCATAAAAATATTCTAAGATCGGGTTTGAAGGCGTAGTTCTGTAAGATTTGTTTTTAACGTGGACCACCGTGTGTATGGTTTTGTCGGCAGCTTCTGTAAAAGCGTTGGTATTGTAAGCGTATTCCAATGCCACGTTATGCAAAGGAGCTGAAGTGGTTATTGTAGCCTCCTCTGTTTCAATTATTGCATTTTTTTCGAAAAATAATTTATAACCACTTAAAGTTAATACACCACTAATTAATGATGTCAAAAGTATTGTTCCAAAATTCTTCATATTAAGCAAATTTATTTAACAGTAAAATTACACAATTACCAAACTTACTACAAATTGTTTAACTTGCCATTAACATCAATTATAACTAAAATCTTTTCTTATTTTTGCATAAAACAAATGAAGTTTTTTTCTGAATCAAATATACAAAAAATGAAAATTAATTTTCACAAATATCAAGGAACAGGCAATGATTTTATCATGATAGACAATCGTCTTTCTTGGTTTCCTTTAGATAATGTGGCTCTTATAAATGCTATGTGTGATCGTAGATTTGGAATTGGTGCCGATGGGTTGATTCTATTAGAAAACGATCCTGAACACGATTTTAAAATGACCTACTACAATTCAGACGGTAACCAGAGTACAATGTGTGGAAATGGCGGTCGTTGTATTGTTCAATTTGCTCATGATTTAGGCGTGATTGAGAACGAAACAACTTTTAGTGCTATTGACGGTTTGCATCACGCTAAAATTATAGAAAACGAGGTTTCATTGCAAATGATAGATGTTGAAAAAATTGATTTAAACCAAGATGGCTCCGTTTTTTTAAATACAGGTTCACCTCACCACGTTCAAATTGTTGATGATGTAGTTGCTTTTCCAATTTATGATTTTGGAAAAAAGGTCCGTTATTCAGAACAATATGCTCCAGGCGGAACCAATGTAAATGTAGTTGAAAAAACAGATAATGGTTTTAAAATGCGAACTTACGAACGCGGTGTAGAAAACGAAACCTTATCTTGCGGAACAGGTGCTACTGCTGTTGCTATTGCAATGTACCATCTTAAAGAAACAAATAACACCTCTATTCCATTACTAGTTTCTGGTGGAAAATTAACTGTTTCATTTGAAGAAAAAAACAGTTGTTTTTATAATATTTATCTAAAAGGAGCTGCTCAATTTGTATTTCAAGGCATATGGAACCAATAAAATTAGAAACCAATTTAGTTAGATTAAGGGCGTTAGAACCAACTGATTTAAGCTTTTTAAGAGAAGTTGAAAACAATCCGGAATTCTGGACAATCAGTCAAACCGTTCAAGCATTTTCAGACTATACTTTAACTCAATATATAAAACAAGCACATCAAAACATTTACGAAGCAACACAACAGCGTTGGGTGATTTCGAGTCAAGAAAAAAATCGAAGCATTGGTTTTATTGATTTGTTTGATTTTGATGTGAGAAATAGTCGCGTGGGTTTAGGAATTGTAATTGCCTCTTCAGAAGACCGAGGAAAAAATTATGGAAGCGATGCATTGAAATTAATCATTGATTATGTTTTCCAACATTTAGGATTACGCCAAATCTTTGTTAATATTTTGATCGACAACCCGGCAAGCATCAAGCTTTTTTCTAAATTTGGCTTTGAATTGATCGGTGTAAAGAAAGATTGGATCAAAGATCGCAATCAATTCAAAGACGAAGCAATGTATCAGTTAATTAACAAATAAAAATGAATTTAAAAAAAGGAATTGCTTATTTCTCTATCTTATTGATAGCTGGTTTGATGATTTATGCCTACACTATTTTCAGAAAGGCTTTTAAACCCAACACTAATTTTGACACACCAACAGCATATGTTTTGATTCCATCGGGTGCTACTTTAGAACAATCGAAAGATTCAATAAAAAAATATGTTTTAGATTGGGAACAATTTGACGATGTCTTTTCTCAATTCGAAATGGACCGAAATTTAATTCCCGGTCGATTTGAATTACAGAGAGGAATGTCGAATTTTAAAATTGCCCAAGCTCTAAGAAAAAATGTGCCTGTTAAAGTTACTTTCAATAATCAAGAAACATTAGAAGATTTAGCAAAACGCATTGCTTCTCAATTAGAACCTAGTGCAGATGAGCTACTTAAATCTTTTACAGAGGAAAGTTTCTTGAAAGAAAATAATGTAACAAAAGAAGAAGCATTGTCTTTGTTTTTACCAAATACGTATGAGTTTTATTGGAATGTATCTGCCTTAAGGGTTAGAAATACGTTGCACAAAGAATATATTAGATTTTGGAATGTAGAACGTAGAGAAAAAGCAGAAAAAATCGGATTATCTCTAGCTGAAGTCGCTAACTTGGCTTCAATTGTTCAAAAGGAAACAGCTAAAGTAGATGAACGTCCGAAAGTTGCTGGTGCATACCTTAATCGTTTAAACAAAGGAATGATGTTACAAGCTGATCCAACGGTTGTTTACGCTAAAAAACTACAGCTAAATGACTTTGACACTATAATAAAACGAGTTTATTTAAAAGATTTGGCTATAGAAAATCCTTACAATACGTACAAAGTTCAAGGATTACCACCAGGTCCAATTACCATGCCCGATATCAGTTCTATCGATGCGGTTTTGAATCCTGAAGAACATGACTATATCTATTTCTGTGCTAGTGTTGAAAGAATGGGTTACCACGAATTTGCAAAAACGCTTGATCAACATGCAAATAATCGTCGAAAATACACTAAATGGCTGGATGAAAATAATATAAAGTAGAATATAAAAAAACCTCAAAATTTAATTTTGAGGTTTTTTTTGTCTTTAATTTATTTGACTACAAGTGAATAACTTCATCGTATGCAGCTGCAGCAGCTTCCATTACAGCCTCACTCATGGTAGGATGTGGATGTACTGCTTTTAGAACTTCATAACCAGTTGTTTCTAGTTTTCTTGCAACAACTGCCTCTGCAATCATATCAGTAACGCCAGCACCAATCATATGGCATCCTAGCCATTCGCCATATTTAGCATCAAAAATAACTTTTACAAAACCATCAGGGGTGCCCGCTGCTTTTGCTTTACCAGATGCTGAAAAAGGGAATTTACCAACTTTAATATCATACCCAGCTTCAATTGCTTTTTTCTCTGTTAATCCCACAGAAGCAATCTCAGGAGTTGTATAAGTACAACCTGGTATATTTCCATAATCTAAAGGTTCAACATTTAAACCAGCTATTTTTTCTACACATAAAATGCCTTCTGCAGATGCAACGTGCGCCAATGCTTGACCTGGAACAACATCACCAATAGCATAATAGCCCGGTACATTTGTCTGATAAAAAGAATCAACTTGGATTTTGTCTTTTTCTACATTGATTCCTGTTTCTTCTAAGCCAATATTTTCGATATTCGATTTAATTCCAACAGCAGAAAGTACTATATCAGCTTCTAAAGTCTCTTCGCCTTTAGCTGTTTTTACAGTAGCTTTTACTCCGTTACCAGATGTATCAACTTTTTCTACAGAAGCATTGGTCATTATTTTAATTCCAGCTTTCTTTAACGAACGCTCTAATTGTTTTGAGATTTCCTCATCTTCAACAGGAACAATATTTGGCATGTATTCAACAATGGTAACTTCGGTTCCCATTGAATTGTAAAAAAAAGCAAATTCTACACCAATAGCACCTGAACCAACAACAATCATTTTCTTAGGCTGCTCTTCTAATGTCATTGCTTGACGATAACCAATAACTTTTTTACCATCTTGGGGTAAATTTGGTAATTCTCTTGAACGAGCTCCCGTTGCAACTATTATATGGTCTGCATTCAACTCGGTTACTTTACCGTCTTTATCGGTTACTTCAACTTTTTTTCCTGGTTTTACTTTACCAAAACCATCAATAACTTCGATCTTGTTTTTCTTCATCAAGAACTGAACACCTTTACTCATTCCTTCGGCTACATTGCGCGAACGAGCAATAACTGCACCAAAATCTTTGTCAACTTCGCCATTAATGGTCAACCCATAGTCTGAAGCATGTTTTAAATAATCAAAAACCTGTGCAGATTTCAAAAGTGCTTTGGTTGGAATACATCCCCAATTTAGACAAATTCCACCTAAGTTCTCCTTTTCAACAACGGCAACTTTAAAACCTAATTGCGATGCTCTAATGGCAGTTACATAGCCACCTGGACCGCTTCCTAAGATAATGATATCGTATTTCATAAAAATAATTTTCTTTATGTATTTTTGAGTCGACTAAAGTAGTCAAATATTTTGGTAGTTGAAAGCTTGAAAGTAAAAACTTATTAAAGAGTTATTAAAAGCTACTCCTATTGATTTTCTATACAATAAAACCTCGTGGATTCTTTCTTTAGAATGAAAGGAATTTAGTAGCTATTTATTTTTTTTATTGACAAATCTAAGTAAATTTACAGCTTAGAGTAAAAAACATTTTTTACTATTTATTTTAAAAATAAAATATGAAGATAGGTATAACATTCAGTGCTTTTGATTTATTTCATGCTGGACATATTAAAATGTTAGAAGAAGCCAAAAGTCAGTGTGATTATTTAATCTGTGGACTCCAAACTGATCCTACGATTGATCGGCCAGAAAAAAACAAACCAGTGCAAACTGTCGTAGAACGATATATTCAACTAAAAGCCTGTGTTTTTGTAGACGAAATTGTGCCTTATGCGACCGAACAAGATTTGGAGGATATATTGCGTTCATTTAAAATTGATGTTCGAATTTTAGGTGACGAATACAAAGAAAAAAACTTCACAGGAAGAAGCTATTGCGAAGAAAGAGGCATTATACTTTACTTTAACACTAGAGATCATCGATTCTCGAGCTCGGGTTTAAGAAAAGAAGTTGCTGAAAAAGAAAATGGAAAACATACCAAAAACAACAATTAACTTATAAAATTAAATGAAAAAGATTCTGGTTACAGGTGGATTGGGCTACATTGGCTCACACACGGTAGTGGCATTACAACAAGCTGGCTTCGAAGTATTAATTATTGATGATTTGTCCAATGCTCAAAAAACTACATTAGATCGTATTTATGAAATTACAAATATAAAACCATCTTTGTTTGTCATCGATTTGAAAAACCACGATAGTGTTTCTGCTTTTTTTCAATCAAACAAAGTGGATGGAATCATTCATTTTGCAGCACACAAAGCTGTAGGAGAGTCAGTTGAAAAACCATTGATGTATTATAGAAACAATCTATTAGGTCTCATAAACTTATTAGAAGTAATGGATCGTTTTTCAGTAGACAACTTCATTTTTTCATCCTCTTGTACAGTTTACGGTCAGGCAGATTTCATGCCAATCAATGAAAACACACCTTTAAAAAGACCTGAAGCACCATATGGAAAAACAAAACACATGGGTGAAGAGATTATCTCTGACTTTGTAAATGCAACTAATAAAAACGCTATCGCACTCAGATATTTTAATCCAGTAGGCGCACATGAATCAGGCTTAATTGGTGAATTACCAAACGGAATACCAAATAATTTATTACCCTACATAACTCAAACTGCGGCTGGAATGCGTAAAAGTCTAGGAGTTTTTGGCGATGATTACGAAACAAGGGACGGCACTGCAATTAGAGATTATATTGATGTAAATGATCTAGCAGATGCACACGTTAAAGCATTAAACCGACTTTTAGATAAAAAAAACAAACAAGGATTGGAGTTTTACAATCTAGGGTCTGGTACAGGCTCAACAGTTATGGAGATGATAAAAGCTTTTGAAAAAGCTAATAATTTAGAAATTCCATATGAAATCAAAGAGAGAAGAACCGGAGATATCCAAGAAGCTTATGCTGATTACTCTTTAGCCGAAAAAGAATTGAACTGGAAACCACAAAAAGATTTAGAAACATCTATGAGAACCTCTTGGAATTTTCAGTGCAAACAAGAGAAAGTTAAGTAATTAATTATGAGGGAAATAAAAAAAATAACATGTATTGGAGCTGGTTATGTTGGTGGACCAACCATGTCGGTCATCGCTCAAAAGAACCCACATTTAGAAATTACAGTAGTGGATCTAAATAGCGAAAGAATCGAAGCATGGAACCATGAAGATTTATCAAAGCTACCAATCTATGACCCTGGTTTAGATGATATTGTAAACGAAGTAAGAGGAAAAAACTTATTCTTTTCCACAGACATTGAAGTAGCAATCAATCAGGCCGACATGATTTTTATTTCTGTTAATACGCCAACCAAAACTTATGGTAAAGGTAAGGGTAAAGCAGCTGATTTAAAACACATTGAATTATGTGCTAGACAAATAGCAGCAGTAGCCAAAGATGATAAAATTATTGTAGAGAAATCTACATTACCTGTACGTACAGCAGAAGCATTAAAAAGTATTTTACACAACACTGGAAACGGCGTTAATTTTCATATTTTATCCAATCCAGAGTTTTTAGCTGAAGGCACTGCAGTTCAAGACTTACAAAACCCAGATCGCGTTTTGATTGGTGGAGAAAACAAGGAAGCAATTGAAGCTCTTGTAGCTATTTACCAAACATGGGTGCCAAAAGAACGCATAATTACTACTAATCTATGGTCTTCAGAGTTATCAAAGTTAGTTGCAAATGCCTTTTTAGCTCAAAGAGTTTCGAGTATCAATGCAATTTCTGAACTATGCGAAGTTACAGGCGCCGATGTTAATGAAGTAGCTTTTGCAATTGGAACCGACAGTCGCATTGGACCTAAATTCTTAAAAGCATCTGTAGGATTTGGAGGCTCTTGCTTTCAAAAAGACATTCTAAACCTAGTTTATATTGCTAGAAGTTACAATTTGGACAAGGTTGCTGATTATTGGGAACAAGTAATTCTTATGAATGATCATCAAAAAGAACGCTTTGCAGATAAAATAATTAGCACACTTTACAATACCGTAAACGGCAAAAGTATTGCTTTTTTAGGTTGGGCATTTAAAAAAGATACAAATGATACTCGTGAATCAGCTGCTATTTACGTGGCAGATTATTTATTAGATGAAGAAGCGAACATTGTAGTCTATGATCCAAAAGTCTCTAAAGAACAAATTTATAAGGATTTAGACTTTTTAAACACGAGAAGTCCTGAGAAAAACCGCAAAATGGTAAAAGTGGTTAATGATCCTTATGAAGCTTGTATGCAAGCGCACGCCATCGCAATTTTAACCGAATGGGATGAGTTTAAAACTTATGATTGGCAGAAAATTTACGAACAAATGTACAAACCAGCATTTATTTTTGATGGAAGAAACATTATGGATGCAAAAAAACTAACAGCACTTGGCTTTAAAACCTACATCATAGGCAAGGACAACGATTAGGTTTTTTTTAAAGTATTTTCAATAAATTGTTCAGACATTATCTACCAACATAACTTCATACTTAAGATGAAAACTTACGGTCTAATAGGAAAAAATATCGATTATTCATTTTCTAAAAACTATTTCAGAATCAAGTTTGAAAAAGAAAGAATAAAAAAATCACAATATGTTAATTTTGAATTAGATACAATTAATCATATAAATAAATTATTTAATCAAAATAATCAAGGTTATAATGTGACAATCCCTTATAAAGAAACCATAATTCCTTTTTTGGATGCACTGGATTATCACGCTAAATGTATTGGAGCAGTTAATACAATTCAGGTTCATAAGAACCAAAAAAAGGGTTTTAATACCGATTGGATTGGTTTCAAAAAATCAATAGAACCTTTGTTGAAACCACATAATAATAACGCTCTTATTCTTGGTTCGGGCGGTGCATCAAAAGCAGTTAATTACGCATTAAAACAATTAGGAATTTCTACAAAAATTGTTTCTCGAAGTAAAGGTGACTTCACTTACGATCAACTTGACGAAAAAATTTTAAAAAAATACAACATCATTGTAAACACAACCCCACTTGGTACTTTTCCTAATATTGAAAATTGCCCAGAGCTCCCCTATCATTTTATTGGCGATCAGCACCTTGTTTATGACTTGATTTACAATCCGAGCGAAACATTATTCCTTCAAAAATGCAAAGCTAATGGAGCAACCATAAAAAACGGATTACAAATGCTTGAAATTCAAGCAGAAGAAGCTTGGCAAATATGGAACGACTAAAAACTTTTTTTAAGATAATATTTTGATTTAAAAAATAAAATTTTTAACTTTCCTAAAATTTTGTCGAATTTATTACATTGAAAAAATGTTAGAAGAAAAGAATGATAACCTGCACGAAGCAGACGGAACGAATTTAAAAAATGAGGAGAGCGCTGTAGTCGATCAAATCAATAGTGAAAATGCTGAAGATAGCGAAGATACAAGTATTCAGGAGCAGAGAGAATTGCCTCCGATGGAGTATGACAACCTATCTTTTGAAGCCTTAGTTGAGCATTTAGAAGACTTGCTCAAAAACTATAAGATTATGGCGATTCGAGAGCATGTGGAATCCGTTAAAAAAGCTTTTTTACTTCAATACCACGAATTTATTGATGAAAAGAAAGCTGCTTTTTTAAATGAAAACCTTGAGGCAACAGCTTCTGATTTTCAATATGATTTACCTATCAAAAGAACGTTTGATCATTTAATGAATGAGTACAAAAACAAACGTCATACACAATATAAAACCATTCAAGATCAATTAAAAAAGAATCTGGAATCCAGAAATCAAATTATTGAAGAGTTGAAGGAATTGGTAGATAATTCTGATAATTACGACAAAGCTTTAAAAGATATTCATGATATAAGAGATCGTTGGAGAGCCATCGGTCCAATTCCAAAAGATAATTACAACTTAGTTTGGAACGACTTTCATTTCCATTTAGAACGTTTTTACGACCAATTACATTTGGATCGAGAAGCTAGAGATTTAGACTTTAAAAACAATTTAGAGCAAAAACAAAAGCTGATCGAACTTGCCAAAGAATTGCTTGATGAACAAGATATCAAGAAAGCATTTAGAGAATTACAAACCCTACATCGTGTTTGGAAAGAAGAAGTTGGTCCTGTTTCTAAAGATGTACGCGAAGCTGTTTGGGAAGAGTTCAGTCTTATTACCAAGCAATTACACGACAAAAGAGAAGCTTTCCAAAATGAAATAAAAGCAAAAGAACAAGAGAATTTAGAGCAGAAGCTTGTTATCATTGAACAAATTGAAAATTTGATTAGCGAAGATGTTTCGTCGCACAATGAGTGGCAGAAAAAAATTAAAAAAGCAGAAGAACTTCGTCAACAATTCTTGAATATAGGACGAATTCCAAGTGAAAATATCGAAGAAAATTGGGGGATTTTCAAAGATGTATTTAGACGATTCAACGCCTTGAAAAATAATTTCTACAAAGAAATAAAGAAGGAACAGCAAGATAATCTTTCAAAAAAACAAGCACTTATCGAACAAGCAAAACAACTTAGCGAAAGCACCGACTACGAAAATGTGACGCCTGTAATGAAAAAAATTCAGGAAGATTGGAAACACATTGGTCATGTGCCTCGCAAACATTCCGACAAATTATGGAAAGAATTTAAAACAGCTTGTAACGCCTATTTCGATCGTTTGCACAATGAACGCAACAAGGAGCTGGAAGTAGAAATGCAAAATTTTGATAGGAAAAAAGCCTATCTTGATGAATTAAAATCATTTGATTTTCAAGGAGATCACAAAACCGATTTGGATGCCATTAAAGGTCATATAGATAATTGGAAAGCGATTGGTCCTGTTCCTCATCACCGTAGACATATCGAAGGAAAATTCAACAAATTATTAGACACTTTCTTTGAGAAATTAAGCATGTCTAAAAAAGAAGCGGAATTGATTAAATTCTCAAATCGTATCGAGTACTTAGTTGAAAATAAAGATGAAAGACGCATTCAAAACGAGACTATCTTTATTCAAAGAAAAATCGATGAAATTCAAAGTGAAATTTTACAATTGGAAACCAACGTTCAGTTTTTTTCCAACGCAAAAGCCGACAATCCTTTGCTAAAAGAAATCAACAAAAACATAGATCGTCATAAAGATGAATTAAACCTATGGAAAGAAAAATTGGTTCAACTAAGAAAAATAAACCAATAATGAAATGCCATTATAGAAACCGGAAATTTCCGGTTTTTTTCATTTCAAATTATATTTTTTTGGCTTTAACAATTATATTATTAGTAGGTTGTAAATCAAAAACAGACTGGCGCGTTAAATATAATGAAGACAAATCTAAAAGCCTTGAGACCAGTAAAAAGAAGGTTGAAAAAAAATCTAAAAATGCACCATTAAATATAGCTGAATACGCAAAATTATTAGATGTAAGTGAAAAAACTATTCAAAACAAAGAGCTTTATTCTTTTATAACTTACTGGTACGGCACTCCATATAGATTTGGAGGTCAGAATGAAAACGGTGTGGATTGCTCTGGATTTACAAATATCTTGTACAAAGAAATTTATGATGTTCAACTTCCAAGAGCTTCAAAAGACATGGCCAAAAACATTAAAAGAAAATATTCAAAAAATCTAAATGAAGGTGATTTAGTTTTTTTCTCATTCGGAAAGTCAAATGAAATCAATCATGTGGGAGTTTATTTACACAATAATAAATTTGTACATGCTTCAACATCTAAAGGAGTTATTATATCTGATTTAACCGAACCTTGGTATGGTAATTATTTAGTAAAATGTGGCTCATACAAACAATAACTCATAAAAAAACACAGTTGCTCAATACAACTGTGTTTTATAAAAGTTGAAGGTTTCTCACAAAAAAATCAATTTTTATTCTAAACGAATCCATGTTTGTGTCCTCCCTAATGCTTGTATACCAACATAACCGCGAACATCCAATTTATCGGATCCATTCAGTTTGATCGTACACTTATATTCTTTACCAGTTCCAGGATCAATAATCGTTCCACCAGAATACGACGATCCGTCTTTAGTTAACCCTCTAATAATGGTAAGTCCTTCTATCGGTTTTCCTTTATCAGCACCAGGGCATTTATCGCATTTCGCATCTTTTTTATCAGTCAAAATTTTAATAACTTTGCCGTAAATCTTTCCGTTTTTTTGAGAAATTTCTACAATTGATTTTGCTTCACCTGTTTTGTCGTCAATTGTTTTCCATTTTCCAAGAACCGATTGTGCATTCATTCCTACAATAGTACAAAGGGTCAAAATTGCAGTTAAAATTAATTTTTTCATAGACTTTTCATTTTTTATTTGTTACTAAGATATAAATTTTTTCGTTTCGCAACATAAATTGCTGCATTTAATTCAAAACCAAGTAACAAAATCATACAATTAATCCAAATGTAAATCATAATAACCAACAAGGTACCTATAGAACCATATAGTTCATTGTATTGAGCAAATCGAGAAACATAGACACCAAATCCAACAGAAGTTGCTGACATTAAAATAGTCGTAAAAACTGAACCATAAGAAATAAAAGATAAATGTTTAGTTTCTTTGGTACCAAACTTATAAAGTATTGATACGGTAAACAAAATCATACTAATTACAAAAAGATTCCTTGCTAAGTCGACCAACCATCTACTTTCGTAAAAATGCATATAAACTTCCATCGTAAGATACACAGCTACAGAGAGCACCAACATTACGCTAAGCAAAACCGATAAAACCATTGCAACGAAATACTGTCTAAAGAAGTTGCGTGAAACGGTTAAGTGAACGGAAGATTCAAAACCTCCAATAATAGCATTAACACCATTCGCCATGAAAATAATCGACATAATAACCCCAGTAGATAATAAACTACGATAAGAATTATTCATAATATCAAGTAAAATTGACTCGATAGCACCGTATGTATTTGGCGGTACATTTTCTTCTACGAAAGATAAAAAGCTATCTTGAAAATTTGCAATGGGTATGTATGGAATTAAGTTCAACAAAAAAAGAGCAAAAGGAAATAACGCCATAAAAAAGCTAAAAGCAATAGAGCCTGCTTTATAATTAAACGCTCCTTTGATAATACCAGTAATATAGATTCGTAATAATTCATACAAAGTCAAGCCTTCTAAACCAGGTAGTTTAGTTCGGATCGAAAACTTAATCAATTTACCTACAATAGGTAATTTTGTTATTTTAAATGAATTATTCGCCAAATTTTAAAATTATAAAACTGCTTTTAAACTTAGATCCATATTGTAAACCGAGTGGGTTAACGCACCACTTGAAATAAAGTCAACACCACATTCGGCATAATCTCTAATGGTTTTTTCATTAATATTTCCTGAAGACTCTGCAAAGCATTTTCCGTTAATCATTGCAACTGCCTTTCGAGTATCTTCAAAATTAAAATTATCAATTAAAATCTGATATACGCCATCATTTTTAAGGATTTCTTCAATCTCATTTAAATCACGCGCTTCAACTACAATTTTCAAATCCTTATTATGATTTTTTAAATATTCTTTGGTCTGAGTAATCGCTTTTGTAACACCGTTTGCAAAATCAATATGATTATCTTTCAACATTATCATGTCGTATAATGCAAAACGATGGTTCTCTCCTCCCCCAATTTTTACTGCCCATTTTTCAATAGCGCGAATTCCAGGAGTGGTTTTTCTTGTGTCTAAAATTTTTGCTTTTGTTCCAGCAACTAAATCGACAAAAAACTTAGTTTTAGTAGCAATCGCACTCATTCGTTGCATACAATTCAAAACAACACGTTCGGCTTTTAATATCGATTGAGACTTTCCGGTTACATAAAAAGCTATGTCACCGTATTTTACTTCAGCTCCATCGTTCAACAAAACTTCGACTTGCATATTGGAATCTACGTAATCAAAAACCATTTTTGCAAACTCAACCCCTGCTAAGACACCTTCGTCTTTAACTAACAACATCGCTTTTCCAGTAGCATCAGAAGGAATGCAAGCCAATGAACTATGATCTCCATCCCCTACATCCTCTCGGATTGCATTTTCTATAATAAGCTGTAATTCTTTATTAAATTGTTCTTCAGTAATCATCTTTTAAGATTTATTTAGGGCTAATTTACGAATTTTTAAGTGTGGTCAAAAGAAGTTTAAAGTGCATTTTCAAATTTCATAAAAGCTTCCAATAAGTTAACAGTAAAAAAACATATAACCAACTGATTAGATGCGGTTAAATCAAAAAAAAAACACTAGATTAAAATATTTATATGAAAATTATGAACGTTTTAATAAACTAATGTATTTTTGTCAAAATTCTATAAAATGAATATCAGGCTTATTGCAATTGGAAAAACCGACGATAAAAATTTAGATATTTTAATAGAGTCCTATACTAAACGATTGGGTTTCTATATAAATTTTAGCATGGAAATCATTCCTGATATCAAAAATTCTAAGAATCTTTCCGTACAACAACAGAAACAAAAAGAAGGTGAATTGATTTTATCAAAAATCTCAAATACAGATTATTTAGTACTGTTGGATGAAAACGGAAAAAGTTTTTCTAGTCTTGAATTTGCTGATGATTTACAAAAAAAGATGAATAGCGGCATCAAAACTTTAGTTTTTGTCATTGGTGGTCCGTACGGATTTTCAGACGAAGTTTATCAAAAATCCGTTGGTAAAATTTCACTTTCAAAAATGACTTTTTCACATCAAATGGTTCGTTTGTTTGTTATAGAACAAATTTATAGAGCCATGACCATATTAAAAAATGAGCCCTATCATCACCGCTAATTGATGATAGTTTTTTAATAATTTTGTTTGATGTAAACCTCTGTTGCACCCAATCCATATTTGCGGTAATTGGCATCTTGGTAGGTGATTTCGTTATATCTACCAAATAAAAAATCTAGTTCTGTTTTCAAAACTCCTTCACCCATTCCATGAATAAAAACTACTTTGGGGATACGGTTTTTTATTGCAAATTCAAGTTGTGAACGTGCAGTATCTACTTGAAGATTTAAAATATCGAAATTAGATAAATGATTGAATTTCTTTACAAGTTTTTCAATGTGTAAATCGACTTCTAAAACCACTTCATCTTTCCTTGATTTTTTTTCGGTATTTACTCTATGATGTTTTTTTGTAACCTTCTCTTTTTTAGCTTCTTCAATGGCACCAAAAGTTGAATTTTGACGTAACAAAGAACCATCGCTTTGTGGAATTAATTGTGATACTGGAAAGTTGAGTTCAAAACCATCATCAGTCAACAAAACTGCTTCTCCATTTTCAATTTTAACGACTTTACCTTTAAAATTATCGTCTAAAACTTCTACAAAACTTCCTATTTCAATCGACGTTTTCATCATCATTAGAATTTATATCTCGTTTAGAATTACTCGGTATCTTATTCATCAATTGCATCATTAGTAAAAAAAACACAACAACTGCAACGATTTGAATGTATATATTTGGCTGTTCCTTAGTTTGTTCGAACAGCGCCCACAACATCAAACCAAAGCCTAAAATGTAAACTAAGTATTTCATTTTTTATTTTTTCCAAATTTAGTAATTTTACAGCTTTATATTACAAACTGTGATGGAAGAATATATGTTGCCTTGTATGCACAAAAAAATTTTCGGATTTGATTGTATGAGTTGTGGAACTCAGCGAGCAGCTTATATGCTTTTTCAAGGTGATTTTGTTGGAGCATTTAAAATGTTTCCAGCAATTTACACCACTATTTTTTTATTTTTATTTATATTTTTACATTTCTTAGACAAAAAAAGAAATTATAGTAAAATAATTATTTTTTTAGCAATAGTAAATGCAGTAATAATTATATTAGTGTATATTTACAAACAACTATATATTTAAACAAACATGGAGAATTATCAAAGTAAAAACCCTCAACAGTATTTTTCAGATGGTAACGAAAATTTTGTACCATCCAATTTACCAAACGCTACAGCAGTTTTAGTATTAGGTATTTTATCAATTATTGGTTGTTGTTTTTATGGAATCGGGGTTATTTTCGGAATAATTGGTCTTGTACTTGCAAGTAAGGACATGAAATTATACAGAAAAAATCCTGAAGGTTATCTTAATTATTCTACTTTGAATATTGGTAGAATTTTGTCAATTATTGGGATTATTTTATTCGTAGTTTCAATTATTTTCACTTTAATTATTGGATCTTATTTTGGTTGGGATGCCTTAACTGATCAAGAGTTGATGCAACAAAGAATTGATGAATTGATGCCACAGCCATAAAAAAACAAACACGGTCTCTTACAGACTGTGTTTTTTTTTACTCAAAATTCAAAGCATCAAAAATTTCAGAAATCAATAAATTTCTCTGTCCTTCGTAATCTTCTTTCTTGGGAATATCGAGAGAATGTTGTGTTCTCAAAGAAAAATAGATTGGTTTTTCTTTAGTGAAATAAACACCTAAAGTCCAATCTATTTTTTTCCCTAGATAACTCGTTGAAACCGTACGCAATGCCAACTTAGAATCAATTAACATCTGATTGAAAACAAACTTTTGATGATGTTCATTAAAATCCAATTTACTCTGAACTAAATCTTTAAGAAACAAAATCATGGTTTTAGGATTGGATAAAGCACCATAGTTCCAAAAATTTTCCCAAACATTATTTTCAATCTCAGTAAACAAAGGATTGGTTTGTATAAAATAACGATATTCTTTTATTGGTAACTCTTCTTTTAATTGATCAAAATACCAATCGTTTTGAAATTTAATTGCTTGCACTAGATTGGTATCTTGATTCCATTCGGGCTTTCTTTGTTCAAAATAATGTCTTTTTACACCATCCCATGGTAGAGATTTATTCTCATTTACTTCAAAAATTTGGTGTTTTAAACCAACTAATGCCATCCAAAGTTGAAAATGACCAGCAATGGGTGTATTGGATAATGCATCTGTAGGATTACTAAAAATCCACTCATCATTGTTTTCATTATAAAGCACTATTGCGCCATCAATCTCTTTTGATTTAAAATAAAAATCCAAATAACTTTGAGCAAATGACTGAACGGAACAAAGGAAAAATGCAATTATTAAATAGATTCTCATTTTATATATTTTAGCATAAGTAGACATTCAAGTAAATCAAAACTTTAAATAATGGAGTACACTGGTTATTGTAATTGTAAAAGACGTTAGAAACAATCCAGAAATCAACAGTAATGCCAAACGCTCTTTTGGGGTATTAATTTGGAATTTTTCTTTAATAACCTTAAATCTAATTATAATATAAACCAACAAACCCATAAACAGTATATAGGAAACCCAAAGTACAATGACCGATCCGATGGAGTGTCGGACTGCGAATGCGTCCATTCCTTTAAAAACTTTTAAAAGATCTTTATGAGGATGTTTAAACAAATGTACGTTTTGCTTATCAACCAACTTATTTACCCCTCGCTGATGAATGTAGTCTAATTCGTTTTCAGAAACTTTAGCATTAAAAAGCGGTGGAAACATAGGTAAAGCATAATGTTCAAAATAAGTATCTAATTTTTGAGTTGTTCCTTCTTCATCCAAGTAGTGAATTACAACAGGTGTCTGTTGTTTTTTCAAGATATTTCGATCGCTATAAATTTTTTTAGTTGTATGCTTATCAATTTTTTCAATATCATATTGCGTCCATTTCGGATGTGAAACTTCAAATTCTAAGCTTCTAAAAAATGGAGAAAAAGTATAACAAACTGCAAAAAACAATGTGATAGAAAAAAACAAGTTTAAAAACTGTGTGTCGGACCGACTGCGAGTTCCAAAAAATGCTCTGTCGATTATCACAATTATAAAACTAATCACAAAACCGTAAATAAATAGTCGGAAACTGTTTAAAAGCACCATAAGTACAAACAGTAACCAAAGAATGATTTTAAACGGATTGAATTTCATTTTTACAATTATAATTAAACCAAATATATAAAATAAATCATAAACAAAACCGATAAGGAAACTTTATATCTCAAATTAATAAGGCGTTTATTCAAATCGCTCAACATCTTTTATACAAACCTTACCTGTTTATTTTAAAAACATCAATTGAATTAAAACGCAATTAATTAGAAGACATTAAAAATTCGGCGCCAGATTATATTTCTTGTAAAAGTTATCAATAATTTCGACTACCTCGTCTGAAGTATCTACTATTTTTATCAGATTCATGTCTTCTGGTGAAATATTTGTATATTGATCTCTTAATACATTTTCAATCCAGTCGATTAAACCTTTCCAATATTCACTTCCAACCAATATAATTGGAAACTTACCTATTTTCTTGGTCTGAATTAAAGTCATCGCTTCAAAAAGTTCATCTAAAGTTCCAAATCCACCTGGCATCACTACAAAACCTTGTGAATACTTTACAAACATAACTTTGCGAACAAAGAAATAGTCAAATTGTAAGTTTTTATCACTATCAATGTACGCATTAAAATGTTGTTCAAAGGGTAAATCAATGTTCAAACCCACTGATGCGCCACCACCTAAACGAGCTCCTTTATTGGCAGCTTCCATGATTCCAGGTCCTCCGCCCGAAATAACTCCATAACCTGCCCTACTGATTTTGAACGCAATTTCTTTAGTTAGCTTATAATATTTATCTTCACTTTTTGTTCTGGCCGAACCAAATATTGATACACAAGGACCAATGCGTCCCATGGCTTCATAACCATTAACGAACTCGGCCATAACTTTAAAAATTGCCCAAGAATCATTAGATTTTATTTCATTCCAAGTTTTTTGGGTAAAACTTTCTTTTATTTTCGAATCTTCGTCTAAAAACTTCTCTTCCATTTCAAATAATTTACTTTAGCTCTTTCTTTAAAAAACGTGCCGTATGGCTTTTTTTGCTTTTTGACACTTGTTCGGGTGTTCCTTTTGCAACAATTTGACCGCCATTACTTCCACCTTCAGGTCCAATATCAATTATATAATCCGCCATTTTTATCACATCTAAATTGTGTTCGATAATTAAAACTGTATTGCCCTTATCCACCAATTTTTGTAAGACATCCATCAATACTCTAATATCTTCAAAATGCAAACCTGTTGTAGGTTCATCTAGAATATAAAAAGTATTTCCCGTATCTTTTTTAGACAATTCTGTAGCCAACTTTACCCTTTGCGCCTCTCCCCCTGATAAAGTGGTGCTTTGTTGGCCCAATGTTAAATAGCCTAAACCTACGTCTTGAATAGTTTTCAATTTACGATAAATTTTTGGAATATTTTCAAAAAACCCAACACTTTCATCAATCGTCATTGCCAAAACATCTGCTATCGATTTACCTTTATAACGAATTTCTAAGGTTTCTCTGTTGAATCTTTTACCTTGACAAGTTTCACATTCAACATAAACATCTGGTAAAAAGCCCATTTCAATTGTTCGTAAACCTGAACCTTCACAAGTTTCGCAACGACCACCTTTAACATTAAAACTAAATCTTCCAGGTTTATAACCTCGAATGCTAGCTTCTGGAGTTTTAGTAAATAAAGTTCTTATTTCAGAAAAAACTTCAGTATATGTTGCCGGATTGGATCGAGGTGTTCTCCCGATAGGGCTTTGATTAATTCCAATGACTTTGTCTAAATGTTCTATACCTTCGATCTTGTCATAAGGTTGCGGAGCTTTAAGAGCATTGAAAAAATGAGTATTCAGTACAGGATATAAAGTTTCATTGATTAAAGTTGATTTACCCGAACCTGAAACTCCAGTTACACAAATCAAAGTTCCCAAAGGAAAATCTACATTCAGATTTTTTAGATTATTACCTTTAGCTCCGTATAACTTAAGAAAATTACCGTTTCCCTTTCTTCTTTTATCAGGTATCGGAATGCTCAAGGAACCATTTAAGTATTTAGCCGTAATTGTTTCTTTTTTAAGCAATTCCTTTGGAGAAGAAGCACTGATGATTTGTCCACCTTTAATACCAGCTTCTGGACCAATATCAATAACATAATCAGCTTCTTCAATCATATCCTTATCATGCTCAACCACTAAAACAGAATTACCAACGTCGCGCAGTTGTTTCAATGAATTGATTAATTTTTCATTATCTCGTTGATGTAATCCGATACTTGGTTCATCTAAAATATATAAAACTCCTACTAATTGGGAGCCGATTTGAGTGGCTAATCGAATGCGTTGTGCTTCACCACCCGAGAGTGATTTTGAAGAACGATTTAGCGTTAAATAGTTCAATCCAACATCTAACAAAAATGAAAGACGAGTAGTGATCTCTTTAATAATTTCCAGTGCAATGATCGTTTGTTTTTCGCTTAATTTACTAGGTAAATCATCAAACCAATTACTCAGTTGTTCCAAATCCATCATGGACAAATCGGCAATGTTTTTATCTGCGATTTTAAAATTAAGCGACTCTTTTCTTAATCTTGATCCATTGCATTCAGTACAATCCATTTCATCCATAAAGTCACCTGCCCAACGTTTTATCGTGGCAGTAGGCGCATCTTCGAATTGGTTTTTAATAAAATTAGAAATTCCTTCAAAATCTATTTTATATTCTTTTGTAATTCCCAAAACCTTAGATGCTACAGAAAAACTTTCCTTACCGCCATATAAAATCACATCCATTGCTTCTTTAGGCAAGTCAACTATTGCATCTGATAAGCTGAAACCAAATCGCTGAGCAATGATCTCTAATTGCTTAAATATCCAGGTGTTTTTTTGTTCGCCAATCGGCGCAATACCTCCATTCTTAATGGATATTTTATTATCGGGAATAATTTTTTGAAGATTGATTTCACTAACAACACCCAAACCATTGCAATGCGGACATGCTCCTTTTGGAGAGTTGAAAGAAAAACTATTAGGTTCAGGAATCGGATATGAAATTCCAGAAGTTGGGCACATAAGGTGTCGGCTAAAAAAACGTAGAGTTTCAGATTCGTGTGGTAAAACCATCATAATATCTTCTCCATGATACATAGCCGTTTTTATACTTTCTGCCAAACGTTTTTGAGCTTGTTCTGAATCATCTACCTGTAAACGATCAATCACAATTTCAATATCATGCGTTCTGTAACGATCTACTTTTAAACCTGGAACTAAATCACGAATTTCACCATCAATTCGAACTTTTACGAACCCCTGCTTTGCAATTTGCTCGAACAGCTCCCTATAATGTCCTTTACGTGAACGAATTACAGGAGAAAGAATATTAATACGAGCACCTTTGTAATTTGTACTGATTAATTCCTCAATTTGTTCATCCGAATAACTAACCATCTTTTCTCCGGTTTCAAAAGAATAAGCTTCAGCAGCACGTGCAAAGAGCAATCTAATAAAATCGTAAATTTCTGTAACTGTACCCACAGTTGAACGCGGATTTTTATTGACAGTCTTTTGTTCGATGGCGATAACGGGTGACAGCCCTTCGATTTTATCGACATCAGGACGTTCCAAACTACCTAAAAACTGTCGTGCGTAAGAAGCAAAAGTTTCTATATACCTTCGCTGTCCTTCGGCATAAATTGTATCAAAAGCTAAAGATGATTTTCCAGAACCAGAAAGCCCTGTGATTACCACCAATTGTTCTCTTGGAATTAAAACGTCTATATTCTTTAAATTATGGACCCTAGCACCAATAACTTCAATATGTTCTTCCTGATTTTGCATAAAAAAATTAAAAGTACAAAGATACAAAATAGCTTGTTTTTTAAATAATAAAGAGACGCTAAAGTTTAGATAACTGAAATTAAGATATATAATTTCACTGAAGCTTAATTCTTTTCTAAAATGATTGCAATTATATCTATTTTGTTTATTTTCGCAAGATGATTAATGAAAAAGACACGGCCTTTCTAGCGAAGTTCATAGAAACGCCTAAGAAAATATCGATTATTCCCCACCGCAATCCTGATGGTGATGCTTTGGGAGCTTCTTTGGGTTTGTATCAAGTTTTAAAGCAAATGAATCATGAGGTTTATGTGATAAGCCCAAATGATTTCCCAGATTTTATTGCTTGGTTACCCGAAGCTAAACAAACAATGATTTTTGAAAAAAACAGTGAAGATTGTACAAAGATACTGAAACAGAGTGAAATGATTTTCACTTTAGATTTCAATGCATTACAACGTACTGGAGAGCAAATGGGAAATGTTTTGGAAAAGCTCAGTTGCGATTTTGTGATGATAGACCATCATCAAGCACCCGATTCATATGCAAGAGTCATGATTTCTGATACATCTTTTGGTTCTACGTGTGAGTTGCTTTATCGTTTTTTAGAACATTTACAACTAAAAAAATACATCAATAAAGAAGTTGCAACTTGTATTTACACTGGAATAGTTACCGATTCTGGCTCTTTCAAATATTTGAAAACAACAGGAAACACGCACCGAGTTGTAGCCGATTTACTAGATTTAGGCGTAGACAATCCTGGTATACACAACCAATTGTTTAACAATAGTTCTTACAAAAGATTACAATTACTTGGTCGTGCTTTAGAAAAACTAACTGTTTTACCAGAACACCGTACGGCTTATACTTTTTTATCACAAAAAGACTTGTTTGAATTTGAATTTCAAAAAGGTGATACAGAAGGTATTGTCAATTATGGACTTTCAATAAAGAATGTTGATTTAGCGGTCATATTTATTGAAAATAAAGACGAAGGAATTATTAAAATCTCTTTCCGCTCTGAAGGTATGTTTGATGTGAATAATTTTGCTCGAAATTATTTCAATGGTGGCGGACACATCAATGCTGCTGGGGGTATGTCTTCTGATACATTAGAAGAAACCATCAAGCGATTTGAAACCATTTTGAAACAAATAAACAAAGAATAAATAATGAAAAAGCTTGTTTATCTATTGAGTATTTTAGGGTTAACGGTTGCTTGTAAGCAGCCGGAACCAAGGTTACCTATAACTTATAGTTCGGGCACTTTCATTAAAGAATCGGTCGAGCGTAACAAAAACTTAGTTCAAAACGAAGAAAAAATCATCCAAGAGCTAATAAAAAAAGACAGTAACTCAAAATATTACCAAAGCGATTTAGGTTTTTGGTATAAATATCACTTTGCCAATACCACAGATTCTATAACACCTAAGAAAGGCGATATTGTTCAATTAGAATTCGAAATTTACGACATTGAGCACGAGTTGATTTACAACAAAGAAGAAACGGCACCTAAAGTCTATGCAGTCGATAAACAAGAAATCATGGTCGGTCTACGTCATGCTGTAAAATTGATGCACAAAGGCGAAACCATTTCATTTATTTTTCCATCTCATATGGGTTACGGGTATTTAGGAGATAAAGAAAAAATAGGCATCAATGTACCTTTGATTTGTAAAGTAACATTAATTGATATTAAACCAGAATAATCATGAAAAAAATGATCCTGCTATTAACAATGATAGTAAGCACGCAAATTTTTGCACAGAATGATTCACAAGACGGCATGTATGCAAATTTTATCACAGATAAAGGAACAATTACAGCTGAACTTTATTTTGATAAAACTCCGCTCACTGTGGCTAATTTTGTAGCTTTAACCGAAGGTAATCATCCCGAAGTCGACACTCAATATAAAGGTAAACGTTTTTTCGACGGACTTAAATTTCATCGTGTCGTTGCAGATTTTATGATTCAAGGAGGAGATCCTAAAGGAGATGGTTCTGGACAGCCCGGCTATCTTTTTCCGGATGAAATTGTAGAAGATCTAAAACACAGTGGTCCAGGAATATTATCTATGGCAAACAGAGGGCCTGCAACCAATGGCTCTCAATTTTTTATAACACATAAAGCCACTCCACATTTAGATGGACGTCATACTGTATTTGGTCAAGTGATCAAAGGTCAAGAAGTTGTTGATGCAATTGCACAAAACGACGTGATAAAAAAAATAGAAATCATCCGTGTGGGTAAAGCTGCCAAAAATTTCAATGCTAATAAAGTTTTTAGTAATTTAATGAAAGAAGCAAAAAAAGCAGAAGAGCTTAAAAAACAAAAAGTTGAGGCCATACAAAGTAAAAACAAAACCATGCTGGATGAATATAAAAATCAAGCAACTGCTTTAGTTTCTGGAGTTCAGGTTTTTGTATCTGAAAAAGGAAATGGAGGAAAACCTGCTCACAAAGAAGTTATTTATCTTGACTATGCGGGTTATCTAAGCAACGGTAAAATGTTTGATTCAGGAATCGAAAAGCTAGCTATCGAAAACGAAATTTTTGATTCACAAAGAAAAGCGGCAAATGCTTATAAACCTTTAGAATATACCTTTGGAGAACCCTCTTACTTTATTAAAGGAATGGAAGAAGGTTTATTAACTTTAGAAAAAGGAGACAAAGCTTATATTTTCATTCCCTCCGAATTAGGTTATGGCCAAAGAGGGATAGGCAATATAGTACCACCAAATTCTGATTTGGTTTTTTACGTAGAAATTTTAAACAATAATTAATTTGAACTTACCCATGAAAAAATTACTAATCCCCGCTGTAATATCAGCAGTTGTTTTGGTTTCTTGTAATAAAGGAACCGATTTACCTGAAGGTTTATATGCAGAAATCACAACCAATAAAGGTGTGATTCTTACAGAACTTGAATTTGAAAAAGTTCCTCAAACAGTAGCCAATTTCGTTGCCTTATCAGAAGGAAATCATCCTGAAGTTGATGCGCAATACAAAGGAAAACCTTTTTATGATGGATTGGCTTTTCACAGAGTGATTGAAAACTTCATGATTCAAACAGGTGACCCAATGGGCACTGGAGAAGGTGGACCTGGTTACCGTTTTAATGACGAGTTTAACGAAACCTTGAAGCACAGCAAAGCTGGAGTTTTATCTATGGCAAATGCCGGACCTGGAACCAACGGTTCGCAGTTTTTTATTACCCACTTAGAGACTCCATGGTTAGACAATATGCACAGCGTTTTCGGACATGTAATCGAAGGGCAAGGTATTGTTGACTCTATCAAGCAAGGCGATAAAATCGAAACAATAAAAATTATTCGTTCGGGTAAAGCTGCTCAAGATTTCGATGCTCCAAAAGTATTTGAAGAACAAAGAGAACTGAGTAAAGCTAAAGAAGCTGAAGCTAAAAAAGCCATTGAAGAAGCAGAAGCGACTACAGCCGCTACATTAATGGGCGCAAAATCAAAAGCTACATCTACAGCATCTGGTCTATCGTACTACATTTTTGAAAAAGGAACCTCGGAAAAACCTGTCGCTGGAGATTTAGTGCAAATTACTTATGCCGGATACTTTGAAAATGGGCGCTTGTTCGACACTAGCATGGAAGCAGTGGCAACAAAACACAATATTTTAGATACCCGTAGAAAAGCTGCCAACCAATATGTACCAATTCCATTTCAATACGGTCAAAAAACTGGATTAATCCCTGGATTTATTGAAGGTATTGAATTATTAAACTATGGTGATAAAGCATATGTTTTCATTCCATCTGAATTAGGATATGGTAGTCAAGATTTAGGAATCATTCCTCCAAATACAGATTTAGTTTTTGAAATTCACCTTTCAAAATAATATTTATAAAGCCACAACTTGAAGTTGTGGTTTTTTTTATCATTTATAAATTAAAAAATGTGTCTATTTGTCTAAGATTGATTTTCTGTATTTCATACCCCACTCTCCCATTGCTTCAATAACTTTATTGAGCGTTTTTCCTTGTTCGGTAAGCTCGTATTCAACGGTTATTGGCATGGTATCTAAAACAGTTCGAGTAACTAGCTGATTCATTTCTAAATCTTTCAACTCTTTCGACAATACTTTTGGAGAAATACCTCCTACATGCCGGCTCAAATCCATAAAACGAAATTTCCCATTGTGGTAGAGCGCAGCTATTATTACAACCTTCCATTTTCCGCTCAACAGATCCTGGGCATCTTTAACACCTTGAACTTGCAACCGACAAACATCTGTAAGTTCTGATTTTTGTTTTTCCATACAACAAAATTATAAAACTATTCACTAATAAGAAAGCTAGTTACCAAATAACACTCACTTACCATTAGGTAACAGCTATAAAATATGTAACTATAATTTGTAATTTTGTATATGAAATTAATAAATTAGAAAAATGAAAATAGCAGTTATTGGGACAACTGGTTTTGTCGGAAAAAATATTACAAAAGAATTGGTAGAGCGCAACCACAGCGTTATGGGAATTGCAAGAAATACAATTGCATCAGATAAACCAAATTTAACAACCGTATCGGCAGATGTTGTAAACGTTGAAGAACTTGCTAACATTATAAAAGGAAATGATGTGGTTGTTAGTGCTTTCAATGCAGGATGGCAAAATCCAAACATTTACAATGATTTCATTACAGGTGCAAAAGCTATTCAAGAGGCTGTAAAGCTTGCAAATGTGAATCGTTTCATTGTAGTGGGTGGCGCTGGTAGTTTATATGTTGCTGAAGGCGTGCAGGCTGTAGACACACCTGATTTTCCAAAAGAAATTTACGCAGGAGCTTCGGCTGCTAGAGATTATATGAATATTTTAAAAACAGAGGATGATTTGGATTGGGCTTTTTTTAGTCCTGCATTTGAAATGCATCAAGGAATTACAACCGGAAGAACAGGAAAATATCGTTTAGGAAATGACACTCCAGTTTTTGATGAAAATAACAGAAGTATTTTATCGGTTGAAGATTTGGCAGTAGTGATTGCCGATGAAGTAGAAAATCCAAAACATCACAAAACAAGATTTACTGCGGCATATTAATTCAAATGATTCTTTTTTAATAAGCAGGTCAATATTAATTTTGAACCTGCTTATTTTTTTATACTTTCGTGGCAAAAAAAGACACTTTTATAAAACAATGTCCTCATGAAAAAGTTATTTTTGCTATCTTTCTTATTTACACCAATATTAATATTTGCTCAAAACTGCGATTGTCCTAAAAATTTTAGTTGGGTAAAAAAAACCTTTGAAAATAATGATGCTGGATTTCAGTATGCCATAGATCTAAAAGGAGAACAATCTTATGCAGACCATAATAAAAACATTGAAAATAAAATTGAAAACGCTGAAACCTTAACCGAATGTTCAGCGATTTTATATGAATGGTTAGAATTCTTTCGATCGGATCATATTTCAATTGAACTGATCGGAAATCCTCAACAAAACGCTACATTAAATTCTGAAAATCTATTTGCAGATTGGGAAACTTATACCATCGCAACGGAAGAATTTAAAGAATATTTAGATCAGAAGCAATACTCAGATTATGAAGGAATTTGGGAAAGTGACCCTTACCTGATCGGCATAAAAAAAGAAGGAAACAACTACATTGGTTTTATTATTGAATCGGATGTAGAAACATGGACAAAAGGACAAGTAAAATTGAAGTTGAACATCACAGAGAACAAAGTAAACTCGACATATTACTTACGTGATCATTCTGCTGTTGAATCAGATATAATAACAATGATTGGTAAAAATCATTTACAAATTGGTGATTTTAGTCTCTCTAGAATTTATCCAAATATAAAAGATGAACCAAAATACACACACTATCTTAAAGCAATAAATACACAAAAACCTTATATAGAACAATTCAATAAATCTACTATTTATTTAAGAATACCTTCTTTTGACAACAATTTCAAAACAGATATTGATAGTATACTGCTAACGAATAAAGAGCTAATTCTAGCCACGAAAAATCTGATAATTGATATTAGAAATAACGGAGGTGGAAGCGATGTTACTTATGCCGAAATAATTCCATATTTATATACCAACCCTATTAGAGGAGTTGGTGTGGAATATCTTTCTACAGAACTTAACAATCAAAGAATGTTAGACTTCATAAACAAACCAGAGTATAATTTTAGTGATGAAGCTAAAGAATGGGCAAAGAAATCCTATGATAAATTGAAAGGAAAATTAGGTCAATTTGTAAACTTAAATGATGACATAGTAACAATAAACAAATTAGACACAATTTATCCTTATCCTCAGAATATTGGTATCATCATTAACGAAGGCAACGGAAGTACAGCCGAACAGTTTCTTTTAACAGCCAAACAAAGTAAAAAAGTAAAACTTTTTGGTGTTACAACCTTTGGAGTATTAGATATTTCTAACATGTATTTTGTAGAATCGCCTTGTAAACAATTTAAACTTGGCTATTCCCTTTCGAGAAGCATGCGAATACCAGAATTTACTATTGACCAAAAAGGAATTCAACCCGATTTTTATTTGGATAGAAGCATTCCGAAATATGAATGGACAGACTACGTAAGTGAAATTCTAAACGAACAATAATTCGTTCGCCTTCTTTTTTCAAATTATTGAGGGTGAAAAGAACTATAAAAGCTGAGTTTATCAAAAAATTATAATAGGTGATTCATGATTAAGATAAAATCATCTCCCTTTCACTATCAAAATAGCTACATCTATCATATTTTGGAGTTCCCTGAATGAAAGAGAAGTTTGGATCTTACTTAATGATTGTACTTCTTTCTGAATTTCGACTAATTTTGCTTTAGTGAACTGTAAATCGTTAACACCAATAAAAAGTGATGTCATAATTGACTTTAACTGGTTTTTTAAACTATCTACAACCTCAGATTTTTCTAATGAAGTAGTGAATAAGTGTACCGGAATGGCCTTAGGTAGCGCAATATCATCTACCTTTTTACAGATATACTCTGAACTTTGATGTGCAAAAACCAGAGCTTCTAATAATGAATTGGAAGCCAAACGATTCTTTCCATGAAGTCCAGTACAAGAACATTCGCCTACGGCAAAAAGATTTTTTATTGTAGTTTGTGAATTCTTATCTACTTTGATTCCACCGCATTGGTAATGTGCAACAGGCACAATAGGTATCAAGTCTTTACGGATGTCGATCCCTACACTTTGACAATAATCAGTAATGGTTGGGAAATGATTGTAAAATGCTTCGAAATCCAAATGCCTACAATCTAAATAAACATTTTTATCTCCCGACTTTTGTAATTCAGCACCAATGGATTTAGAGACCACATCGCGAGTAGCTAATTCACCCCTGGAATCGTGTTCAAACACAAACCGCTGATACTGTGCATTCACTATATACGCTCCGAACCCCCTCACGGCTTCCGAAATTAGAAAATAAGGATTTCGTTCTCCTTCAAACAAAGCTGTGGGATGAAACTGTATGTATTCCATATCTTTTACTTCTGCACCCAATCGATGCGCCATTGCTACCCCGTCTGCCGTAGCAATATCAGGATTCGTAGTGTGTTTAAAAAGTTGCCCACAACCTCCCGTACTGAGTAAAACTATTTTCGATTGAATACATTCAGTTGATTTTTTTTGTCTGTCGTAATAAATAGCTCCTGCACAATTATTTTCGTGGGTAACCAAATCTAAAACTGGGGTATTTTCAATCAATGTAATGTTGGGAAATCGTTGGAGCTGAAATAGCATTTTTTGTTGAATTTCCAATCCGGAAATATCTTTGTGATGTAAGATTCTATGTTCGCTATGTCCACCCTCAAGACCTAAATCCCATTCTCCGCTCCATTTTTTATCAAATGAAACTTCAAAATCTAATAGCTCTTGAAGTCTTTCTGGAGCCTGGCGCACCACCATTTCGATAACTTCTCTATCGCCTGCTCCGGCACCTGCTTTTAGGGTATCTTCAATATGTTTTTCGAAACTTTCCTTCAGATTGTTTGTAACCACCGCAATTCCACCTTGTGCATATCGGGTGTTGCTATTTTCTGACGTAGATTTAGTCAAAATAACAACAGACAAATCTGGACGTTTAGAAGCTGTTTTTACAGCAAAAAACAAACCCGAAACTCCCGAACCAATTACTAGTATATCTGTAGTTTTCATTTGAATGAATTTTATTACATTTCAACTATTTATCTTATATTAATCATATATAAATCTCTAAGACAATGCTAACATTTTCTCGATGGGTTGTAGTGATTTTTTGCGGATGTTTTCATCAATTTTTACTTCAGGAAATTCATCTCTCAGACAATAATAGAGTTTTTCCAAAGTATTTATTTTCATAAAAGCACATTCGCTACAAGCACAAGTATTGTCTTCATAAGCAGGTGCAGGAATCAGAGTTTTATGAGGAACCTCTTTTTTCATTTTATGTAATATTCCCACTTCGGTTGCAATGATAAAAGTCTGTGCATCTTGGTTTTTTACATAATTTAAAATTCCTGAAGTAGATCCCACAAAATGAGCCAATTTTAAAATATGGCTTTCTGATTCTGGATGAGCAGCGATTTTTGCCTTTGGATATTTTTTGTATAATTCAACCAGTTTATCAAACGAAAAAGCTTCATGAACAACACAAGAACCTTCCCACAAGACCATTTCTCTTCCGGTTTCTTTGATTAGGTATTTACCTAAATTTTTATCTGGTGCAAAAATAATAGGTTGATTTACAGGTATTGATTCAATAATTTTTTTTGCATTGGAAGAGGTACAAACCAAATCACTTAAAGTCTTTATCTCAGCAGAACAATTGATATAAGTCACAACCACATGTTCTGGATGTTTTTGGATGAAAGCTCTAAACTCCTCAGGCGGACAACCGTCAGCCAACGAACATCCTGCATCTAAATCGGGTAAAACCACCTTTTTATCAGGATTGAGAATTTTTGCAGTTTCTGCCATAAAATGTACACCTGCAAACACAATTAGTTGAGCATCGGTTGTTGCTGCTTTTTTAGCGAGTTCTAAACTGTCTCCTACAAAATCAGCAATTTCCTGAATATCAGAATTTTGGTAATAATGAGCCAAAATCACTGCATTTTTTTCTTTTCTAAGCTTGTTTATTGCTGCAATTAATTCCAATTTTTTCATAATGGTATCAACTAAATTTATAGTCAAAATTAAAATAATTAAATTCGAAATTTTATGATTTGTATCATATGGCTCCTCGTGAAATAACAAAACAAAAAAGAAATCGTTATTATAGAAGAATGAAGCAATTGTTTAAAAATCATTGAGATAAAAACACATCTTTTAAGTTGAGTGTTGTTAAATAAAAATAATTCATTTAATTCCTTCTTCAATATTAAAAAAAATTTTGTTGATTAATTTCTTTATCGTAATATTGCAATATAGAAATAAAGAAATGGAAAGAGAACAAACGAAACCACTAGACTTTACCGAAAATCAGCACGAAATGGCTCATATCCTAAAAGCATTAGGACATCCAGCACGTGTGGCTATTATTGAATATTTATTATCCGTTGACACCTGCATTTGCGGAGATATTGTAGATGTACTTCCTTTAGCACAACCAACTGTTTCACGGCATCTAAAAGAACTTAAAAATGCAAAACTAATTAAGGGAAGCATTGAAGGAAATACGATTTGCTATTGCATTGACAAAAATACCATTGAAAAACTGCAAGCATATTTTGCAAATATTTCGACAAAACTCACCTCAAAAAACCAAAATTGTTGCTAACATTCAATCTATAATAAAATGAAATTATCACAAGTAAAAGCACTTTTGCCTACCTTAGAAAACCTAACCTTCAAACTCGAAATCGGCTCTTTCGTTCCTGAACATTTCCACGTTACCGAAGTGGGAATGATTACCAAAAACTTCATTGATTGCGGGGGCGTAATTCGTTCGGAAAAAACGGTAAATTTTCAATTGTGGAATGCAGACGACTTTGAACATCGTTTAAAACCTACCAAACTTTTACATATCATCCAACTTTCCGAAGAAAAACTAGGTATGGAAGATGCAGAAATTGAAGTGGAATACCAAAGTGAAATCGAAGATTCACAATCACAAAATGGACAATTGAAAAAAAGTTTGCAAACCATTGGAAAGTACAGTTTGGCATTTGACGGAACCCATTTCATTTTGCAAAACAAAACAACTGCATGCTTAGCACCAGATGCGTGTGGAATTCCTTCTGAGAAAGTAAAGAAGAATTTATCCGAGTTAACAGTAAATCAAAGTACCTCTTGTGCCCCAGGCGGTGGATGTTGTTAAGAATGAGCATATGCAACCAAAATTAAAATTTCTCGACCGTTATTTAACGCTTTGGATTTTCCTAGCAATGCTTGTTGGCATTGGTTTAAGCTATTTTTTTTCAAATATTTCAACGCTAACGAATTCCCTTTCTGTTGGCACAACCAATGTTCCCTTAGCTATCGGATTGATCTTGATGATGTATCCACCTTTGGCAAAGGTCGATTACAGCTTGTTACCTAAAGCTCTAAAAGACAAAAAAGTAATTGCCATTTCCTTGGTATTGAATTGGGTTATCGGTACCGTTTTGATGTTTGGTTTAGCCGTACTTTTTTTACGAAACGAACCCGAATATATGTCGGGATTAATTTTAATCGGTTTGGCAAGATGTATCGCAATGGTTATTGTGTGGAGCGATTTGGCAAAAGCAAATAGAGAATATACAGCATTATTGGTCGCTTTAAATAGTATCTTTCAAATATTGACTTACAGTTTTTTTGTTTGGCTTTTCATCAACATATTGCCTAATCAATTAGGAATTGCCAATTTCAATGTAAGTGTTTCAATGAAAAACGTTACGCAAAGCGTTTTGATATATTTGGGCATTCCCTTTATTGCTGGCTTTGTGAGCCGCTATTTCTTAGTCAAATCAAAAGGTATCGATTGGTATAACCGAAAATTTGTTCCAAAAATATCGCCTATTACATTGTATGCTTTACTGTTTACCATTGTGCTGATGTTCAGTTTAAAAGGCGATAAAATATTGGAATTGCCTTTAGATGTCATAAAAATTGCGATACCATTAATCATTTATTTTGTACTGATGTTTTTCTTGAGTTTTTTCATTAGTAAATTTCTAAAAGTCCCTTATGACAAGAACGCATCTATTGCATTTACAGCTACTGGTAACAACTTTGAATTGGCAATTGCAGTCGCCATTGCCGTGTTTGGCATACATTCACCTCAAGCGTTTGTGGGTGTAATCGGGCCTTTGGTTGAAGTTCCCGTATTGATTTTATTAGTCAGAGCAAGTCTATTTTTAAAACGAAAATATTATAAACAATGAGTAAAAAAATTTTAGTGCTTTGCACAGGAAACAGTTGTCGAAGTCAGATGGCTGAGGGTTACTTAAGACATTTTGCGAAAGAAAATGCAGAAGTGTACAGTGCAGGTGTGGAAACACACGGAGTAAACCCAAAAGCCATTGCAATTATGCGAGAAGACGGCATTGATATTTCAAATCATACTTCAAACAACTTGGATGAATATCACGACATCGACTTTGATTTTGTCATAACCGTTTGTGACAATGCCAAAGAGCGCTGTCCTTTTTTCCCGACCCAAGCCAAGAAGTTTCACCAAAACTTTTCCGATCCTGCAAAATCAACAGGAACAGAAGAAAAAATCGACGAACAGTTCAGACAAGTCAGACTGCAAATAAAAGAATATTGCAAACATTTTGTTGCGGAAAATTTAGATAATCGCTGATCAAGTAAGAGTTATCACAAAATTTCAATCCACTAAACCATATGATTTTAAGCGTGAATTTAAACTTGAATTCCTTTCTTTTTTACCCTTTAATAAATTGTTTTTTTCTGCTTTTTTTTGTAAATTTACAACAAGATCACAGCTTTAGCTTATGTCTCGATTAGGATCAAACTCCCTCCCTGCACTTCGCAAAGCTGCAAACTTTTGGTGAAAATATAGTGGACAACATTATATAGAAACCAATTAAATTATAGAAACAAATAATATTAAAAATATGGGACGATTAAAAAACAAAGTGGCCATCATTACCGGTGGCGCAATGGGAATGGGTGCTGCAACTGCCGAGCTTTTTGCAAGTGAAGGAGCCAAAGTTGTGATAGCAGACTTTAACGAGGAAAAAGGGCTACAACAAACCAATAAAATAAAAGCCGCAGGTGGTGAATGTTCTTTTGTAAAAACGGACGTTTCCAACTCGAAAGACGTAGAAAATATGGTCCAATTTACAGTTGACACCTACGGAAGATTAGATATTGCATTGAATAACGCTGCCATTACGCCTGACGATAAACCAATTGCCGATTTTGATGAAGATTATTGGGATCGATTGATGTCGATAGATTTAAAAGGAGTTGCTCTTTGTCTGAAATACGAAATTAAACAGATGCTAGCGCAAGGTGGTGGCGGATCCATAATTAACACATCATCTGTTAGTGGTATTCGTCCGCAACCTGGAACACCAGCTTATATTGCAGCTAAACATGCAGTAATTGGATTGACAAAAAGTGTAGCTATGGATTATTCTCCTCATCAAATAAGAATTAATTCTGTCGCTCCTGGCGCTATAGACACACCGATGCTGAGAGGCGCTTTGGAACAATTTGGTTTTGATCCTGAAGCTTATGCAAAACAATTAAGTATGCTAGGAAGATTCGCCAACGCAGATGAAGTAGCGAAAGCGCATCTATGGTTAGCTTCAGATGATTCATCTTATGTAACCGGTGCTGTTATCACAGTAGATGGCGGTTATACTTCGATGTAGATAATAAATAGAAAGAAACTATTTTTGAATAAGTTTTGTAATAGAGCGAAATAGGAATATATTCTTGTTTCGCTCTATTAGTAACTATTGACGTACGAAATTGAACGCTAGGGCTATTAATAAATTACTTAAGAGCTTTAGAATAGGTTTTTAAAGCCCTTTCTCTTGCAAAACTGTGTTCTACAACGGGTTTGGAATAGTTTTGTGTATTCAATTCAGGGATCCATTTTTTGATATAGTCTAAGTTCTTATCAAATTTTTGCGTTTGAATAGTAGGATTAAAAATTCTAAAATAAGGAGCAGCATCACATCCAGAGCCTGCGGCCCATTGCCAGTTTCCATTATTTGCAGACAAATCGTAATCATTTAATTTTTGTGCAAAATACAATTCTCCCCAACGCCAATCTATCAGTAAATGTTTACACAAGAAACTAGCGCAAATCATTCTAACTCTATTGTGCATATAACCAGTTTTGTTCAGTTGCCTCATACCTGCATCTACTATTGGATAACCCGTTTTTCCAACGCACCACAAGTAAAATTCGTGTTCGTCATTTCTCCACAAGATTGCATCGTATTTATTTTTAAAAGATTGTTTTTCAACATGCGGAAAATGATAAATTATTTGCATAAAAAACTCCCTCCAAATCAATTGGTTTAGCCAGGTTTGATTGTGTAAGATAGCAAAAGAAACACATTCTCGAATACTTATTGTTCCAAAGCGTAAGGCAATACCAAGTTGTGTTGTTTTTTGAAGAGCAGGATAATCTCTGTATTTATCATATTCGCCTATAATGAAGGCATCTAATTGTGGCGTTTCATAAAAAAGGTCTGTTTTTGTAAAGCCAATTTCATTCAAAGAAGGTACTTCCTTAAACTCTTGTTTAAACAGCTTTTTTAGACTTGGATTGTATGCTTTGTAATCTTTGTCGGTAAGTTTCGCTTTCCATTTTTTAGAATAGGGCGTGAAAACAGTATAAGGACTTCCGTCATTTTTTAAAACCTCAGATTTCTCAAAAATAACTTGATTTTTATATCCTTTAAATGGAATGTTTTTACCTTCAAAAAAATCATTAATTTCATTATCTCTTTTCAGTGCATTTGGCTCATAATCTTGATTGTAATACACCGCTTGCACATCATACTGATCAGATAAATTTTTAAAAATGATCAAAGGTTTTCCGAAAAATGTATTAAGACACGCGTTATGAGCTTTTAGTCTATGATTAATTTTAGAAAGCGCTTGTTGAATATAATCTACTCTGCGATCATTTTTACTTTCTAGTTTTTCTAAAATGTCACTATCAAATATAAAAATTGGCAACACAGGATATAGGTTGTTTAGTGCGTTAAACAACCCAATATTATCATCGATACATAAATCTCTACGAAACCAAAATAGAATGACTTTATCTTTCACCTAAATACGGATTATCATCTCGATCATGATTTACCCAGATTAATTTTGATGTATCATAACCAATTTCTGTTGCTAGCTTTAAATAGTTCGATTTAACATCTTCAGGAATGGTTTTAGTTCTCGATAAAATCCATAAATAATCTAAGTTTTTTCCTGCAACCAACGCATATTGATATTCATCATCCAAAGCAATGATGTTATATCCAGAATAAAATGGTCCAAAAAAACTCACTTTCAATTCGGCTACATCCTTTTTGCCTCTAAACTTTGCAACACCTTCAGCTTTTTTCCATTCTTTTTTAACAGTGTCAAATCCGCTATTAAAAACACGAACATTCCCTTTATCATTAAGGCTGTATTGAGCTGAAACATTGTCTAAGTTTTTTTCAAATCGAAAATCAAAACGAGCAATTTCGTACCAAACACCTAAATAGTTATCTACTTTAAAATCAGTAACTGCTTTAGCATCTTTAGGGATGGAATTACAAGAACTAAAAAGTACTAGTAATCCAAAAGTGATTATAATTTTAATTTTTGTTTTCATGATCTGTTAATTTAAATTTATTAAAAAAATATAGTACTAATAAAAATTGTGTGTATCCATAAACAGCATCTTCAATTGGAATAGTTCCCATTCTTATTCCTAAAAAATTATTAGGATTATAGTTTACAATCGGTGATTCTAATCCGGTTCCGGTCAATACTCCATTTACAGGAAAAAAACCGAGCATTAAAACTGTGAAAACAAATGATGCTTTTCCAATCCAGGTAACTCGAGCAAAAAAATGTAAATAAATCAAAGTTAAAATGGTTACAATTGCAGTTACAAGTGTATAAATTTTATCAAAATAGAGCAATGCAAATAAGGAACAAACAATTATTGCAAAAAACACAATTATGTTATTGAATCCTTCGAGCCATTTTAGTTTAAAAAATTTATCGAAACAATAATAAGTAAATATACAAGAAAATGGAATACAAATAAAGAAAAGCCATTCTTCTAAAGGCAATCCTGCTATTACTAATCCTAATGTGTAATCTGTGTTGAACCACCAAACTCCTTTGGCTGTAAACCAAATGTCCCAAGCAATAAAGGGAATAGCTACAAGAACTGCTGCCTTGATAAATGATCCAAAGTGTTTATTAAACAATATTCTTTTATCGAAAGAAGCAATGAAGCAAATGATAATGGTAAAAAACAATACGAGTATATAAGTATAAGCCATCATTTCTTAGTAGTATTAAAATAAATTTTGAAATATTTGAAAGGAACATACAAAAACCCGAAGCATTCGCCCTCTTCTTTTCCAATGTGCTTATGATGCTGTTTATGTGCTCTACGAAGTGCCATAAAATAAGGATTATTTGTTCTTTTAAAAAAATCTAAGCGTTGGTGAATAAAAATATCGTGCACAAAAAAATAGGCCATACCGTACAACATAATTCCCAAGCCAATAAAAAAAACAAAGTTGAAATTATTTAAAGAACCAACATACATCAGCGCGATCGTAGGTATTGCAAAAATGACAAAAAAATAATCGTTTTTTTCTAAAACTCCATCCGAACTGTGGTCGTGATGATCTTTATGCAAAAACCATAAAAAACCATGCATCACATATTTATGAATAATCCAAGTTGCGGCCTCCATCAAAATAAAAGTAATAAGTACGATTAAAAAATTCATAGACTGGTATTTTTAATTGATAAATTCATTGAAGAAAAAAATACAATCACGTTTTTTCTCTCATAATCTAGTTGCTGGTATTTATATAATTGATCACTCATAAATTATTCTTTTAAAATGAGTTCTACATTTTTCAACAAAACAGGTGAACTAATCTGATGTTGATTTTTTTTAACGAACTCCAAATCTTCCTTTATGTTTGATTTATATCCTAAAACAGCAGGAATGTTTTTTTGAATAGATAGCCTTATAAACCGTATCTCGGCATTATTGGGTTCCATTTTAATTGCCATCTCAATGTTTCTTTTTCCTTTATTAAAAGTTGACAACTTATTTATTGGATTCATCACATGATTGGCTCTTATTGCTTGTAAACTGCCTAAATATGCTAAATGTGTGGCCGAATTATTTTTGGTTTTTTCAAGACTATTTATCAGTTCATTGCACAAATTTTTATCTGAAGCTAATTGATGATAGACTACTCTAACATCATCAATAACAGTTGTATTTATTGAGGAATTAAAACATAAAAATGAAATCAATAAGATCGAAAACTTTATCATAAACTAGCAGCTTTATATCGTAAATAACTCTTAAAAGCCACATAAGCTTTTTCCGAATTTGGAACCCGCACACGATTATTCAGAATTTCTTTTGATGATTTTCTTTGTATCTTTTTAAATAACGACAAATAATATTTATATGCTAAGTACACACCAAATTTTGAAGAATTAGGAAGCTTTTTTATACCTATTAAAGCTTCTTCAAATTCTTGTTCGATTTCCAACTCTATTTGATTTTTTACTTGATTATCAAACACATCCATATCTATATTTGGAAAATAGGTTCGTCCTAAAATATGATAATCATCTTTTAAATCTCTTAAAAAATTTATTTTTTGAAATGCAGATCCTAATTTCATTGCAAATGGTTTTAGCTCATCGTATTTTTCTTTGTTTCCTTCTGTAAAAACTTGAAGACACATTAAACCAACTACTTCAGCCGAACCAAAAATGTACTCTTTATACAATTCAGAATTGTAATCGATCTTTTGTAAATCCATTTCCATACTTCTTAGAAACTGATCGATTAAACTTTTATCTATTTTATATTTTGAAACCGTTTCTTGAAATGATTGTAAGATAGGATTGAGCGCAATCTTTTCTTCCAAGGCATTGTTTGTTTCTAATTTAAGTCTGTTTAGCAATTTTTCTTTGTCGAATCCGTGAAAACTGTCTACAATTTCGTCTGCCAGTCTGACATATCCGTAAATCGCATAAATAGCCGAGCGAATTGAGGGTTTTAATGCTAAAATTCCCAAAGAAAAGCTGGTGCTGTATTTTTGTGTTGTCAACTTACTCACAGAGTAAGAAAGTTCGTCAAATAGCTGTTTCATAGTACTCAGTTTTAGGTTTTGTTTAATTCGTTAGCTACAATTTTCCCAGAAATTATAGAAGGTGGAACCCCAGGACCTGGAACGGTCAATTGACCTGTGTAAAATAGATTTTTCAATTTTTTATTTTTTATTTTTGGTTTCAAAACTCCAGTTTGCCCTAAAGTGTTTGCCAATCCGTAGGCATTACCTCCATAGGCATTATAGTCTGAAATAAAATCACTTACACAATAACTCTTTTTATATTCAATTTTAGAATACAAATTAGCTATGCCTGTATGTTTTTCAATTCTTGTAAGCATTTCCAACAAGTATTTCTCTCGCGTTGATTCATCATCGTTAATTCCTATAGCTAATGGCATGAGTAAAAACAAATTTTCTTTTCCTTCTGGAGCAACTTTTGTATCCGTCTTAGATGGACAACATGCATAGAACAGAGGTTTTTCGGGCCATTTTTTCTCTTCATAAATACACTCAATATGTTGATCTAAATCATTTTCAAAAAAAAGTGTATGATGTTTTAGATTGGGAATTTCTTGATTGACACCTAAATAGAAAATCAAACTAGAAGGCGCAAACGTTCTGCTTTGCCAATAATCTTCTGCGTAATTTCTATGTTCTTTATTTAATAAGGTTTCTGTATGATGGTAATCTGAAGAAGCAATAATCGCATCAAAATGATGTCTTTCTCCATTGATTATAAGCGAACTGACTTTATCATCGTTTGAAACAATGCGCTCGACGTTATGATTAAAATGAAAAACAGCGCCTTGTTTTTCAGCAACGTTTTGCATTGCCAACACCAACTGATAAAACCCTCCTTTGGGATAATATGTACCTAACGCATAACCTCCATAGTTCATCAAGCTGTATAAAGCAGGAATATTTTTGGGAGAAGCACCTAAAAAAATCACAGGAAACTCCATCAATGTTCTCAACTGATTGTCCTTAAAATAACGACCGACATAGCTTCTGAAATTGGTTAATAAATCTAATTTCATTGCACTTTTAGCAATTTTGGGTGATATAAATTCACTCCAATTATGACAAGGTTTATTTACAAAATCTTGCATGCCCACCTCATATTTATATTTGGCAGATTTCATAAACTTTTCTAATTGCAGACCAGCACCTTTCTCGGTTTGTTCAAATAGCTCTTTAAGAGCTTCCATATTTTCTGGAATTTGCAGATTGTTATCAGAAAAAATCATTTCAAACTGTGGGTTTAATGAAACCAATTCAAAAAAATCGGTCGTTTTAAACCCAAAATCGGCGAAAAATCCTTCTATGATATCTGGCATCCAATACCAACTTGGTCCCATATCAAAAAGAAAGCCTTGTTCTGTACAAAACTGTCTTGCTCTACCGCCTGGTTGGTTGTGTTTTTCAAAAACATGAACTTCATTTCCAGCTTTTGCAGCATATGCAGCGGCAGATAAACCCGAAAATCCGGAACCAATAATAGCTATTTTCTTTTTCATCAATCTTGGTTTTTAAAAACCTCGTCTAAGAGATTTTCTGGTTCGATGTTTTTGTCGTAAATTGGTTTATGAAAATCATTTAATTTATTCAATAACCGAATTAATTCCATTTTTTCATTCGTTGTCAAATTTCCTGTTACGATAGTTGTTGCAGCTCGAATTTTATCCATTTGAGTTTCTAAAACTTCTAAACCTTTATCAGTAATTTTTAAAACCTTACTTCTTTTATCAACCTTAGAATCAAACTGATTTACCCAACCTTTTGCAAGAAGTCGATTAATAATTTGCATTCCGACCGGTTTTTCTTGAACATTTTTTTTAATCAATTCCATCTTGGTCATTTCACCAAAAGCTTTTAGATTGATTAGATAAATAAAATCCTCTTGCGTTGAAAAATCAGATCCAAAAATTGCCGATTTAGAATAACTCCTTGCATAACGATTCATATGAACAATTAAAGTATTAATTACACTTTCGGCACTCCTACCCTTTTCCTTACCTTCCCAATAAGGCTCCATTTCCTCATTTTCACTTTGGTAATTAAAAGCAATCCATCTTTTAAAATCGGTTAAAGTATTTGCATTTCCTTCTTCATTTTCATATTCCTCTAATAAATCTATTACTTGTTTAAGTAAAGTATATCTCATGAACTATTTATTTTTAGTTGACAAATATACTTATTAATGCTTACAAAACAACATTATTATCCTTTTTTTTACAAAAAATAGTTTATTTATACACTAATTAAAAAATAGCTATTTAATCCTAAGAACATGAAACGAAAGAGAGTTGTTTAAAATAGAAGAAATTCTAAGTTTAAAAAAATATGATTTAATTTTGAAAATCAAACTAAGACAAGAAATATTTGTTTGTAGAAATGCGCGCTTATTCAAAGTAACTTAACATTTGTTTAGAAAGAATTCACTTAATGACTGTTTTATTTTCGGTATCTTTGTATAAATTAAAAAAACAAATAATTTAATTCAAAATCAGAGAATATGAAAATTGAAATATGGAGTGATATAATGTGTCCTTTTTGCTACATTGGAAAACGCAATTTTGAATCTGCATTAGAGCAATTTACACACAAAAATCAGATTGAAGTTGTTTGGAAAAGCTTTCAATTAGATCCCAATATGCCAGAAACTTCAAACGAAAGTCAGGAAGATTATTTGGTGAAACGAAAAGGTATGAATAGACAGCAAGTAAGCAGCATGCTTGCTAATGTAACGCAAACTGCCAAAAATGCAGGACTTGATTTTCATTTTGAAAAAGCCATTACAGCTAACTCCTTTAAAGCTCACCGACTTATTCAACTTGCCAAAGAAAACAACAAAGGTAATCAGGCAGAAGAAGTGTTATTTAAAGCATTTTTTTCAGAGGGTAAAAACATTTCTGACAACAATACTTTGATCCAATTAGGTAAAGAAATCGGGCTTGATGAAGATCAAATAAACGCAGCTTTTACTGATGATAAATATGCTTATCTAGCAAAACAAGATATACAAGAAGCAGCTCAAATTGGTGTTTCGGGTGTTCCGTTTTTTGTAATTGATAGAAAATATGCTATTTCAGGAGCTCAACCAGTGGAAGCATTTCTTGAAGCGTTAGAAAAATCTTTTGCCGAATGGCAAAAATTAAATCCAGAAATTAAATTAGAAGTCACTAAGGGATCTAGCTGTTCAACAGACGGATTTTGTGAATAACACTTTTAATTAAAAATTAATAGCTATAACATAAATAGAATCCGTTGTATTAAAGTTTATTTAAATTTTAAGAATTGAGATTCAGTTAATTCCTTTTTTCATAAATTAACTAATCATAGAAACATATGACTGAGTTGGTGTGAAGTAAAACATTATAATTCCTTTATAAACTTCAATAGCCAACTCTTGATTCTTTGCATAAATTATTAAATCAAGTGTTTCTTATAAAATTTGCTATTATGAAAAAATACCAATTAATTCTGTTCACTTTTTTCACCGTTACTTTATTTTCGGGTGATTTATTTGCTCAAAACACTATTTCTACATCGAAATCAGATTGGGTAAACACTATTCCAGAAAAAGACCTAATCAAATGGAGAAGGCATTTTCATGAGAATCCAGAACTTTCATAACAAGAAAAGGAAACTAGTCAATACGTTGAAAACGTTTTAAAAGGACTAGGGAACATCGAAATTCTTAAACCTGCTAAAACTAGCGTTATTGGAATATTAAAAGGAGCGAAACCCGGTAAGACCGTGGCCTTTAGAGCTGATATGGACGCTTTGCCTTTACAAGAAGAAACGGGCTTGCCTTTTGCTTCCAAAAACAGTAACATCAGTCATGCATGTGGGCACGATGCGCATACAGCAATGCTTTTAGCCACTGCCACTACCCTATCTAAAATGCAAAATCAAATAACTGGAACGGTTTACTTTATATTCCAACACGCCGAAGAACAAGCACCTGGTGGTGCGCTTGATATAGTTGACTCTAAGGCTTTAGAAAAAGTTGATGCTTTTTTTGGTATGCACGTTCTGCCAAACTATCCTGTTGGGCATATTGGCATTTTGCCTGATGGTGCCGCTTCGACCACTTCAGACGGTTTTTATTTAACGATTATTGGAAAAGGTTCACACGGTTCCATGCCACATTTGGGAATCGATCCAATTGTGGTAGGCGCCGAAATAGTAACGGCATCACAAACAATAGTTTCACGCAGTACCCCACCAGGAGAAATGGCTGTAGTTACTATAGGTAAATTTCAATCTGGAGAAGCTCCGAATGTCATTGCTGATAAAGCAGAATTAGCAGCTAGTATTCGAACGACTTCTGATGAAACAAGGAAATTGGTTGAAAATAGAGTAAAATCTTTAATAGAAAACATCACTAAAGCACATGGTGCGACCTACGATTTGGATTATATATTGAGTTATCCTGCGATACAAAACGATGTAACACTTAATGAGAAGGCTAAAAAAAGTGCAATTAAAATACTTGGTTCAAATAAAGTATTCGACGCTCCTATAATGACTGCAAGTGAAGATTTTTCTTATTACAATCAGGTTGCGCCTACTTGTTTTATGGTTCTTGGTGTGGGTGATGGTGTTGCAAACCACAATCCAAAATTTAATTTAAACGAAGAAGCATTAATAAACGGTGTAAAAGCACAAGTACAAACTATTTTAGATTATCTAAATAATTAATTCAAATGAGTTTTTATAAAATAATGGCTTCGCAAACCGATTTAATCATTACAATTAAAAATCATAAACAATTATCTATTCATTGATTATTAGAAATCATTTATATTGTTTCAACATCAAGTAAATTACTAATGGAGCTCCTAATATGGAAGTTACTGCATTGATTGGTAATACCATTTGTTCTCCGGGCAATTGAGAAATCACATCACAAAGTACTAAAATCAATGCTCCATTTAGTAAATTTCCAACGAATAAAACAAAATGGTCGGTCGTTTTATAAATAATTCGTGTGATATGAGGAATTGCCAATCCAACAAAGGCAATTGGTCCCACAAAGGCTGTACAAACCGCTACTAAAATACAGCTTGAAAATATGATTAAAAACTTAGTTCTTTTAATACGTACTCCCACTGTTCTGGCATAGGCTTCTCCCAAAAGTAAACTGTTAAGCGGTTTATTAATACCAAACGAAAGAAGCAGTCCAAAAATCAAAATGGGTACAACAAATGCTAATTGATTCCAAGTGACACTGTCTAAACTTCCCAAGTTCCAAAATGTGAATTTTTTCAACTCTTCTGCAGTAGATACATATGCTAAAACACTTACAAACGCTCCAGTAAAACTACTAAGCATTAATCCAACAATCAATAAAGTTGCTGATTGTCTAATTCGTTGGGAAATAGCTAAGACAACGATCATTACTATTACACTTCCAATCAAAGCCGAAAGTACAATTGCTGTCTGGCCAGTTAATAAATTTTGAATAGAAAAGGGTAACAAACTTCCACCTAAAATACAAATCGCAACACCCAAACTTGCGCCTGAGCTAACACCTAAAACATAAGGTTCCGCCATAGGGTTTTGAAATAATGTTTGCATCATCATTCCAGCGATTGATAAAGACATACCCACTAGAGAAGCAACAATCAATTTTGGTAAACGATATTGCAAAATAATATATTCCCAACTACTTTTTCCTGAAAAAGTATCAGTTAAAATTTCAAAAATTGCCTTTAAAGGAATTTTAACCGAACCTACAGTCAAATTTAAAAAAATAGCTGCAATCAAAAATAAGGTTAAAATAAGATGATATTTTGTATATTTTACTACCATTTATTTCAGAGGTTCAATAAAAACAGGTTCATAATCTGGCAAAATTTCCGGATGAAGAATATAAATCAAATCTTTTAAAACCAAATCCGGTCGATTTTGAGCGTCTTCATAAAAAATAATGCCCCCGCTTTCTCCTTTTTTAATGGAATAAGAAAACACCTTTCGATCCTTAAACGCTTTAAACTCTTTATAGTGCTTATTAGCTGTTTCTAATTCTTTATAAGAAGCAAATTGTCCTGGACCAATCCATATATCAGCCGAACTTCCGTGTTCTAAAACAGTTTCTAAAGACAATGACAAACTGCCTGTACCTTTGGAGTCTTTCCAAACATAATCTCCATTTGCAGCCGAAATAAATTCAGCCATCCAACTTTCTCCTTGCGGTGCATACCATACATCTTGAAATATAGAGCCACTTAGTACTTTAGGTTTGTGCTGAACCTTACTTACTTTTTCTTTGGCATTGTTATATTCTGAAACAATTTCGTCAAAAAACATTTTTGCTTCAGCTTGTTTATCAAACAAAACACCAAAAAACTTAACCCATTCTGAACGACCTAAAGGAGATGTTTCAACCCAATCTGCGTTGTATAAAACAGGAATTCCAGCTTTTTCAAATTGATTGAAACGTGATGTTTCACTATCCATGCTTAATCCTATAATAAGATCTGGTTGTATATCTAAAGTCTTTTCAAAATTTAAACTTTGTTGATCTTTTACTTCATGAACTTTTCCTTCATCAATCATACGACGGACTTTTGGTGAAGAAATATAATTTAAATGAGGAAAACCAATCAATTGTTCTTCTAGACCTAGTGCCACTAAAGATGACACATGGGTAGTAGATGTTACGACAATTTTTTCAACTGGAACTTTTACGAAATACTGTTTTAATGAATCGGGTAAAATAGAAGAATCCGAAGCACAAACATAGGTATAAATTCGATCTGCATCAGGCCAAGGTTTAGTAACTCGCATTATAGTAAAATCGTCGTAACTCTCTATCTCCAAGCCTTCAGCAAACTCTACCTCATTGGTTTTAGATTGCACAATTGTATTCTTTTCTTTTTGACAACTGATGAACAACACGAACATTGTTATCAAAAAATAAGCATTTCTTTTCATCATCATTTAGTTTAAAGCAAAAATAAGGGTTATTCTTCCGATTTCATAAAACAAGAAGAAAAGTTTTTTATGTTTAACCGAACTCAGAATAGCATAAAAAGACAGAAATTACTTAAAATTAATTTTAATATTTAAGCAACATAAAAGTCTTTCACGATGAATTTCGGATAAAAAAAACCACTCACAATAATGTAAGTGGCTCCAATATTTCAATATAAATCAGCTTATAAAACCGAATTTAAAGCATCATTCATTGCACGTACTGCATCAGCACTTTTTGCAAATAAAGCTTTTTCATTCTCATTTAAATTGATGTCAACAATTTGTTCAACACCATTTTTCCCGATCACACAAGGTACTCCTACACAGATGTCGTTTTGTCCGTATTCACCTTCTAAAAGTACTGAACATGGGATCATTTTCTTTTGATCGTTTAAGATACTATCCACTAAATATGCAACAGAAGCTCCTGGAGCATACCAAGCAGAAGTTCCTAACAATTTAGTTAAAGTAGCACCACCAACCATTGTATCTGCAGCAACTTTAGATAATTCTTCTTCAGATAAAAATTCTGAAACAGGAACACCGTTATAGCTTGCCAATCTAGTCAATGGAATCATAGTTGTGTCACCATGTCCACCGATAACCATTCCTTGGATATCATTAGCTGGTTTATCTAAAGCCAAAGACAAATAAGTTTTGAAACGAGAGCTATCTAAAGCACCTCCCATACCAATGATTCTGTTTTTTGGTAGACCTGTAGCTTTTAATGCTAAATAAGTCATTGTATCCATTGGGTTAGAAACAACTACGATGATAGTTTCTGGAGAATACTTCAAGATATTTTCAGCTACACCTTTCACGATACCTGCGTTGATTCCGATCAATTCTTCGCGTGTCATTCCTGGTTTACGTGGAATACCCGAAGTAATTACAACAACATCACTTCCTGCTGTTTTAGAATAATCATTTGTACTACCTACCACACGAGTATTAAAACCTAAAGTGGTTTGGGTTTGTGTAATATCAAGTGCTTTACCTTCTGCAAAACCTTCTTTGATATCTAATAAAACAATTTCGCTTGCAATTCTACGAAATGCAATAGCATCTGCACAGGTGGCTCCAACGTTTCCTGCTCCTACAATTGTTACTTTCATTATATTAATTTTATATTGTTTGTAAATATTTAAAAAATCCTTAGTATTTCATATAATCTTGCAACAATATTGTTGCAGCAATCTCGTCAACAAGTGCTTTGTTTTGGCGTTGTTTTTTCTTTAATCCACTATCAATCATTGTCTGAAATGCAATTTTTGAAGTAAAACGCTCGTCAATACGAACGACCTCAATGTGTGGATATAATTGATGTAATTTAGATACAAATTTATTAATTTCTCCGGCAATAGACGATGCTTCATTATTTAATCTTTTGGGTTCACCAACAATAATTGTTGCTACTTTTTCTTTATTTAAGTAATCTGATAAAAAAGAAAATAATTCTTTAGTAGCCACTGTGGTTAAACCCGATGCTATTAACTGCAATTCATCGGTCACTGCGATTCCGGTTCGTTTTCCACCGTAATCAATTGCCATTAATCTATAATTATTCGTATTCAAAAGTGCCGTATTCAGATGTAATCGTTAATTTTTTTGTATCAGCTGCCTCAACTCTACCCACAATCTTAGCATCAACATTAAATGATTTTGAGATTGAAATAATGTCTTGAGCAACTTCTGGTTTTACATAAAGTTCCATTCTATGTCCACAGTTAAATACCTGATACATTTCCTTCCATCCTGTTTGCGATTGTTCTTGAATCAACTTAAATAAAGGGGGAACTTCAAACATATTGTCCTTGATAACATGTAATTCATCTACAAAATGTAAAATCTTTGTTTGTGCACCTCCCGAACAATGAATCATTCCGTGAATTTGGTTTGAATCGTATTTCTCTAAAATCTTTTTTATGATTGGAGCGTATGTTCTTGTTGGTGATAGTACTAATTTTCCTGCATCTACAGTAGTCCCTTCTACACTATCAGTTAATTTTTTAGAACCTGAGTAAATCAATTCTTTAGGCACAGTTGGATCAAAACTTTCTGGATAGTTTTCGGCTAAATAATGCGAAAAAACATCATGACGAGCCGAAGTTAGTCCGTTACTTCCCATACCTCCATTGTATTCCTTTTCATAAGTAGCCTGTCCAAATGATTCTAAACCAACAATAACATCTCCGGGCTGAATATTAGCATTGTCTATAACATCACTTCTCTTCATTCGAGCTGTTACGGTAGAATCAACAATAATTGTTCGAACCACGTCTCCAACATCAGCAGTTTCTCCACCAGTAGAATAGATGGTTACCCCAAATTTGTTTAAATCTTCAATAAGCTCTTCTGTACCATTTATTAATGCAGCAATAACCTCACCTGGAATCAAGTTTTTGTTACGACCAATGGTTGATGACAATAAAATATGATCTGTTGCACCTACGCAAAGTAAATCATCAACGTTCATAATCAATGCATCTTGAGCGATGCCTTTCCATACCGATAAGTCTCCAGTTTCTTTCCAATAAAGATAAGCTAAAGAAGATTTAGTACCCGCACCATCGGCGTGCATAATCAAACAATAATCTTCGTCATTGGTTAAATAATCAGGTATGATTTTACAAAAAGCTTTGGGAAACAAGCCTTTATCTATATTTTTTATTGCGTTATGAACATCCTCTTTTTGAGCAGATACCCCGCGCTGCGCATAACGATTTGTAGATTCTAAACTCATATTATTAGTGTTGTAGGTGCAAATTTAAACTTAATATAGAAGTTTTGCAATTTAGTTGGTAAGAAAAATTAAACTTGATAGAAATTATAAAACAACTATTTAAAAAAAAACGTTTTTTTGACTTGTAACTATCTTTTTTCATTAAAAATATAACTGCAATCTATTGCTGATAAATTAACTAACTAACATAATTTCATCAATATTTTTTTTATAATCCCAATTTTCACTTGTCGAATCCAACTTTAATTCCATTAAAAATAAAAGTCGAAAACAAAATATTTTCATCTATTTAAAAAGCTAATTAAACAAAAAAAACCAGAAACTATTTGCATAAAGATTAAATAATTATTAGTTTTGTATGAAAAATAATTGGTTTATGAAAAGATTAATTTTAACAGCATTGGTTGTATTCTCTGCAACTGCAATGCAAGCACAAGAAGGAATTTCTAAAAATGCAATCGGATTGCGTTTTGGTCACAACGATGGATTTGGACCTGAAATTTCTTACCAAAGACTATTAAATTCTGGAAATCGTTTAGAATTAGATTTAGGATTTAGAAACAACAAGAATACCGATCATTTTAAACTTACTGGATTGTACCAATGGGTTTGGAACATTGAAGGTGGTTTTCATTGGTATGCTGGTGTAGGAGGCTCTGTTGGAACCTGGAATCACAGCCATAATGGATACAAGAATTCAGGTACTGTTTTGGCAGTAGCAGGTAACATTGGAATCGAATATAACTTTGATATTCCAATTCAAGTATTCATCGATTTCAGACCAGAGTTTTATTTAAGTGATTATTACAGAGATAATTTTGGTACTGACTTTGGCTTAGGAGCACGATTTAAGTTTTAAAATAATGTAAAAGGAATCTATTAAGTTAGATTCCTTTTTATTTTTTTACTTTACTTCCCTAATCACATACACCCAACCTGCATAAGTATCAAACAAGGTTTTGAAAGCATAATAATACGTCCCTGCCGGGAGTATCCTTCCGCTTTTGTCCTGTCCTGACCATTGATTGGTATAACCTTCGCCGTGTTCATATACTACTGTTCCGTAACGATTGAATATTTTTAACTCTATCAGATTGAAAACAGCCAGGTCAAAACCATCGTTTAAGCCGTCGCTGTTGGGAGAAATTCCTTTGGGAATGGTACAATCTTTTAATTGCATTTGAATAATTACATCGCACCAAAGATTGTTTTTGCCTTTTGTTCTGATGTAAACCACTTGCGGAAATACTACCGGGCGGTAGTTCTCAACATTCACAATTTCGTTTACTTCATTTTCTGCATCGCTTTCGGTTTCATAGAATTTAAGGTCTATTTCATTCATATAATCAAACATTCTTGAAAGCAATAAATGGGCTGAAGCCAAATTAACCACCAAAGGATTGTCTTTGAGATTGCAAAGCATCAACGGTTCTTCTAGTCCGGTAAAAGGAAGCTCTTGTGCCGTGATGGTAAAATAGATGATGCCTGCACAATCGTTTTCCGGATGCGTCACCCGAACCCAGATGATCTGAGAACTGCGGCTTTCCAATTCGTAATTTCCGGTGTTATTAATGGCGTTTACACCTCTTTCAGCATCTTCTTCACTTTGATGGAAACTAATGGTAACATTGGTATCTGTGCTTATTTCGGAACGTTTGGAAGCTAAATCAAAAATTACAAAACCTTTTCCTTCTTCATCACAAATAATAATATCATCGGGTTGGTTGATTTCGGGACTGAATTTTAAAGCAACGTTTTCCGTATCGGTATTGTTGTCTTCATCTGCTTCGTTTACAATACCGTTGCCTGTGCCGTTGTCATCCACACTTGCTGTTAAAACAAAATCGTCTCCCACAACTGCAGGAATACTTAAAGTAATGTTTCCCGATTCTGACCCTTTGATAGCGATACTGCTTCTGGTTGTCGTTGTACCCACCAAAACATCATCGGCATAAAAAGCAATGGGCGTGTTTGCCGGGAGTATTTCCGAAGCGTTGAAATTAGAAACCGTATAAGAGACCCGCACATCCCTGCTATCACAAGTAACATTTACATTGTCCATAACAATTGTAGCATCCGGCACCTGATTGATAAGCGTAAGGGCAAAAACGTTTGGGAAAACTCTATGGTATGCATTTGCTCCTCCTCCCAAATCATAAACAGTAGTTTCTATGTTTATTGATGTATTGTTTACCGAAATATAATTGCTTATATCAAAATAATCCAAATCCAAATAATACTGCGTAGTGGAACCGGTATAGCTGTTGGTACTATTATAAATATTATTGACAGGATTCAGTGGAGGATTACTCACTATGTTGCTATTTATTCGTAATTCATCACTATGTGAGAGGTCACTTCCGTTCCACACCACAAACCCAAGTTTAGCGCCTGAGATATCGGTCATATTCAGCCAGTCTAAATTTATGGAAATAGTTCTGCTCGCAGCAGACAAACTTTCCAATCCATCGTATATGTTTACCATACGATTGTCCAGTGCCGGCTCTTCATATACAATGACAATTGCCCAACCGGCATAATTACCTGTAAAGGGAACATTAGGAATATGACAATTAGGAATCATAGCATCAAAATCTGAAAAAAGATAGGTGCCGTTTCCGGTAGCTTTTACCAAATCGGTAACGTCTGCAAAAGCTCCAAAATGTGAACCGATATTTGGCGGTTCCATATTTGTTAAAATTCTTTGAGCGGTTATGGGCATTCCATTAAGCGCAACATCCAAATCTCTCAATTCCGGAGTTGCGACACTAGACCAGTATAAATAAGCTGCTGCTACCGTTTGGTTGGTATTCAGATTTAAGACCGCGGACGATTGGGTAAATATGGTACACGGATTGTTGTACGCCCAATCACTTACTAATGTATTCCCTATCATCGTAAAATCATATTGTCCCAAAAACTGCCGATATAAAGATATGGGCTGTGCATAACCGGAACACACGCACAGAAACAAGAGAAATGAAAATATTTTTTTATGCATAGCTTACAAAAATAATTGACAATGCAATGTAATGTATTTTAACCAAAAAAACCACTAAAAGTTACTGTTAAAAAAACAAAAACGGGTTTAAAAACCCGTTTTGTGAGGTTAAAAATTACTGAAATGTAATTCTAACGGTTGTTAAATCAGTAGTTAGTGATAATATATAATCACGGGATAAACTCTAAATCGAAATCCGTTGTCAGGTTTTCAAACACATAGTTGATCTGCGAACAGCAAAAATTATTGTCAAAAGGTGATAGATAGCCGGTTTGCCCCGGTCCGGAATCATCTGTAAAAACAGTATAACCCTGATCCTCTGAAGTGTTCCCGGCATTTTCCTGATAAACATCTTCACCACACGCAACAAGCGTGAATAAACCTAAAATTGTTAAAGCTAATTTTTTCATAATTTATGATTATAAAAAATTGATATGATAAATATAATAAAAAATTAAGTTATATTTAACTAAGTAATAAAAATATTTTTTCCATTGATTAAAATCCATAAATATTGAATACAATGATATCCAACGAGGTACAGTAAACACAAGCCTTTCCGATAAGAAGCAAAAGAAACTGCTTACACCTCGTAAAAAAGTAAGTTGCCTATACAAGGCAACTTTTTCTGTAGTATTAGAAACTGAACCTCGTCCGGTTTGTATCTTCTCGTCTGTCAAACCGACCTCGTTCCAAATAGAATTGATGAAATTATTTCTGATGAAAAGCAATAAGACCGTCCATCGGTTTTTGATAAAACGCACCTATAATCAAATTATTTTTTTGTAATACTTCCCGAAATTCTTCCTGAAGTAAAAAAGCTGTAGAACCAATAAAATGTATCGGAACTTTAGTGTGCTCTTTATACTGTCTGATATAATGGTCTATAAAAAACTGAATGTTTTCTAAAACCATTTGATTTAAAAAAGGGTGTGTTTTATATGTAATCAAAAAAGGCAGAAACGATGCTAAATAGGCATTGGGATTAGGTTCTTTATAAAAATGCTGTTTGATGTATGTCGCATCCAGATTATAAGCTTTTTCAAAAGCAATTTTTAATTCTTCGGGCATCGTATTGAAATAATAAGAACGAAGCAGTTTTCTTCCGAAATCTACTCCCGAGCAATCGTCCATTGCCAGATATCCCAAAGACTGAACTGCTTGTTTTACTTCCTTTCCATCAAAAAAACTACAATTGGAACCGGTGCCGTTGATGCAAACAATTCCGGGTTTCAAATCCTGACAAGTCGCATAAACAGCTGCATACGTATCTTCGAGTATTTCCAAAAAAGAAGCATTTGGAAAAACTTCTTGTAAAGCTTCTTTCATCACGGCTTTGGAATGTGGTGTGCTACAGCCCGAACCATAAAAATGAATTTCAAGAATGGAAGTCCTTAAATTTGCTAATTCTTCATTATTTAAAATACGTTCCACTAAAACATTTTTATCCAGAACCTCTGGATTTAAGCCCAACGTATTATAAACTCCTAAATACTGTTGGTTGTTAAAAAGCAACCAATCCGCTTTGGTAGAACCACTGTCAACGACAAATTTCATATAAATTACTTTAACCGATTCATATAAACCATTAAATCAATCAATTTTGCAGAATATCCGTATTCATTATCATACCACGCAATGATTTTGAAAAAAGTATCGTTGAGTGCAATACCTGCCTTGGCATCGATGATTGAAATGCGTGTGTCTGAAACAAAATCCTGAGAAACCACGGCATCAGTGGTAAAACCCACTATTCCTTTATAGTTGGTTTCGGAAGCCTTTTTAAAAACATTCATTAAGTTGTCGTAAGTAGTTGATTTTTTAAGTTTTACAGTTAAATCTACCACAGAAACATTTGGCAAAGGAATACGAAAAGCCATTCCCGTCAGTTTACCTTCTAATTCCGGAATTACTTTTGTGACTGCTTTTGCAGCTCCGGTACTTGCCGGAATGATGTTATTTAAAGCAGAACGTCCTGCACGAAAATCTTTTTTAGACGCACCATCGACAACTGATTGAGAAGCCGTTGCTGCGTGAACTGTTGTCATCAATCCTTCGACAATACCAAATTCATCGTTTAGAATTTTAGCTAATGGAGCCAAACAATTGGTTGTACAAGACGCATTGGAAATAACAAGGTTATTTGCGGTGATTTTTTCCTCATTTACGCCCAATACAAACATTGGAATATCTTCAGACGGAGAAGAAATAACTACTTTTTTTGCACCGGCTTTTAAGTGAGCACTGGCTTTTTCCATCGTTTTAAAAACACCGGAACATTCTGCAATGATTTCTGCACCGACTTCGTCCCAACGCAATAAAGAAGGCTCTTTTACCGAAGTCACCCGAATACGCTTTCCGTCAATAATCATTGTATTTCCGTCTATTGTAATGTCTTTTTTAAACGTTCCGTGTACCGAATCATATTTCAACAGATAAACTAATTGTTCTATATCCATTAAGTCGTTGATTGCTACAATTTCTATATCGGTTCGCTGAAAAGCTTCCCGCATTATCAAACGACCAATACGTCCAAAACCGTTTATTCCTATTTTAATTTTACTCATTTTTATATTGTTAGTATATCAGAAATTCTGATTAATTCTTCATCTATTTTATTTTCTCCTTTAACAGCTTTTTCCAAAGCGGTGTATATTATTTGATCATTTCGCAGACCAATCATAATGTTTTTTTCTCCTTTTAAAAGTGCTTCTACTGCAGCTACACCCGAACGACTTGCCAAAACTCTGTCGAAACAACTGGGTGAACCTCCGCGTTGAATATGTCCGATTACAGAAACCCGAACGTCGTATTCCGGTAAATGTTCTTCGACATAATCGCTTAATTCAAAAACATTTTTCCCGGTTTTATCTCCTTCTGCCACAATGACAATACAAGAAGATTTACCCGAAGCTTTAGTGCGTTTGAGTTTTTCCAGCAATTTAGGTAATCCAATATTTTCTTCCGGAATCAGAATTTCCTCTGCTCCTACTCCAATACCCGAATTCAGTGCAATAAAACCAGCATCACGTCCCATCACTTCAACGAAAAAAATACGTTTGTGTGAAGTTGCCGTATCCCGGATTTTATCCACCGCATCGATGACCGTGTTGAGTGCCGTATCGTAACCAATCGTGTGAGAAGTTCCGTAAATATCATTGTCAATCGTTCCGGGAATACCGATTACGGGAATGTTAAATTCTTTGGAAAGCGTCATTCCTCCCATAAAACTACCGTCGCCACCAATAATAACCACAGCATCAATTCCAAATTTTTTAATGGTTTGATGTGCTTTTTCGCGTCCTTCTTTGGTCATAAACTCCTTAGAACGTGCTGATTTTAGCATCGTTCCACCTTTTGAAATAGTGTATTTAACATCACGAGGTCCCAATTCTTTCAAATCGCCTTCTATCAAACCTTGAAAACCACGAAAAACACCAAAACAAGCAATTTCGTAAAATGTACAAGCTCGAACTACCGCCCGAATCGCAGCATTCATACCGGGTGCATCGCCACCAGAAGTTAATAATGCAATTTTTTTTATTTTATCCGATTTTATCATCAAATACGTTTTTTGGGAAGTTAAATTTACTAAAAATTGGTCTTGAATTAATCCAAATTCAATCCCATTTGTCCATCTTCTTCAATTGTTAAAATATTCTCGTCTATATCTTCAATTATTTTCACTTCTTCTTTCTCTTCCTCGGGCAATTCATAAGGTAGAGATTCTAATAGATTTATGGTTCTAATTTTGTCACTAGTAAGCTGATTTCCTTGAGCTTTTATTCCTTTTACTGCAATAAATTCCTCGAAATTTAGCTCCATATTTTCTTTTTGGACACCTTTAATTTTAGAGAAAACAACTTCTGCCATAGGTCGATAATCTGTAGAAACAATTTCTAATTTTGAATAAGGATGTTCAGAAATGAAAACTTCTTCTTTGTTTTCATTTTCAACAAGAAAACGCTTTACGAAATACTTTTCTTTTTCAGGATCGAAATAAACAGCAGAGATTGGTTTGTCTTTAATCCACTTTTCCAGCACAATCATATCATCATCAAAATGAGTAGAAAGTTCGGGCACAATAGTTCTTAATTTCCCAGACTGTGTGATTATTAACAAACGGTCATCAGGTTTAAATTCACCCAACAATTCTCCTCTTCCATCTACATTCAATCGCATTACTGCATCGTCAAACCAAATTTTTCTAGGTCGTAAAGTAGATATTCCTTTTTCTTTAAGTTCGATTTTTCGAATCGGATATTTGGTTACAATATTTCCTTTTACGCCTCGCCCTTTAATCAATAAATCTGCAAAATCTAAATCGAATTTTAATTTTTTGATATTACTCAATTGACGAAGTAAAATGGTAACCACTTCTGCTTCTCCATTAGGATTCGCAGAAAAATATATGATTTGAGAACCTGCTTTTCCTTGCGTTAAATCATAAGCTCTGTCTCTTGTTACACCATTTACATTGAATCGCTTGACATAGGACGAACCTCCTTTTCCATCGCGATAAATCATGTTATAAATTGTACGCTTATCATTTCTATTGAAAACGGCTACGTGAATAATGTCTTTACCGATGAATTTTTTCTCATCAACTTTTGTAACCATCATTTGCCCGTCTCTTAGAAACACAATTACATCGTCAATATCCGAACAATCTGCCACGTATTCATCTCGGCGCAAACTAGTACCTATAAAACCTTCTTCCCTATTTACATAGAGTTTTGTATTTCTTAAAACAACTTTTGTAGCTTCAATGGTATCAAAACTTCTAAGTTCCGTTTTACGTTCTTTTCCTTTGCCATATTTCTCTTTTAACTTTGTAAAGTAAGCAATTGCAAAGTCAACAATATGTTCTAAATTGTATTTTACTTGTTCGATATCACCTTCTAAGGCTTCAATTTTTTCTTGCGCTTTATCAATATCAAACTTAGAAATTCGTTTGATTTTAATTTCAGTCAATCGAATTAAATCCTCTTCAGTAACGGCTCTTTTCAAATGAGCGATATGTGGTTTTAGACCTTCGTCAATAGCTTTTAAAACTCCTTCCCAAGTTTCTTCTTCTTCAATATCTCGATAAATTCGGTTTTCAATAAAAATACGTTCCAAATTCAAATAATGCCATTGTTGTTCCAGTTCGTTCAACTCGACTAACAATTCTTGTTTCAATAAATCTACCGTTTGAAGTGTTGATCGTTTCAACATTTCAGAAACTCCAACAAACAAAGGTTTTTTATCTTGAATCACACAACCCAACGGAGCAATAGACACTTCACAATTTGTAAATGCATATAATGCGTCCATGGTTTTATCTGGAGAAACGCCTGCAGGAAGATGAATCAAAATCTCTACTTCTGCTGCAGTATTATCTTCAATTTTTCTGATTTTTATTTTTCCTTTCTCATTGGCTTTCAATATACTATCAATAAGACTTGTAGTATTAGTTGAAAAAGGAATTTGAGTAATAACTAAGGTGTTTTTATCTAGCTGACTCATTCTTGCACGAACCCTAACTCGACCACCGCGCATACCGTCGTTGTAATTTGAAACATCGGCAATACCTTGAGTAGGGAAATCCGGATAAAGAACAAAAGGCTTATTTTTTAATATTTTAATTGAAGAATCAATCAGTTCGTTGAAGTTATGCGGTAAGACTTTGGTCGATAAACCCACAGCAATTCCTTCTGCACCTTGCGCTAATAACAAAGGAAATTTTACAGGAAGGTTAATTGGTTCATTTCTTCTTCCATCATAGGATAATTGCCAATGTGTAATTTTTGGTGAATACAAAACTTCTAAAGCAAATTTGCTCAAGCGTGCTTCTATGTAACGCGAAGCAGCAGCCTCGTCACCAGTATAAATATTTCCCCAGTTTCCTTGCATATCGATCAGTAATTCTTTCTGACCGAGTTGCACCATTGCATCGCAGATACTTTGATCTCCATGTGGATGATACTGCATCGTATGTCCTACAATGTTAGCTACTTTATTGTAACGACCATCATCCAATTCTTTCATGGAGTGCATAATCCGTCTTTGAACCGGTTTAAAACCATCTTCAATTGCTGGAACAGCGCGCTCCAAAATTACATACGAAGCATAATCTAAAAACCATTCTTTATACATTCCGGTCACACGAATAATGGTGTCGTTTGATGTATCTATTTGGTCTTCAGAATCATTTAAAGGTGTTGCACCTTGTGATTCGTGATCGTTTATATTTTCGTTTAATGAATCTTCGTAATGTTCTTCGTTACTCATTGTTCTATTATGATATTAACGTTGATTTTTATGTTTTTTTTGAACTGATTTAATTCTTTAACAGATTAGTAGTTCGTTCTAATTCTTCACCTTTAAAATATTCGTTCTTATTTTTCCATTTTGAAGGCGAAACATTGTCGATTAAAACCAAACCATCCATAACTTTCCAAATATCTATTTCAACAAATTGATAGCCCAAAAATCTACTATAAACTTTATCTTTTTTGTAAATTGATTTATTTAAAAAAACAGGCAACTCTGCATTTTTAAATTCATATTCCACAGAATTTGAAGAAAGATCTGGTAAATCTTTGGTATCTTTAAAAGGACTATACCCATTAAACTTTTTACCCGAAATAGCAGAATAAGCAAGGTAATAGTATTCATCTTTATATTGATCATTCAAAATATCTCCACAGATTCGATTGTTTTGACGATATTCATCATAAACTCCTTTAGATTCTTTCAATAAATGTGAACTTGAACCAAATAAAATAATGTTGCTCTTATATCTCTCCTTTAAAAATGCAATATTACGTGCCATTCCTAAATCCCTATGAGTAATTGGATTTTTACCATTATTTTCGTCAGTGATGCGAAAAACGAAACTTTCTAAAGTTTGTTGTAAAAAATAGTCTGATTCGGTTTTTGGCGTAAAATCACTCAATATTTTGTTTGAATAGTGCACTATTTTGGAACTAACTTTTTTATTATTTCTAAATAGCGCTGTCAGGCTTGTATCACTTGCTTTAGTTAAAGTAACAAAGAAATCTTGTTTTTCTTCATCTGTCAACACATTAACATTTTTCAAGTCTTCTTTAAAGTATTCTACAAATATCTCATTTTGAAAAGTCCAATCAAACCCTACAATCATTATCGAATCGCCTTTTTTATTTCTGTCATAAACATATTGATACAACTCATCCATTTCCGGAAGATTCAACTGACGATACATTGCTTTTTCTATATGAGAAGTCTTTTTGTCTTCCATAAACCTTTGGAAACCTTTGTACAATCCGTACATATTTCCTTCTATCGCAATAATTTTAAATTGTTTTTCTTCGATTAACTTCTTAATCAAATCAATTCGATATTTTGTTATGGTACTCTCTTGGTGTGTTGGATCACCAAGGCCTACAATACTAACATTATTTGGAAGTTGTTCCACAATTAAATCGTTTACTTTAAAGTCATTTTCTTGTGCTGCAACCAAATTAGTCACAAAAAAAAGGAAAGTAAGAAGTGTAATTTTTATATAATTCATTTTGAAAATATCTCTTTAAAAAAAGTCTTATTGAACTTCGTCTAGTTCTACTTTTAGATTATTGATGATAAACTCTTGTCGGTCGGGGGTATTTTTTCCCATATAAAACTCTAAAAGTTGTTCAATTGACATGGATTTATCAATCATTACAGGATCTAAACGGATATCTTCACCTATAAAATTCACAAATTCGTCTGGCGAAATTTCACCTAATCCTTTGAATCGGGTGATTTCAGGTTTTGGTTTTAATTCTTCAACAGCAGCGAGTCGTTCTTCTTCAGAATAACAATAAATGGTTTTCATTTTGTTACGAACGCGAAACAAAGGGGTTTGTAGAATATATAAATGTCCTTCTTTGATTAATTCTGGGAAAAATTGAAGAAAAAATGTAATCATCAACAAACGGATATGCATACCATCGACATCGGCATCGGTTGCTAATACTATGTTGTTATAACGCAAATCTCCTAAATCTTCTTCAATATTTAGTGCGGCTTGCAACAAATTGAATTCTTCGTTTTCGTACACAATTTTCTTAGTCATTCCGTACGTGTTCAACGGTTTTCCTCTCAAACTAAAAACTGCTTGAGTATTCACATCGCGCGATTTTGTAATGGAACCTGATGCGGAATTCCCTTCTGTAATAAACAAAGTACTTTCTAAATACCTCGGGTTTTTCACATCGGTTAAATGAATACGGCAATCGCGAAGTTTTTTGTTGTGTAAACTTGCTTTTTTCGCTCGATCCTTAGCTAATTTTCGAATTCCAGAAAGTTCTTTACGCTCGCGTTCTGCTTGTAAAATCTTACGCAACAATGCATCAGCAACTTCCGGATTTTGATGTAGAAAGTTATCTAAATTGGTCTTAACAAAATCATTGATGTACGTACGAACCGTAGGCGAATTTGGGCCCATATCGGTAGAACCCAATTTGGTTTTGGTTTGCGATTCAAAAACAGGTTCTTCTACCTTAATAGAAATCGCTGCAACTATAGATTTTCTAACATCAGCTGCTTCAAAATTTTTATTATAAAACTCTTTTACGGTACGAACCACTGCTTCTCTAAATGCTGCAAGATGCGTACCTCCTTGAGTGGTATTTTGTCCGTTTACAAAAGAATAATATTCTTCAGAGTACTGAGTTTTACTGTGAGTAATTGCAACTTCAATATCTTGTCCTTTCAAATGAATGATTGGATAAATCTGATCGTCAGAAGTTATATTTTCTTCCAACAAATCTTTCAACCCGTTTTCAGAGAAAAACTTTTCACCATTAAAAATAATCGTCAAACCTGTATTGAGGTAACAATAATTTTTGAGCATTCGCTCTATATATTCTTTTCGGTACTTATAGTTTTTAAAGATGGCTTCATCAGCAACAAACGAAACCTTGGTTCCTCTTCTTCTACTGGTTTCTGTCAAATCCTCTTCCTGAACCAAGTCTCCAGCAGAAAACACAGCTGCTTTTAGTTGGTTATCTCGTACAGATTCTACTTTAAAGAAATTAGATAAAGCATTGACCGCTTTGGTACCAACTCCATTTAAACCAACCGATTTTTTAAAAGCTTTGGAATCGTATTTTCCACCGGTATTCATCTTTGAAACCACATCGACTACTTTTCCCAGAGGAATTCCACGACCGTAATCACGAACAGTAACCGTTTTATCTCGAACAGTTACTTCAATGGTTTTACCGGTTCCCATCACAAATTCGTCGATACTGTTGTCGATAACTTCTTTAATTAGAATATAAATACCATCGTCGGGAGAAGAACCATCACCCAATTTTCCAATGTACATCCCCGGACGCATTCTGATGTGTTCTTTCCAATCTAACGAACGAATATTATCTTCCGTGTATTGTGTGTTTTGCTGCATAAATTAGTTTCAAAAAGTGTTGCTAATATACAAAGAATTAAGTGATTTATCAAGTTTCTATCCTTCTAATTTTCTTGAAATCTCTTCTTCAGTTTTTGCGAAATCAACCTCTTCTTCTTTTATAATAACACGCATAGAATAATCGTTTGGCTGAATTGGTTTTCCAAACATTTCGGAATAATTTTTTGTAAAAACAGCTCCAAAATACAAAATGATAGCAGAATAATAAACCCACACCAAAATAACTAAGACAGAACCTGCAGCACCGTATAGATCTAATTTTGAAGAATTTCCAAGATATAAACCAATTGCCCATTTACCAATCATAAATAGAATCGCTGTAAAAAGTGAGCCAACAATGGTTTCTTTCCAACCTAACTTTCCGTCTGGTAATGTTTTGAAAATAAATCCGAAAATGATAGTAACAATTACTAAAACGATTAAAGAATTAATTGTTGATGCCAAAAAGACCACATCACTATTAAAAATTTCTTGTAAATAATCGTACAGATATTGAATCAAGGTGTTGATTATCAAGCTAACTAATAAGATAAATCCTAACACGGCAATCATAGAAAAAGAAAGCAACCTGTTGATTATCATTCGTACGAACCCTTTTTTGGGCTTTGGTTTTAATTCCCAAATATAATTAATGGAACTTTGTACTTCTGCAAATATTCCAGAAGCAGAAAACAATAGCGTAACAAATCCAATAATGGTTGCAATACTTATATTATCAGACAGTTTAATGCTTTTTATGGCTTCTTGAATTTGAAGAGCTGCGCGCTCGCCCACCATGTTTTGGATTTGTAAAAAGAATTCACCGCGCACTGCATCTTCTCCGAAGAAATAACCTGCAGTAGAAATAATGAGTATCGCCAATGGAGGAATTGAAAAAATGGTATAATAGGATAAAGATGCACTGAATTTAATACAATTATCATCCATGAACTCCATCACTGAAGCCCATAACAACTTATAAATCGATTTGAACTTTTCTTTGAGCATATTTTTATTTTTTTGTATAATGATAAAAAATTCCTTTGTCCCAAAGTGTAAATAAACTAGCCTTTAATTTTGCAGCTTTTAAGGCATCGTTGGTCCAGGTATTACACGTGTAAAATATTGAATAACTGCCTTTTGCTTCGTAGAAAACATCGTCTAAACCATAATTCTGATCCGTGTCGATGAGTATGAATTCTTCGTTTTCAACATCAAAAGAGTTAGATATAAAGGCACATAAGATATCAAATTGTTTTTTAGTTACCTGAATTTCAACACAATCCAAATCATTTGCTTTCATTTGATGATAATAAGTTACATGCATTGCAGATTGGCTCAATCCTAAAGCTGCTTTTAATGCCACATTCATCTTTAAATCTTTCCACTCTGGAGTTTGTAAATAAAAACCTTTGTCTCCCCAACCAAATGCAACCCATTGTGGCTGAAAAGTCTTCCCCGGAGTTAACTCTGGATTTAACCAAAAACTCCAATCATATAATTCAGATTGGAATGGCAAAACCAAATCTGTGTGTACACCGTTGGTTAATAAATAAACCGTTATTGTTTGTTCTTCGGCTGAGTGTTGTTTTTTGTTTACAGGTATGTATGATAAAACTACTGTTGCCAATCCATAAAGAATCAACAGAAAAACAAAAATTAAAAGGTATTTGGTGATTTTAAGGAGAATTTTCAAAGCTTTTTTTCAATAAAAATACGTTTATTTATTGAATTTTGAAGAAAAAGCTCGTTTTTTTTGATAAGGTAAAACTATTAAGGGATGAAGTTGTACAATAAATAAAATGAGCACATCAAATAAAATTATCTGTACTAAAGAAATGCTCTCTTGATTTGCTGAAAACTTTTATCGGTGTGAATTAATTCATGAATAAAATGTTTTCTAAGTTTAGATAAATCATCATATATCAAATATTTAGCCCAATAAACTTCTGAATTTATTTCTCTAATTTTTTTCAATATTTTAGCAGCTTCCGAAGCGGTTTTTAAATGTTGAGTTGAAGTTGTAATACTGTCTTTATGGGAAATAAAAAAAAGGCCATCTTCTTGTTCTTCAATAAAATAAAGAGGCATTCTTTCGTTATTATCAAAAAAATGTTCCCAGCTACAATAACCCCAATAATTTGTTTGTTGTTTATGATCGATATTATCTAATCGCCAGCGACAATTTCCTACTCTTCCCCAATGATTAGAATACCTAAAAACACCTTCTTTCGTAAAAAAATACCGACTACCATGTTTACTTACATAATGCGGTTTTTTAAAGCCAGAAGGCAAGTCAGCTCTTTTAAAAACAGCAAAAGTATTTTTATGAAAAGTAAAACGATTGTACATTTAGAAACTATTCTTAAGCTAAATTTTGATGGTAAATTTATAATAAAAAAGCCGAATTTACATTCGGCCTAATCGTATTAAACATTGAAACGGAAGTGCATGACATCACCATCCTTTACAATATATTCTTTTCCTTCTACTCTTAACTTTCCTGCTTCTTTTACTTTTGCCTCAGAACCAAAGTGCACAAAATCTTCATATGCAATTACTTCGGCACGAATAAAGCCTTTTTCAAAATCACTGTGAATTACTCCAGCAGCTTGCGGAGCAGTATCACCTACATTGATTGTCCAAGCACGAACTTCTTTTACTCCAGCAGTGAAATAAGTTTGTAGGTTAAGTAATTTATAAGCCGAACGAATTAATTTTGAAACCCCAGGCTCGTCTAATCCCATGTCTTCTAAAAACAATTGTCGTTCTTCGAAAGTTTCTAATTCAGTAATATCGGCTTCGGTTCCAACAGCCAAAACCAATACTTCGGCGTTTTCGTCTTTTACCAATTCTTTTATTTGTTCTACATATTCATTTCCATTAACTGCCGCATCTTCATCAACATTACAAACATATAAAACTGGTTTACTTGTAATCAATTGAAAACCTTCAAACAAAACTGCTTCGTCTTCATTTGCTGGCACAACTGTACGCGCCGATTTCCCTTCTAATAAAACTCCTCTTATGCGCTCTAGAAGAGCTGTTTCTACTTGAGCTTCTTTATTTCCTGATTTAGCAGCTTTTTTGGTTTTATCAAGACGTTTTTCAACAGTTTCTAAATCCTTTAATTGTAACTCAATGTCGATTGTTTCTTTATCACGAACCGGATTTACATTCCCGTCAACGTGCACAATATTATCGTTATCAAAACAACGTAATACATGAATAATCGCGTTACATTCGCGAATATTACCCAAAAATTGATTTCCAAGACCTTCTCCTTTACTAGCTCCTTTAACCAATCCTGCAATATCTACAATCTCAACAGTAGCAGGTAAAACTCGTTCTGGTTTTACTAATTCCTCTAATTTTTCCAATCTCGGGTCAGGTACGTTTACAATCCCAATATTTGGTTCGATAGTACAAAATGGAAAGTTTGCACTTTGAGCTTTTGCATTGGATAAACAATTGAATAAAGTTGATTTTCCAACGTTGGGTAATCCTACAATTCCGGCTTTCATATTTTAATGTGTTTATATCTAATTTTGAAAGTGCAAATATATTGTTTTAAATTGAAAAAAATGTTTAAAATCATTTCAGGTGTATCTTTTTCAATATTAAAACATCTAAAGTTAGATTAAAAAAATAGTGTCGTGGTATTTAAATCTAAAAGAACAAGATTTGCACCAAAAAACAGTTGTATTTTTGAAATTTAAATTTCTAATTTATTTCGGATTACGTTATTAATGTTTTCCTGAGTCAATCCTACTTTCTTTAATGAATTCCATAAATCATCTTCGTCATTCAATAATTCAAAATAGATTTCTTTGCCGTGAATTTCAAGAACGTATTCACAAATAACAGCCGCAATCAAATAAGGAATAGAAGTCTCTTCTTCGAAATACAAGCGCTCGTATAAATCTTCCATGTGATGCTCTATTTGAAACGTTGGGTTTTGGATTAAGAAACGTTTCAACTTTTCTTTGTGCCAGGCATAATCAAAAGTTCCACTTCCAGCTAAAAAAGTTGCTAGGCCTTCATCGAAAAATGGTTTGATATTTGGAAACAAATTCATAGTGTAGATATGAACAATTTCATGTGTATACACTTCTGAATTATTTCCCGATAAAATAAAATTTCCGTGTTCTGCAAAACCTCCAGTATTTCCAACGTACATCATTGGGTTATAGTCAAATCCCTTCACTTCAAAAACTTCTTTAGGATTGATGCACGATATATAAATCAGCGGAATGGGTTGTGTATTGAAGAAATTACACAACATTTCTATATCTTTTTGTTGTTTTGAAACTTCTGCTTCATTTATCTTTTTTACAGGTGAAATGTAATAAGAAATACTTTCTTTTTTAAAATATTGCCACGATTCTAAAACAAAATCCTGATAACGACTTAATTTGATTTCATCGTTTATTTTAGAAGCAATAATATTGTAAATTACTCGTACTTGATTTTCATTTGTTTCTGTGTTATGTCCAATAAATGCGAGTTTAACAACCCATTGATTTACTTGATCGGTGGGAATAATCTCCATTAAAGTAGGTTGATAAAAATTCTTACCCAATCTGCCGTTTTCGATATTATAAAGATCGATATAGGGATACTTATATTTATCAAAATCTTGCTTTAACCAATATTTATTTTCGGCGTACGAGTCATTTTTTGTTTCTAAAAAAGCACGAACTGTAGAGATAACTTCTTTGATTTGTTCGTCATTTTGATTAATTGAAACAGAAACTGTAAGATGTAGATCTTTATCTACTTTTTGACCAAAACAACCAAAAACAACAAAAAAATTTAGAATTAAAAGTATTTTTTTCATGAACTTAAAGAATGTCTAAACTCCCTTTACCTTTTCTTAAAACTTCTGGCTCTGATCCGGTGAGATCAATAATGGTAGAAGCTACGTTATTTCCATAACCTCCGTCGATGACTGCTTCTACTTTTTGCTGCCATTTTTCAAAAATCAATTCAGGATCGGTTGTATATTCAATAACTTCGTCTTCGTCATAAATTGAAGTCGAAACAATTGGGTTTCCTAATTGCTTCACTAATTCTAAAACAATATTATTGTCAGGAACACGAATACCAACTGTTTTTTTCTTTTTAAATTCTTTAGGCAAATTGTTGTTGCCTTCCAAAATAAAAGTATAGGGCCCTGGTAAAGATTTTTTTAAAATTTTAAATGTTGGGGTGTCAATTTGTTTCACATAATCCGAGATGTTGCTTAAATCATGACAAACAAACGAAAAATTGGCTCTTTCTAGTTTCACGCCTTTTATTTTTGCAATACGTTCAAGGGCTTTCGTATTGGTAATATCGCATCCCAAACCATAAACGGTATCTGTAGGATAAATTATAAGTCCACCGTTTTTTAATATTTTTACTACCTTCTGAATCTCCTTTGCATTGGGATTCTCAGGATATATTTTGATAAATTCTGCCATAATTATTCTAAGATTTTTAGTTTTGCGAATCGCAATAATAATTTTTTAATTCCGCCGGTATCAAATTTTATTTCCGCTTTTTTATCTGCTCCAGCTCCCTCTAAGTTAAGAATTATTCCTCTACCAAAGCGTTCATGCATAATATTTTGTCCTTCTTTTAAATCTATATTATTGACTGAACTGATTGTTGAAGTAGTTTTACTGATTTCTCTCAACCTTCTAATGTCGTGATTTGGTTTTGGGCCTTCGTTCTCTTTCACCCATTTTGGTGGCGTTCCAGATACAGGTTTACTCTGACGCAGTTTTGATTTATCTACATCTCCAAAAATATCTGCGTTGATACTCGATTGATAACGGTAATTAGTTTCTGGCGGTGTTAAGTATTCTATGTATTGCTCATCAATCTCTTGAATGAATCGTGACGGATCACAATCAGAGAGTTTTCCCCATCGGTAACGTGACTGAGAGTAAGTCAAATAAGCTTGATGTTCAGCTCTTGTTAAAGCTACATAAAACAATCTTCGCTCTTCTTCTAATTCTGAACGCGTATTTACACTCATTGCACTCGGAAATAGATCTTCTTCCATTCCTACTACAAAAACAGTTGGAAATTCTAATCCTTTAGCCAAGTGAATAGTCATCAAAGCAACGCGATCATCATCACCTTTATCATTATCTAAGTCGGTTGCTAATGCTACATCTTCCAAAAATTCTGCCAGACTTCCATTTGCACCATCTACTTCTTTTTGACCTTCAACAAAATCTTTAATACCGTTTAATAATTCTTCAATATTATCTAAACGAGTAATTCCTTCTGGTGTACCATCTTTTTTAAGTTCTTGAATAAGACCCGTTTTCTTTACAACATAATCTGTCAAATAGTAAGCATCTTGTTTTTCACCTATAACTTGAAAGTTTTTTATCATGGTTACAAAGTCATTGATTTTATTTTTGGTGCCTGCCGTCAATTTTAAATCAATTTTATCGATATGTTCCATGACCTCGAAAATACTACGTTTATAATGATTCGCAGCCACATTAAGCTTTTCTACAGTCGTGGCTCCAATTCCTCTGGTTGGATAGTTGATCACACGCATAAAAGCTTCTTCGTCTTTTGGATTGACTACTAAACGTAAATAACACAATACATCTTTAATCTCTTTGCGTTGATAAAACGACAAACCTCCATAGATTCGATAGGGAATATCTCTTCTCCGAAGGGCATCTTCCATTGCGCGTGATTGTGCATTGGTACGATATAAAATAGCAAAATCACTATTGTTTTTTTGATATTGCATTTTCTCTTCAAATATAGTTGATGCCACAAAACGGCCCTCTTCTGCATCGGTAATCGAACGATGAATTTTGATTTTAGGTCCATCATCATTTGCGGTCCAAACAACTTTTTCTAGCTTCGTTTTATTTTTGTCGATAATAGTATTGGCCGCTTCTACGATGTTTTTAGTCGAACGATAATTTTGTTCCAATCGATAAATTTTCACATCATTAAAATCCTTTTGGAAGTTTAGAATATTGTTGATGTTTGCCCCTCTAAAAGCATAAATCGACTGAGCATCATCACCAACTACACAAATATTTTGAAATCGATCTGCCAAAGCCCGAACAATCATGTATTGTGAATTATTGGTATCTTGATACTCATCTACCAGAATATAGCGAAAACGATCTTGATATTTCAACAAAACCTCTGGAAAACGAACCAACAATTCATTGGTTTTCAATAATAAGTCATCAAAATCCATGGCTCCAGCTTTAAAACAACGCTCTACATAAGCTTGATACAACTCCCCTATTCTTGGTTTTTTTGCCATAGCATCGGCTTCCATAAGTTCTGGGTTGTTGAAATATGCTTTTACAGTAATCATATTGTTTTTGTAGTTAGAAATACGATTTGCAACTTCTTTTGGCTTATAAATATCTCTATCTAACTGCATTTCCTTGATGATTTGTCCGATCAATCGTTGGGAATCTTGGGAATCATAGATCGTAAAATTAGAAGGGTAACCCAATTTATCGGCTTCTGCACGTAAAATTCGGGCAAAAACCGAGTGAAAAGTTCCCATCCATAAGTTTTTAGCTTCGGAAGATCCAACAATTTTAGAAATACGTTCTTTCATTTCTCTAGCTGCTTTGTTGGTAAAAGTTAAAGCCAAGATATTGAACGCATCTACACCTAAACTCATTAAATACGCAATCCGTAAAGTAAGCACACGAGTTTTTCCCGAACCTGCGCCGGCAATGATAATCAAAGGTCCATTTTTTTGTAATACAGGCGCACGTTGTGCCTCGTTAAGTTGATCGATATATTTTTGCATAGTTCGTTTTCAAAAAAAACAAAGTTAACACTCATTAGATGAATCCACAAATATAAATTAGAGGAAGTAAACAAATTATAACAGAAATGTAAGCACATTTATTCTAAGAGTTTTTTTTTCTTATCACTATAGTTTTCAGTTCCATAAATGCTTCAATTTGAAATATCAAAAAATTTAAAAAACTAAAATAGTAATCCTAATGGTTACATCTAAAATCGATTTTAAATCATTGTTAAATGCCAAAATTGAAGTAAAAAAAACTTAAATTTGTAGAGTATTCAAGGTAAAAACAGACCGAAATGTTTCAAGAAAATAAAAAACTTCAAATTCCACCCGACGAAACTATTATTTGGAAATACTTAGATTTATCCAAATTTTTAGATTTATTGATGTCTGAAAGGATGTTTATGGCAAGATCAGATAAATTTGAAGATCAGTTTGAAGGAACATTTAGCGAACCCACTTACGAAGAAATCAAGAAATTATTAGCTGATAATCCAGAGTATTTAGACGCCTATAAATCTAAACGTAAAAACATGGTAATCAGCAGTTGGCATACTAATTCTTACGAAAGTTATGCAATGTGGCAAGTTTTCACAAAAAACAACGAAGGTTTAGCCATACAATCAACCATCGGCAGTTTGAAAAAGGCTTTGATTGAACCTAAAGCAGATCAATTTGTTGGCGAAGTAAATTACATCGATTACAAAAAAGAACACATCCCGTTTGATGATGATTTTTTCCCTTTCTTATTTAAGCGAAAAAGTTATCAATACGAACACGAAGTCCGGGTAATCACAGATGTAACTCATTTAAACATGAATGTAAACGAAGGAGTTAAGGTTTTGATCGACATTAATCAGATGATTGAACGCCTTTATATTCATCCTAAATCGGAAAATTGGTATAAAAAATTAGTCATTGAAGTTGTAGAGCGTTTGGGTTTTGAATTTATCATTGAAAAATCTGATTTAGAAAGCGATATTTTGATATAATCAATATCAAACCCTGCCTTTCAGAGCATTGAATACCCAGGCGATTGCAAAAAAACCAACACCAACTGCTCCAAATCCCCAACCTGCTACATCTGCGTATTTGTAGATGGCCAATCCAACTAAAATGCATCCCATTAAAATCATGATAACGGTAGCATATCCCAGTATTTTATTTTTGTTTAAACCCATTCTGATTCTTTTTTTAACTAAAAATCTTATCTAAAAATTTTAATCAACATTTCTTTTAATAGATCGTCGTGTGACATGGCATTTGCATTCACCCCTTTAGACTTTAAATCAATAATCCGAATTGCTTCAATAATTCCACTTACTTTTCTCATTGGATAATTTTTCACTGCAACTTGATAATCCCTCATTCCAAACTCTGGCACTTTAATATGCTGGGCAATTTCCTGAATTGAAGCACCTTTGTTTTTGTGAATAATTCCATGGTATTGCAATAAACGTGAGAAAAAATTATAAAGCATACCTAATGTTACTACCAAAGGTTTTTCTTTAGTATTAAATGTGAAATTTTTAGCGATATCAAAAGCTTTTACTTCGTTCCTATTTGCAATTGCAGTTACAAACTCAAAATTATTATAATCTTTACTTATTCCGATATTTTCTTCAATAGCATCGGCCGTAATTAAATTTTGATCTTTTAGAACAATTCGTAATTTGTCAATTTCATTTACAATTTTGCTTAAATCATTTCCTAGATACTCAGCCATCATCGAAAGTGCTTTAGGTTCTATTTGCATTTTGTGGCCAGTTACATAATCTTTAATCCAACCTTCAATTTGATAATCCCTAATTTTTTTACTTTCAAAAATTTCTACATCTGGTGATTTTGTAAGTGCTTTATACAATGCTTTTCTCTTATCTAGCTTTTTGTATTTGTAATCTATCACTACGATGGTTGTAGGTTGAATAGATTTTAGATAATCGGCAAATTGTTCAATGTTTTTACGAATCTCTTGAGCTTCGCGAACTACAAGCAATTTCCGATCACCCATAAAAGGATATTGACGCGCTTGTAACATCAATTCTGAAATTTCAATATCTTTTCCGTAAACAACAACCTGATTAAAATCCTTTTCTTCATCAGGAATTACATTTTTTATCAGAAAATTTGAAATATAATCGATATAAAATGGCTCTTCTCCCATCAAAAAATAGACAGATTTATAATCTCCTTTTTTTAAAGACGCCATAATCTTTTTGAGCTCGTTCATAAACTTTTGTTATTTTATATAGCTTTATTAAAACAAATGAATAAATTTGCTGTATGTGTGATTTGAATTTCCCTGAATTTCAATTTCGATTCAAAAGTAGTGAAAATAAATGGTTCATTTTTGATGAAATCCGTAAAAAACATGTTTTGTTAACCCCAGAAGAATGGGTTCGACAACATGTTGTCCGATTTTTAATCGAGATTAAAGGTTATCCAAAATCATACATCAATGTAGAAAAAATTGTGAAAATTAACGGTATGAACAAACGCTATGATGTGGTGGTTTTCAATCAAAAAGGCGGGATTTTTCTCTTGGTTGAATGCAAAGAACCCAATGTAGCAATTACTCAAGCTGTTTTTGACCAAATAGCAAGATATAATCGCAGCCTAAACGCCGAATATCTAATGGTTACAAACGGATTGAAACATTATTATTGTAAATTAGATTATATAAACGAAAGCTATCAGTTTTTAGCTGATTTGCCTTAAATTAGATATAATGAATAAGAAATTTGTATTTATAGGTATGTTAATTAGCGTTGTTCATACTTCTTGTAATAAAGATAAAAACTTGCTAAATACCAATCAAAACAAAGACACGATTACCGAAATCACTTATACCAATGATCCCGATTATGTACTTTCTAATAAAAATGCACAAGAATTAATCGAGCATTTAGAAAATGAACAGAAAGCACTGTTACAAAAATTAAAAATTGTTAATAGAAAAGAAGCAGAAGACTTATATCTAGAGCATTATAGAAAGGTGACTGTGATAGTTGATTCACTAAACAAAGCTGAAATCAATACGCTAAAATTGTACCATCAATTTCAAAATAACAAACCAGACTCTGTACTTCAAAAAGAGGAAATTTACGACAAAGTCAACCTTTATTTCCGAAAAATCGATTCCAATTTGTACGATTTTAGAATAAAGCCAGGATATTTCGCTAATTTATTTCAAAATAAGGTTTCTCCAGAGTATAGAGAATACATGAAGCTTCGTCATCAAGAACATACAAATGCTTATGAAGCCCAGCTTACAAACGAAAAAATCACTTTAGAGCAACATAGAGAATTGTTGATTTTATGGGAAAAATTCATCAACAAATACCCGAATTTTAAATTTATTGATTACGCAAAAAGATCATATACAGAACATTTAACTTTATACCTTTTTGGTTCATCAACAAATCCTACTTTTGAGATTTCGACAAAAAAATTATACGTTGAAAATGAACAAGAGTATATTTCGTTTATGAAAAAATACCCAAAAACCACTACGGCAGAAATTACTAAAGATTATCTAAAACATTTTTATGAAAACGATAAAAATTTTACTGCTGAAGAGTTTTATATCGACTTAAAAAATTACATCAAAAAAATTATTTCAGAAAAAGTTAAATAATGTCAAGTATTGCAGTTGTTTTGCTTAATTGGAACGGTCTAGAGCTGTTAAAAAAGTTTCTTCCATCGGTGATTCAACACACTACCGAAGCAAAAATTTATATTGCCGACAACGCCTCAACCGATGGTTCTAGAGAATTTGTTTCTTCACAATATCCAAATGTTAAATGGATTCAATTAGCTGAAAATTTTGGTTATGCCAAAGGATATAATGAGGCGTTAAAAGAAGTTGAAGAAGATATTTTATGTCTTATCAATACAGATATCGAAGTTTCTGAAGCTTGGTTACAACCTGTTTTAAAAATTTTTAATTCTAACAAAAGCATTGGTATCATTCAACCTAAAATACTAGATTATAACAAAAAATCACTTTTTGAATATGCCGGTGCAGCTGGTGGTTTCATAGATAAGTACGGCTTTCCATTCTGCAGAGGTCGTATCTTTGACAGCATTGAAAAAGACAACAATCAATACGATTCTGGCGAAATCTTTTGGGCATCAGGTGCGTGTTTCTTTGTTAGAAATTCTGTTTTTAAACAACTCAATGGCTTTGATGATGCTTTTTTTGCACATCAAGAAGAGATCGATTTTTGTTGGCGTGCTTTTAATCAAGACATTAAAGTTTATTATTGTGCAGAAAGCACTGTTTTTCATGTGGGTGGTGCTACTTTAAAAAAATCAAACCCTAGAAAAACATATTTAAACTTTAGAAATTCATTGATGATGTTGTATAAAAATCTACCTGTTGAAAATAGATTTTCAACTATTTTCTATCGATTGAGTTTAGACGGTCTTGCTGGAATTAAATTTTTATTTGACCTTAAACCTGCACACACTTTTGCTATTATAAAAGCGCATTTTTCTTACTATGCTCAATTAAATACTTTAAAAGGAAAATGTTCAAAAACGACTAAAACAAATTACTTTTATACCAATTCGATTGTTAAATCTTATTTTTGGAAAAAGAAAAGGCTATTTGGAGAGCTTTCATAGTTTTCTTTAGTTACAGAATTTCTCTTCAATCAAAACATTAATTCTTAGTTTATACAAATACAAAAACGGCTGTTCAAATTTTTGACAGCCGTTTTGTATATAAGTAAATCTTTCAATTTTATTTTAAAAGCATTACTAGCTTTATCTCAATTTCGAAATTACTCCAGAACCAATTAATTCTTCTCCTATGTGCCAAGACACAAATTGTCCTTCGGTTACCGCAGATTGTGGTTCCTCAAAACGTACAAACATCCCCTTTTCTGTTTGATATAAAGTAGCTTTTTGCAAAGGTTGTCTATATCGTATACGAGCGGTAATCTCGAGAGATGCTCCGTTTTCCAATCTTAAATCTTCACGTATCCAATGAATTTCGTGTGGTTTAACCAATAATGACTTTTGAAACAATCCAGGATGACTACTGCCTTGACCTGTATAGATACTGTTTTCATTTACATCGGTATCAACGATAAAGAGAGGCTCAATAGTTCCACCTACATCCAAACCTTTTCTTTGACCAATTGTAAAATAATGCGCACCATTATGTTCGCCTACTTTCTTGGCCATTTCTGGAGTATACTGAATCGAAGTTGCTTCCCAAACTAACTGTTCTTCAAAGGAATTAAAAACAGGCTGATCATTTTGATACACTTCATGATCTTTCGAAACTTCGTAAATAGTTCCTTTTTTTGGTTTTAATTGTTGCTGAAGAAATTCAGGCAAACGTACTTTCCCAATGAAACAAAGTCCTTGTGAATCTTTTTTCCCTGCGGTAACCAAATCATGTTTCTTCGCAATTTCTCTTACTTCGGTTTTTAAATAATCCCCTATTGGAAACAAAGCCTTAGATAATTGTTCCTGAGATAATTGACATAAAAAATAAGACTGATCTTTAGTATTGTCTTTACCTGCTAAAAGTCGATAAACTTTTTCTCCGTTGATTTCGATTGTTTCTTTTCGACAATAATGACCTGTTGCTACAAAATCTGCTCCCAGATCCATAGCAATTTTCATGAACGCATCGAATTTAATTTCACGGTTGCAAAGCACATCAGGATTTGGAGTACGTCCGTTCTTATATTCATTAAACATATAATCAACGATACGTTCTTTGTACTGCTCACTTAAGTCTACAGTTTGGAAGGGTATTCCTAATTTTTCTGCTACAAGCAATGCATCATTACTGTCTTCCAACCACGGACATTCATCGGATATTGTGACCGAGTCGTCGTGCCAATTTTTCATGAACAAACCAATAACTTCATAGCCTTGTTCGATGAGCAATTGTGCAGCAACACTGGAATCAACTCCTCCTGAAAGTCCAATAACTACTCTTTTTTTCATGTTCGTAAAATGAAGTACAAAGTTACAACAAAAATAAGAACTTCTTAAAGCCTCATTAAAATCAATTTTCTTGATTAAGATTTTTTAGATTGCATCAACTTTCCGTCAACATATTCGTCTTGGTCAATGATTTCACCCTCTGCATTCCTAATGATGATTGGGCCATCAAGAACTCCTTTCTTGTATTGAGTCTCTTTTATTTTTACACCATTTTCTGCGTACTGAACAGAAATTCCATCTTCAATTCCGTTCTTATATTCAATTTCTTCTGAAAGATTTCCCGAAGGATAATATACTTTTTTCATTCCGTGAAGCTGATCATTTTTATAGGGTTCTTCAGCCATGATACTCACTCCATCAAAGTGATAAGTAATCCAAATACCTTCTTTCTTTTTATTGATGTAATTCCCCTCGGACATTTTCTTTTTTCCGTTGTAAAATATCGTAAAAACGCTTCCGTCTTGTTTAAACTCTTTTGTAGCTACTAATTTCTCAACTGGTTCATCAGCATAAAACTTGAAAACACCTATTTCTTTTCCATTTTTAAAAGAGCCTTCATATCGAAGGTGATTGGTTTGTGGAAAATATCCAATCCAAGCTCCTTCGCGTTGTCCTTGTGCGTTGACTCTATTGATGTCTTGCGCATAAATTGCTGTTGTTAATAATGTAAACGCAGCTATAATATATCTTTTCATTTTAATATGTTTCTAATTTGTTATGTTGATCTAATTTTTTGTTTCAAAATTAAACGTTCTAAACGATAAACAACAATTTTCTTGCCAAACTTTAATAAATAATCTGTGCCAATTCAAACCAGTTGTGATCTAAAACCATATAAGTAATTCATGTAGCATTAAACCTAAAATTTAAGAACATTTAGTTTATACTGAAGAAATGAATTAAAAAAAAATAAAAAAACCTTAATAATCAGATGACTATCAAGGTTTTTAAAAAATAACTATAATTAATTATTTCAAATCAAATTTATACATTGCTCCACCAAATACCTGGAAACCTTGGGCTTCGTATTGGTTAAAACGATAATAATTTTGATTAAAAATATTGTTACCCTTCAAAAAGATCATCCATTGTGAAGAAGGTCTGTATCCTACTGTTAGATTAAAATCAACAAAATCTTCAATTTTTGTATCATCAAAATAAGTTATTACTCCACCAATTTCTTGTGGTTGAACATAATCAAACCGCTGACCTATATAAGCAAAATTCAAATCAGTAAACCATTGTTTATTGAAATTTATTAACACGTTAGCATTTATTTTAGCTTGAGGTAAGTGAAAAGCATTTTCATAATTTTCTGCCTTGTAATGATTATAAGTTCCAGATAAATTAATCGTTACATCGTCTGAGAATTCAAAATTTAAAGCACCAAAAGCATAGTATGTTTTAATTTGATCATATAGAAGTCCAAAAGAATTCCCATATTGGAAGCCTAGTCTGTTTGACAAACCAGCTTCTAATGGATTAATACTGAACATTGCTTTATCGTCTTCGGCTTTATAACCAGCCTTGATGTTGTAGGAAATATTATGATACAATTTTCCTCTCATTCCCAAATACAAATCATAAAGTGTTTTTGTTGGATTCAATTCCAAATCTGGGGCTACAAAAGGATTTTCTTCGGCCAAATCTGCATACGAATTTTGTTGCACACCTCCCACTGCACCAGCATAAGCTTGTACAATATCTTTAACCAGAACATAGTTGGCTTTAATCATTGGATAAACAACTACCGAATTGTTTTCAACACCATTGTTCTTTCCTAAAATATAAGTCAATCCTGCTCCTAATTCTAAAGAATAATCTGTGTTAAAAAACTTTATACTTGGATTCAAGCTTAAGTTAAAGTTACTATTCTTATTATTCTGATTTACAAGATAATGATTTGAAAAAGATGTATTCAAATAATCTGCTTCAACGTTGACGTGAACTTTAGTTTGGTTGGGTAAATTTATATGAAACTTTGGATTCAAAACCAACCTACTTTCCTTTGAATCAAAATCATCCCAAAAATATTTATAAGTGACATCCATCTTTTCAAAAGCTTTGGTATAACTTTCATAGGAAGCACTTAGATGTACATCATTAAATTTGTGATTTGCATCAATTGTATTTAAACTAAAATCAGAAGAATTAAAATTTTCTGGAGTTCCGTACCAATTGTATTTGGAATCCATAGCTCCAAATTGAGCTTTCCATTGATTGTCGTTATTTTTTTGTCCAAAATTAAAATCTAAAGATGTTTTTCTAAAGTCATCATCAAAATACAGACCATCAATACCACCATCTGATGAAATATGTTTAAACAAACCTCCAAGATACATATTGTTTGATCCAATGTGTTCTACAATTCCCAATTCTGCTCTTAATGTACCATAATTCCCGTATCCAAGTAGCGCATAATTATTATAAAAATGTGCTAATGAATCTGAATTAACTCGAGCTGCTGCTCCTTTTTCAGGTGTAAAAGTTGAAGCCACAGGAACTGAAAAAATTGTATAATCAATTTCTCTTCTTTGGTTCAAGTCTTCATCATTGATTAATGGGTTGTCGTTTATTTTGAAAACATCGCTCAATGTAGCTTGATAATCTGATACAATGGTTACTTCTTCTTTCCCAACTTCACTTTTACTTGGTTGATTTTTATCGTCTTGCGCCATTACATCCTGTGTCATGAATGCCGCTAATATCGAGATACTATATAAGTACTTTTTCATAACTAATTATTTACCGATGAATTACGTTTTGCTTCTTCTGCTTTGATTTTGTTTAACTCAGTTTGTGCTTCATTGACCACTTCTGGATACTCTTTTGCGCCACTGATTACGTTTTCTAAAACATAAGTTGCCTGATAACTATCGTTGAGTTGATAAAAGTTTTTAGCAAGTAGAATCAGACTTTTTGCACTATAATATTTATATGCAGAATAATCCTTCACTACTGCTTCTATCAATTTATTTGAATCCTCGTAAGCTTTGTCGACATGTTTAAAATAAGCTTCATGATACAAGGCCTCAGCTTTTAATTCGCCCGAACTAATTTTATTAAGTTGTTCGTACAATTTTTTTGCTTCGTTAAGATTATTATTTTTCATTGCGACTCTCGCACTAATTGCAGTTGCATCTGTTTTGATTCGTTGATCAATTTTAGTGTTTTTCATCAAAATCTCCGCGTATTTTGAAGCTGTTGCTATGTCGTTGTTTTCATAAGCAATTTTCATCAAATTAGATTGTGCAAAAAGCTTATTCGTGTCATTACTGGCATTATTCTCCAAAAGACCCAATACTCGAATCGTGTTTGAATCGTCCTTCGCATTGATATAAATAGTGGATAATCGGAGTAAAGAAGGTTCCGTATATTCGGTTTTTCCTCTTTTCAAGACGCTTTCATAATGGGTTTTAGCTTCATTTGTTTTGCTTTCTTGGAAATAAATTTCAGCAATATTGTAATGAGCTTTGGTTGCGTGTAATCCGTTTGGATATGTTTTCAGATAATCATTGAGCGCATCCAATGCTTTAGGCAAATTTTTAGATCTTAATTGATAATCAACCGCACTATATAAATCATTTTCCAATTCGGTTGTAGAAATATCATAAAAACCTAAAGACTGAACCCAAGAAGCAATTTCACCTGATTTTCCAATTTGAGCTGCTGTATCTCTAGCATTGTTAACCGCTGTAATTGCGTCATTAGAACCAGGGAATTCTTCGGCTACTTTCTTATAACACTCAATTGCTTTTTCTTTTTCATCTATGTGATAATAAGCCAATCCCTGACGTAAAAGAGCTCTGGAAACAAATACAGAACGTGGATGTTCTTTTAAAAACTCTTCAAAAACTTGAATTGCTTTTTGATGCTGTTCAAGTACAACATAGGTACTTCCCAATTCAAATTGAGCATCATCTAACAAACTAGAGTTTTTATAAGTAGTTATAAACTTGCGAAGTTCTTCAATTTTTGTTTCACTTCTATCAACAAAACCGTAAGCCAAAGCTTTTTGAAAAGCCGCATAATCCTTGTAAGTAGAATTAGAGCTTAAAACAGTATTATAGCTTTCCATTGCTGGCCAGTACTGTTTACTTGCAAAATAACCATCAGCCAATCGTAGCGTGGCATCAAGTTTTTTAGCCGCATTGCTTGAACTGTTGATATAATTTTTAAAATGAGTAATGGCGTCGGTGAAATTATTTTGCTTATAAGCAGCATATCCCAAATTATAGGCGACACTACTATATTCTGGGGTGTTTTTAGCTTGAGGCAAACGAGAGAAAGTAGTAAATGTTTGATAAGCTTCACTAAATCGATTTAAAGCGTATTCGCTTTCACCTCTCCAATAGGTTGCGCGGGCAACAAATCTATTATCGCTTCTTTCTGCTATCGATTTATTAAACAATTCATTAGCAGCGAAATATTTTCCTTCGTTGAACAATTCCACTCCTCTATAAAACGTTACTTTTTGATAAGCAGCTTTATTCAAAGGAGTACGATTTGATTCTAGAATTTCTAAAGCAGCACTGAAATTTTTGGTAGAAATATAAGAATCCACCAATAAATTATTCATTTCTTCTTTGTAAGGGCTTTCTGGATATTGCTCTAAAAAATCTGTAATAACCTCTGGAACACTTCGATATGGATTTCCAATATCGTAGCTTAGTTTGGCATAATTCACAAAAGCATCTTCTTTGATTTGAGTAGAAAACGACATCTCAGACGCGTTTTTAAACGCATTAAGTGCTTGAGTTTTTTGGTTTAACTTTAAATAACTTTCCCCTAAATGATAGTAAGCATTTTGGGCAACTGCGTCAGAACCGTCAACAATTTTATTAAATTCTGATACCGCTTTTGCGTATTCTTTCTGTTGATAATACGAATAACCTAATTGATAAAAATCGGCATTGTTCCATTTGCCTTTCTTACCTTGATAATCCATTAAGTACGGCAAAGCTTTGTCGTACTGCTTAAGGTTAAAGTAACCTTCGCCGATGATTTTTGATAATTCAGACTTCTCAATCTCATTCGATTTTGGAAGTTGTTTTAAGCCTTCTTCGATTGCTAAATTAAAATTTCCAGATTTGAAATGCATGTCGGCCTGGTAATAACCCATGCGTTCTTGATATTTATCAATTGAAGCAACCTCTGAAAAGTATTTCTTCGCTCCTTCGTAATCATTGTTTGCATAGGAAATATAGCCTAAATAATACTTGGCTTGCTCACCATATTCACCATTTAAATCGACTTCTTTAAATAGATTACTCGCATTTGAGTATTCTTTCTTATGAAAATATCCGTAAGCTTTTTGGAAATTGAATCGATCTTTTTGATTTGGGCTTAAAATGGCTTCGTTTACCTTTTCGGCGTATTGCAGAGATTTAGTATAGTTTGCCTGTGAAAAATAAAAATTGCTAACATCTATGTAAGCTTGTGCTTGTTTCGCACTAGTAGGATATTCGTAAATGAATTGATTGATTTTCTGCTCTGCACCTTCCTGACCTAATCTAATAGCACAATTAGCACTGTAGTAGGCGCTTTCGGCTTGAATTTCATCGCTTGCACCCTCCAATTTCACTTGATCAAACAGCATCTGAGCCACAGCATATTGCTGTTCGTTAAAAAGCTTTACAGCCTTGTAAAAATCTTTATTTTCTTGCGTATATACATAGGATTGCTGCGCTTGTATGGTGAAACTACCCAATAAAAACGACAGGTATAAAAAATGATTCGGTTTTCGCATTTTACAACTATTTTTTGTGAATCAAATATATGAAAAATATGTATGAATATAACGTCTTAGTTAACAATTAATTGTTTGAAACTAAGAAATAATTTTAAAAAATTAGCGAAGTAGAGATCAAAGAATTTATCTCATCTTTTACCTCTATAATTTCGCTATTTATAATAAAAAATAAAATGGACAAAGTTTATTAAAACTATTGCCATTCTTTGGTTTCGTTGAAAATATGAGTTAATATTTTTTCGTCTTCTTCGGTAAAGTCTACTTTTCTTCTCGCCATAACAATTTTAGCAGTCTCAAAAGCTTTTTTAGGTAAGTAGGCTTGAACACCTTGTGCACCACCCCATGCAAAATTTGGAATGTAATTCCTTGGAAATCCGGCACCAAATACGTTCGCGGAAACTCCTACAACTGTACCTGTATTAAACATAGTATTAATACCACATTTACTATGATCCCCCATCATTAAACCACAAAATTGTAAACCAGTATTTACAAAACGCTCGGCTTCATAATCCCACAACTTCACAGATTCGTAATTGTTTTTAAGATTGGAATTATTTGAATCAGCACCAATATTACACCATTCACCTAAAACCGCATTTCCTAAAAACCCATCGTGTCCTTTGTTGGAATAGCCAAATAAAATCGAGTTGTTTACCTCGCCTCCAACTCTACAATGAGGGCCAACAGTAGTAGCACCATAAATTTTAGTTCCCAACTTCAGTTGGGCGTGTTCTCCTAAAGCAAAAGGTCCTCTAACTACCGAACCTTCCATTATTTCTGCATCTTTACCAATATAAATTGGACCAGTAGTTGCATTTAAAATACAGAAATTCAATACTGCACCTTCTTCTATAAAAACATTTTCTGCTCCCAAAACTTGAACTGTTGAAGGAATCGGTTGTGAAACACGATCTTCTGTAATCAACTCAAAGTCAGAACGAATAGCCTCATCATTTTTTTCGAATAAATCCCATGAATGCTCTATTCGAAGTAGTTCTTCATTAAAATCAATTAGCTCATATTCATCAAAATCCACTTCCTCTTGGTCGTTTGTTGTGAAAAAAGCAATGATTTCATCTTCTTTCACTATGGCTTGCATCGGTTTTAAAAAATCAATTTTTTCAACCAAGGAAGCAGACGGACAAAACGATGCGTTAATCATGATGTTTTGCTCTAATTCAACCATAGGAAATTTCTCAGAAAGATAATCTTCAGTAATTGTAGTTGTAGTTGTACCAAGATATTTTTCCCATTTTTCTCTAATAGTTAAAATACCTATTCTAAGATCGGCAACTGGCCTAGTAAAAGTAAATGGAAGTAAGGCAGTACGTACATCTCCATCGTATAATATATAGTTCATTTTCTGTTTTATTTAGCTCCTAAAGGTACAAAGTTTTTAAACAGCAACGTTTTTGTTTTATATTTTTTTTACAATAAAAAAGCTTCACATTTCTGTGAAGCTCTGTTATGAATAATAGAAACCAAAAAATTATTTTTTGAATTTCGCGTATTTCGTTTTAAATTTATCGATACGTCCTGCGGTATCAATAAGTTTAGATTTACCTGTATAGAATGGATGCGATGTACGCGAAATCTCCATTTTATAAAGTGGGTATTCTACGCCGTCAACATCAATTGTTTCTCTTGTATCAACTGTTGATTTTGTGATGAATACGTCCTCATTAGACATATCTTTAAACGCTACTAATCTGTAATTTTCTGGGTGAATACCTTTTCTCATGATAAATCTGTTTTTTTAATAATGGCTGCTGCTTGTTCTGATGCTTTTATTTTTCAAAAAGGTATAAACAACACAGTAGCTTTTTAATTTGACAATTTGTTTATGCTTTTTTTCAGAATGCAAATATAAAACTTATTTTCGAAAATCAAACTTTTATATTATTTTTTTTATTCTTCTAATCAGAGGGATTTTTTCTATATTTGTAGGATTTTCAAAGTTAACTCTATGAATGCGATCAGCAAGAAAACCGGCGTATTTTTCGGTTTCGTATTGGCATTTTATTACGTTGTTGCCAATGTGATTTCGTTTTTTTACGACGCCACCCTCTTTACCAAACCTATTTTTGGTGTTTTTAATATGGCTACAGTTTTGGCTCTAGGCGTTTTATGCGTTTGGATTACCAAAAGAAAGCTAAACAACCGACTGACCTTTAAAAATGGTTTTTCTGCTTATTTTATCATGATTTGCATCGGTTTACTTATAAACCAAATAACCATATTTATATTGTTTAATTTCGTGAACCCTGAATTTAAAGAAATCAACAATCAATTAATGTTAGAGATGGCACACGCAAATCTTATTGCTCTTGATTTAGAACCAGAAGTCATTGAAGAACAAATGGCAGCTGCAAGAGCCATAGATAACTTTGCTGTTAAAAACTTGATTTATAGTCTTGCGGGAAGCCTTTTAAGAGGTTCTTTAGCAGGTTTATTGATTGCACTTATTTTCAAAAACCAATCGGAAGTTGTAGTACCAAAAAATTAACCTCATGCAAATTTCTGTCCTAATTCCCTTGCTAAATGAAGAGAAATCACTTCCTGAATTACATCTTTGGATACAGCGAGTAATGCAAGAAAACAATTTCTCTTATGAAATCATCTTTATCGATGATGGCAGCAACGACGATTCTTGGAACGAAATAGAAAACTTACAACAAAAGGATCCTAGTGTAAAAGGCATTCGTTTTCAAAAAAACTTTGGAAAATCTCAAGCATTACACGCTGGTTTTGCCATTGCAAAAGGAGATGTTGTGATAACTATGGATGCCGATTTACAAGATAGTCCTGACGAAATTCCTGAGTTATACCATATGGTTGTAAATCAAAATTATCATTTGGTTTCAGGTTGGAAGAAAAAAAGATACGATTCAATCATCGCTAAAAACCTTCCTTCAAAATTATTCAATTGGGCTGCACGTGTAACTTCTGGCGTGAAGCTACATGATTTTAATTGTGGACTTAAAGCTTATAAAAACGAAGTTGTGAAAAACATCGATGTTTATGGCGAAATGCATCGCTACATTCCTGTTTTGGCTAAGAATGCAGGCTACACTAAAATCGGTGAAAAAGTAGTAAAACATCAAGCTAGAAAATACGGCGTATCCAAATTTGGAATGAGTCGTTTTATCAATGGTTTTTTAGATTTAATCACTATTTGGTTTTTGTCGAAATTCGGAAAAAGACCCATGCACTTTTTTGGCGCTTTAGGTGTTTTAATGTTTATCGTTGGTTTTTGTAGCACATTATTTATCGGGATATATAAATTATACAAATTATCAATGGGTCAACCGGCGATTTTAGTTACAAGTAACCCTTGGTTTTACATCGCATTAACCGCAATGATATTAGGAACTCAATTGTTTTTAGCTGGTTTCTTAGGCGAAATTATTTTGCGAACCAAAAACAACGAAGCTAGATATCAAATTGCTGAAGAATTAAACTTTTAAAAGAAATAAACGAATACATGGATATTCCAAAAGATATATTATTAAAAGCGAACGCTTGGATTCAAGCGCCTTTTGACACAGAAACACAAGAAACTGTAAAAGAACTTTTAACTTCTTCACCGAAAGAATTAGAAGATGCTTTCTATAAAAATTTAGAATTTGGTACCGGAGGAATGCGCGGCATTATGGGCGTAGGAACCAATCGCATCAACAAATATACTTTGGGTAAAAATACGCAAGGTTTGTCGCAATACTTAAAACAAAGTTTTCCTAACGAAGAAATAAAAGTTACGATTGCTTACGATTGCCGCCATAACAGCGATACGTTAGCAAAAGTGGTTGCAGATGTATTTTCGGCAAACGGAATCAAAGTATTTTTATTTGAAGAATTACGACCTACACCAGAATTGTCCTTTGCAGTTCGTTATTTAAATTGTCACGCAGGAATTGTATTAACCGCTTCTCACAATCCGCCAGAATACAACGGTTACAAAGTATATTGGCAAGATGGCGGACAATTGGTTCCACCGCAAGACAAAGAAATCATCGATTTAATCGAAGGTTTAAATTATGAAGATATTCGTTTTGAAGCAAACGAATCGATCATTGAATACATTGGTGCTGAGATTGACGAAGCTTTTGCACAATCTGCAGTAGATAATGCAAGTTTCAACATTCCGCAAGAAGCAAAAGATCAATTAAAAATTGTTTATACATCTTTACACGGAACTTCTATAAAATCGATTCCAAATGTTTTGGCAAAAGCGGGTTATACCGATGTAAATATTGTAAAAGAACAAGCCGAACCTAATGGCGATTTCCCAACTGTAAAATCTCCAAATCCAGAAGAACCTGAAGCACTGAAAATGGCTTTAGAATTGGCTGAACAAACAAATGCAGATATTGTCATTGGAACCGATCCAGATTCTGATCGTTTAGGAGTTGCTGTTCGCAATACCGAAGGTAAAATGGTTTTACTAAGTGGAAACCAATCAATGGTAGTAATGACCGCTTTCTTATTAGAACAATGGAAGCGAGCTGGAAAAATAGAAAATCGCAAACAATTTATCGGATCTACTATAGTTTCAACGCCAATGATGTTGGCTTTAGCAGAAGCGTACGATGTAGACTGCAAAGTAGGATTAACAGGTTTTAAATGGATTGCGAAATTCATCAAAGATTTCCCTGAACAAGAATTTATTGGTGGTGGTGAAGAAAGCTTCGGGTTTATGGTGGGCGATAAAGTTCGCGATAAAGACGCTGTAGCTTCTACTCTATTGGTTTGCGAAATTGCAGCAATTGCAAAAGCGGCTGGTTCATCGTTATATCAAGAGTTATTAAACCTTTATGTAGATTACGGATATTACAAAGAACACTTAATTTCTATTACCAAAAAAGGAAAAGATGGCGCAGAAGAAATTGCAAATATGATGACGCAATTACGCAACCAACCTTTGAAAGAAATTGCTGGTGAACGTGTGGTTTTTATCGAAGATTATCAAAGTTCTGTTGCTACAAATTTATTTAGTAACGAAACTGAACCTTTGTTTTTACCAAAATCGAATGTATTGATTTATTATTTAGAAGATGGTTCTAAAATTTGTGCACGTCCAAGTGGAACCGAGCCAAAAATCAAATTCTACTTTAGTACAAACACAATAATTGAATCTGTAGATGAAATTAAAGATGCGGACGATTATTTACAACATAAAATCGACCAAATCATAAACGATATGAAGTTGAACTAATGGATGATAATTTAAAAAAAATACTTCCTTACGCTAAGAAATACAAATCTAACGTAACAGGTAATATCTTTTTTAATGTTCTTTACGCCTTGTTTGGAACATTAGGAATGGTGTTTATTATGCCTGTTCTTTCTGTGTTATTTGATGAAGAAAGTAAAGAAGTTATTGAATTACCAAAATATGAAGGTTTTTTTACCGCTATAAGTAATTGGAAAGAATACATTACCTATTATGTAAATCAATTTTCGCAAGATTACGGTGTGCAATATGGATTAATGTTTACTGTTGCAATCGTTCTTGTTACGTTTCTACTTAAGAATTTATCCAATTATTTAGCGCTTCAAAATTTAACCAAATTAAAGAATGGCGTTTTACGCGATTTGCGTGAAAAAATGTTCAATAAAATTGTAAATCTTCCTGTTTCGTATTATTCAGAAAAACGAAAAGGAGACGTAATGGCGCGAATGTTAGGAGATGTTAACGAAGTTCAGAATTCATTTTTTATGATTTTGGAACTTATCGTTAAAGAACCCTTAACCATTATATTTTCGCTTGCTGCGATGATTTCAATAAGTTGGAAACTAACGGTTTTTGTACTTATTTTTATTCCTGTTTCCGGATTGATTATTTCTAAAATAGGAAAATCATTAAAATCTCAATCTACAAGAGCGCAACAAGAAAATGGGTATTTAATTTCGATTACAGAAGAAACACTATCGGGTTTAAAAGTTGTAAAAGGTTATAATGCTGAAAATTTCTTTGCTAAGACTTTTAAAAATTCTATTGACCGTTTGTACAATCTAACGAACAAAATCGCCAAGAAAAACAACTTAGCTTCGCCTATGAGTGAATTTATGGGAATTGTAGTTATTGGTATTTTACTCGTTTACGGTGGTAATTTGGTTTTAGTAGATGGTTCGCTAAAAGGCTCTGATTTTATCGCATACATTGGTTTGGCTTACAACATACTTACGCCTGCAAAAGCTATTTCGAAAGCTTCTTATCAAGTGAAAAATGGTATGGCAGCGGCAGAACGTGTTTTTGAAGTTATAGAAACGCCAAACGTTATTAGAGATACCGAAACTTCTGTAACTCTTGATACCTTTAAAGATGTAATTTCTGTAAAAAATGTTACGTTTTCATACGATGGAGAACGCGACGTTTTAAAGAACTTTAATTTAGAAATTCCAAAAGGAAAAACTGTTGCATTAGTTGGTCAATCGGGATCTGGAAAAAGTACGATTGCCAATTTATTGATGCGTTTTTACGATGTTGAAAATGGTACTATTGCTATCGACGGAACAAATATAAAAGACATTAAATTGGTTTCTTTACGAGATCAGTTAGGTTTGGTTACGCAAGATAGTATTATGTTCAACGGTAGTATTGCCGACAATGTGAAAATCGGAAAACAAGACGCCACAGAAGACGAAATTATTGATGCGTTGAAAATTGCGAATGCTTACGAATTTGTGCAAAATTTACCTCAAGGTATTCATACCAATATTGGCGATGCAGGAGGAAAATTGTCAGGCGGACAAAAACAGCGTATTTCTATTGCAAGAGCGGTATTGAAAAATCCACCAATTATGGTTTTAGATGAAGCTACCTCAGCTTTAGATACCGAGAGCGAACGCTTGGTACAAGATGCTTTAGAAAAAATGATGGCCAACAGAACATCAGTAGTTATTGCACACCGATTGTCTACTATTCAAAAAGCCGATGTTATTGTGGTAATGAACCGTGGCGAAATTGCCGAACAAGGTACACACGATGAATTACTGGCTAAAAACGGAACGTATGCAAAATTAGTTTCATTACAATCATTTGAAAATTAACATCTTAAATATTTAAATACAAGAATCACTCCATTTGAGTGATTTTTTTTACATTTATAATTATTGTTTATCGATAATTTATATATCTTTGTCGATATTTAATTATTGAAATTCAAATTATGAGAACATTAAACATTTTAAGATTCATTTTAAAAATCACGCTTTTCTTTTTAGTCCTTGCTATTCCCGTTTACTTAATTGGAACTATTTTTATTATATCGGACATTGAGAATGAAATAAAAACATTCGAACTATTTAATACTATTTATCAAACAAGTGAAAACAAGTTATTTTTAAGTTTTATATTACTTCTTTATTTTTTAACTTTTACAGCAAATGTTTTCGGAATCTATCTATTTCAGAAAACGCTTAAATTTTTTTACAAAATGGATTTTTTCAATCAAATCATCATTAAAAATTTTAAAATAATAGGTTATACTTTTTTAGCTTCTTATCTTATTGTTGAAGCCCTTCGTTTCATAGAGTTTGATTCCATTGTTTTTTTTAACAACAATCAAATATCAGCTTTTGCAAATAGTTTGCAAACCCCGATTAATGGTTTCATTATAGGCTTGTTCTTTTTGATTTTAAGTAAGGTCTTTCACATTGCTAAAATTCAAAAAGAAGAAAACATTGAACTAAAACAAGAAAACGAATTAACGATATAAATTATGAATAGTACAAAATCAATGCTGTTTTAGCCCCCTAAAAAGTCGGACAGGATTATAGTTAAATAAATATAATA
>CAYNIM010000003.1:0-86958 GCA_964397335.1 uncultured Flavobacterium sp.
TATACAACTATTTCTTTTTTTACACAATATATTTATCCTAAATAATAATCGAACTTAGGTTAAAAGGAGAAAAAGTTTTATCTCCAGAGTATTGGAATTTGGTTATTGAATATTTTTTTAATTCTGTAGAGGGCGCTGATTCGGTAGAATCGAAGATATGTGACAAAAAGATTTTAATATACACCAACTTAACCAAGAGAGAAAAAGAAATTTTAGGTTATATTTGTGATGGTAAAAGTACAAGAGAAATATCAGAACAATTATTTATAAGTTTACATACTGTTGAAACTCATCGCCGAAAAATCCTCACAAAATTAGGCGTAAAAAACACAGCTTCAATGGTTAAAGTTGCTATAAAAAGTAATTTAATTACAGTTTAGCGACACTTTTTTCTTAACTAAATTCAATTAAACCTGTAAATTTTATTTACAGGTTTTTTATTTTCTATGCATCAATCGGGTTAATTTTATGGATAAATCGGTAAGTATTACCTTTGCATTTCCATTGCGTTCAATATGATAAATAGCATCTTCTATTTCTTTGTAAATATCTAGAATGTTATTTTCATTGACAAAAGGTGCGAAATTTTTAAGTTTGAAATTAGCCACCTTTGCTTCCAAATAAACCAACTCAGGAGTTTGATAATTCAAAAGCATCGCTTGTCGAAACAATTCCATGCAATGATTAAGAAATTGCTTTTGTTTTTCGCGTCCAATTGCTGAAATAGTTTCACTCCATTTAATTAAATTCGAAACTACTTGAGGATTGGTATTAGCTACAAAAGCCGATCGTACCCATGTAACAAACCACTCGTCAAACGGATATTCTTCTTCAACATTCAGATAGAGCTTCAACGCTTTATTGTAATTGCCTTGCGCTTGTTTTGCTATGCTATGTCCGTCTGCTTCTTCACAATTTTCTTTGTTTACAAGACCTTCAAAAATATCATTTTCAGTTAAAGCATTAAAATGCAATATCTGACAACGCGATAAAATAGTTGGCAATAAAGCTTTTTCGTCCTCGGCTATTAAAATAAAAACAGTTTTATCGTTTGGCTCTTCTAACAGTTTCAATAATTTATTAGAAGCTTCGGTGTTTATTTTTTCAGCCATCCAAATAATTACCACTTTATAACCACCTTCGTATGATTTTAAGGATAATTTTTTGAGAATATTTGCCGATTCGTGCACCGAAATATTTCCTTGTTTTTTTTGAATGTTTATTTTTTCATACCAATCATTTACTGATCCATAAGGAGTTTCTTTAATGAATTCGAACCAAGAAGTTAAGAAGTCATCACTAATTGGTGTTGATTTAACTTGATTATTGGTAGCTACAGGAAATACAAAATGTAAATCTGGATGTTGAAATTGTTCAAATTTAAGATTACAACTCGCTTTTCCTCCTTCATTATCGTCTTTTGTATTTTGACAAATAATGTATTGCGCATAAGCGATTGCCATGGGTAATGCACCAGCTCCTTCGGGAGCAATAAATAACTGTGTGTGTGGAATTCGCCCATTTTTTGCACTAAACATCAAATGATTTTTGATGTGGTGCTGACCTATTATTTCAGAAAACTTCATATTACAAAAATAGTTTATTTAATTGTTTTTGAAAACGAGTTGCTACAAAAAAACACCCGCCTGACAAGTCAGGCGGGCATCCCCTTATAAAACATAATAAAAACACTACTTTCTTTTTCATAGCTACCTTTTTATAGGTAAGCTCATTTTTTCATAACGATTTTCTTCAATTGATATACTGCAAATTTAAGGCCATTTTTTTGTTTCACAATAAAACCCTGCTTTTTTTTGCTTAATAGCAGATTATTAGTGCTTTGTGGTTTTATATTTTGTGCTAATAAATTTTTCGTACTTAATAATTACATGATACGCACAGAAATTATACTCAAATCGTGTATTTAATCCTCTAATTTCTACATTTCTAATTAGATGATTATAAGATCATTGATAATTGTAAACGTTTTTTAGCTAAATCTACTTCTATAACTTTTACTTCAACATGTTGGTGTAATTTTACAACTTCATTTACATCAGAAACAAAGCCAGCTTTTAATTGTGAAATGTGAACCAATCCACTTTCTTTGATTCCTATATCAACAAAACAACCAAAATTGGTAATATTATTTACGATACCGTTATAAACTTTACCTGTTTCTACATCGTTAATTGATTTTAATGAAGGATCAAATTCTAATATTTTCGCATTTTTTCTTGGGTCTAATCCTGGTTTTTCCAACTCTTTAAGTACGTCTGCGATATAATGTTGTCCAAAATTCTCTGAAATGTATTTAGAAGAATCAATTTTCTGAATTAACTCTTTATTACCAATTAATTCATCCACTTGAACTTTTAGATCTTTTGCCATTTTTTCGACAACAGGAAATGCTTCGGGGTGAACGGCAGAATTATCTAAAACCAAATCACCATTTACGATACGTACAAATGCAACTGCTTGTTGATAAGCTTTTTCGCCTAATCTAGGAACATCTTTAAGTTGTTTTCTATTTATAAAAGCTCCGTTTTCTAATCGATATTTTACTATATTTTCTGCTAATTTTTCACCGATTCCCGACACATAGCTCAGTAATGCTTTACTTGCTGTGTTTATATTGATGCCCACTTTATTTACACAACGCATTACTACTTGATCTAACTCTTGTTTTAATAAACTTTGGTCTACGTCATGTTGGTATTGACCTACACCAATTGATTTTGGGTCGATTTTCACCAATTCTGCCAATGGATCTTGTAATCTTCTACCAATAGAAACTGCACCACGAACGGTAACGTCGTAATTTGGGAATTCTTCTCGTGCAATTTTTGATGCAGAGTATACAGATGCGCCAGCTTCGTTTACTACAAAAACTTGAACAGGCTTGTCGAAAGCTACTTTTTTAATAAAAAATTCTGTTTCACGTGAAGCTGTTCCGTTACCGATTGCGATGGCTTCAATTTTATATGAATTAACCATAGAACGGATTTTCTTTGTAGACATAGTAGTGTCTTTTTGGGGCGCGTGTGGAAAAATAGTTTCGTTATAAAGTAAATTCCCGTTTTCATCTATACAAACTACTTTACATCCTGTTTTGTAACCTGGATCAATTGCTAAAACTCTTTTTTCTCCCAAAGGTGCCCCCAACAAAAGCTGCGTTAAATTTTCTGAAAACACCTTGATTGACTGCAGATCGGCTTTTAGTTTGTATTCTTGCAACACTTCGTTTGATAAAGCAGGTTCAAGCAAACGTTTGTACGCATCTGCTACAGCTTCTTTTATGTGTTGAGTAGTTTCATGATGCTGAGGGTTTTTTATAATATTCTCTTCAATGAAATTCAAAGCACTCTCTTTATCGATCGAAATGTTTAAACGAACAAACCCTTCGTTCATTGCACGTAACATAGCTAATAATCGGTGCGAAGCCGCTTTATACAAAGGTTCTTCCCAATCAAAATACTGTTCGTATTTTTGGGCGGCATCTTCGTCTTTTTTTGTTTTGATGATTTTAGTACTGATCACCGACTCACGTTGAAATTTTCTTCGTAAGGTTTTACGTACATAGACATTTTCATTGATCCATTCAGCAATAATATTTCTAGCACCTTGTAAAGCTTCTTCGGAAGAATCCACTTTACTGTTGAGATATTTTTCAGCAGCAAACTCTAAATCGTCTGTTTTTTGCGCCATAATAATTTTTGCTAATGGTTCAAGTCCAGCTTCTCGAGCAGTATCAGCTTTTGTTTTTCGTTTCTTTTTAAAAGGCAGGTACAAATCTTCAATCTCTGCTAAATCAAAAGATTGATTTATTTTATCTTTCAAATAATCAGTTAGTAAGCCTTGTTCTTCAATAGAAGTAAGTACAGCTTCTTTTCTTTTTATAATGGTATTAAATTGGATAGCTGCTTTTTGAATGTTTTCGATTTGTATTTCGTCTAAATTACCTGTTCTGTCTTTTCGATATCTAGCGATAAACGGAATAGTACAATCTTCTGCTAATAATTGTAAAGTACTTTTAATGGAATTATCAGAAACGTTTACCTGATTTTTTATGTATTGAATTTGGTTCATTGTGATGGTATTGAACCGCAAAAATACTACCTTTACAGCAATAAATGGGTCATGAAAATCTTATTCCTCTATTTAGTCCTTATCAATTACATCGCTTTTAGCTTGTATCATCTAGATAAAGAGCGAGCTATAAAAGGGAAACGCCGCATTTCTGAGAAAAATTTGTTAACTGTTGCAGCATTTGGCGGCACTTTTGGTGCATGGATTGGTATGACCAAATACCGACATAAAACTAAAAAACTGTCGTTTAAAATCTGGTTTTACTGTATTTTAATTTTGCATATAGTATTCTTTTTGATGATTTATAGACGAAAGTTTTTTATCTAATAAATCGAATAATCGTTGGATAAAAATTTTTTATTTTTCCTTTAGATATACGTACGGCATTGATGATTGGAAAAAATATGAAATTGATGATCCCTAAAGTAAAAACGATAATAAATATGGTTGTAAAACTAATAAATAAGTCTAGATGAATGATTTTACCCAAAGCGCCAAAAAAGATTAACAGAGAAGCGATTGCTGAATATATAATCTGAAAGTTAAGAATGTTCTTTCCTTGTTCGTCTAGATGTGCGATTTTGTTTTTATTCGTTAACCATAGTATTATCGGAAGAATGATATTTCCCAGTGGGAGCACAGAACCTAGCATAACTGAAAGATGAAGCCATATAAGATAAGTATTATCTTCGGATTTTTCAAAATTGATAATCTCATCAGGAGTAACTCCCAAAGCATCACAAATTAATTTTAATGTCGCACCACGTGGCGTAGTTTCATTGTTTTCGATTCGTTGAATAGTGCGTACGTTTACTTTGGACAATTCGGTTAACTCTTCTTGAGAAAAAGCTTTTTGTTTTCTTAATTTTGCGATTTTTATTCCAATGGTTTCCATATTCAATTTGTTTAAGATTTTATGCTACAAAACTATCTTTTAAAACATAAAAATCTAACGGCAACCCCACGACATTTACCCGACATTTGTGTCGAAACACTTAAAATCGTTGTTTTTCAATAACGAAGTCTTTCCATTTTTGTTTTAGATCATCAGAAAGAGAAAAATAAAAAGTACGATCGAGCGTTTTTATTTTTAGAAATAATCCGTCATTAAATACATACGCAATTTCATTCCCTTTTCTCCTTTTTCCCCATCCGCCAAATTTGGTAAGAAAATCCATGGCTTCAATTTCTAATTCTAAGATGTCATCAAACGATATGAATACTGCCGTTTTTTGAAAAGGTTTTAATTGGTAGGAAATTCCTAAATCAGATGTTTTCAATATAAGTTTTGTGCAAAACAAATACCAGGCTGCCCAAAGTAAAATAACCAATATAAGTAGTGCAAAATAGAAAAAAATTGAACCCCATTCGCCAATGAGTATCACGAGAAAAATTCCAATTGGTATAAAAATACCCCATCTAACGATTGTGTTGTATTGCGTAATGTCATTAATAACAACATTCATAGCGTTTCTCGTTATCTACAAGCTATTTTATTTACTCGATTCGCATGGCGTCCGCCTTCAAATTCGGTATTCAAAAATGCTTCAACCATTTCTAAAACTTGTGGAATAGCTGTGAAACGCGCTGGAATAGAAATCACATTTGCATCGTTGTGCTGACGAGCTAAAACAGCAATTTCTTTAGTCCAGCACAAAGCGCAACGTACACCTTGATGTTTGTTTGCCGACATTGCAATTCCGTTTCCAGAACCACAAATAACAATTCCGAAATCAACTTTTTGATCTTCTACATCTTGAGCTACTTTATGGCCAAAGTCGGGATAATCTACAGAATCTAAAGTGTCGGTTCCGTAGTTAACAACCTCAAAGCCTTTGTTTTGAAGTGCTTCTACAATTGCTTTTTTGTATTCCGGACCTGCATGGTCATTTCCTATCGCTATCTTCATAATTACTAGGTGTGTTATTTAAAACAAAGATAGTTTAGACATTTGATAATTGATATATATTTTATGTAAAAAAATATTTAATACATTTTTCACATTTAAATATTCATAAATCCTTATCTTTAAAACTCATTTAAGCAACAGCTTATGAATAGTATTTATGAAAAAGAAAATAAAAAAACTAAATAAATCCGGTAAAGATTTTTCCGGTAAAATTCTGAAAATTCTTTCAAAAAATAGTTCCAAGTCATTTAATTATAAACAAATAGCTTCAGTTTTAGAGGTGAATGACACTAAAAGTAGGAACGAAATTATCAAGGAACTGAAATATTTACACGCCAAGAAAAAAATTGAAGAAACCGAGAGAGGAAAGTTCAGAATTGTAGAACAATCAAATTATTTTGAAGGTTATATTGATATGACCTCTCGCAAGACAGCGTATTTTGTCTGTAACGAACTAGATGATGATCCGTTTATTCCAGCTAATAATTTAAATAAAGCGCTGCATGGCGATGTTGTAAAGGCTTATGTTTATAACAAACGAAAAGGAAAAAAACCAGAGGCAGATGTTGTAGAAATTTTGCAACGTCAAAAAGAAGAGTTCGTAGGTGTGATTCAAATGCACGAAACTTTTGCTTTTGTGGTATCTGCAAACCCAAAAATGTATGTTGATTTATTTATTCCGAAAGAAAAATTTGGTGAAGCAGAAGACGGCGATGTAGTGTTGGTAAAAATGACCGATTGGCCCGAAAAGGCTGCAAATCCATACGCAAAAGTCATTAAAGTATTAGGAAAACCAGGCGAGCATAATACCGAAATGCACGCTATTCTGGCCGAATATGGTTTGCCATCTGATTTTCCATTGGATGTAGAAGCCTATGCTCAAAAACTAGATACTTCTATTTCTGAAGAAGAAATTGCCAAGCGTCGAGATATGAGAGAGGTATTAACTTTCACTATCGATCCAAAAGATGCAAAAGATTTTGATGATGCCTTGTCGTTTCGTGAATTGGAAAATGGAAATTACGAAATTGGTGTACATATAGCAGACGTATCACACTATGTACAAGAAGGAACAGTTTTGGATGAAGAAGCTTATAACAGAGCGACTTCTGTTTATTTGGTTGATAGGGTAGTGCCGATGCTCCCTGAAGTGTTATCTAATTTTGCTTGTTCTTTGAGACCCAACGAAGAGAAATTTACTTTTTCTGCAGTTTTTGAATTAAATAAAAAGGCCGAAATTGTAAATTCATGGTTTGGTAGAACTGTTACTTATTCCGATCAGCGCATGTCTTACGAAGAAGCGCAGGAAATTATTGAAACTAAAGGAAATATAATTCCAGCAGATATCTCTTTGACTGGCGAACAACAAACCATCTATCAAAACATAGCTGATGCAGTTTTAACTATGGACGATTTGGCTAAAAAACTACGGACAAAACGAATGGCGGCTGGTGCAATTTCATTTGATAAAGTAGAAGTGAAGTTTAATTTAGATGAAAACGATGAACCTACAGGAGTTTATTTTAAAATATCTAAAGACGCCAATCATTTGATCGAGGAATTTATGTTGTTGGCAAACAGAAAAGTATCGGAATTTATTGGCAAACAGAAAAAAACATTTGTTTATCGTATCCACGATGAGCCTGATCAAGATAAGTTATTTAATTTACAATCGGTAATTTCAAAATTTGGTTACGGAATTAACTTCAAATCAAAAAACACCATTTCTCAGTCTTTAAATAAATTACTGAGTGATGTACAAGGGAAAAAAGAGCAAAACATGGTCGATACTTTGACAATTCGCAGTATGAGTAAAGCTGCTTATTCTACTCATAATATCGGTCATTATGGCTTGGCTTTTGATTATTATTCCCACTTTACTTCGCCTATTCGCCGTTATCCAGATGTTATGGCTCATCGATTGTTGCAACATTATTTGGATGGAGGTAAATCTGCCGATCAAGAATTGTTTGAAGAAAAATGTGTGCATTGTTCCAAAATGGAAAATCTAGCGGTTAATGCAGAACGAGATAGTGTTAAATACATGCAAGTTAAGTTTATGAAAGATCACCAAAACGAAGAATTTTTGGGTGTTATTTCAGGCGTTACCGAATGGGGAATTTATGTAGAAATTATTGAGAACAAATGTGAAGGTATGGTTCGAATTCGTGATATAAAAGAAGACTATTACACTTTTGATGATCAACAATATGCTTTGGTAGGTGCCGTGACTCAAAATATTTTACAATTGGGAGATGAAGTCATAGTAAAAGTTAAAAATGCCGATTTGGTTAAAAAACAATTAGATTTTACCCTGATTAAAAAAGTAGAATAATCTAAGCTATATAAAAAATTGCAGCCTATTAAAATAGTAATTTGATAAGGCAGTTTTATCAAGTTACTTGGATTCGTAACACGAATTTCTACTTGGTTTAAGTTTATTGTAGAAAAGAAAAAAAGTTTAAAAATGAAAAAGTTTATTTTAATAGTTTTCGTATTTGGTTTTGTCAATATTTGTCAGGCACAAATTGAAAAAAATGTAGGTGATTTCACTTCCTTAAAAACCAGTAATCGTATCAAAGTAGAGCTGATTCCTTCAGATCAAAATAAAGTGATTGTGAATGAAGGTCAGGAAGATGCGGTAAATATCACCAACAAAAACGGTCGATTGATTTTAAAAAACACCTTGAAAGAATTGGTAAGTGAAGAAAAATATTCGGTAACGGTTCAGGTATATTTCAACAATTTAGAAAATATTGATGCTCAAGGCGGTTCGTATATTTACAGTCAAAAACCTATTCAACAAAACAATTTAAAATTATCGGTTAACTTAGGTTCTGTGGTTGTTTTAGATGTAAAAACAGAAAGTTTAACTGCCACTGCCAATACTGGTGCAAAGTTGACCTTAACAGGAACGGTTAAAAACTCGGTTCAGTTAAAAGCATCAGCAGGAGCACAAATAACAGCAAACGATTTAATTACTTCAAGAAATAAAGTAACGGTGAATTCAGGAAGTATTGCCAGTGTAACGGCTTCCGATTACTTAGACGCACAAGTTTTTGCTGGTGGAAAAGTTAGAATTTTCGGTACTCCAAAAGACGTGAAAGAAAAAGTAACCGCAGGTGGAATTATCGAGCGTGTAAAATAATTTCGTAATTTTGTAAAACACAAAACTGAATGCCGATCTTGATTGGCATTTTTTTTATCAAATATGGATTTAATTTTCACAGGAATATCCCTCGGTTTTTTTCTCAGCTTTATGATTGGGCCGGTATTCTTTATTCTTATTGAAACAAGTATCACCAAAGGTTTTAGAGCAGCGATGGCGTTTGATTTTGGGGTAATTATTGCTGATATTTGTTTTATTTCGATTGCTTACTTTAGTAGTTTTCAGTTAATTAGCGCAATTAAAGACGATCCGGCTTTGTTTTTGTTCGGAGGGATGATCATGACAACTTACGGAGTCATTTCTTTGATTAGATTGTTAAGGGTGAAAAAAACAGAAATTCATATCGAATCTAATGCCTACAAGACTAATTATGTAACTCTATTTGCTAAAGGATTTTTATTAAACTTTATCAATGTTGGAGTTTTAGGTTTTTGGCTCGCTATCATTATAACAATAGGGCCGCAACTGGAAATGGATTCTCGAAAAATGATTGAATTTTTCGGATTTACCGTTTTGGCATACATGATAACAGATGTTTTCAAAATACTACTGGCTAAACAATTAAAAAGCAAGTTGACTCCAGAAAATATTCTAAAAGTTAAAAAAGTAAGTACGATTATTCTAATTGTTTTTGGACTTGTGATCATGTCAAAATCCTTTGTAAAAAACGATTCAGAGTTTATAAAAAATAAAATTAACCTTCCGATCATGCATAGCGAAACAGAAAATAATTAATGCGCTTTACAACCTTTTTGATTTTTATTTCGTCTATGTAGATAAATACTTTAATTATGATGAAAAAAATATTGGTCGCATTCATATTAACAACTGGTTTCTTGAATATTTCTTGCAGTTCAGACGACCATACACCCGAAGAGCAAGTAAACCCTTACGAAAAGTTTAAAGGAACCTGGACAGGTATATTTACTGGTGATACAGAAGGCGGCACTTGGACGGCTACATTCGATGCTAATGGAAAAGCAACAGGAACATTGTCTTCTAGTAGCTTTTCTTTCGATTTAAAAGGACAAGTTTCAGAAAACGGTACAATCAGTGCAGAATATTACATGGATACCACTTTAGTTGGTGAAATGAATGGAACAATGACAGAAAATTCTGCTTCTGGAACTTGGGAAAGTTCTCTGCTGAATATTCAAGGTACTTGGTCTGGAAATAAAAAGTAATCAGTATCAAGTAAAAAACATCATCCAACGAAAAGAATTGGTCAGATCGTTGCTTTATTATAATGATAAAAGCAATTAATCTTATTTCACTGATTTTATAGAGTATTTATTTTGATGGAATATAAAGTTAATCACACAAGATTTGAGTTGAAATTTAAAGCTCTTAAAACCTTTGTAAATTAGAAAAATATACTTAATATTGCATGAAAATAAGGGGGATTGGCGCAGTTGGCTAGCGCGTTTGACTGGCAGTCAAAAGGTCACGGGTTCGAATCCCGTATTCTCCACATAAAACCCTGTAAATATTTAATTTACAGGATTTTATTTATACGGGTGCTAATTTAGGTGCTAAAGTCTATTTGGTTTTTATTGGATATATTAACTTGGCTTCCAGTTAAAGTTAAGCATAAAATCTTATTTTTGAAAGCACCAAATAAAAAACAGACGGAAGCTTTTCACCTCCGCCTGTTAACTAACGGTAATTCTCTTTTTTAGCTTATACATTAATTATTCAGAGCTGCCTACTCCTTATTTCCACTCAAAAATGATTTTATAATTCTACAATTTAATTGTTTGACCCTACTTTTTCACAACTTTCACCGTACCGCTATTTCCTTGTACTGTAGTTACTTTTATAAAATACACACCGGTAGTTACATTTTGTAAATTGATTTGGTTGCTGCCTGCAAACAGATTGCTTTGTATTTGGCGACCACTAACGTCATAAATTATATAATTAGATAACTGCTCATCAGTATCTATATTTACAATATCTGTTGTTGGGTTGGGATAGACATTGAGTTGTAGCCTGTTAAATTCTTCGGTGCTTACTGCCGTACCGCATACACTTGCGGCAAGCTTGGCGGCAAAGAAATCGTATTTGCCTATATAACCCAACTGGTTGGTTACGCCACGGTCGGTAAAAAGGTTGCCATAATAACTGCCCCCTACCACATAGTTGCCGTCGTTATCTACAGCCACAGCCGTCATAAGATGATGCTCTCCGGCACTGCCTTCTATATGGTGCATACCTACCACATTTCCCGTTTGTTTACTGAAACGCATTAACAACGGATCGCTTTTGTGACCAGAGGGGTAGTTCATACTAAATCCATCCCAAATGGTATTGGTGCCATTAGTGGCAAATGCCACCTCGCCGCCACGCAATGCCACATTCAAACCAAAATACGAACCTGTTTGTGCAATACTGTTTGTATAACCACTGGGGGTACGTGCCCACTGTACGGCACCGTCTTTGTCTAACTTAACTATAAATGGAATGTGTCCAATAATGGCAAGACTAAAGGTATAGGGGGTTGATGAGGAATTTTTTGGGTCTTTTATGGTTGTTACGGCACCACCGTTTTGTGCTGATCTGAACAATTTACCACCTATGTAAACATCGCCGTTAGCATCGTCTACCTCCAGATCGTAAATACGGCAATCGTCAGGTATCTGGCTCATTTCCATTTCACGGCGCCATATCTCGCTGCCGTTGTCCGCATCTATTGCCAACATGTACGCGTTTTGGGTAAACGCCGTACCGGCATACGTTAAAGATACGTTTTCATTTACATTCAAAAAGGAACGAAAACCTGCTATGTAATACCGGTTACGGGCTTCGTCTAACTTAAAGGTAAAGCTGGGCTCTACGAAATGGCCTGTTACCGGTAACAATATATTATTTATACCCGTAGTGCATTATAAAAATACCGTTTTGTCACATTTTTTGTTTACTACACTTTGTTTCGCTACAAAAATATGCGCCAAAACCCGACATCGTTTCATTTCATTTGCCACCGAATTTCATTCGGGGTTACAAATATTTGACTCCTACGGAGTCTTATTTTTTTACTATATTCATTTTCAATGAATTAATTTTAATCACATAATGCACTACGGATTATTTATATAATTACCTAAGGTATCATATTTTACAGAATGATACTGATAAGCATTTGTAAAAGTAGAAGGTACTGTTATATTATTATCTAAATGTATTCCATTTAAAAACCCTGCTATAAAATGAATAATGTCATTACTGTCTATCAATATATCATATATATACGCATCTCTATTATAATAATTTACATCTCCCTGTATTGGTTTTTTCCATTGAAACTATATTTTACCAAATAAGCAGATTTCCATGCATCATTTATAATTGGCATATTCTGAACAGTTGTTTGTATGAAGGGTAAAGCTACGGTAGGGCTAAAGTGCACTGGAAATTCAGTAATCCCCACCTTCCTTCCTAAGCCTACGTTTGCCCCCACATATACGTTGTTGTTGCTGTCTAAGGCTATTTTATACGCCCTGTCACGACCACCACCACCTATTGCCTGGCTCCAGCGTACCGTACCGTCGCAGGTGGTGGAAAATAAGAAAATATCGATAGAACCTCCAATATGCTGATTATATTCCGTTACCGGCTAACTGACTACCCGACGGAGTATTACTAGCCTTTCCATTCATAGAGGCTAAAAAATAATAGTTATCGTCGCTGCCTACTACTATATCATACACCTGTTCGGCATCATAACGCCAGTAGTCGTAGCCCGCTAAATTACTGCCTCCGTTGATTGCCCAGTCCCACTCATAGGGTTGGGCGTAGCCCCCCTAACCCCCCAAGGGGGAATAATATAAGAAAGAGGATTCGGTAATGAACTAATTTGCAGATTTGCGAATTTGCGGATTTGCAAATTTGTAAAAAAGTATCGTGTATTGTTTTGTTCATAATTTCTTTTGTTTTAAGTGTTATCAGGAATCAGCAAACAGAAATCAGCTATCAGAAACCTGAATGCTGACCGCTGAAAGTTGTTTACTGCTTCACCACTCTTACCGTAGCACTGCTGCCTTGTACTGTAGTTACTTTTATAAAATACACACCGGTAGTTACATTTTGTAAATTGATTTGGTTGCTGCCTGCAAACAGATTGCTTTGTATTTGGCGACCACTAACGTCATAAATTATATAATTAGATAACTGCTCATCGGTTTCTATGTTTACAATATTATTGGTAGGGTTGGGATAGACATTGACTTTTAGTTTGTTAAAATCCGCAACACTCACCGCTGTGCCGCACACACTCGCTGCCAGCTTGGCGACAAAGAAGTCTTCCTTGCCCTGACTGGAAATCATAGGTATGTTACTGCCGGGGTTGACAAATAAACTACCTTCAAAAGAACCTCCTGTGACATAATTGCCATCGTTGTAAACAGCTACAGCTTGTATTACCTGATGGTACGTATCTATGCTTCCTTTTATGTCGTGCATACCTATGGTGGTTCCTGTTTGTTTATCAAAACGCAATAATGTAGCGTCTGCCTGAAAGTACAACGGATTGTTTTTTACAAAGGAATCCCATTTAAAATAGCTCTCGTGGCTTCCCAAAGCCACTTCATTTCCCCTAAGAGCAATTCCTTTCGATCTTACTGCCATTGCAGAGCTGTAATTAGGTGCCAATTCCGGAGTTTTGACCCATTGTACTGTGCCCTGACTGTTAAGCCGGACCAAAAAAGGCATATTATTTGTCATCGCATTCGGTGTAAAAACATAGTCTGTACCTGAATCATTGGGATCGTAAATTTTCATAATACTCCCTGGTATATGGAAATTCCTCCAATCTAATTGACCTCCAAAATACACATCGGAATTATCATCTAAAGCTAAAGAGTATATCCGATTAAATGGTATGTGAGATGGATTATTTGGGGGCGGGTCGGTATAAATCTCCCGCCGCCATACTTCAGAACCGTCCGAACCGTCAAATGCTAATATGTATGAACGGTTTATTACAGGTTTATTATTATAGGTAAGAGGACTTAAATTAGAGCCGTCTTCTCTAGAGCCGGCTATATAATACCTGTTTAGGTTTTCATCATATATAAAACGCATAGAATTCTGAAAGCCTGTCATATCAGCAACGGGCAATAGCATACTGCTGATATAATTCAAATCTGTGTCATACTTTGTTAAAAAATACTGGTATCCTGCTATAGTATTGGGTACAGTTACATTGTTGTCTAAATGCGTGCCGCTTCGAAAGCCTGCAACAAAATGAATGATATCGTTACTGTCTATGAATATATCTATTATTTGTGACTGATTGTTCGTTTGATCAACATTTCCCTGTAATGCTTTTCGTCCTTGGTACTGCCCGTTGCTGTCATATTTTACCAAATAAGTTTGTTTGTAATAATCAGGATGGGGGTGAGAAGGAACGGAGTCCGTGGGGCTGAAAAACACGGGAAAAGAAGGATAGCCCCTAACGTAAGTTCCCACATACACATTATCATTGCTGTCTAAAGCTAAGTTATAGGCACGATCATGATCCCCGCCTCCAATCGCCTGACTCCAGCGTACCGTACCGTCGCAGGTGGTGGAGAACAAAAAGATGTCCGTACCGCCCGCCCCGTTATTATAAATCGTAACAGGGACGCCGTCCAACTGAGGCGTACCGTTTTTCATATCTCCTATGAAATAGTAGTTGTTGTCGCTGCCCACTTTTATATCGTAAATGGTTTCGGAATTATACATCCCGCCGCCGCTCATTGCCCAATCCCAGTCGTAGTTTTGAGCTGTGAAGAAGAAAGAGGAAAGAAGAAAGAAGAATGAGTATAGAGCAAATTTGCAGATTTGCAAAAAAGCATCGTGTATTGTTTTGTTCATAATTTCTTTTGTTTTAAGTGATATTAGCTGTCAGAAATCAGGAATCAGAAATCTGACTGCTGAAATCTGTTTTCTGTTATTTAGATATAACTTATTGATTATAAAGATAAAAAAAACAGTGCTAAAAGCCAAAGCTTTTAACACTGTTAGAAATAAAACGGCTATTTCCTGATCAATTTTTGTTGTACGATGTTTTGACCGTCTGCCTGCAGGTTCACGAGGTAGGTGCCCGGAGGTAAATGCCCCACATGGAGCATTACTTCTCCTTGTGTACCGCTGACGTTTTGTTTCAGGCGCTGGACGCCGGTGACGTCGTGCACCGTAATGCTTGTGGCATGGCGGTATTCACTGCCTACGTCATAGCTTGCCGTGGTGGTTTCCGCCGCCGGGTTCGGACTCAGTTTTAAAACAGGCGGCACCGGTTTACTTTCATTCTCGTTCAATGCCGATGCCATCAGACAACCATACGGATCTATAAAAGGCGTCGCACTGCTGTAGGTACACCCGTTGTGGGTAATCGAAAGCTGATAATGTCCCGGAGTGGAGAGCATTTGATCGGGAACGGTTCCTGAACCGCTCTGCAACACGCTTCCGTCCACATTCCATTCATATCCGTCATACTGCCCCTAGGGACCTAATAAATAGGCATTGTCCATACACAACCAATAACAACCGGTAGGAACAATCCACAGCGTACGCTCCGGACTGTGTGGTAGCTGGTTGAATCCTGTAGCGCGGCAGCCTTCCGGAGAAGTATAAGTAACACTGTAAGCGCCGCCGTGGTTCACGTAAATGGTTTGCCCTGTCATACCGTTGCTCCAGTTATAGGTGCCCGTTCCCGGTCCGCTGGCGGTAAGTTCCAGGGTATAAGGCTGGCAGTTAAACATCGTTGCTGTAATGGTTGGAGACGTCAATGCCGGATAAGAGGTTACCGTGGTTTCAAAACTGCTGATGCAGGTCGGATCGCTTATCGACCGGGCTTCCAACGTATAGGTATAAGTGCCCGGTGCCAGACCGCTTAAGGTCAACGTGAGATTGGTGTTGCCTGTAACCCAGTTGCCATAACCTGTACTGACATATAATAAATTAAATTTAACAAATGCAATTAGAAGAAGTTAGTTACGAAAATAGAATTGTAGCATTCATAGATGTTTTAGGATTCAAAGAATTAATTAAACAGTCCGAAAACGACAATTATAAAATTAATTTTATTTATAATATTTTAAATCAATTTAAGAATTTTGAAAAAACTGAAAATTGGGGTATTGATTTAGTTGAAGTTGAAGAGTCTGCTCAATATAAAGGTCTAAACAATTTTAAAATACAAGAGAATGTAAATATAACTGCATTTTCAGACAGTATTGTAATTTCTGTCAAAGCAGAATTAGAGAATTTGAATCATTCCTTTTCATCATTTATTACTAAAATTGCTTATTTTGGTTCTCTCTTAATGGAAGAAGGTATTCTGATAAGGGGCGGAATTACCTATGGTAAATTAATACATAATTCTACAGGAATTATGTTTGGTCAAGCTATGATTGATGCTTATATGTTGGAATCCAAAAATGCTAAATTTCCAAGAATATTACTTTCAGATAAGTTAATGAATTTACTTGAATACCCATTGCTTGGAAAAGGAAATAGATGCCCTTATCATCAATATATTCAAAGGTTTAATGATGGTTGCATCGGTTTTCATCAAATGATTTTTTATCAAGCTATGCAAAACACTTCTTTCTTTGATGAAGCAATACTTTGTGAAAAATTAGAAAAAATACGTACTTGTTATATTAGCCCCCTATAAAGCTGGAGTGAAATTAATAAATTAATTACATAACTTTGGACTTATGAAATACAAGAAATGGAGCTTATCAGATAAGCTATCAATTTTACAAGAAGCAGAAGAAAATGGGGCAATAGAGACTTGTCGTAAACACAGTTTAAGTACAGGTACTTTCTACGCATGGAAGAAGAAATTCGATTCCCAAGGAGAATCAGGATTAATGCCTGCTGTTTCTGACAAATCAAAAGAACTTAAAAAAGCAGAAGAAGAGAATAAGATTCTTCGTAAACTATTAAGTGATAAAGAAATAGAATTAGAAGTTCAACGCGAACTACTAAAAAAAAGTTTGGGACATCCGATCCAAAAAAGATCTGGTAGACTACTTTTATACTAAATATCACATAAGTAAAGCTAAACTAATTCATTGGGTTGGCTTAAGTGATAGTACGTACTATTTCAAGGGTTCTGGCAAACCAAAAGGTAATAAAGCTACTTTATTAACCTATCATAAAACCCAAGGCTGTGTTAATGAGCAAACTGTTGTAGAGTCAATTAAAAAGCTTTTAGAGGATGATTTTATGGATTGTGGTTACCGCATAATGAGCGAGTATCTTAAACGCGATGGGTATAGTATTAATCACAAAAAAGTATACCGTATCATGAAAGCTGCTAAGCTTTTACAAACTCGTATAGCTAGAGATCACTCAGACAAGAAGTATGTTAAGCATCGTAAAGTAAAGACTACAAGACCCTTAGAGTGTATTGAAATGGATATTAAGATGGTATGGATACCACAAAAAGGGAAAAATGCTTATTTACTTTCTGTAATTGATGTACATACTCGAAGAATATTAAAAGACTACTTCAGCTTTAATATTAAACAAAAGCAGGTAATAGAACTACTATCAGAACTTTTTGATGAGTTAGATTGCCCTAAAAATGTAGTGATTAGATCGGATAATGGTAGTCAATTTATCGCCAAAAATGTAAGAGAATATCTTTCTTTAATCGGTGTATCACAAGAGTTTACACACATAGCAACACCGGAAGAAAATGCTCACATAGAAGCTTATCATGGGACTCTAAGAAGAGAGATTTTTACTAAATATGAATATTTTACTTTTGGACAAATAGAGCAAATTTTAAAGAACTACGTAGTGTTTTATAATAACAAAAGACTACATGGATTGCTTGGAAAAATCACTCCAATGGAGAAATGGGAAAAGGACAAACACTTGATTTTAAACAGAAAAAAAGCAGCCTAAAACATTACACTTTAAAAAATTAAAAATACTCTAGGTTTATAGGGGTCAAAACAAGAGCGAACTTCTTCGAAGTTTTAAATTTCTGAATGATTTTATGTTTTTAAATTGTTTTTTTATCACTTTTTTTTCATCGTTGTACAGAGATGAATTTTGATGGAGATTTCAAAAACTTGTCGATTTAAGCCCGCTTGAGTTTGAATACTTTAAATTATTTTACAGCTGATTTAAATAATTTCTGTTTGATTATTGAAACTTTATTTTGGATCGATGCCGAGCAAAAACTCAAAGATTTTTTCATTAGATTTTAGTATTAACATTAGAAATTTATCGATAAAAAAGATGGACTTTAGTTATGAAATCTTGTCGCTTTTACGTTATTTCGTAGTCGAAATTAAATTCGACAAAACAAGATTAATCCATAGATGATACGAAATGTTTTTACTGGCAGAAATTTCATTTTAAAGATTTTTTATTCAACAAAAATGGAAATTCATAGTTTTGAATCAAGTAATGGTAAAGCCAATAATTCACTTTTGTCATTTTGTCGGAATTGAAGTTTAGTTGGTTTCGCAACATATCGATTAAGGTTAAGATTTACTACAGAAAAATAAACATGAAAATACTTTTACTTTCCGATACACATAGTTATATAGACGACCGAATTTTAGATTACGCCAAACAAGCTGATGAAGTTTGGCATGCTGGAGATATTGGTGATTTAACGGTAACAGACCAAATAAAAAAGTTAAGACCTCTGCGTGCTGTTTATGGAAATATAGATAATGCTGAAGCGCGTTTAGAGTTTCCTTTGGATTTACATTTTGAATGTGAAGGAATGAAAGTTTGGATCACTCACATAGGCGGTTATCCTGGCAAATATCCTTCAAGAATCAAAGAACAACTTATGACGCACCGTCCGGATATTTTTATTTGTGGACATTCCCATATCTTAAAAGTACAGTTTGATAAGCAGTTCAATTGTTTGGCTATAAATCCTGGAGCAGCAGGTATTTATGGTTTTCATCAAGTACGTACAATGATGCGCTTTGAAATTAATTCAGGAAAAATCACAAACATGGAAATTATTGAATTAGGAAAAAGAGGGTAGGGCTTTTAATCATTACTTTCCATCAATAAAAGATGCCCATTTTTATATGAAATTTCAACCAAACCATCTTTTAAAACTTCATTGCTACTCCCTGGTTTAAAACCTAGAATTAAAGTGTCGTCTTCTAATTCATATTTTAAGTTTTGAGTAGAAACTCCTTCCACTGTTCCTACAGGAATCAATGAAATAATGGTTTCAGAAGGATAATACTTTGTGAATTTTTTGGGCAGAGGAAAAATCTTAGAATAATCGTCCAACATGACTAGCTTTATTTCATTCTGATAGCGCACCATATTGGTTATATTTGTCATTGTATGATCCATTCGTCGTCCGGTTGCCCAAACAATATTAGCTGCAGTATGTTGTCGGTCTATTAAAAAGCGAATCGCTTTGTCAATATCATAAGAATCTTGATCTTTCACATGAATGATTTCAATCGGATATTGAACACTTTCATAGTAATTATAATCAAAATTTCGATCGAAATCTCCAATCAACACATCCACTTTAATTCCCAATTCTAAAACACGATCGATGGCACTGTCTAAAACAACAATAAAAGGAGACCATTCCAATAATTGATTCAAAAGTTCAGTGGAACACGCTTCGCCATTTGCGATGATCAAAGCTGGTTCTTGATTTTCACGTACAATGTGATGTGAAGACATTTTAAAAATATTTAGGTTTAAAGTCAATGAGTTAGCTAATCGATTGTAGCAGCTTATTATTTTGATTGCAAATTAGCATTAGGTTTTGATTTTAATGATATTGCTAATCAGATATAGACTTGTGTGTTTTGTGGTCAAATATAAATAGATTCTCCTTTCTTTTGCCGAGTTTTAAAAACTAAATTTTTATATTTGACAAAAAATTTGAATCAAACAATGAACTTACAACAAGAACAGTGGTGGGCAGATGCTCAAAAAGACAAAAATGCAGTCATCTTAGACGTTCGTACAGAAGAAGAAATCAGTGAAGGTGCTATTCCAAATTCGATAAATCATGATTTTTACCAAGGTCAAGATTTTTTAAATGCTTTGGAAAACTTAGATAAATCTAAAAACTATTACGTTTATTGTCGTTCCGGAAACAGAAGTGGACAAACATGTTTGCTGATGCAACAATTAGGTTTCGAAAATACTTATAATCTTGTAGGAGGTATGAACGATTGGGAAGGTCCAACAGTTTAGTGATTTTGTAAAGCCTTTTTACAAACTTTCTATCTTAAAACACTAACTAAATGGAACTTATCGATTTTATTTTACACATCGACCAATATCTGGAAATTTTTCTTCAAGATTATGGTGTGTGGGTCTATGCTATTTTATTTTTAATTATTTTTGTCGAAACCGGTTTAGTGGTTATGCCATTTCTACCAGGAGATTCTTTATTATTTGCCACAGGTATGTTGGCTGCTCAATTTCCAGAAAGCTTAAACGTTTGGTTGGTCATGATTTTGCTGTTCATCGCAGCTGTAAGTGGTGATGCGGTGAATTACTCCATAGGAAAGGCAACTGGAATGCGAATTGTAGACTTTCGTATTTTTAGTTATCAACCAGTAAAGAATGAACACATTGAAAAAACACATGAGTTTTATGAAAAATACGGTAGCAAAACCATTGTAATTGCTCGTTTTGTGCCTATAGTTCGTACTTTGGCTCCTTTTGTGGCGGGTATTGGACGAATGGATTATAAAACTTTTCTGACTTATAATGTTGCCGGTGGATTTATTTGGGTATTTGGAATCACGCTTTGTGGTTATTTTTTAGGTAATATACCAATTATCAAAGATAATTTCTCAAAAGTTGTTTTGTTGATTATTTTACTTTCGGTCTTACCGATTTTGTATTCTGTCATCAAAGAACGAATGAAGAAAAAACAAATAAGTTAATTTATTAATTATCAAAAAGGCTGCCATTTGAATTTTGGCAGCCTTTTTTTTCTGACTTTTATTTTGTTATAAATTCTATTCTTGTATGATTATTTTTTATTCATCCATAAGAAATAACAATGGAAATCCGTTTTTCCTCTCTTTTTTGTTTATTTACTTTGCTTTATTAAAAATAAAATAAAGAAGTGAATCACTAGATTATTTGGTCTAAACAATGTTCATAATATAACAAAATATTGTTGGAATATAATGATTTTTTGTATAATTTAGGGACGGATTGTTTTATGATAGAACAGACAACAAATTACAACTAACTATTAAAATAAAAAGAATGGAAGAAAAGAAAAAATTAACTCGTCAGACAGGAGCTCCAGTTCCTGATAATCAAAATGTGCAAACTGCAGGAGCAAGAGGCCCAATGTTGATGCAAGATTTTTGGTTTTTAGAGAAAATGGCTAATTTCGATCGAGAAGTAATTCCTGAACGTCGTATGCACGCAAAAGGGTCGGGAGCTTTTGGAACTTTTACGGTTACGCATGATATCTCTCAATATTCAAGAGCGAGTATTTTCTCTGAAATTGGTAAAAAGACTGAAATGTTTGCGCGTTTTTCTACAGTTGCTGGCGAAAGGGGTGCTGCCGATGCAGAGCGTGATATTCGTGGTTTTGCATTGAAGTTTTATACAGATGAAGGCAACTGGGATTTGGTAGGAAATAACACTCCGGTTTTCTTTTTCCGCGATCCGATGAAATTCCCAGATTTAAATCACGCTGTAAAACGTGATCCTAAAACGAATTTAAGAAGCGCAAATAACAACTGGGATTTTTGGACTTTGCTTCCTGAAGCTTTGCATCAAATAACTATTGTGATGAGTGACAGAGGAATTCCAAAAGGATACCGTCATATGCATGGATTCGGTAGTCATACCTATAGCTTCCTCAACAAAGAAAATGTGCGTCATTGGGTGAAATTTCACTTTGTAACTCAACAAGGAATAGAAAACTTAACAGACGCTGATGCTTCAAAAATAGTGGGTGATGATCGTGAATCATCTCAACGTGATCTTTTTGATGCTATTGAAAGAGGTGATTTCCCTAAATGGAAAATGTACGTTCAAATCATGACAGAGGAACAAGCAAAAACGTATCGCTTTCACCCTTTTGATTTGACAAAAGTTTGGTCTAAAAAAGATTTTCCATTAATTCCAGTGGGTGAGTTTGAATTAAACCGAAATCCAGAAAACTATTTTGCTGATGTAGAACAAGCTGCTTTCAACCCGTTGAATATTGTTCCTGGTATTGGATTTTCACCTGATAAAATGCTTCAAGGAAGATTGTTTTCATACGGTGATGCACAGCGTTATCGCTTAGGTGTGAATCATTATCAGATTCCAGTAAATAAACCAAAATGTCCCTACCATGCTTTTCATCGCGATGGACAGATGCGTGTTGATGATAATTATGGAAGTACCTTGCATTATGAACCGAATAGTTATGGTGAATGGCAAGAGAATCCGAATGAAAAAGAACCGCCTTTGGAATTGTCTGGAGATGCATACGCTCATAATTTTAGAGATGATGATCAGGATTATTTCACTCAGCCAGGAGATTTATTCCGAATCATTAAAGCCGATGGTAAAGCTGATTTACTTTTCGGAAACACAGCAAGACAAGTTGGTGGAGCAGAGAAATTTATTCAGATTAGACATATTAGAAACTGTTACAAAGCAGATCCAGAATATGGAGAAGGAGTTGCAAAAGCATTGGGATTGACCATGGATGAAGTGAATAGCTTCGATATGACACCCTATGACAGATGGGCTCCAAGGCCAACTAACGGATAAGAAAGTAGAAATAAGCTGCCTCAAAATTAAATTTGGGGCAGTTTTTTTACACACTTTTTTCAATACTAATTTACTTCATGTTCAACCATCAACACTAATATTTTTAACTTGACAGAAGTAATTCTTGTAAAAAAATAAGTTTCGTAGGCTGTTTTTACTAAGTAATAGTTTTTTTGTCAATAAGAGTTGAAAAACAGTTGTGAGAAAACAGTTTTAATAAGTATATTTGTCAGTCAATTAAATGCACAAAAAAGTTTTATGAAATTATTAGAAGGCAAAACAGCGATAATTACTGGTGCCACTCGTGGAATTGGGCGAGGAATTGCACTCACATATGCAAAGCATGGAGCTAATGTGGCGTTTACTTACAGCTCGTCTGAAGAAGCGGCACTTCAATTGGAAAAAGAAATAAGTGAATTAGGAGTTCAAGTTAAATCCTATAAATCGAATGCAGCAGATTTTGAAGAAGCTCAAAAATTAGTCGATGAGGTTTTAAATACTTTTGGAACAATTGATATTCTAATCAATAACGCCGGAATAACAAAAGATAATTTGTTGATGAGAATGTCTGAAGCAGATTTTGATCAAGTTATTGATGTGAATTTGAAATCAGTGTTCAACATGACCAAAGCGGTACAAAGAGTTATGTTGAAAAACAGAAACGGAGTTATTATTAACATGAGTTCTGTAGTTGGAGTAAAAGGAAATGCAGGTCAAGCCAATTATGCTGCTTCTAAAGCTGGAATCGTTGGTTTTTCTAAATCTGTTGCTTTAGAATTAGGTTCAAGAAATATCCGTTGCAACGTAATTGCTCCAGGTTTTATTGAAACTGAAATGACCGAAAAATTAGGTGAAGATGTAATTAAAGGTTGGACAGAAAATATTCCTTTGAAAAGAGGAGGTACTCCAGAAGATATAGCAAATGCCTGTGTCTTCCTTGCTTCTGACTTGGCAACTTATATCACAGGACAAGTCCTTCATGTTGATGGAGGTATGCTAACTTAAGCATTTGTTTTAAAATAGAAATAAGAACCGTTTGAAGACAATTCAAACGGTTTTTTTAGTGTGTTTTTGTTTTTTATGTTACCTTTAATCAAAAATCGAATATGAGAAATGTAATTTTTACAACTATTATTTTTTGCTGTGTACTAGTGACGGGCTGTAAAAACAGACAAATAATTATGGATAATGAAACTGGAAGTTCAAAGGTTTATCTAGAAAATAAGTTCGCCCCGTATTTTAAAGGTTTAGGAACAGAACCTTTTTGGAATATTGAAATCGACAACGATTTTGTTGTTTATAAAGATATAGATGGTGTTGTAGAAGTGTTCAAAATCAACAGTATAGATAAAGCACAGGATGCAAATGTTCAACGAATTATTGCTAAGAATGATGTGAATAGTGTTTTATTGACTTTAAAACAACAACAATGTTCTGATGGGATGTCTGATAATGATTTTTCATTTAGTGTGAATTTAGAAATTACTTATGAAGCACAACAATTAAAACTCTCGGGTTGTGGAGAATTTATCGTGCCAAAAAACCTTCAGGCAACATGGGAGTTAATAACATTTAATGGTAAAGATATTGTAGAAAATCAATACTTAAAAACCCCTTTTTTAACTTTTAATTCCGAAGAAACAAGACTTTCTGGTAACAGTAGCTGCAATTCTATAAGCGGCGGATTTTATCTGCAAAACGAGGTTATTCGCTTCTCAAAACTAGCCATTACTCGAATGATGTGCGCACATGAAAATATGGAACAAGAGTTTTTAAGTGCATTACAAAAAGTTACCAACTATAAAATTGTCGAAGACGAATTGTTGTTCTTTTCTGATGATGTTTTAATAATGAAAATGAAGAAAGCGACAGTAAAGAATTAGTTGATTGTCATGGATAGCAGTTGATTAAATCTTTCTACATGAATAAGATAGATTGATTATCTCGTTTTAAAGCCCTCCTTTTGTCCTTGATGTTTCCATCGTTTGTGTGTCCAGAAATAATACTCAGGTGCTTTTCTAATTTGCTCTTCTGTCTTGTCTAAGAAAATACGTGTAGGTTTAAATTTTGGTTCTTTTCTAACTTCGTCTGTGATTTCGGAAAAGCGCACTTTGTAAAAACCTCTTTTTTCTTTTTCAATGTGAAGAAAAAGCATATTCATATCTAGCTTTCGTGCCAAAACTTCTGCACCCATGTGAACAGGTACTTCGACACCCATAAAAGATTCCCAATGTAAATTATCTCTCAATAAAGGGGTCTGATCGCTAAGGAATAAATAAACTCCGTAAAGACCCTTTGATTGATTTTCGCGAATCACACTTGTTGTTTCTTGTGTTGATATTAATTCGGCATTGAAACGTGAACGGATATCTCGGAATAATTTGTCGAAATATTTGTTTTTCAGCTTTTTATATACTCCAAACCCTTTGAAGTTTAGGTTTTTTCCTAAACCAATTACCCATTCCCAATTGCCGTAGTGTGGCAACATTAAAATGATACTTTTTCCTTTTTGTTCGTAAGTTTTCAAGAGTTCTAGGTTCTCAAAGACAAATCTTTTATCTAATTCTTTTTGTGATATCGTAATGGTTTTTATCATCTCTAAGAATAAATCACATAAATGTCGGTAGAATTTTTTTTCAATTTCTTTTCGTTCGGCATCGTTCAATTCGGGAAATGAAAGTTTAAGATTGGCACGCACTGTTTGTACACGGTATCCAACGATTTTGTATACTAATATATAAGCTATATCTGCCAAAAAATAAAGCATCGAAAACGGCAGAATCGAGATGAACCACAAAAAAGAGTAGATGAGTATAAATAAAAGGTATTTCATTTAATGAAACTTTTTGCAAAGATACGTTATAAAATCCAGCTTTAGTTGTAAGAATTAAAATTTCAACTCGGTCTGCATGAAGGCATTTTCCAGCTCCAAAAGTGCTTTTTTTCTCCAGATTCCACCTGCATATCCCGTTAGATTACCATCTTTTCCAATAATTCTATGACAAGGAATTACAATAAGGTGTTTGTTGCTGCCGTTTGCTGTGGCGACAGCTCGTATTGCTTTTTGATTGCCCATATTTAAAGCTTGTTGTTGATAGGTTATAGTGGTGCCATATGGAACTTCTGATAGTTGTTTGTAAACTTGTTTTTGAAAATCTGTACCACTTAAAACCAAAGGTGTTTTAAAATAGGTTTGTTTTTGATTGAAATACGCTTCTAATTCCTTTTTTAATTGCTCAATAAATGGATGAGCTTCTTTTAAGGTGAATTTCATTTTAAAAGATTTTGGAATCCACGAGCTTTTATCTTCAAATTCATGATCATCAATAAAGTCCACGAAACAGATTCCATCGTTTGTAGTTCCTATCCAGATGTCTCCTAAAGGAGTTTCGGTTTTTGCTAAAAACATCTCTGACTTTAAGTCTGATTTAGAATTCCATTTTTCGATAATTTCCTTTATGAATTATAATGCTATTTTTAATAAAGGTACAAAAAAACCTTCTCGAAAAGAGAAGGTTTTTAATTATGATTTGAGCGACTGAAATTATTCAGCAGCAATTACTTCATAAGGCAATTCAATGATTACATCACGGTGTAAACGAACAGTTGCTGAGTATTTACCCAAACGTTTGATTGTTCCTGAAGTGATGAATTTTCTGTCGATTTCGTGACCTTTAGATTCTAAAGCAGTAGCGATGTCTGCATTAGTTACAGAACCAAACAATTTCTCTCCACCAGCTTTAACAGCGATTTTGATCTCTAAAGCTTTCAATGCTTCAGCAATTGTGTTAGCGTCAGCAATTAATTTAGCTTCTTTGTGTGCTCTTTGTCTAAGGTTTTCAGCCAAAACTTTTTTAGCAGAAGGAGTAGCCAAAATAGCCATTCCTTGAGGGATAAGAAAGTTACGTCCGTATCCTGGTTTTACAGTTACGATATCATCTTTAAATCCCAATTTGATTACATCTTGTTTTAAGATAATTTCCATGTTGTTGTCCTTTTTATTTTAGAAGTTAGCCCGCATTAGCGAGGCAACAACTTAATTTAATTTATTATTTTAATAAGTCGGCTACGTAAGGCATTAAAGCTAAGTGACGAGCACGTTTAACAGCTACAGATACCTTTCTTTGGTATTTCAAAGAAGTTCCAGTTAAACGACGTGGTAAAATTTTTCCTTGCTCGTTTACAAATTTCAATAAGAAATCTGGATCTTTATAGTCGATGTATTTGATACCTGATTTTTTGAAACGACAATACTTTTTAGCTTTGTTTGTTTCGATGTTCAAAGGCGTTAAATATCTAATATCTCCGTCTTTTTTTCCTTTTGCAGATTGCTCAATGTTTGACATGATAATTACGCTTTTTTAGTTTTTAATTTCTCTCTTCTTCTCTCTGCCCAAGAAATAGCGTGTTTGTCTAACGCTACTGTAAGAAAACGCATTACGCGCTCATCGCGACGGAATTCAGTTTCTAATGGAAGAATTGCTTCTCCTGGAACAGTGTACTCGAATAAATGGTAAAAACCACTTTTCTTGTTTTGGATTTCGTAAGCTAATTTTTTCAAGCCCCAATCCTCTTTGGAAATCATTTTAGCCCCTCTTGAAGCAAGAAATTCCTCGAATTTCTGTACTGTTTCCTTTACCTGAGTTTCAGATAAAACGGGATTCAAAATGAAAACAGTTTCATAATGATTCATAATAAATCTATTTAATTTGTTATAAAATTGGGTGCAAATATAGCACAGTTTATTTAAACTTACAAATGGTTTGTGATATTTTATTTTTTATATAAACCACTTACATATATTAATGAGATATGTGAAACTGCGAATTAAATTTAGAAAGTTCATGTTTGAACTTAAAGACTAATAATGATCCACGCTAACAGTTACTTTAACTGGCCTAAAATTCCCGATTGTTTCCATACTTTGAATGCTACGTTGTATCGATTTTTTTAAAACATTTGTCGGTTTATTGATAGGCAATTTAATCAAAATCACTTGAATGTATTGATTTCTAATTCGATTGACTGCCGGTGCTTGTGGACCTAGAACTAAAATATCTGAATTATTTGATCGCAAATGAGTAGCCAACCATCCGGCTGCATTTTTTACTTTTTCAAAATTCACGTGTTTTAGTTGTAAATGAATCAAACGATAAAAAGGAGGATATTTAAAATTTAATCGCTCATACATTTGTTCTTTAAACATTCCTTGGTAATCGTTGCGTGTTACTTGCTGAATAGTATTGTGGTACGGATTATATGTTTGTATGAGAACTTTGCCTTGTTTGTTCTTTCGACCGGATCTGCCTGCAACTTGTATCATCAATTGAAAAGCGCGTTCGTGTGCTCTAAAATCAGGAAAACTTAACATACCATCAGCATTCATGATTCCGACTAAAGAGACATTGTCAAAATCCAAACCTTTTGTTATCATTTGTGTGCCAACCAAAATGTGGATTTCTTGGTTTTTAAATGCGTCAATCACCTTTTCGAATGCAAATTTACCGCGCATGGTATCTTGATCCATTCGTGCCACTTTTTTATTAGGAAACAAATCCTTCAAAGCTTCTTCTATTTGTTCTGTTCCTATACCTTTGGTTGAAAGGTCTCTACTGTGGCAAGCATGACAACTATTGGGCATCGCCATAACAAAACCACAATAATGACATTTTAAATGATTGGAATACTTGTGATAAGTTAGACTTACATCGCAAGAGGTACATTGAGGAACATGTCCGCAAGTTATACATTCTAAAACAGGTGCAAAACCTCTTCGATTTTGAAACAACAAAACTTGCTCTCCGTTATAAAGTGCTTCTGTGATGGCATCGATCAGTTTGATACTGAAAAATCCGTTGACTTCTTTTCGTTTTCGAGCTTCTTTTAAATCAACCAAAACAATATCGGGTAAAGGTAAGTTAGTGTAGCGACGGGTTAAAGCGGTAAAACCGAATTTTTCCTGATAGGCATTGTAATAACTTTCTAAACTAGGAGTAGCAGAACCCAATAAAACTTTGGCATCGAATTGTTTTGCCAAGACAATGGCTGCATCCCGAGCCTGATATCGAGGTGCTGGATCATTTTGTTTATAAGAAGCATCGTGCTCTTCATCAACCACAATCAAACCTAAATTTCGAAAGGGTAAAAATATAGAAGCACGAGAACCAATTACAATTTGTGCATTTTCATGTTGTGTTAATACGTGTTGATAAACCTCTATGCGCTCATTGTCTGAGTATTTTGAATTATAAACCGCGAGTTTATTACCAAAAAAGGAGGTTAATCGTTGGACTAATTGAGTAGTTAAGGCGATTTCTGGCACTAAAAACAAAACTTGTTGTCCTGAATCGATTGTGCTTTGAATATTTTTAATATAAATTTCAGTTTTTCCAGAACCAGTCACTCCTTGTAAAAGCACCACATCTTTGCTTGAAAATTGATTTTCAATGGAATTGATAGCAGCCAACTGTTCGTCGGAAAATTGAATCGAATCTTTTGTAGCGTCTTTAAACTGTACTCGGTCTTCAGCTAAAGTATAGGTTTCAAAAACGCCTTTTTTTTCAACTGTCTGAAAAACAGCTGATGACACGCCGACTTCGTTTAGGAGTGTTTTAACAGCGATTGGTTTTTGTTGCGTTTTTAATTGAAAGTACTTTAAAACTAATGCTCTGTGATTTTCTGATCTTAATCCTGTTGTAAGCAGTTCTTGAAGTTGCTCTTGATTTTCAAAACGTTTATTTAAACGGACGTATTTTACCAATTTAGGTTTGTAAGTCTCTTGTAAATGTTTGTTTAAAAAGATTATGTTTTTTTCTAGCATTCGATCAATTACACCAAAGACATTTTTCTTGTTTAAAATTTCTCTAATTTCATCTAATCGCATAATAGGTTGATTCTGAAAAGCTTCATACAATAAATACTCATCATCGCTCAAGGAATCTATGGTAATTGTACTTTCTTGGTTAAAAGTGATCAATGTTTCGCTTTCTAAGAGAAGTGCCGAAGGTAAAGATGCTCTGAATACTTCGCCCATTGTGCACATATAATAAGAGGAAATCCATTGCCAGAATTCGATTTGTTTGGCAGTAACAATAGGCTTGTCATCTATAATAGCAAAAATATCTTTTGGTTCATAAAGCTGTGGTCTTAGTTGGTGCTTACTCAAGACTACGCCTGTGTAAATGGTTCGTTTTCCAAAAGGCACGGCAACTCGAAAACCTTGCTCAATAAAATGAAACTCATCAGCAGTCACCCGATAGGTAAATGCATTAGGGACAGCAAGTGGTACGATGACATCAACAAAAAACTCCATAATTGCAAAGATATGAAAAGGAGTTGAAACCTTGTGTTTTCAAGTAACTAAAAAACTGAAATAATGTATCTTATTGATTTTAATTATGACTTCATAATCTTGCTCTTAAAATCACAACTATCAACCAAAAAACGTATATTTGCTGTCTGAAAAAACACGACAGTTTTGAAGTTTTTTTGATTCTAACAAAATCTTCAATTTCTGTTCGTCAACTATAATCAATAAAGAGCTAATGAAATTTGAATTACTTCATACAGATGCCAATTCCAAGGCACGTGCGGGTTTGTTAACCACTGATCATGGAACTATAGAAACACCTATTTTTATGCCTGTGGGAACTGTTGCTTCTGTAAAAGGAGTGCATCAACGAGAGTTAAGAGAAGATATTAACCCCGATGTAATCTTAGGAAACACCTACCATTTGTATCTTAGACCTAATACAGAAATTTTAGAAAAAGCGGGCGGGTTACATAAATTTATGAATTGGGATCGTAGTATTTTGACCGACTCTGGAGGTTTTCAGGTTTATTCTTTATCAGGAAGAAGAAAAATTAAAGAAGAAGGTGTGAAGTTTAAATCGCATATCGACGGCTCTTATCACTTTTTTTCTCCAGAAAATGTTATGGAAATTCAGCGTACTATTGGAGCTGATATCATCATGGCATTTGACGAATGTACGCCTTATCCGTGTGATTATCGTTATGCGAAACGTTCCATGCACATGACACACAGATGGTTGGATCGATGCATAGATCACTTTGAAAAAACACCTGCAAAATATGGCTATGAACAAACTTTATTTCCTATAGTTCAAGGCTCTACTTATAAAGATTTGCGCGCACAATCTGCTGAATATATTGCCAATGCTGGCGCTGCAGGAAATGCAATTGGCGGCCTTTCTGTTGGTGAACCTGCAGAGGAAATGTACGAAATGTGCGAGGTGGTAACTAATATACTACCAAAAGATAAGCCAAGATATTTAATGGGTGTAGGAACGCCAATTAATATTTTGGAAAATATTGCCTTGGGTATCGATATGTTTGATTGTGTGATGCCTACTCGAAATGCACGCAACGGTATGTTGTTTACTTCGGAAGGATTCATTAATATAAAAAATAAAAAATGGGCAGACGATTTTAATCCAATCGACCCAGTGGGACATACTTGGGTAGATTTGGAGTATTCTAAAGCATATTTAAGACATCTATTTGTGGCAGATGAATATTTAGGTAAACAAATTGCAACCATTCATAACTTAGGGTTTTATATGTGGTTGGTTCGTGAGGCTCGTCAACAAATTTTAGATGGAACTTTTTATACATGGAAAGAAAAAATGGTCAAGCAAATGGCAACACGTTTATAATCAATATCTATGAAAATCATTGATTGGTACATATTAAAAAGATATTTAGGGACATTCTTCGTAATGATTATGTTGTTTGTGCCTATCGGAATTGTTGTTGATGTTGCTGAAAAAATCAATAGAATTTTAGAAAACGACATTCCGATGGTTGAAGTTTTAAAATACTATGGAAACTTTACCATTTACTTTGCAAATATGTTGTTCCCGATTTTCTTGTTTATTTCAATCATTTGGTTTACCTCAAAATTAGCAAGCAATACCGAGATCGTGGCTATTTTAAGCTCGGGTATTTCGTATATGCGTTTTTTACGTCCTTATATAGTAGGGGCAACTATTATTTCTGTTTTTGCCCTGCTTATGGGTTTTTTCTTTGTTCCTAAAGCAAGTTTGGGTTATAACGATTTTAGGTATAAATATCTTAAACGAAAAGAAGTAAGAGAAACACAAAGGGTTTTTAAGCAAATCAGTGATAATGAATTTATTTATGTGAGTAATTTTAGTTATAATTCCAAAACAGGTTATAACTTTACCCTTGAAGAGTTTGAAGGTCTAGAACTTAAGTCTAAAATCAATGCTAATCGGATTGTTTTTAACGACAGTACAAAAGATTATACTTTGTATAATTATGAAAAAAGAATCGTCGGCGAATTAGACGACATTATTGAAAAAGAGTCTCAAATTAAAATGAAATTTGACTTTGATGTAGACGATCTAACTCCAGCAATCTATGCAGCTGAAACCATGACTCTTGGAGAGTTGAATCGTTTTATCGAACGTGAAAAAAAGCGAGGTTCGGCAAACATCAACTCTTATTTAGTAGTAAAATATAAAAAATACAGTATTCCTGTTTCTGCTTTTATACTCACAATTATTGCTGTGGCCGTTTCTTCTATGAAACGCCGTGGAGGCATGGGGGTCAATCTAGCTTTGGGAATTGCTTTGGCTTTTATTTACATTTTTTTCGATAAAATATTTGGAACATTAGCCGAAGCCTCTAGTATTAATCCTTTATTTGCTGTTTGGTTTCCTAATATCGTTTTTGGAATCTTAGCTGTTTATCTATTGAACAATGCTAAACGTTAATCTAAAAAACCAGTTAGAACTTCATTTAATCGTTTTTATTTGGGGATTCACCGCTATTTTAGGGCAATTGATTACCCTAGATGCTTTACCGTTGGTTTTTACTCGAATTGCTTTGGCGGTTTTTGTGATTCTGATTTATCTCAAATTCAAGAAGAAAAAATTAGCATTGAAAACCAGCGATATTTTACGCTTGTTCATTTATGGCTTCGTAATAGCTTTGCATTGGTTAACTTTTTTTCACGCGATTAAAATTTCAAACATTTCAATCACTCTTGCTTGCATCTCCACTGGAGCTTTTTTCACTTCTTTGTTAGAACCAATTTTTTATAAGCGTAAATTGATTTGGTATGAAGTCCTGTTGGGTTGTATGGTGGTTCTAGGTTTATTGTTGATTTTTCGCTTTGAAACTCAATATAAAATGGGAATTGTCGTAGCATTGATCTCTGCATTCTTATCGGCTTGTTTTTCTATAATTAATGGGAAATTGGCAGGTAAACACGACAGTGTTGTTATTAGTTTTTATGAACTTTTAGGAGGCTTGTGTTTGTTAGGAGTCTTTTTGTTTTATCAAGATGGTGTTGCGGCTTTTCAGTTTGAATTTCAGCCTTTAGATTACCTTTGGTTATCAATTCTAGGAATCGTTTGCACAGCTTATCCCTTTATTGCAACTATCAATATCATGAAACATTTAACACCCTACACGGTCATGCTTAGCATCAATCTAGAACCAATTTACGGAATTTTGCTTGCAGTAATACTTTTTAAAGATCAAGAACGCATGACCCCAGCATTTTATTTTGGAGCAGTAATCATTTTAAGTACAGTTTTACTCAACGCTTATTTTAAAAATAGAAAAAAGCTCCTGAATAAATAATAAAAGCAGTATATTTGTAGCTAAATTTTAGATTAAATAATCGAAGTTTATGGAATATTTAGATTTTGAACTACCTATAAAAGAGTTGACCGAACAACTGGATAAATGTCAAATAATTGGACAAGAATCCGATGTAGATGTTACGGAGACTTGTAAAAATATTGAAAAAAAGTTAGAGGAAAAGAAAAAGGAAATTTACGGTAATCTTACCGCTTGGCAGCGCGTACAATTATCGCGTCATCCTAATAGACCGTATACATTGGCTTATATTAAAGCGCTTTGTGGAGATACTTTTTTAGAGCTATTTGGCGATCGAGGAGTGAAAGATGATAAAGCGATGGTAGGAGGTTTAGGGAAAATTGGTGATCAGACTTTTATGTTCATTGGACAGCAAAAAGGAACCAATACCAAAACCCGTCAATACCGTAATTTCGGTATGGCAAACCCAGAAGGTTATAGAAAAGCATTGCGCTTAATGCACATGGCCGAAAAGTTTAATATTCCAATTGTTACTTTTGTAGATACACCAGGTGCTTATCCAGGTTTGGAAGCAGAAGAACGAGGTCAAGGAGAAGCAATTGCTAGAAATATTTTAGAAATGTTCCGTATTAAAGTGCCGATCATGGTAATCATTATTGGTGAAGGAGCTTCGGGCGGTGCATTAGGTATTGGAGTAGGAGATAAGGTGTTTATGTTAGAAAATACTTGGTATTCTGTGATCTCTCCAGAATCATGTTCATCAATTTTATTCCGTAGTTGGGAATATAAAGAAATGGCAGCAGATGCATTGAAATTGACTTCTGTGGATATGAAAAAGAATAAATTGATCGACGACATCATACCAGAACCACTTGGTGGTGCGCATTATGATTCTCAAACTACGTTTGAAACTGTTAGAAATACCATTGTAAAAACTTATGCAACTTTGTCTAAAAAAGATATTAATGAGTTGATACAGGAACGTATGGACAAGTATCTAGCGATGGGAGAATTTTCGGAATAATTTTTATTTGAAATAAAGAAAAAAACCGAACATTTGTTCGGTTTTTTTGGCAATGACAGTCAGTGAGTTACAATGGAATTTGTATACCTGCTTTAAATTAATGGTTGATAGTGTTTGTTTGTAAGTTACTGATTGTTAATTGATTATTAAATTACTAACATTAAAATGTTAATAAGTCGAGACCAATGGTTGATAAAATTCTTTAGGTAATTGTGTTTAAAAAAAGTAAATTCGCCTTATGGAACAAGAGAAAGTTATAGCATCAAATTATAGGGATAGACAAAACGTAATTACGTTAGAAAAAGGGAAGTTGCCTCCACAAGCTGTTGATTTGGAAGAGGCAGTTCTTGGTGCCATGATGATTGATAAAAAAGGCGTAGATGAAGCAATTGACATTCTTAAGCCAGAGGCTTTTTACAAAGAAGCACATCGCTATATTTTTGAAGCAATTGAAGCTTTGTTTAAATCAACCCAGCCTATTGATATTTTAACTGTTTCTACTCAATTGAGAAAAAACGGAAAATTAGAAGCAGTTGGAGGGGATTTTTATTTGATTAATTTAACTCAAAAGATTGCCTCTTCGGCGCATATCGAATTTCATTCACGTATTATTCTTCAGAAATTTATTCAGCGAAGTTTGATAAAAATTTCAAACGAGATTATTGAAGATGCATATGATGAAACCAGTGATGTTTTTGAACTTTTAGATCAGGCAGAATCTAAACTATATGATGTTACTCAAGGGAATATCAAGAAAAGTACCGAAACCGCCGAATCTTTAGTTGCTCAGGCAAAGAAAAGAATCGAGGAAATAGGAAAAAAAGAAGGATTATCTGGGATTCCTACAGGTTTTCACAAATTAGATGCGCTTACTTCTGGTTGGCAACCCTCTGATTTAATCATTATAGCTGCTCGACCAGGAATGGGAAAAACGGCCTTTGTTTTATCTATGGCACGAAATATCGCTATTGATTCTAAAAAAGGTGTGGCAGTTTTCTCTTTAGAAATGTCGAGTGTTCAGTTAATTACACGTTTGATTTCTTCAGAAACTGGTTTAACATCAGAGAAATTAAGAACAGGGAAATTAGAACCACATGAGTGGGAACAACTTAGCGTAAAGGTGAAAGATTTAGAAGAAGCCCCTTTATACATTGATGATACTCCCTCGCTTTCAATTTTTGATTTAAGAGCAAAAGCAAGACGACTAAAGTCTCAATACGATATTCAATTGGTAGTTATTGATTATCTTCAGTTGATGACCGCAGGTGGAAACTCTAAAGGAATTGGAAACCGAGAGCAAGAGATTTCAACAATTTCTCGAAATTTGAAGGGCTTGGCAAAAGAATTGGAAATTCCAGTAATCGCTCTTTCTCAGTTATCGCGTGCCGTAGAAACTAGGGGTACATCAAAACGCCCATTATTATCTGACTTACGTGAATCTGGAGCTATTGAGCAAGATGCGGATATAGTATCGTTTATTTATCGACCTGAATATTATAAAATTGATACTTGGGATGATGAAGAGCAAAGCCCAACTTTAGGTCAAGCTGAGTTTATCGTAGCGAAACACCGTAATGGAGGTTTGGATAATATTCGCCTGAAGTTCTTAGGTAAATTCGGTAAATTTGATAATCTTGATGATTTTTCAACACCATTTAATGAATTTCCATCAAGTATGAACTTGGGTAGTGCTACCAATGATTTGCCGCCAGCTGATCAGGTTTTTGGAAGTGATTACAGCAACGATAACGAAGTAATCTTCTAATATATGTATTAAGGTTGATTCGTAAAGTGTTGCAGTTAAGAAAGAATTAAAACAATAATTTCAGATAGCTGTTTTAAAACAAATCCATTCGGGGTAAAAGTCGAATGGATTTGTAATTTTGTTCGTTGTTGGAAAATTATTCAGAATCTTCTTTGTTGTAAAATAGATTGAGCCACATCAAACGAGAGACTCTGTAGTTAAATGTCGAAAGTAATAAGACTACGATCACTACGATAATGAACATATTCATAAAACTTACTCCAAAAAGCAATCCGATAACAAAAACAGCAACCATTTCGGCAACAGTTAGCGCATAACTCATGTACATGGCACCGAAATAAAAGCCTGTCTCACGATGAAAGGAATAATTACAATTCGAACATCTCTTATGCATCACTGGCATTTTAAATTTGATTGGATTTCCTTTTGATTTAAAAACCTGTGTTTTACCACATTTCGGACAACAACCTTCTAAAACATTAGATACGTATGACATTTCTATTTAAATTTGTTGCAAAGATACGATTTTTAAAGCAAAAATGCTTTTCATATTCGTGTATTTAGTTGTACTTTTCACATATTTAATAATTTCTTAGATGAAAAATAGGATTAAAACTAAACCTTCTTGTTTACGCATATTCTCGCAAGAACTGAAAGGTTTTTCATTACCAACAAAACTTAATTTCCCTTTTTATTATCAGGTGCACCCTCTTTGTGAATTGGCTGCAAAAGAGGTTCAGACTTATTTGGAACAACAACTAGAGTTTGATCATAACTTTGGATTAGACGTAACAGATCAAGAGTCAGCAATTGGTAAGATGTTTGGTGTTTTGGTAGTGGAATATGAAGGTAGTTTAGGCTATATTGCTGCTTATTCTGGAAAACTGGCAAATAGTAATTCGGTAGCTTTTTTTGTCCCTCCAGTGTTTGATATGTTGAAAAAAGACGGCTATTTTTTACAAAAAGAAGTTGAATTAAACAGTATCAATCATCAAATTGAAGTTTTGGAGAACAACGCACATTTTGCTAATCTAAAACAACGCTATGAAGACTGTCAATCTGTTAATAAAGATCGAATCTCTAATAAAAAGAATGAAATTAAAATTGAAAAAAATCGAAGAAAACAAATCAGATTGCAGCAAAAAGAAAGTCTATCTTTAGAAGCTTTTAAGTTGTTGGATGAAGAATTGATTAAAGAAAGTTTAGCTGATAAACGTTCACTTAAATATTTAATTGAAGAGGTTCAATTAGAAGAGGATGAGTTGCTTAAAGAGATTCAAACGCATCAATTACAAATTGATGAATTAAAAAATACAAGGAAAAAGGAATCTCATGCCTTGCAGCTTTGGTTGTTTGAGAATTATACTTTTTTAAATGCAAAAAAGGAGACAAAATCTCTTTTAGATATTTTTAATGGTTCACGAAATATTCAACCGCCAGCAGGAGCAGGAGAATGTTGTGCACCAAAACTTTTTCAGTACGCTTTTCTAAATAATCTTAAACCTATAGTTTTTGCAGAGTTTTGGTGGGGACAATCTCCTAAATCGGAAGTGAGAAAACATGGGCAATTTTATCCTTCATGTTGGGGGAAATGTGAGCCCATTTTAGAACACATGTTACAAGGATTGGAAGTAGATGAAAATCCTTTTTTGATCAATCCTGCAGAAGCCAAAGATTTGCCTATTATTTATGATGATCCTTACATAGTTGTGGTCAATAAACCTGCTGAATTTTTGTCAGTCCCTGGAATTCATATATCAGATTCTGTTTATGAACGTATCAAAAAGCGCTATCCACAAGCCACAGGACCATTGATCGTACATCGATTGGATATGTCTACATCTGGAATTATGATTCTTGCAAAAAATAAAGAAGTTCATAAAAATCTTCAAAAGCAATTCATCAAACGGCGAGTTGAAAAAAAATATTTAGCACTCTTAGAAGGAGAAGTTGTTGAAAAAGAGGGGTTTATTGATTTGCCTTTACGCGTTGATTTAGACGACCGCCCTAGACAATTGGTTTGCGAAACCTTTGGTAAACCTGCTTCTACAACTTACAAGGTGCTTTCGTTTGAAAATGGAATAACAAGAATTCAATTGCATCCGATAACGGGAAGAACGCATCAGCTGAGGGTACATGCCGCACATCAAAACGGATTAAATGCACCAATAAAAGGCGATGATTTGTACGGGAATCAAGCGGATCGACTCTATTTACATGCTTTTAGTCTTCGTTTTTTTCATCCCATCACTCAAATAAGTATGTTGATAGAAGCTCCAGCAGATTTTTAAAAAAAATGTCCTTATTTTTTTATACATTTGTTAACTTAATTTGAAGCATAGATGTACACGATAGAAGTCAAAAATATAAAGACACGAAAGCAGTTTTTAAACTTTCCAGTCAAACTATATGCAGAAGATTCAAACTGGATTCGCCCATTGAACAAGGATATTGAAAAAATATTTGATCCAAAACAAAATAAGCTCTTTAGTCGGGGAGGTAAGGCAATTCGTTGGAATTTGTACGACGGAAATAATCAAGTAATTGGTAGAATTGCTGCTTTTGTAAACCCTAAATATGAGGGGAAAGATCCAGTTGGAGGTATCGGTTTTTTTGAGTGTATCAATGACCAAGTTGCAGCAAACTATTTGTTTGATCAAGCTAAAAAATGGTTGATGGAACACAAAATGGAAACCATGGACGGGCCAATTAATTTTGGAGAACGAGATAATTGGTGGGGATTGTTGGTTGAAGGTTTTTACGAGCCACTTTATAACATGAACTACAATTTTCCATATTATGCTGAACTTTTTGAAAATTATGGTTTTAAGACATATTTCAATCAAGAATGTTTCGCGTTGCCTATCACACAAAAGTTAAAACCAAAGCACTACGAACGTCATCGATCTATAGCAGAAGATAAAAACTTTAAAGCAGTTCATCTCGACAAAAAGAATTTAGATAAATTTATTCAGGATTTTGTAACGGTTTATAATAGTTCATGGGCTTCACACGGAGGAGGAAAAACCATGGGGTTATCACAAGGGCGTTTGATTTTTAAATCGATGAAGCCAGTAATTGATCCAAAACTTATTTGGTTTATTTATTACAAAGATAAACCAGTCGCTTTTTGGCTAAATCTTCCAGATTTAAATCAATATTTTAAACACTTAAACGGGAAATTCGACTTATTTCATAAACTTAAGTTTTTGTATTATAAAACCTTTAAGAAAAGTAAGCGAGTAATTGGTATCGCTTTTGGTATTGTTCCTGAATGGCAAGGAAAAGGAGTAGATCACTTTATGATAGTAGAAGGACAAACTGTAATGAAAAATGAGCTTTCATATACCGATTTCGAAATGCAATGGATTGGCGATTTTAATCCCAAAATGATAAATATAGCCAAAGGATTAGGTGCAAGTCTAAGTAGAAAGTTACGAACCTATCGGATTCATTTTGATGAAAACAGACCAATTGAACGCCACCGAATTCTTTAAATGAATTTATTGATTATTAACTTTCTAAAGTCAATAGTTTTCAGTAATTTTGCACAAAAATTATTTAATTTATGTTAACAGTATCAAATTTATCGGTACAATTCGGAAAACGCATCTTGTTTGATGAAGTGAATGCAACTTTTACACAAGGGAATTGCTACGGAATCATTGGTGCGAATGGCGCAGGAAAATCTACTTTTTTAAAGATATTAGCAGGAGAAATTGACCCAACTTCAGGTCATGTAATTTTAGAGCCAGGCAAACGAATGTCGGTTTTAAATCAGAACCACAATATGTTTGATGAACATACTGTTTTAGATACGGTTTTGATGGGGAACAAGGTTTTACATGAAGTAAAAAAGGAAATGGATGATCTGTATGCAGATTATTCAGACGAAAATGCAGACCGTATCGGTGAATTGCAAATTCGATTTGATGAAATGAACGGATGGAACGCTGATTCCGACGCTGCTTCAATGTTATCAAACCTTGGTATTTCAGAAGAATTACACTATTCGTTGATGGCAGATGTGGAACCAAAACTTAAGGTTCGCGTTCTTTTGGCTCAAGCACTTTTTGGAAATCCTGATGTGTTGATCATGGATGAGCCGACCAACGATTTGGATTTTGAAACCATCGGTTGGTTGGAAAATTTTCTGGCAAACTATGAAAATACCGTTTTAGTCGTATCGCACGACCGTCACTTCTTAGATGCCGTGTGTACACACGTATCTGATATCGACTTTGGGAAAATTAATCATTACTCAGGAAACTATACGTTTTGGTATGAATCTTCACAGTTAGCTGCCAAACAACGTGCACAGCAAAACAAAAAAGCTGAGGAGAAAAAAGCAGAATTAGAAGAATTTATTCGTCGTTTCTCTGCCAACGTAGCAAAATCCAAACAAGCGACTTCCCGTAAAAAGATGATCGATAAATTGAATATCAGTGATATTAAACCTTCTTCACGCCGTTATCCTGCTATTATTTTTGAACAGGAACGCGAAGCCGGAGACCAGATTTTGAATATTCAAGGATTAAAAGCGTCTGCCGAAGGAGAAATCCTTTTTAAAGATGTGGATTTCAATATGGCAAAAGGAGATAAAGTAGTGGTGTTTTCAAAAGATTCACGGGCAACTACCGCTTTTTATGAAATTTTAAACGGAAATCTTCAAGCCGATGCCGGAACATTTGACTGGGGAATTACTACTACACAATCTTATTTACCGGCAGATAACCACGATTTTTTTCAGGAAGATCTTACGTTAGTAGACTGGTTGCGTCAATGGGCAAAAACAGAAGAAGAACGCGATGAAGTTTATGTACGTGGTTTCTTAGGGAAAATGATTTTCTCTGGAGAAGAAGCCCTTAAAAAAGGTTCTGTATTGTCGGGAGGAGAGAAAGTACGTTGCATGATTTCACGAATGATGATGCTCAGAGCCAATGTTTTGATGCTAGATGAGCCTACAAACCACTTGGACTTGGAGTCGATTACAGCATTTAATAATTCACTCAAAAACTTTAAAGGTTCGGTGTTGTTTACTACCCATGATTATGAGTTTGCACAAACCGTAGGAAACCGTATTTTAGAACTGACTCCAAACGGGGTAATCGACCGTTATATGACTTTTGACGAATACTTAGGCGATCCAAAAATCAAAGAATTAAGAACTAAAATGTATTCTTAAAAAGGATATAAATATTAAAACAACGGCTGTTATCTGACCATAGAAAACAGTCGTTGTTGTTTTTATAGAGAATGTTTTATTATATTTACCTCACAAACATAAAAATACAATAAGTTATGTATAAAAAACTATTTTTCTTTTTATTAGTTCCTGTTTTGGGAATGAGTCAGGTACAGATAGGTGTTGATATTGATGGCGATGCACCGGATGATCTATTTGGATACGGTGTGGCAATGTCTGCTGATGGTAGTGTAATTGCTGTAGGTGCACCTCTTAATGATGGTAACGGAACAGATGCCGGACACGTACGGGTTTATTCCAACGCTTCGGGAACGTGGACACAGATCGGAGATGATATTGAAGGTGAAGCTGCCGGAGACCAAAGCGGTTTTAGAGTAGCACTCTCTGCCGATGGTTCTGTTGTGGCTATAGGTGCTCCTTATAATTGTGATAATTGTATTACTTCTGGTCAAGTAAGGGTATATCAAAATATTTCCGGAGTTTGGACACAAATTGGACAAGATATTGATAATTTAGTTTCCGGAGGTGGAGCGTTTGGACACGGACTGGCTCTTTCTGCTGATGGCTCTATTGTGGCTGTTGGTGCTCCTACAATGATAGGAACTGACTATGTTCAAGTATATCATAATGTTGCAGGCACATGGACACAATTAGGTGCGAATATATCAGGTCCTTCAATTCTTCCTACATTTGAAGGTTGGTATGTTGCACTTTCTGCAGATGGTAATACAATTGCAGTAGGAGAATTGTTGGGAAGTGGAAATATAGGAGCAGCGACAATGCCGGGAGTTGTAAGAGTCTATCAGTATATGTCAGGGAATTGGGTACAAATAGGAAGTACTATTCATGCTACAGATGGTAAAGATTCTCTTGAAGAGAATGGGTATAGAGTAGCTCTTTCAGCAGATGGTTCGGTAGTTGCTATGGGAGCAAGGTATAATGATGTAAATGGAAAAAATGCCGGTAGGGTAAGTGTTTATGAAAATATTGCAAACAATTGGGTTCAGGTTGGAAGTGATATTTATGGAGAAGCAGCCGGTGATCAATGTTCAATGGTTGCGCTTTCTGCCAACGGTGAGGTATTAGCGGTTGGCAGTTTTGGCAGTGATGTTAACGGTGTTGATTCCGGTCATGTACGTATTTTTCAAAATATTTCCGGTAATTGGGTACAGCAGGGGACAAACATTGAAGGTTTATCAGCCGGTGATTGGAGTGGCTTTTCTTTAGCACTCTCTGCAGATGGAACTAATTTAGTGATAGGAAGTCCAAAATTCAATTCAACGTCTGGCTCTTCTGCAAAAAATCAGATAAAGAGTATCGGTACGAATCACATTCGAGTATATGATATTTCCGGTATCTTATCTACCAATAATTTTATCTCAGAAAGTTTTGATGTTTTTCCAAATCCGGTATCTGATGTGTTGAATATTCGAATGAAAAATAACTTGTCTTTAGAAAAAGTAACAATTTACAACAATTCAGGTCAAATCGTTAAAACCGCACACCAAAACACTGTTGATGTAAACAACTTATCATCGGGAGTCTATTTTATAGAAATAACCACTAATCAAGGAATAGCAACGAAAAAGGTTATAGTGAAATAATCTAAAAAGTGTTTAGATTTTCAGACGTACCAATTGATGAAAAAATTGTTTTTTAATCTGTAAAACCTCAGTATATTTGCATTTTAACAACACACCCTAAAAATTTATGTTGACAGAACTAAATGCTATATCACCGATTGACGGTCGTTATAGATCAAAAACCGCTTCTTTGGCAGCTTATTTCTCGGAAGAAGCTTTGATAAAATACCGCGTTTTAGTTGAAGTAGAATATTTTATTGCTCTATGTGAAATACCATTGCCTCAATTAAAAAATGTAACTAAGGAAGTCTTTCCTGAGTTAAGAAAAATTTATCAAGAATTTTCTACTGAGGATGCAGTTTGGATTAAAGACACCGAGAAAACAACTAATCATGATGTAAAGGCGGTTGAATATTTCATCAAACATAAATTTGACCAATTAAATCTAAGTGAGTTTAAAGAATTCATTCACTTTGGACTGACATCTCAAGATATCAACAATACGGCAATTCCACTTTCTACCAAAGATGCTTTTCAAGAAGTTTATATGCCTACTTTTATTCAATTAGTAAATAAACTAAAAGAGTTGAGCATCGAATGGAAAGATATTCCAATGTTGGCTCGTACCCACGGACAACCAGCTTCACCTACACGTTTAGGAAAAGAAATTTTGGTTTTTGTAGAGCGTTTGGAAGAACAATTGCGTTTGTTGAATAACATTCCTTTTGCAGCAAAATTTGGTGGTGCAACAGGGAATTTCAATGCACATAAAATTGCCTATCCACAAAATGATTGGAGAGCTTTTGGTGCTGATTTTGTTGAAAAAGTTTTAGGATTAAAACATTCTTTTCCAACTACACAGATAGAGCATTACGATCATTTCGCTGCGTTTTTTGACGCTTTGAAACGAATCAATAATATTATTATAGATTTAGATCGAGATATTTGGACGTATGTTTCAATGGACTACTTTAAACAAAAAATTAAAGCTGGTGAAATTGGTTCTTCTGCCATGCCACATAAAGTAAACCCAATTGATTTTGAAAATTCAGAAGGAAACTTGGGTATTGCCAATGCTATTTTAGAACATTTGTCTGCCAAATTACCGCTTTCTCGTTTACAGCGCGATTTGACGGATAGCACCGTTTTGCGTAACGTAGGAGTTCCTTTCGGGCATACCATTATTGCTTTTGAAGCTACGTTGAAAGGGCTTAATAAATTATTGCTGAACGAAACAAAGTTTGCCGAAGATTTAGAGCATAACTGGGCTGTGGTAGCAGAAGCAATTCAAACTATTTTACGTCGGGAAGGATATCCAAATCCGTATGAAGCTTTGAAAGATTTAACGCGTACCAACGATGTAATCAATCAAAAATCGATACATGCATTTATAGATAACTTAAATGTTTCTGATGCAATAAAAGAAGAACTAAAACAAATTACCCCAAGTAATTACTTAGGAGTTTCGGTTTAAACAATATTAAAAGGCTTTTCAAAATGAAAAGCCTTTTTTATTATTTCTTTCTTTCAACCATTTCCAATTGCTCTAAAGGAACTTTTGAGGTGAAAAAACCGTAATTCACCGTTGCTTTATTCTTTTCGATGGCATCGATTGTTCCAACTGCTTTTCCGTCAATCATCCGAACACGATCGCCTACTTTAAGCAGAAAATTGGTTTTATTTATTTGCTGAGCTTTTTCTTCTTTTTGTTTTTTCTCTTTTTTTTCTGTTCGAATAACTTCAATTTTTTGTTCCACTTCAGCTTTTAATTGTCGCTCTTTTTGTTCTTTTTCCTTTTTTTCTTTAATTGAAATTTTCTTGCGCTTAGAGTTTTCAATTTCAACAACTTTTAAGAGTTCACCTATCAAGTTTTTCTTGTCTTTGTTGTTGAAATATTTTTCTGATAAATCGTCTAATCGTTGCCCTAAATAAATCAGTCTTTGATTGGCATCGTATAACTCTTGGTAACGCTCCAGTTTTTCCTGAATTTTAAAATTGATATTAGATAGTTTTGAGCTTTCTTCTCTCGCTTTTTTCTCTTCTTCTTTTAAAATTTCAGAAGTTTTTTCCATGCGTGATCGTTCTTTCTGAAGGTTGGCAATTGTCTTATCAAATCGAACTTTATCGGTTTCAATTTTCTTTTTTGCACGATTTATCAAACTATAGGGGATACCGTTTTTTTGTGCCACTTCAAATGTAAAAGAACTTCCAGCTTGTCCCAAACTCAGTTTGTATAAAGGCTCCAACGTACGTTCGTCAAACATCATGTTGGCATTTGTCGCATGAGGCAATTCGTTTGCTAGAATTTTTAAATTGGTGTAATGAGTGGTAATGATTCCAAAAGCGCTACGTTCATAAAATTCTTCTAAAAAAACTTCAGCCAAAGCTCCACCTAATTCTGGATCGGAACCAGTACCAAATTCATCAATTAAAAATAAAGTTTTATCATTACATTTTTTTAGAAAATAATTCATGTTTTTTAAACGATAACTATAGGTACTCAAATGATTTTCAATGGATTGATTATCTCCAATATCCGTTAAAATTCGATCGAACAAAAAGGTTTCACTTCGCTCGTGTACTGGGATAAGTAATCCACTTTGCAACATGAGCTGTAATAGTCCAATGGTTTTTAATGTGATTGATTTTCCACCTGCATTTGGACCCGAGATAACGATTATACGTTCGTTATTATTTAGTTCAATGGTTTGTGGAAACGTTTTTTTTCCTTTTTCTTTGTTGTTTAACAGTAAAATAGGATGGTAAGCATCTCTGAAAAAAAGTTTTTTTTCCTTAGAAATTGTCGGTAACAATCCATTGATTTTTTCTGCATGTTTTGCTTTAGCTGCTACAAGATCAATTTGGGTAAGCAAGGTTTGTGAATCAATCAAATCTTGATAAAACGGACGAATCTCATTAGTTAGTGTTTTCAAAATACGCATAATTTCCTCTCGTTCTTCGTATTCTAAATTACTCAACTCTCTAGCAAAACGAAAAGTACTTTCGGGTTCCATATAAATGATACTTCCCGTTTTTGATTGTCCTAATACGCTACCTCTAATTTTTCGGCGATGCATCGCCAATACGGCTAAAACTCTTCGATTGTCTACCACCGTTTCTTTAATGTCGTCTAAATATCCAGCGCTGTTGTATTGCTGTAGTGCCATCCCAAAACTTTGGTTGATTTTTCCGCGAACCATTTGCATACTTTGTCGAATCGATTTTAGTTCTACAGATGCAGTATCCTTAATTTCGCCATATTTATCTAAAACCTGCTCAATTTTTTGTAAAATGACTTTATTTGGAATCGTCATGGTTGTTTTCTTGTATAAATAAGGATAGTATTCTTGAAACTTTTTAAGAAATACAATCAGTGAGTTACTCGTTTCTACCAACGTTGTTATTTTTTTAAAGCCAGGTGCTTCCAAAAAACTATCTTCAATTCTCAGTAACTTCAGTTCGTAGTTGATTGCATCAAAATAATGACTGGGTATCGCATTTTGATTGCTGAAAGAAGCAAGGTATTCCGACGTCTGATACAACTCCTCAATTAAGAGTTCTCTGTTTGTAAAAGGTTGTATCTCTAGGGCTTTTTCTTTGCCTAGTTCCGTTAAACAATTAGCACTAATTTGTTCTAAAATTGTACTGAATTCTAAATCTTGTAATGTTTTTCCCGAAATCGGTTTCATCTATTTATTTTAAATCAGACATCAAAGTTACAAACATTTTACAACTTACGGGAATAAGTAGTAAATTTGAGAATTAAAAAATTAGAACGATGAATACTTGGGATGCGTTTATAGCTTTAGAAAGAGAAAAGGGTTATTTTCAGCAGTTGAATGATTTTTTAGAAAAGGAATATGAAACGCAAATAGTTTATCCACCGAGAGATGCTGTTTTTAACGCTTTTAAATATTGTTCGCTAGAGCAGACCAAAGTTGTTATATTAGGACAAGATCCCTATCACGGCTTGGGGCAGGCGCATGGACTAAGTTTTTCGGTTAACAAAGGAATAGCATTACCACCATCACTGAGAAATATTTTTAAAGAATTACAAACAGATGTAGGTTTTGAAATTCCAATGTACGGTGATTTATCTGAGTGGGCGCAACAAGGTGTTTTGTTGCTTAACGATGTACTTACGGTTAGAGCTGGAAAAGCAGGAAGTCATCAAAAAATGGGCTGGGAGCAATTCACTAGTCAAGTTATTTCCTATTTATCTGAACAAAAAGAAGGTTTGGTTTTCTTGCTTTGGGGAAATCATGCCTTAAAAAAAGGAAAAAACATCGATTCATCAAAGCACTTGATTCTCAGTAGCGGACATCCGTCACCAATGAGTGCTAATCAAGGGAAATGGTTTGGAAATAGACATTTTTCAAAAACCAACACTTACCTTATACAACAAGGAAAGGAACCGATTAATTGGCAATTAAGTTATTAAAAACAACTAGTTATGGCAGGAAATTCATTTGGAAATAAATATGTAATTACTACATTTGGCGAATCACACGGTTTGGCTATTGGGGGTATTATAGATGGTTGTCCTTCAAACATTGAATTAGATTTAAATGCAATTCAAAAGGAATTAGATAGAAGAAAACCTGGGCAGTCCAAATTGGTTACTCAACGAAAAGAAGCGGATGAAGTTGTTTTTTTATCAGGAATTTTTGAAGGAAAAACTTTGGGAACTCCGATCGCTTTTCAAATTGTAAATACCAATTCAAAACCTCAAGACTACGATTTATTAAAAGATGTTTTTCGTCCAAGTCACGCCGATTTTGTTTATCAAAAAAAACATCAACACCGTGATCATCGCGGTGGAGGTAGAAGTTCAGCACGAGAAACAGCAGCTCGAGTTGTTGCCGGAGCGATCGCCAAACAAATAGTTCGGCCAGTAGAAATTCATGCTTATGTTTCTTCAGTTGGAAATATATCCACAACAAAAAGTTACCAACAATTAGACTTATCACTTACTGAAACAACAGCTGTTCGTTGCCCAGACTTAGAAATAGCAGAAAAGATGGAGCAGTTGATTTTAGATACAAAAAAACAAGGAGATACTGTTGGAGGAATAATAACTTGTGTGATAAAAAATGTTCCGATTGGATTAGGAGAGCCAGTTTTCGATCGTTTAGAAGCACAGTTGGCAAAAGCGATGCTTTCAATAAACGCTTGTAAAGGTTTTAGTTTAGGAAGCGGTTTTGAAGGCACAAAAATGTTTGGTTCTCAACACAATGATTATTATAATTCAGACGGGACCACTAAGACCAATTTTTCTGGAGGTATACAAGGTGGAATAAGTAATGGAATGGATATTTATTTTGACGTTGCTTTTAAGCCTGTGGCTACTTTATTGCAACCTCAGGAAATGTTGACTGCTCAAGGAACTCTAGAAACCATTAAAGGGAAAGGACGTCACGATGCGTGTGTAGTTCCGCGTGCTGTGCCTATAGTTGAAGCAATGGCCGCTTTGGTGATTGCAGATTTTATGATCTAAATAAGTCGAACGAAACAAAAAGTTATAAAAAAAACCTGAATTATTAAATTCAGGTTTTTTTTATTCGAAATTTATCTACTTAGATACATTTTTCTTCTTGCGTATAAATCGTAAAAAGCATCGTCTTTTAAGCTATCAATAAACAAAATACTTTCTCCAGTTGATTTCATTTCAGGACCTAAAGCTTTGTTTACTTTAGGGAATTTATTGAAAGAAAAAATCGGTTGTTTGATTGCATAACCTTCCAATTTAGGATTGAATTCAAAATCAGTCAACTTGGCACCTAGCATTACTTTAGTTGCATAATTTACATAAGGCTCACCATAAGCTTTTGCAATGAAAGGAACGGTTCTTGAAGCACGTGGGTTGGCTTCGATAATGTAAACCGTGTCATCTTTAATCGCAAATTGGATATTGATAAGTCCTTTAGTTTTTAGAGCTATAGCAATTTTCTTAGTATGATCTTTGATCTGTTGCAATACGAACTCTCCTAAATTAAATGGAGGTAGGGTAGCGTTGGAATCTCCAGAATGCACTCCACAAGGTTCGATATGCTCCATTATACCGATAATATAAACATTTTCACCGTCGCAAATTGCATCTGTTTCAGCTTCTACAGCTCCGTCGAGATAATGATCAAGTAAAAGTTTATTGCCTGGAATTGATTTTAATAAATCGATTACATGCTCTTCTAATTCTTTTTTGTTGATGACAATTTTCATTCCTTGACCACCCAAAACATAGGATGGACGAACTAAAAGTGGGAAATCTAATTGATCGGCTAGTTTAGACGCTTCGTCAGCAGTAGTTGCTACTCCAAATTTAGGGAAAGGAATATTTAGTTCGCTTAGAAGTTCTGAAAAACGACCACGATCTTCTGCCAAATCTAAAGCCTCATAGCTTGTTCCAATGATATTGATTCCGTATTTGTCTAATTTCTCAGCCAATTTTAAAGCTGTTTGTCCACCTAATTGAACGATTACACCTTCAGGTTGTTCATGTTGAATGATATCGTAGATATGCTCCCAATAAACAGGCTCAAAATACAATTTATCTGCTGTATCGAAGTCGGTTGAAACAGTTTCAGGATTACAGTTGATCATGATGGTTTCGTAACCTACTTCAGAAGCAGCCAGAACGCCGTGAACACATGAATAGTCAAACTCAATTCCTTGTCCAATTCTATTTGGACCTGAACCTAAAACCACAATCTTTTTTCTGTCTGAACGCACAGATTCATTAGATGAATATATTGTTCCGTCGGCTTTTTCAATATTGGCTTCAAATGTAGAATAATAGTATGGAGTTTGAGCAACAAATTCCGCTGCACAAGTATCTACTAATTTATAAACACGTTGAATGTTCATTTCGTCTCGAAGTTTGTGTACTTCACTTTCGAAACAATTCAACATATGAGCGATTTGTCGGTCTGCAAAACCACGTTGTTTTGCTTCTAATAATAGATTTTTAGGTAAAGTGTCTAAACGGTGTTTGCGCACTTCTTGTTCTAAAGCGTACATTTCTTCGTACTGCTTCAAGAACCACATGTCTATTTTTGTAATTTCGTTGATAGTGCTTAATGGAATACCTAAAGCAATGGCATCATATATAACGAATACACGATCCCAAGAAGGATTTTTTAGCTTATCTAATATTTGATCGTAATCGGTATAACCTTTTCCATCGGCACCAATTCCGTTTCTTTTTATTTCTAATGATTGAGTCGCTTTTTGTAATGCTTCTTGGAAAGAACGACCGATAGCCATTACTTCTCCAACAGATTTCATTTGAAGTCCTAAAGTTCTGTCGGCTCCTTCAAACTTATCAAAATTCCAACGAGGGATTTTTACAATAACATAATCCAAAGTAGGTTCGAATAAAGCAGAAGTCGATTTGGTAATCTGATTTTGAAGTTCATCCAAATTGTAACCCAAAGCCAATTTTGTTGCAATTTTAGCAATAGGATAACCCGTTGCTTTTGAAGCTAAAGCAGATGAACGAGATACACGTGGATTGATTTCAATAGCCACAATGTCTTCTTTTTCGTCTGGCGAAACTGCAAATTGAACATTACAACCTCCAGCAAAGTTTCCGATTGAACGCATCATTAAGATTGCCATATCACGCATACGTTGGAACGTGCGGTCTGATAAAGTCATTGCTGGTGCTACTGTAATTGAATCTCCAGTATGGATTCCCATTGGGTCCATATTTTCAATAGTACAGATAATAACTACATTGTCATTTTTATCGCGAAGTAATTCTAGTTCATATTCTTTCCATCCTAATAAAGCCTTGTCAATCAATACTTCGTGTATAGGTGAAGCTTCTAGACCTCTGGTCAATAGCTCATCAAAATCTTCTTCTTTATGAACGAAAGCAGCTCCGGTTCCTCCTAATGTAAATGAAGGTCTAATAACTAATGGAAAGCCAAATTCTTGAGCAATTTCTTTACCTTCAAGAAAAGAAGTTGCTGTTTTTGCAGGTGCTACAGGTACACCAATTTTATTCAACAGTTGTTTGAATTGCTCGCGGTCTTCTGTAATGTTGATGGCATTGATGTCAACCCCAATTAACTTCACGTCAAAATCTTGCCAAATTCCCTTTTCGTCTGCTTCCAGACATAGATTCAATGCTGTTTGTCCACCCATTGTTGGTAATACAGCGTCAATTTCTGGGTGTTCTTTTAAGATTTCAATGATTGATTTGGTAGTCAGAGGTTTTAAATAGATATGATCCGCCATAGAAGGGTCGGTCATAATTGTTGCTGGATTCGAGTTGATTAGGATAACCTTGATCCCTTCTTCACGCAAAGAGCGTGCTGACTGTGATCCGGAATAGTCAAATTCACAAGCCTGTCCGATAACGATCGGTCCTGAACCTATGATTAGAACGGTTTTAATAGAGTTGTCTTTAGGCATTATAATAAAAAAGCGTTGTTGTTATCTTTTGTAAAATTAGATATAATCATTGTCAATTCAAAAAAATGTAAAAAAAAAGGCGGTACACTTAAAAAGTAACGCCTTTATTTATGATTGAACAATCATTATTTTTTATGTCTTGGTTCACTAGAAACAGAAAGTTTGTGTCTTCCTTTAGCTCTTCTACGAGCCAACACTTTTCTTCCGTTAACTGTTGCCATTCTGTCCATGAAACCGTGTTTGTTTCTTCTTTTTCTTTTCGATGGTTGAAACGTTCTTTTACTCATTGCTTCTTATCTTTAAATCTAAAATATTTTATAATAGTACAGCTTTGATGCACCTCGCTTCAAAACCGAGTGCAAATATACAAATCATTTTTACAATACAAGTTAAAATCGATAAATAATTTAAAATTTAATTTTGGATACAACTTCTTTAAAAATTGATTTGTAAGCGCTTGTTTATTTTGTATATTTGCAAAATTAAAATAATTTTCTGAAATGGTAAACAAAAACTTAAAGATTGTTTTAGCTGTACTGTTATTTGGGACTGCAATTTGGCAGTTTACTGAAAACTACATTGGTAACGGGATTTTTCTTTTACTCTTGGTAGCAATTGTGGTTTTATTGTATTTTAAAAATGAGTTATTGATTGCTGTTTTGTTTAAGTTCAGAAAGCAAGATATGGATGGTGCTGCTCGTATTCTTAACAAGATTAAACCTGAATCTCATTTGATTAAGAATCAGCAAGGTTATTACCATTATCTAAATGGAATTGTAATGGCACAATCTAACAAGTTGAAAGAGAGTGAAGGCTTCTTTAAAAAAGCGGTGGAGTTAGGATTGAATCAAAAAGAAGATTTAGCTGTTGCAAAGTTGCAATTGGCAGGCGTATCGCTTAGCAGAAATAGACAATTAGAAGCTCAAAAGCTACTTGCAGAAGCTGAAGAGCTTGATAAAAAAGGAATGTTAAAAGAGCAAATCTCTATGATGAAAGCACAAATGAAACAGATGAAAGGTCAGAAAGTTCCAATGTGGTACAATCATGACAAAAAGAGAGGGTTTTAATTTTAAATAGATGAGGTTTTCAAATAAATATATATTACTCTTTTTACTATTGATTTTTGCTGTCTCTGGCAATGCTCAAAATTCAGATAATAATTTATTGATTCCTTATCTAAAAAATGATAAGTGGGGGTTAAGTTTTAAAGACAAGTCTATAAAAATCACTCCTCAATATGATGTAATAGCCATAATCCATCCTTACTTTTTGGCTTCAAAAGAGGAGGAACTATTTGTTTTAAACAGTGAAGGAACGGTTCTTTCCTCTGATTTTTATTATATAGGAGAAATTGATCAAGAACAATCTTATTTGTTTTTTAAACTCCACAACAACACTGATTCCTTGAGCGTTTCGGGAAAATTTATTCAGTACAACTCTTCGTTTCACCTCTATAAACTTGAAAATAATCATTTTACTCTACTCATCGACCTCCCAAGTAATGCCGTCGTTAATAAAACTCCTTCTATTGGTAGAAAAGTATTACCAAATTTATACATCATTACCAAAAATGGCTTGCACGGAGTGTATGATGTGAAAAATGAAAACATTTTGGTTGAACCAAAATACAAACACATTCATATTCCCGAAGGTAATTATATTATCGCATATAACGATTTTAATGATTTGGAAATTAAGCATTACAACGGTAGTTCATTGCCCAAGAACAAATCATATATGAATAAAAATATTATCGAAATTTTAGATAATGGATATTATGTGGTAATACCCGAAGGCGAAGATGCAAAAAAATACGGAAATTATAAGCGGGATTTACGAACACCTGAAGGAAAAACCGTAATTGAAAACGGACTAAATATGCGTATTTTAAAGGATATTGATATGATTCAATGTCAAATAGAAAGTACGCTTAAAGGAAATGAACGGCTTTCTAATTACTATGATTTTCAAGGTAATTTATTGTTGAGTGAGATAAGGGAATATAAAATGTCGTCTCCAAATTTGCTGGGTATTTTCGGTAAAGGATATGATAATTTAATCGGTTTATACAATTACAAAACTCAAAAAATGGTCTGGAAAAATGATTTTCCGGAAACACCAAAAGTAAAATTAGTACATCATTCTGATTTTGGTTTTTCAGAAATAGAAGTTGATACCACGTTTTATTATTTTGACGATAAAGGAAATAATTTAATGATGACAGGAGGATACAACCGTTATTATAATCGATATAAAAAAGCAAAAACCATAAAAATTTTGCCGTCTTATAGAGATTTTGAAAACCCATATAAATACAAATATTTTACTGCTATACGCAGTTCTGAAAAACAACCGTTTGTTATTTACGACGAAAATTACCGTAAAATGGAAAATATGCAGGATTTTTTAGGGAATTTTGACTCTAAAATCTATGCTTTTAAAGAAAACGATAAATGGAAATTAGGCGATTTTGACGGATTGGTATTGCCGGAACAATATGATTCTATCTCATTTACAAAAACCGACCGCAATTTTCGATTATATAAAAACGGAACTTCGCAGATTTATCTTAAAAAAGCTAAAAAACTAATTCCTGCTTACGATTATGACGATGCAATTGGTTACGAGCATCACGATTATTATTTGGGGATAAAATACCTTGAAAACTTAAAACGCGGACAAGACCACCGATTTTATAAATATTTAAAATGTCGGGTTGATTTAATTGACAACAACGGAAATGTGGTTTATTCGTTTACCAATAACCCCGAAATCGGCATAAAATACACTTTAACAAAAACCAATCAAATCATTGAGTATCCAGACGATAACAAATATTTTTACTTTCGAATTCACGATACAAAAACAAAAGAAGTAATAAATACGAAAGAGCGTTTTTTACGTTTTGAAAGCTACAAAGATATGCCTGTTGTCGCTGTTTTAGCAAGTGACAACGTTCGCGATGACGGTAAAAAAGGATTGTGGAATATCAATAAACAAGAATGGATAATTCCTTTATCAACGGAATCTAAATCGTATCAATCAAATGAAATGGATTTTCATAATCAAAATGATACTTTAAAAACTCTTGCTTTGACAGAAATTACAGATAATCCCGAATATTATAAAAATAGAAGTATTTTTTCCTCACCCGAACCTCAAAGATTTTATACGATTATAGGTTATATTGGTATTGACGGTACTTTTTATGCAGATTAAAACTTTCATTAATCAAAATCCTTACAAGTTTTTAAACCTGTGAGGGAAAGCATATTGCCAGTCTTCGCCACCTTCATCTGAAAGGTACATTTCTGCCCCGGTTACTGCAGCTAATTCTCGTGAGCCGCACAGAAAATCAGCATGAATGTGTGTTTCTGTGATGTGTGTGATTTTCATATTGTTTTGTTTGGCAATTTTCAAATATACATCTATATCACGTTGTGCATCGATTACGATAGCTTCACCTTTTGCCTGACAGCCGATAAAGTAGCTCGCCTGAGCCAAACTTTTATCATATACGTGTTGAAAAAACATAGTTTTAATTTTTAAATATTATTAATTATGCATTCTAATTAGACCATTATAATCGTTTGCCTTAAGTTTTTGAGAAGCTTTGATAATAGCAAAACTACTTAGATCTAAGCGTTTTTTGTATTTGTTGTTTTACTTTTATGATTTCGACTTTTTTATCGCTTTTCAAACATTAAAAATAAGATTTTATTATTCATTTATAAGCTAAATTAGTTTATCAAGTCTATTGTTCTAAGTTTTGAATTACAAATTTATAAATTGTTTGTAACTTAAAAAGTGACATAAGTTACAAAAGGTTATTTTATAAAAATAATTCCTTGATGAGAATATAAATTCCCATAATCAATACAAACCAACCGAATGCGGTTTTAAGTTTGTTACCTTCAATTTTTTTGGATAAAAAGATTCCTATGAATATTCCAATAACGGATAGTCCAGTAAAAATAGTGAGCAAAGTCCAATCGATTATTTCAGTTCCTTGCAGGTCTCCTATAAATCCAATTAATGATTTTACAGCGATGATAAGTAAAGAAGTTCCAACGGCTAATTTCATTGGCATTTTAGCTAAAAGAACTAAAGCAGGAATAATTAAAAAGCCTCCACCTGCACCGACTAGCCCAGTTAATGTTCCGACCAAAGTACCTTCTACTAGAATCATGGGATAATTGTATTTTATCTTTACTTCTTCTTTTTCAGTACAATTCGGGCAAGGGCGAATCATAGATATAGAAGCAAAGATCATCACTATGGCAAAGAGGACCATTAGTGTAATGGATTTGGTCAATTGAAAGGTTCCTATAGAGAATAAGACTTCAGGAATCAAAGGAATTAAGTAAGCTCGGGTTAAATAAACCGCTACAATTGATGGAATACCAAAGATAAACACGGTTTTGAAATCTACTTTTTTCTGAATTGCATTTTGCATACCACCTACTAAAGAGGTTGATCCTACTACAAATAAGGAATAAGCTGTTGCTAATACAGGATTAACCCCCATAACATAGACCAAAATAGGAACGGTAAGTATAGAGCCGCCACTACCTATAAGTCCTAATGAAATGCCTACTAAAACAGCTAATAAATAGCCTATAAGATCTATTGCCATAACTCAATGAAAAAATATTAATTATGACAAAGTTAGTTGCCATTAACAAGAGAGGCAGTAACAATTGTTACAGAGCACAAAAATAAAATCTAAAATTTATTGAATCAGGTGAACTACTCGGTAAAATGAAAAAACGAAGCTGAAAAGCTTCGTTTTTTTATATATCTTTCGTAGTATAATTAAGAGGTATTATTGGACAAGTTTGTTGTTATCTTACTAATCGTTAATAGAACCGAAATTGATTCTTCAGTAGGTCTGTTTCAAAAATACCTTATAAGTTAATCTGATTAATCCTTTGTTTTTTAGAGACTAGTGTGGTAGTTTATCTTTTAATAAACCATAGAGCCAAGTGCCTAAAAGCGCACCCAAAATCACCACTAAAATAGGATAAAATCCAGCTCCCGTCAATACAAACATCGGTCCCGGACAAGCGCCAGCTAATGCCCAGCCCAATCCGAAAAGAATACCTCCAATTAAATATCGGGTAATACTTTTCTCTTTATCTGCAATAACTATTGGATTGCCATTGATATCTTTCAATTTTTTCTTTTTTATGTATTGCACTGCGATAATTCCAATGGCTAACGCACTGCTCATTAAACCGTACATATGGATGGATTGGAAATGAAACATTTCATAGATTCTGAACCAAGATGCAGCTTCAGATTTATACATAAGGATTCCGAAAAATGTTCCGATGACGAGATATATTATATTTTTCATTGTTCTGAAATTAAAGTTATTTTTAAAATCAATGTGTTGAATTTTCGTGGATGTTTCTTTTGTGATTGGTTAAAAAAAATGCAGCCATCCACAATCTATTTTATCCTATTTAAAAAAGGAAAGGGAAAATAAGATGTACCATGATAAGGCCACCTATAAAAAAGCCAATTGTAGCAATTAATGAGGGAAGTTGAAAATTACTAATTCCAGATATGGAATGACCAGAAGTACAACCACCTGCATAACGAGCTCCAAAACCTACTAGTAATCCACCTATCAACAAAATGAGTAATGTTTTGGGTTGTGAAAAAGCTTCGGGTCCAAAAAATTCTGTTGGAACATAGGCGTTTCCAGCACTTTCAAACCCTAATGCGTGTAGTTGTTCAATCGTTTTTGGGTTGAGGTTTGGAACTTGATTATCGGATAAATAATGAGAAGCTATAAAGCCTCCAATGATAGCTCCGATCATTACCAATAAATTCCAGCGTTGTCCTTTCCAATCAAAACAAAAGAAATTACAAGTTTTGTCTGCTCCGCACATGGCGCAAAGCGTTCTTAGGTTTGAGGACATTCCAAAATTTTTGCCAACATAGAGCAAGGTAAACATTGTCAAGGCGATCAATGGGCCGCCTACATACCACGGCCAAGGTTCTAAAATCCATTCCATAATTATTCTAATCTGTAATTAAATTGATGCAAATGTCGGTATATAAAAATAGAAAGTATGTTACAAATGTTACACTTCTTTATTTTATCCAAAATAGTGCTATCTGGATTTAAAACATATTCGAATTTCTGTCTAAGTCTGTTTTTAAAAAACAATCAGATGAATTTTAACCTATAAAATATAAGTTTTAAAAGCTCGAATGGAAATCGATGAAATTTATAATGTATATATTGGCTGAATAAAATTTTTCAGTCAACAGGATAGGGCAGAAGTATCATTTTTCTATAAATGATGAAGTACTTTTCGAAGATTCGATGATGCTTTTGGTATCTTTTATTGAAACACCCAGTTCTCTAACATTTTTTTTCCTTCTGGAGTTAAAATTGATTCAGGGTGAAATTGGATTCCTCTAAGGTTTAGGTTTTTGTGTTTTAATGCCATAATATTCCCCCATTCGTCAATTGCTGTAACAATAATAGCCTCAGAAACTTTCTCGGGATCTACGCACCACGAATGGTAATGACCAATTGTTGTTTCGTTAGGCACATCTTTCCAAAGGAAATCATCGGTTATTTGTCTTAATTTTGAAGTAGTTCCGTGTAGAGGTTTCTTTAAATTTATCAATTGACAGTCAAAATATTCTGCAATGGCCTGATGTCCTAAACAAACGCCCAGTATACTTTTTTTTTCTTTGAAATGATCAATGATTTCTAATAATTTCCCAGCTTCTTTAGGAAGGCCAGGTCCGGGTGAAAGAAGGATTTTATCAAAAGCATCCAGATCTTCCATATAAACTTTATCGTTCAAGAAAACCTCTGTTTCTAAACCATCGAAACTTTCCAGATAATGAACGAGATTGTACACAAACGAATCGTAATTATTTATAACAGCAATCTTCATTCAACAAAAATACATTAAAAATCGTTTTCAACTTCGGCAGCTTCTAACAAAAGATAGTGGATATCGTTATTTTTCATAAAAGGTTTGTGCAATTCGCTTCCTGGTCCAAACATTGCCACTTCTACATAATCTGCAGAGTGATCCATAGAAATCCAACCAACAGAGTTGTAGTTTTTTTGAATTTCAGAAAATGCTTGATAAGGTAGTTTTCTATAGTTATACAAACCGTCGTCTCCTTTTTTTAAACAGTTGTAATAAGCTGCGATTGTTTTAGCTTCTTCATCGTTTAATTCTACACTAATTGTGCTTTTGATGAATTCCTTTATTTGACTTTCGGATTGATTGTTGGAAATGTTATTTAGTAAATATTCATTGGTGTATTTATATTTTGACAAACTATCAAAGTGTTCGTCTACATATTTTCCATAAATCAAACCGGGATTTGCGTTACCGTGATCTGTAGTTATAACAACTAAAGTATTGGTGTCTTGTTCTGCAAATTCTAAGACTGTTTTTAAAGCTTCATCAAATTGCAACTGTTCATGAATAAGTGCAGCGGTATCGTTGGCATGTGCAGCCCAATCAACTTTACCAGCTTCAACTTGCAAAACAAAACCTTCTGGATGTTGTTTCATTTGATCGATTGCTGTTTTGGTCATTTCTGCCAATGTAGGAATTTTTTGCATCAACTCTGGCGATTGCTGTTGATCGATTGTATAAGGTAAAGCATCGTAATCAAATATTCCCAAAAGTTTTTTTGAAGGATCTGCATTAAGCATCCTTTCTTTGTTTTTTACTATGGTATAATTTTGATTTTCAAATTCTTGATATAAGTCTTTTTTATCTTTACGGTGTTCTGCAGCAAAGTAGCGATCTCCGCCACCAAGCAAAACATCGTAGCCGATTTGAAGGTATTTTTCGGCTATTTTAGCTTGATCATTTCTACTTTTAATTGCCACAGTAAAACCTGCGGGTGTAGCATGTGTAATTGGAACAGTGGTTACACAGCCAGCTTTCTTTCCTTTTAATTTAAATTTTAGCCAAATAGGAAGCAATTCCTCTCCGGATGTGCTGATATTTATCGAGCCATTTTTAACACGAAAACCACTTCCCCAAGAAGAACTCGCGGCAGCAGAATCGGTTACAATTGAAGAAGCAGAAGCCATATCCATAAGTCCTCTTGATACTTTTTGATCTTTGTATAGTTGTAACCATTGAGATGTTTTACCAAAAATACGTTCGCTATAGAGGTTGGCCATGTTCAAAGTACCAGAGCTCATACCATCGCTAACCATGAATATGATATTTTTAGCTTTTTTATTTTTAAAATTAAGAGTTTGACTGTTAGCTTCTGTTGATATAGCCGCTAGTGGATTTGTAACTGCAGTACCTAAAGCCGCTAAACCTCCTAATTTAAAAAAACTTCTTCTTTTCATTGTAGTAATAATTTATAGCAAAAATATGAAAACTTGTTAATGCTTGTTTTAATCTGAGATTAATTTTTTATTAAGCGATTAGGAGACTTAGTTAAATTAAGAAAAATTTTCTACAAATATCGACTTCAAAAGATTATTAAACCTTTTGTCTGACTAGACATACAAAACGACCGATATCGAAATAAAAAAAGCCTTCAAAATCATTTTGAAGGCTTTTTTTGAATTATCTTGAGTAATTTGGAGCTTCTTTTGTAATAGTAACATTGTGAGGATGAGACTCTCCGATTCCTGAAGAGGTCAACTGCACAAAACGGGCAGTCTCTTGAAGAGTAGGGATGTCTTTTGCACCGCAATAACCCATTCCAGCTCTTAATCCACCAACGAATTGAGTCATAGATTCTTGTAATTCTCCTTTGTAAGGCACGCGTCCTTCAATACCTTCTGGAACAAGTTTTTTAACATCGTCTTCCACATCTTGGAAATAACGGTCTTTAGAACCATGTTTCATAGATTCAACAGAGCCCATTCCACGATATGTTTTGAATTTACGACCTTCAAAAATCACGGTTTCACCAGGAGATTCTTTGGTTCCGGCCAACATAGATCCTAACATAACGCAATCAGCACCAGCACCTAATGCTTTCGGGATGTCGCCTGTATAACGTAAACCACCATCAGCAATTACAGGTACGCCAGTTCCTCTTAGAGCAGCTGCAACTTCTAAAATAGCAGAGAATTGAGGAAAACCTACACCTGCTACTACACGAGTGGTACAAATAGAACCTGGTCCAATTCCGACTTTTACAGCGTCGGCACCAGCTTTTACTAAATACAATGCAGCTTCTGCTGTTGCAATATTACCTACAACTACATCAATTTCTGGGAAGTTTGCTTTTACTTCTTTTAATGTATTTACTACACCTTTGGTATGTCCGTGAGCAGTGTCGATAATTAGTGCATCCACGCCAGCGGCAACTAAAGCAGCGGCACGTTCTACTGCGTCGGCTGTAACACCAAGAGCAGCAGCTACACGCAAACGACCAAATTTATCTTTGTTAGCGTTAGGTTTTAAAGTCAATTTTGTGATGTCGCGGAATGTAATCAAGCCTACCAATTTGTTGTCTTTATTTACAACAGGAAGTTTCTCGATTTTATTTTCTTGAAGTATAGATTCTGCTTCGCCCAAAGTTGTTCCTTCTAATGCAGTTACTATTCTTTCAGATGTCATCACTTCCAAAATAGAACGATTGTTGTCTTTCTCGAAACGTAAATCTCTATTGGTTACAATTCCTTTAAGAGAAGAATTTTCATCTATGATTGGAATTCCTCCAATTCCGTTTTCTTTCATAGCAGTTTTTGCATCACCAACGGTAGCGGATAAAGGAAGTGTCACTGGATCTATTATCATTCCAGATTCGGCACGTTTCACTTTGCGAACTTCCATAGCTTGTTGCTCAATACTCATGTTTTTGTGTAAAACACCAATACCGCCCTCGCGAGCCATTGCAATAGCCATATCGCTTTCTGTTACAGTATCCATTGCAGCAGAAATAACTGGTACATTAAGGATAATGTTTCTTGAAAATTTAGATTGAATATTTACTTCACGTGGTAATACCTCAGAGTAAGCTGGTATTAAGAGTACGTCGTCATAGGTTAGTCCTTGACCGACTATTTTTGATTTATGTGCTTCCATTTGCAATTGGAGTTAAATTGCATGCAAATTTACACATTTTATTTTTAACTATAAAATTTTAGATGTAAAAATTGAATATTTTTAATGCTTCATTGTAAGCTGCTTCAAATGAAGTCATTCTAATGTTAGTTTCTACTTTATTTGCTGTAAAATAGCTAAGCATTTTTTCTGTCGGCATATTTCCAGTTAAATCGTCTTTTGCCATTGGACATCCTCCGAATCCTTTAATGGCTCCATCAAATCTTCTACAGCCTGCTTGATAGGCAGCGTTAGTTTTTTCAAACCATGTGTCAGGTGTTGAGTGCAAGTGAGCGCCAAATTCAATGTTTGGATATTTCGGAATTAAATTGGAGAATAAATAGGTGATATCTTCCGGGGTTGAAGTGCCAATTGTATCAGATAAAGATAAAATAGTTACACCCATTGCAGCTAATTTCTCGGTCCATTCGCCAACAATGTCCACATTCCAAGGATCCCCATAGGGATTTCCAAAACCCATTGATAAATAGGCAACTACTTCTTTGTTCGTCTTATTGGCTATTTCTAAAATTTCTTGCAAGGTTACTATTGATTCCGCAATGGTTTTATGAGTATTTCGCATTTGGAAATTCTCTGAAATAGAAAAAGGGAAACCTAAATATTGAATTTCTTTGTGAACAGAAGCAAGTTCAGCACCTCTTGTATTAGCAATGATTGCTAGTAATTTTGTTTTTGTTTCGGACAGGTCAAGCTGAGCCAAAACTTCGGCTGTATCTTGCATTTGTGGAATAGCTTTGGGCGAAACAAAACTACCAAAGTCTAAAGTATCAAACCCTACACGCAGTAAAGACTGCATGTATTGTACTTTTTTTTCGGTAGGAATAAACATTTTTATGCCCTGCATCGCATCGCGAGGACATTCAATTATTTTTACTGGCTTCATAAGGTTCAAAGATAATTGTTTTCAAAAGAATTGCAAAGATTCATTTGAAATTATTTTCTTAGAAAAAGTCTTGTTCTTTATTGTTAGAAATGATTTTGATAAAAAGCTAGATAATGTTTTTTAAAGTTGTCAGCTCTGAAGTTAATCTAAAAGATATGTCATTCATTATTAAGGTGCTACTTTGAAACATTCAGATATTTACAAGACAAGCTATTTATAGTTCTTTAGTATGGGAATTTTTTTAAATAGATGCGAATTACAAAAACAACTCCGTTAAAGTGTGAATGATTAACCCAACTAAACCACCAACTAAAGTGCCGTTGATGCGTATGTATTGTAAATCTTTTCCAACTTCTAGTTCCAATTTGCGACTCATTTCAGCACCATCCCATTTTTCTACAGTATTACTGATTATGTTCCCAACCTCTTTGCTATTTCTAAGAACCATTTTATAGATGTATTGCCTGATGTAACGGTCTAGATTTTTTTGTAATTCGGTGTTTTGTTGAAATTGAATCGCCATGTTTGTAATACTTTGATTTAAATATTTAACAAGTTGACTTTCATCGTCATTAAGTTTTTCAAGAAGATCCATTTTTAACCGAATCCAAATATCAGAAGCATAATTATAGATTCGTTCTTCGGAAATAAATTCGTTTTTTATTTGTTGGAATCGCAAATTCCAATCATCATTATGAACTAAATCATGTGCAACATCATAAAGTTTATTGGTCAATTCACTTCTAATTTCATGGTTGTCATTATTTTCAATTTCTTTTAAAAAACTAATTATACCAGATATAAGTTGCTCTGTCACAGCTTTTCCACCAACTAATCTTAGAATTGGTTGTTTTTCAACTACTCGATTGTAAATTTGTGTTTTGTTGTTTTCTACATAAACCTGAGCCTGAGGTAAAATAATATTGAGTAATCTTTGGTGTTCTTTCTGATCTAAAAGATAATGTAAAGCTGTGCTGGCTACTTTTTCTAGTTTTAGATCTTCAGTTAATTCAAGTCCTTTTTTAGATATGAATTTGATGATGGTTTCGTCGTCGAGTTTTTCGATAATTTGTTGAATGATTTTCCGACTTTCAGAAACGATTAGTTCCTGATTTTTTGTTGAAGCAAGCCAATCGTTAATATATTCGCTCAATGAGAGTTTATTAATATAAGGTCGGATGGTTTCTGAAGTAAGAAAGTTGTCACTTACAAAATCGCCCAAATTTTTTCCTAATGCATTTTTTTTATTATCGATTAAATTGGTGTGAGGAATTTTTAATCCCATAGGATAACGAAACAATGCAGTCACAGCAAACCAATCAGCTAAGGCACCAACCATCCCTGCTTCTGAAAAAGCTTTGACATAACCCATCCAAGATTTTGAATCGTCTCTCATTAAAATAATCATAACAATATAAATAATTGCCATGAATAGGAGCAGACCCGTTGCCATTCGTTGATGTTTTTTTAAATGTTTTTGTTTTATGGTATCGCTCATAAATTTTCTTTTTGATATGAATTTACAAATTATTTATTTCTTAGTGGTACTTTTTTTATTGAATTCATTTTTTAGATTCTGTATAGTTTATTTTTATTGATAAGTTTTAAAGTATAATAAAGGTTTTTATATGTATTATAGTTTAATAATGTGTCAATGCAATTTTAAAAAACAGTTTGTTTTTACAAACTTCTGTTTTTGTATTATATTAAACTATAAGTTTAAATTGTTTATTATAATTATCTGATAATATGTTTGTTGTAAATCTATATAGATATTTTCTATATGTTAAAATTGGATATTTTTTACCTACGGCTATTTCAATAGTTTACTTTTTTTGTAAACTCGATTTAGTTTTTGGGTTAAGTGCAAAAAAATGCCGGACATGCCGGCATTATAATTTGTTTTAAATATTATTGAATACTTGGAATGTTGACCATTTCATTTGTATCTGCATCATAATCTATTTGATCAAAATTAAATCCAAATAAATTAAAGAAATCATCACGATAACCTTTGATGTCAGAAATTTGTTCGATGTTTTCAGAAGTTACTTGTTCCCATAAATCGCTCACTTCTTTTTGGACATCTTCTCGCATTTCTAGATCATCGATACGGATTCTATTTTCATTGTCAAGAGGAATGTTTTGATTAGAAGTATATAAACGTTCGGCAAATAAGCGTTGCATTTGTTCGATTGTGCCTTCATGTATACCTTTTTCTTTCATTACTTTGTACAACAACGAAATATAAAGCGGAACTACTGGAATTGCTGAACTTGATTGCGTAACCAAAGCTTTATTTACTGAAACATATGCTTTTCCATTGATAGATTTCAATATATCGTCGATAATTGGCACTGTTGCTTCTAAATCATTTTTAGCCTTACCAATGGTTCCATTTCTATAAATTGGATAGGTTAATTCTGGACCGATATAAGAGTAAGCAACGGTTAGTGCATTGGGAGCCAAAACTCCAGCTGCTTGTAAGTCTTCCATCCAAAACTTCCAATCTTCTCCACCCATCACGGCAATAGTATTATCTATATCTTCTTGAGATTCAATTGGGTTAATAGAAATATCGGAAACAACACCAGTGTGGAAATCAACGGTTTTGTTAGAAAATGGTTGTCCAATTGGTTTTAAAACAGAAGTATAAGCGGTTCCTGTTTTTGGATGAGTTCTGCGTGGCGATGCTAAGCTATAGATGACTAAGTCAACTTGACCTAAATCTTTTTTAATTAATTCGATGGTTTCTTTCTTAATCTCATCAGAAAAAGCATCTCCATTTATAGATTTTGCATAGATCCCAGCTTTTTTAGCTTCTTGTTCAAAAGCAGCTGAATTGTACCATCCTGCTGTGCCTGGGCGTCCTTCTGAAGCAGGTTTTTCAAAAAACACTCCAATAGTTGCAGCACCGCTACCGAAAGCTGCTGTGATTCTGGAAGAAATACCAAAACCTGTAGAGGCACCAATAACTAATACTTTTTTTGGTCCATTTTCAATTTTGCCTTTAGACTGAACGTAAGCAATTTGATTTTTAATGTTTTGTGCTGTCCCTTCTGGGTGCGAGGTCAAACATATAAAACCTCTCGTTCTTGGTTTTATAATCATATTCTGTTACTGTTTTTTGTTTCTAATTACTTCAAAATAAGAAGTCAAAATTAATTATTAATAAGCTAAGTTACAACTTCGATTATTAAGTTTAATCAAAATTGAATTGTTTTTATTACTCGTCAGACAGACGATCGATTTCTCTATTGTAAAATTTTTCTGCTTCAGATATCAATCGATCCATCTCTTCTTTTAATTCCATCTCTTCACTTTCGTCCAATTCCTCTAAAAATTCAATTTCTTCGGTCTCTAGATCAATAATGAAGCGTGGGTATTCTAAATGAATTACAAAGAGATTATCTGGAAAATCTGTGTTATCTGCCAATACAAATTTGGGTAATTCCATATTCATTATAAATTAGTATTAATATATTTTTTTGCCATAAACTGAAAGCGAAAGTACGAAAAAAATGCTGCAGTTGTTAATCCAACTAATAATCCGTACCAAATCCCTTCAGCTTTTAAATCGGTATAAAGTGCTAAATAGATACATAGCGGAAAGCCCACCACCCAATAAGAGATAAAGGTAATCACCATTGGAACATTCACGTCTTGTAATCCGCGCAAAGCACCTAAAGAGGTAACTTGAATACCATCTGATATTTGAAAAATAGCAGCAATTAGTAGCAGTTTTCCTGCTAAAACTACGACTTCTGTGTTTATTTCTGCCTGACTTGGGTCATTATTGTCTAGAAACAACAACGGAATTTGCTTGTGAAAAAGAACGAAAAAAAGTGCGAAACCTACGTATAAAATAGCTGTCATTAAGACTATTGATTTTGCTACGGTTTCCATTTTTACATAATCTTTTAGTCCTTTTTGGTTACCAACCCTAATCATCGCTGCTACACTTAAACCAGAAGCAAACATAAATGTCATAGATGCCATAGAAAGTGCGATTTGATTTGCGGCTAAAGAAATAGTTCCAAGCATTCCAGAAATCCATACTGCGCCTGTAAATAAAGCCACTTCAAACAGTGATTGTAATGAAGAAGGTATTCCAATTTTACAGATGTATTTTGACATAGAACGATTGATTTCATTCCAGCGAATTTTATGTATATAAGGTTGAAAAACATCTAAACGATACATCACATAGATAAAGTAAATCAACATGAATAAACGGGAAATTAAGGTGCCATAAGCTGCCCCCATCATACCCAATTCGGGGAAAATCCATACGCCATATATCAATAAATAGTTGGCCAAAACGTTGATCAGGTTAGCAATAATTGTTGCATACATTGAATATTTTGTCAAAGATTTACCGTCAGCAAATTGCTTAAATCCTTGATAGGCGACTAAAGGAATCAGAGAAAGTGCCACGATGTCTAAGAACGGTTTTGCCATTACAACGACTTCATCGGGTTGATTCATAAAATCAATCAAGGGTTTCAATGCAAACAGTGAAAGAAAAAGTAAGACTCCTAAAACGGTACAAAGAAATACGCCATTTACTAAAACGCTTCTACCTTTTTGAATGTCGTTTTCTGTGTCTGCTGCGGCAACTAATGGAGTAATGGCTGTTGAAAAACCTACACCTACAGATAAAGCTATGAAAACAAAACTATTTGCTAAAGATGTAGCTGCAAGTTCTGTTGCCCCGATTTTCCCAACCATAATATTGTCAATAATACCAACTATGGTGTGCCCCAACATAGCCAAGATAATGGGATATGCTAATTTAAAGTTGTATCGGAATTCTTGAGTGTATTGCCTAAGTTGCATTTTAAAAATTTCCGCAAAGATACTCATTTTAGTCGCCTTTTTGGCACAAGAATTGAATAAGAATATTTAAAAAGTTATTATGAAAAAGTTAATTTTAAGTCTTTCAGTTTGTTTTTGTGCCATAGGATCTGCTTATTCTCAGACAGATTACAACAGAGGTTTCAGGTTGGGTTTTGGTTTAAATGGTGGATTTCCAACAGATTCAGCTTATGATGGTAGTCTCGGAATAGATATGCGCGCACAATATGATATCTCTAAAACCACTTCCTTAACTTTGACTTCTGGATACACTCATCTTTTTGTTGATCAGAAAGATAGTGGTTTTGTTCCAGCTAAATTAGGTGTCAAGTATTTTATGGGCAACAATTTTTATTGGATGGGAGAAGCGGGAATCGCTTTTGGAGTCAGTGAAAATTTAGATCAGTCTTTAATATTAGCACCGGTTTTTGGATTTGCTAACAAATTTATCGATGCAAGTATTCGCTACGAACACTATAGCGATTATGAAACCAATCAAATTGCACTTCGGTTGGCTTATGGTTTTAGTTTGAAAAATAAAAAATAGTATATTTGTAAAAAAAAAATGATGAGAGTAATAACAACTTTGGGGTTAATTTTGAGTTTAAGCTTTGGAGCAATTTCTTGTGCGTCTTCTCAAAAAACATTTGACAGTAGTAAAGAGAAATCTGAGAAAATTATGGATCGATTAAATAATAGTGGTTGGGTTCTAAAAAGAATCGATAGCGAAAACAGAGATTTTGTTCCAACTGAAGGTCAAGAAGCGTTAGAATTAAATTTTGCAGATAATTATTATTCTTCAAGTGATGGATGTAACGGAATCGGTGGAGAATTTACCGCCGAAGATAACAAAGTAATTTTTAAATCAGGTATGTCTACGATGCGTTATTGTGGAGATGAAATGGCACATTTAATTTATAAAGTTCCTTTAGCGCAGACTAAATCTTTTGTTATAAAAAAGGATCAATTGCAATTATTGGATGAAAACAATGAGGTAATTGCTACCTATGTAAAGAAGGAAACAGAATAAAAGAAAACAAAAAAAAGAAGAGGCTGCCATTGGCAGCCTCTTCTTTTTAAATCTTAATAAACTTGACTTCATTTTCGTACGACCTCACTGCGCCACTTTTTAAGGCCACAATAAGTCTTCCTTCGTCAGACCAGCGAACAGCCTGAATTGGTTCTCCTACAAATAACTCTAGTTTATTGCCTTGGTTGTCAATTATATAAACCAACTGACCTTCAATTCTAAAGTTGTTTGATTCTTTAAAGTTTTCTGTAAATTCCATAGCTGTTTGATTTTATAATAGTAAAAATAATAAATTTAGATTTAATTAGTAAGAGCTGAGGAATAAAAGTTTTATTTAATCACTTATTTGTAATAACTTTGGAGTGTAGTTGTGCAAAGAAATTAGCGTATTTGCATTAATTAAAATAAACTTAAAAATACAATTTATAGAACTATGTCAGACGATAAAAAAGTGATTTTTTCGATGTCGAAAGTCAGTAAGACTTACTCTTCGACTAATAAAACAGTTTTAAAGGATATCTATTTAAGCTTTTTTTACGGAGCAAAGATTGGAATTCTAGGACTTAATGGTTCTGGTAAATCATCATTGTTGAAAATCATTGCTGGGGTTGATAAAAATTATCAAGGAGATGTGGTTTTTGCGCCAGGATATAGCGTTGGTTATTTGGAACAAGAACCTCAATTAGATGAAGAGAAAACAGTGATCGACGTCGTACGTGAAGGTATGGCTGAAACGGTAGCTGTTTTGGATGAGTTTAATAAAATTAATGATATGTTTGGTTTGCCCGAAGTCTATGAAGATGCAGATAAAATGCAAAAGTTGATGGATCGTCAGGCAGAATTACAAGATAAAATCGATGCAGTAGGCGGATGGGAACTCGATAACAAATTGGAAGTTGCAATGGATGCACTTCGATGCCCTGAACCAGACACGCCGATTTCTGTTCTATCAGGAGGTGAGCGCCGTCGCGTAGCTTTGTGTCGTTTGTTGTTGCAAGAACCAGATGTATTGTTATTAGATGAGCCAACCAACCACTTAGACGCTGAATCTGTACACTGGTTAGAACAACATTTACAACAATACAAAGGAACGATCATTGCTGTAACGCACGACCGTTATTTCTTGGATAATGTAGCAGGATGGATTTTAGAATTAGACCGCGGAGAAGGTATTCCATGGAAAGGAAATTATACTTCTTGGTTGGAACAAAAAGGAAAACGTTTAGAGCAAGAAGAAAAAACGGCATCGAAACGTAGAAAAACATTAGAGCGTGAGTTGGATTGGGTGCGTCAAGGAGCGAAAGGTCGTCAAACCAAACAAAAAGCACGTTTGCAAAACTACGATCGCTTATTGAATGAAGATCAAAAACAATTGGAAGAAAAGTTGGAAATCTACATTCCAAATGGACCTCGTTTAGGTACAAATGTTATCGAAGCCAAACATGTAGCTAAATCTTTTGGAGATAAATTATTATATGATGATCTAAATTTCAATTTACCACAAGCGGGAATTGTGGGAATTATTGGGCCGAATGGGGCTGGTAAATCTACTATTTTCCGAATGATTATGGGAGAACAAGAAGTAGATTCAGGAGAGTTTATTGTAGGAGATACTGTGAAAATCGCCTATGTTGATCAAACACATAAGAATATTGATCCTGAAAAATCTATTTATGAAAACTTTTCTGAAGGTCAAGAATTAATCATGATGGGTGGCCGACAAGTAAATGCGCGTGCTTATTTATCACGTTTTAATTTTGGAGGATCAGATCAAAACAAAAAAGTTGCTACTTTATCGGGTGGTGAACGTAACCGTTTGCATTTAGCGATGACTTTAAAAGAAGAAGGAAACGTATTGTTATTAGATGAGCCTACCAACGACTTGGATATTAATACATTGAGAGCTTTAGAGGAAGGTTTGGAGAATTTTGCAGGATGTGCGGTTATCATTTCCCACGACCGTTGGTTCTTAGACCGTGTGTGTACGCATATTTTAGCTTTTGAAGGAGATTCGCAAGTATATTTCTTTGAAGGTTCGTTCTCAGAATACGAAGAAAACCGTAAAAAGCGTCTCGGAGATGTGGCGCCAACACGAATCAAATACAAAAAATTAGTTCGCTAATCAATAAAATCGACTGTTTAAATGACAGTCGATTTTTTTTATTAGTTTAAAATACTACTATATAAAATTCAATAGTAGTATGCGAATTGTAATGGTTTGTTGTTTTAAGTAAAGTAAAGGTTTTTATTGATTTATTTAAAATTTGTGTTTTGTTTCCTTTCGATCATCATAAAAAGCTAAAATAATCAATATTATAAGCTGATAATTTCGTAGATTTACTTTTTTCTTATATCTTACCAGCTTTAAAATTTAAGTTATGAAACAACTATTACTTTCTGTAAGTTTCTTATTTACAATATCTTCCACTGGGCAATCAACTCCAAAGGTTGATTTTATAACCGCTAATGCCAGCATTCAGTTTGATATATCAGAGCATCTAATTATTGGTGAGGTGACTTATCAGTTTCAGGTCAATGAAATGACAGATACAATTAAGATTGACGCCAAAGATATGATGATTCAAGGGATGAAACTAAATGGACAAACACCTAAGTATCATTACGATCAAAAATTTATCGCCTTAACTCAAGGTTTTAAAGAAGGAGATAATTCTGTAACAATCAGTTATAAAACGAATCCAAAACAAGCGCTCTATTACGTTGGTTCGGGCACCGATTTACAAATCTGGACTCAAGGTCAGGGAAAATATACCAGTCATTGGCTACCTAGTTTCGATGATGCAAATGAGAAAGTTATTTTCAATATCAAAATTACCTTTGAAACGGGGTATGATGTTATCAGTAATGGTGTTCTAGAAGGGAAATCTACAAGAGGGAAAAACACCACTTGGAGTTATAAAATGACCGATCCTATGAGTTCGTATTTAGTGATGATGGCAATTGGGAAATACGACAAAAAAACTGAGAAATCGGCTTCGGGTATTACTCTAGAGAATTACATCAGACCTGTTGATGCTTCTAAATATACAACGACTTACATACATAATAAAAAGATTTTCGACTTTTTAGAACAGAAAATAGGCGTTCCTTATCCTTGGAAAATTTATAGAAATATACCTGTAGAAGATTTTATGTATGGAGGGATGGAAAATACTTCTTCAACCATTTTCAATAGTGATTATGTGGTTGATGAGATTGGTTTCAACGACCGAAATTACATCAATGTCAATGCTCATGAAATGGCACATCAATGGTTTGGAAACTTGGTGACAGCAAAAAGAAATCAAGACCATTGGCTTCAAGAAGGTTTTGCTACTTATTATGCTTTGTTGGCCGAACGTGAAGTTCATGGTCCAGATCATTTTTATTGGAGATTGTACGAAATGGCCGAGTTGATAACTAAAGATGCTCAACAAAGAAAAAACACTGCCGTTGTTAGTGAAAAGGCAACAACAATTACTTATTACCAAAAAGGAGCATGGATGTTATTTTACTTATCAACACAGATTGGTGAGGCAAATCTAGATCGCGCTGTTAAAAATTATTTAGAAAAATTTGCTTTTAAGAATGCAACTACAGATGATTTTTTGAAGGAAATAAGTCTGGTTGCTCCCAGTTTTAATATAGAACAATATAAAGAAAATTGGCTAGAGAATCGTTCTTTTCAGACAAGAGATGCTTTGTTTTTAGTTGAAAATGCACCGGTAGTAAAATCTTATTTGGCAGTGTTAGAATTGCAGCCAAAGGCTTTTAGTGTTAAAAAAGATACGCTTTTAAATTGGTTAAAAGATAATCAGACGCCAATAGAAACTAAAAGAGAAATTATCTTTCAATTGCATAAAGTGCCCTATTCAGAAGCAAAAGAGTTTTATCAATATGTAGCGCAATCAAATGAATTAAAGTTGCGTCAAGCATTAGTGCAAATTATTGAAGAAATTCCAGGTGAGTTCAAAACGGAATATGCTGCATTTTTAGACGATCAATCATATATTACTCAAGAAATAGTTTTGAAGAATCTTTGGAATCAAGACGAAGAGGGTAGAGCAGCACTTTTAGATAAAACATCTAAATGGAAAGGTTTTAGTGATTATAATTTGAAAATTACTTGGTTGATGCTTGCTTTGTCTACTGAGAATTACAACAATGATAAAAAACCTCATTGGTATTTAGAGTTGGAAAATTTTGCCTACAATAAATTCAATAGTAATGTGCGAACCAATGCTATAAATGCGATGTGGTATTTGAATCAATACGATAGCAATACTTTACCACATTTGGTGAATGCTTTGGTACATCACAACAGTAGATTCCAAAAATTTGGTAAAGATGCAATAGTGCGATTATGTTCAAGAAGAGAGTTTAGAGATTATTTCAACAACCTTGTTAATTATCTCCCTGAAGATGAACATGAAGCATTAAAAGAGTTAATGAAAGTTTTTTAAATACATAAAAACCTGCAAGAATAGAGATCACTTGCAGGTTTTTTTTATGTTGAGGTCTTCTGAACTGTTAAACGTTGACCACACGGTAAGCAGAATCTTTATTATTCCATTCATCAAAAAAGAAATCTATTTGTCCTACTCGAACGCCGAAACAACCAACTTGGTTTACGATAACTTTTTTTCCTTCTAGATTAGAAACAACTGTTGGTTCGTCTAAAAAAGTATGCGTATGTCCGCCAATAATTAAATCGATATCTTTTGTTTGAGCAGCAAGATCTAAATCAGAGAAGTATTCATCAGTTCGATATCTGTAACCCAAATGCGATAGACAAATAATTAAATCACAGTTTAATTCTTGTTTAAGTAAACGAGTCATATCTTGAGCGATTTCTAAAGGATGATTCCAAACTAAATCACCCGTTTGTTCTTTATTTACCAATCCATCTAGTTTGATTCCAAGTCCAAAAACACCTATTTTAATACCCTCTTTTATAAATATTCTGTAAGGTTTTGTCAAACCATCCATTAAGGTGTTTTTAAAATCATAATTTGAAACAATGAATTGAAAATCAGCCTTACTGGCTTGTTCAGCTAAACTGTTGATTCCGTTATCGAACTCATGATTTCCTAAGGTTGCGGCATCATATTTTAGCATGTTCATGACTTTAATTTCCAATTCACCACCATAATAATTAAAATATGGAGTTCCTTGAAACATATCTCCGGCATCTAAAATCAATGTATTTGGATTTTCAGTTCTGATCTTTTCAAAGATAGTTCCTCTTCTTGCTGCTCCACCTTGATTGGCAAATTGAGGATGATTAGACGCAAAAGTATCCAGATTACTGTGTGTATCGTTAGTATGTAAAATGGTGATTCGCTTTCTTTTTTGAGTGCTAAAACTACTCAATCCCAAACCGCCAATGGTCAATAAACTTGTTGCAGCTGAGGTTTTTAATATAAAATCGCGTCTTTTCATTATTCAAATATTATTCTTTCTTTGGTTGAAGGAGTTAGAGTATCGGTTTTAGAGAAATAGGCAATAAACATGTTTCTAAGTTTATAATCTAAAGAGTGGGTTTCGGTGGCATCGAAGAAAAAATCCATGTGGTCGCCGCCTTTAGCTAAATAATCGTTTGTAATCACATAATATTCTTTGTTCTTATCGACTAAATTTCCGCCTATCTTTAGTTGTTTAATTTTAAAATCATCTTTTTTTGCTGTTATTTCCATGTTGCTAAGTGGGTGAGCGGTTTGGTTTTTTAAAATAAACTCGGCAATTTTATAAACCGTTGCTCCATCTATTTTTAAAACTACAGCAAAGTTCTCAAAAGGCATAATTTCAAAAGCAGTGCGTGTGCTGATATCACCTTTGGCAATGTTTGCACGGATCCCTCCATAATTCAATAAGCAAAAATCGATTGATTTTCCAGTTCTCTTTTCAAAAACACTGTTTCCAATTTCCAAAACGACATCCGCAAACAGATTAGTCATTGGATTTTGCCATTTAGCATCCGTTTTATTTAAATTTTCAGGATTGTAACATAGAGTTTTAGATAAATCTGCCTCTATATGCTGACGAAAAGGACTTAAAAAACTATCAATCTCCGTGTTTTCATAAATAGTATGATCTATGCTTATGTATTGTGTTTGCGCCTCAGTGTTTACAAAACTAGGTGATTTACAGCTATTGAAAACTATTAAGGAAAGTGTAAAAACACTGATAAATAATGTTTTAGTAAATAAGTTACGAGCCATTGTTTTTTTAGGAAAATTACCTAAGATTTCTTGAAAAGCCAAACAGCTGTGATTAATTTTAGTTTAAGAAATCAGAAATCTTAATTCGATTGCAGTTTCATTTATTTTATACTGTCTACAAAGTGCATATATGTGATTTAAAAGCATTTAAATTATTGGTGAAATTAATTGTAATTTATGTGTTTTTATGATGCGTTTGTTTAGATTTTTGCCTTTCGATTGCTAACAACTAATGATTAATAGCTGGCATCAATATCTTTTCTTTATTCTTAAAATGAATATAAACAAGACTGTTCTACAAAATATCCCTGATCTTCACACACTTTTTGAAGAAAAAAGAGTTAACTTTGCTCTATAAAACATCAAGTTTTTAAACGAATATATGAAGCAATTTATTGGAACTGGTGTGGCTTTGGTTACTCCTTTTAAAAAAGATTTAAGTGTTGATGTTGAAGCGTTGGCACGTATTGTAGAGCACAACATAAATGGTGGTGTAGAATATTTGGTTGTATTGGGAACAACTGCTGAAACTGCCACTTTAACTCATGATGAGCAAGATCTTGTTAAACAAGTTGTTATAGAAACCAACAAAGGAAGATTGCCTTTGGTTTTAGGCGTTGGGAGCAACAATACAATGGAAGTTGTGCGTCAGTTAAATAAAGACAATTTAAAGGGATTTGACGCTGTGCTTTCAGTATCGCCTTACTATAATAAACCTACTCAAGAAGGCATTTATCAACATTTTAAAACCATAGCCGAAGCTTCTCCTTTACCGGTGATTCTATATAATGTTCCAGGAAGAACAGCTAGTAATATGACACCGGATACAGTTATCCGTTTAGCAAATGATTTTGAAAACATCATTGCAATAAAAGAGGCTGCTGGAGATTTAGTTCAAGCAATGGAATTGATTCGTAAAAAACCAAAAGATTTCTTGGTCATTTCTGGCGATGATATTATTACTCTGCCAATGGTTTTAGCAGGTGGATCTGGAGTTATATCTGTGATAGGTGAAGGTTTCCCAAAAGAATTTTCTGAAATGGTACGTTTAGGACTTGACAGAAAAGTAGATCAAGCATACGAAATACATTATAAATTGACCGATGCAGTTCATATGATTTTTGAACAAGGAAATCCTGCTGGTATCAAAGAAGTATTTAAACATTTAGGTATTTGCGAGAATTATTTGAGATTGCCTTTGGTAAATGTGAACGACGATTTATCAGAAAGATTAGCAAGTTTCGTAAAAAATATAAACTAAAATAAAAAAGACTATGTTATCAAAAGATTTAGAAGCTGCACTAAACAAGCAGGTTAAGATTGAAGGTGATTCTTCGCAAATTTATTTAGCAATGGCTTCTTGGGCTGAAGACCAAGGCTTTGAAGGAATTGCTGCTTTTATGTATGCTCAATCTGATGAAGAGCGTATGCATATGTTGAAATTGATTAAATACATCAATCAACGTGGTGGAGCGGCTGTTATTCCATCTGTTGAACAACCAGTATTAGATCATTCTTCATTCAAAACATTATTTAAACAATTATTTGAACACGAGGTTTTTGTATCTAAAAGTATTAATGAATTAGTACACATTTCACTACAAGAACGCGATTATGCTACCCATAATTTCTTACAATGGTATGTAGCAGAACAAATTGAAGAAGAGGCAACTGCACGTACTATTTTAGATAAAATCAACTTAATTGGTGATGACAAAGGGGGATTGTACTTGTTTGACAACGATATTAAAAACTTCCCAACTCAACAAGCAGAGCAAAATATTTAACGAATTATTAGGTAGTAAATTTTTGAGGATTGACTTAGAAACTACTTAATTTGCTATGTTGGATCTCAGGTGAAATTTTAATCAATTTTCAAGCATTTTTTATGAAAAAAAAGATGTTGTGAGATAACAAGATATGTATTAACTTTGCATTTGCTAATAAATCTATAGAGATTTAGAAAAACAGAAGAATTTTTATGAAACATTTTTTGTATGTATTGATTGGCGCAGGATTGCTGACGGCTTGTTCGCCCTTTCAAAAAGCATTGAAAGTAGACGACAGTGCGTATAAAAACGAAATTGCCGATCAACTTTACGAAAAAGGAAAGTACAAACAAGCTATTCGTTTATACGAACAAATTGAAAGTAAAGAAGGTTGGGGGCCCAATTATCAGTCTATGTTTTACAAATTTAGTAAATCGTATTACAATGCTCGCAAATGGGAAGTAGCTGGACCAATGTTTCAGAAGTTCAATAATTTGTATCTCACCAGTCCCAACAGAGAAGAGACTTTATTTTTAGAAGCTATGTCAGCTTATGAGTTGTCTGAAAACTATACTTTAGACCAACACATAACTTATGAAGCAATCAGAAAGTTTGAAACTTATTTAGAAGCTTACCCAAAGGCAGAAAATCATGCCGAAGCTCAAAAATATTTGAAAGAACTCAATGAGAAAATCGAGCGTAAAGCATATGAAGCTGCAAGGTTGTATAATAAAATTGGGGAATATACGAGAGATTATAATGCTGCTATTGTTGCATTGGATAACTTTTTGAAAGATTACCCTGGAACCACCTATAAAACAGACGCACTTTACTACAAATTTGATTCTGCTTATAAATTGGCTATGAATAGTATCTATTCTAAAATGGAAGAGCGAATTGAAGATGCTTTAGTTCTATATGAAGATCTAATGGCATTTGAGCCTGAGAATCAATATAAAGAAGAAGCTTTAAAAATGAAGGATCGTTTAAATAAAGAATTACAACAATTTTCAACAAAATAAAGGAAATGGATTTAAAAAACACAAAAGCTGCTACGAATACTATAACTTACAATCGTGCTGAAATTGAAGCTCCAACAGGAAATATCTACGAAGCTATTACGATTATAGGTAAAAGAGCAAATCAAATCAATACTGAAATCAAAAAAGAATTGGTTAATAAATTGGAAGAGTTTGCTACACACAACGACAGCTTAGAAGAAGTATTCGAAAACAAAGAGCAAATCGAAGTTTCAAAATACTACGAAAGATTGCCAAAACCACATGCCTTGGCAGTTGAAGAGTGGCAAAATGGCGAAATAGTTTATACAAAATAAAACTTCTAAAAATGTCGGTAGTAAGCGGAAAAAAAATCATACTTGGTATTTCAGGAGGTATTGCCGCTTATAAGACGGCAAGTTTAGTTCGTTTATTAATAAAAGCAGGTGCAGAGGTTCAAGTAATCATGACACCTGCTTCTTGTGCTTTTATTACACCCTTGACTTTGGCAACTTTATCCAAACGTCCTGTATATACACAGTTCGAAAAAGATTTTGGTGAATGGACCAATCACGTAGATTTAGCTCTCTGGGCTGATGTAATGATTATTGCTCCGGCTACAGCAAATACTATGGCTAAAATGGCCAATGGTTTGTGTGATAATTTACTCTTAGCAACCTATCTCTCTGCCAAATGTCCAGTGTTTTTTGCTCCAGCTATGGATTTAGATATGTTTATACATCCAGCAACTATAAAAAACATTCAAACATTAAAGAATTACGGGAATCATGAAATTGAATCTGAATTCGGCGAATTAGCTTCAGGTTTGGTTGGTAAAGGTCGAATGGCAGAACCAGAAAAAATTGTAAATCAATTAGAAGACTTTTTCAAACAATCTCTTGATTTAAAAGGAAAAAAAGTTTTGGTAACTGCAGGTCCAACTTATGAACCTATCGATCCTGTGCGATTTATAGGTAATCATTCGACAGGAAAAATGGGGTTTGATATTGCAGAAGAGGCAGCAAATAGGGGAGCAGAGGTTTTTTTGGTAAGTGGCCCGACTTCTTTGAAATCGAAACATTTTAATATTCAAACCATTTCCGTTACTTCGGCAATTGAAATGTATAATGAATGTCAACAGTTGTTTGATCAGGTTGATATTGTTATTGGTGCAGCTGCTGTTGCAGATTACCGACCAAAAGATGTAGCTGCGCAAAAGATTAAGAAGAACGATCCAGAGATGCACATCGTTTTAGAGAAAAATCCAGATATTCTAGCTTCATTAGGTGCAAATAAAAAACATCAATTTATGGTTGGTTTTGCTTTGGAAACGCAGAATGAGGTAGAATATGCAAAATCTAAATTAAAAAAGAAGAATTTAGATTTAATTGTATTAAATTCGTTGAATGATGAAGGGGCTGGATTTGGAAAACCCACAAATAAAGTTACTTTTATCGATAAAAACGAACAGCTTTTTCCTCAGGAATTAAAATCCAAAAAAGAAGTCGCTCGTGATATTGTAAATCAAATTGTGAAGTATTATGTGGAATAAATATTATGCATTATTCGTTTTCTTTTTTGGAATTTCTGCTGTAGCTCAGGAATTAAACGCTACTGTTTCAGTAAATTCTGAACAAATTCAACAAACGAATAAACAAGTGTTTACAACACTTCAAAACTCGATTAAAGATTTTCTAAACAATACTAAGTTTACAAACATTAATGTACGTCGAAACGAGCAAATCAATTGTAGCGTTTTGTTGGTTGTAGAGGAATATGATCCCAATACTAATTCTTTGAAAGGTGTTTTTCAAGTACAATCTTCTAGACCGACATACAATTCAGCGTACTCAAGTCCTGTTTTCGCTTTTAGAGATAATAATGTTAATTTTAATTATATCGAATTTGAAGCATTGACTTATTCTGAAAATAACATTTCTTCAAATCTAGTGGCACTTTTAAGTTTCTATGCTCATATGATGATTGGTTTTGATGCCGATACTTTTACAAAAAATGGCGGAACTGACAGTTATCAAAAAGCTTCATTGGTAGTTTCGATGATGCAGGGTACAGGTACTGCCGATAAAGGTTGGACCATGGGAGAGACCAACAATAGATATGCGCTTTCAAACGACCTATTATCTGGAGCTTATGATTCTTTTAGACAAGCTTTATACGATTACCACATCAATGGAATGGATTGGATGGCAGATGATCCAGAAAAAGCGAAACAAGGTATTGCCGATGCTATTTTTACTCTTGAAAGCCTCAACAGAACACGATCGAATGCTTTCTTAACTCGTCTTTTCTTTGACGCAAAATCAGATGAAGTGGTGCAAGTTTTTAGCGCAGGCCCTCGTTATGATAATACCAAATTGATTGAATCTTTGACGCGCATCAGTCCGTTAAATGGTTCAAAATGGAATCGTATGTAAAAATCACTTTAAATGCTGACGAATTTAATCATTAGAAATTACGCTCTAATCAACCATGCTTCTATCAACTTCACAAAAAATTTAACCATAATTACTGGAGAAACAGGTGCTGGAAAATCTATTTTGTTAGATGCTCTGAGCCTAGTTTTAGGTAAACGTGCTGATTTGAATGCATTGAAAAATAAAGAAGAAAAGTGTGTTATTGAGGCGCACTTTAATGTGGATTCGTACCAATTAAACAGTCTTTTTGATGAATTTGAATTGGATTATGAACCAGAAACAATCATTCGTAGAGAAATTTTGCCTTCGGGTAAATCACGTGCTTTTGTAAACGATGTGCCTACTACTTTGCAGAATTTACAACAATTGGGGAATGTATTGATCGATATACACACCCAACACCAAACTCAGGACTTATTTAGTGAAAATTACCAACTAAATTTAATTGATGTTTATGCCGATAATATGTCTTTATTGACGGATTATCAACTTAAATTAAGTGTTTACAAGAAACTACAACAAAAGCTAATTGCTTTAAAAGAAGCACAGGCACAAGCAACAAAAGAGCAAGATTATCATGCTTTTTTGTTAGATGAATTAGTCCAAGCAAACTTGAATCCTAACGAACAAGAAGAGCTAGAATGCCAATTCGAAGTTTTGCATAATGTAGAAAAAGTAGGAGGGTTGCTCGAGCAGAGTTTAGTTGTTTTGACAAATGAAGAATTTGGTATTAATAAACAACTCTATGAGGTGAAAGCTCAGTTGCAAAAATTGGCTCAAATTAGTAGTTTGTATCAAGGATTAAGCGATCGACTTGAAAGTAGTTTTATCGAATTGGAAGATGTCTCAAATGAACTTCAAAACGAATTGCAAAGTTTGGTTGTTGATCCACAGCAATTAGAAATTGTCAATCAAAAATTACAATTGATTTATCAATTACAAAAGAAACACAACGTAAATAGTATAGCTGAATTAATTGAAATTCAGGATAATCTGGCTTTGCAACTTTCAGCATCGGAAAATCGAGATGAAGAAATACAGAAAGTTGAACATGAACTTTCAAGCTTGATCTTACTTCTTGATGAATTGGCATTGAAATTGCACAACAATAGAACAAATGTTCTAAAGAATTTAAGTGATGAGATTTCTCGTTTGATCAGCCCTTTAGGAATGCCAAATGCACAATTCGACATACGTTTAGAGTTAAAAGACAGCTATTTTATTAATGGGAAAGATGCCATTCAATGGTTGTTTTCGGCCAATAAAGGAATGGCTTTTGGTTCCTTAAAGAAAACCGCTTCAGGAGGTGAATTGTCGCGAATTATGTTAGCAGTGAAATCCATTTTGGCAACGAAAAGTAATTTGCCCACAATTATTTTTGATGAAATAGACACCGGTGTTTCTGGAGATGTTGCAGATAAAATGGGGAGTATTATGAAAGATATGGGAAATTATATGCAAGTTTTTGCTATCACACATTTACCTCAAGTGGCATCAAAAGGTTCTCAACATTTTAAAGTAGCTAAGTTTGATGAAGCGGAGACTACAGTATCAGAGATTAAACAACTAACAACAGAGGAACGCATTCAAGAAATAGCACAAATGCTTTCGGGTAATGTAATTACTGATGCGGCTTTAGAACATGCTAAGCAGTTGCTGACGTAAATTAGTCTATTTGTATGTATAATTCTGTTTAAAGAAATATTGACATGAGCTCGTACAAAAAACTTTTGAGTCAATTTATTGATTATATAAAAAAAGTGAAGCTTTTTACAGCTTCACTTTTTTGTTTTTACATTTTAAAAGAACCACTTGTTTTGATTTCGGTTCCATTTCCATTTTCATTTTCAGGTTGTTTAGGTAAATCACCTTTCATTAAAAATGAAATTACGTCTTTGTTTATATTTTGCATGGTGGTTTTAAACAATTCAAAAGCTTCAAATTTATAGATCAATAAAGGATCTTTTTGTTCGTGTACTGCTAATTGAACCGATTGTTTTAACTCGTCCATTTTGCGAAGGTGTTTTTTCCAAGCCTCATCAACTATTGATAAAACAATGTTCTTTTCAAAGTCAACAATCAATGATTTTCCTTCACTTTCGTATGCGTCTTTTAAATTTGTAACTACGTTAATTGTTTTAATACCATCGGTAAAAGGTACCACAATACGTTCGTATGCTCCATTTTCATAAACGTTTTTAATTACAGGGAAAGCTTCAACGGCACTTTGTTCAGATTTAGCTAAATATCTTTTATAGATGGCTTCGTACAATTTGTCCGTCAATTCATTTTCGTGTATTCTACCAAACTCTTCAGCTGTAAAAGGAGAGTTTATTCCGAAAATCTTAATTAAGTCAAATTCAAAATTTTTGAAATCGTTGCCTACTTTATTACCCTCTACTAAGAAGTCGCATAAATCAAACATCATATTCGCGATGTCTACTTTTAGGCGGTCTCCGTGCAAAGCGTGTCTGCGACGTTTATAAACAACTTCTCTTTGTGCGTTCATCACGTCGTCGTATTCCAATAAACGTTTACGAACACCAAAGTTATTTTCTTCTACTCTTTTTTGTGCACGCTCAATAGATTTTGTCATCCAGCTATGTTGAATAACTTCACCTTCTTTAAGGCCCATTCCGTCCATGATCTTAGCTACACGCTCTGATCCAAACAAACGCATTAAGTTATCTTCCAAAGAAACGTAGAATTGTGAAGACCCCACATCACCTTGACGGCCAGCACGACCACGTAACTGACGGTCGACACGACGAGAATCGTGGCGTTCGGTTCCGATGATTGCTAATCCTCCTGCAGCTTTTACTTCTGGAGATAATTTAATATCGGTACCACGACCAGCCATATTGGTAGCAATGGTAACAATTCCTGAGTGCCCTGCTTCTTCAACAATTTCAGCCTCTTTTTTATGTAGTTTCGCGTTCAATACATTGTGTTTAACACCACGCATTTTTAACATTCGGCTCAATAACTCAGAGTTTTCAACTGAAGTAGTACCAATTAACACCGGACGACCTGCTTTTGACATCTCAACAACATCTTCGATAACAGCGTTGAATTTTTCACGAATTGATCGATAGATTTTGTCTTCATGATCTTGGCGTGCAATTGGACGATTGGTGGGAATTTCTACCACATCCAATTTGTATATTTCCCAAAATTCACCAGCTTCCGTAATTGCTGTACCAGTCATTCCAGAAAGCTTGTTGTACATACGGAAATAGTTTTGCAAAGTAATTGTAGCAAAAGTCTGTGTAGCCGCTTCGATTTTTACATTTTCTTTGGCTTCAATTGCTTGGTGTAAACCGTCGGAATAACGTCTTCCGTCCATAATCCTACCGGTTTGCTCGTCTACAATCATAATTTTATTGTCTACAATCACATATTCTGTGTCTTTTTCAAACAAAGTATATGCTTTCAACAATTGCGTTAATGTATGTATACGTTCAGATTTTACTCCAAAATCTTGAAATAAAGCATCTTTTTGTTGCGACATTTCATCTGCAGAAATTTGCATTTTTTCAATGCGAGCAATCTCAGTGCCAATATCTGGAAGGATAAAGAAATTTTCATCCATTCCTTGAGACAATGCTTTAATTCCGTTATCTGTAAGTTCAACTTGGTTGTTTTTCTCATTGATCACAAATAACAAACCTTCATCCACCTTTTTCATTTCACGACTGTTGTCTTGCATGAAGTGATTTTCTGTTTTTTGAAGAATTTGTTTAACGCCTTCTTCAGACAAAAATTTGATAAGTGCTTTGTTTTTAGGTAAAGCACGATACGCTCTCAATAAGCTAAATCCACCTTGTTTTGTATCACCAGCTTTAATCAATCGTTTGGCTTCGGTTAGAAAACCATTTGCTAATTGACGTTGCTGATTAACCAAAGAGTCAACTTTAGGTTTCAGCTCTAAAAACTCGTGTTGATCTCCCATTGGAACTGGTCCAGAAATAATCAAAGGTGTACGAGCGTCATCTACTAAAACAGAATCGACCTCATCTACGATTGCGTAATTATGTTTGCGTTGCACCAATTCTTCTGGTGTATGTGCCATATTGTCGCGTAGATAATCAAAACCAAATTCATTGTTGGTTCCGTATGTTATATCAGCTCTATAAGCTTTTCTTCGTCCTTCTGAATTGGGTTGGTGGTTATCAATACAATCAACAGTCAATCCATGGAATTCAAAAAGAGGAGCGTTCCATTGGCAGTCACGTTTCGCTAAATAGTCGTTGACAGTAACTACGTGTACACCGTTTCCAGTTAATGCGTTTAAGTAAATAGGCAAAGTAGAAACCAAAGTTTTTCCTTCACCAGTTTGCATTTCAGCTATTTTTCCTTGGTGAATAACAGTTCCACCGATCATCTGAACGTCATAATGAACCATGTTCCAAGTCAGCATTTTTCCTGCAACTTTCCATGTATTAGACCAAATTGCTTTATCACCTTCAATGCGAACATTTTCTTTTGTTTCGGCAAAAATTCGGTCTTGTTCAGTGGCGTTTACAATCAATTCGCTGTTTGTGCTCAATCGGCGTGCGGTTTCTTTTACCAAAGCAAATGCTTCAGGTAGAATTTCCATCAAGGTCTTTTCTGTCAGCGTATAAGCTTCCTTCTCCAAAGAGTCGATAGAAGCGTAGATGTTTTCACGTGTATCAATGTCAGTAGTTTTTTCTAACTCTTCTCGATACGAAGCGATTTTAGCATCTTGTTCTGCACGGGATTGTTTTATTTTTTCTTTAAAAGAAATTGTTTTTCCTCTCAATTCATCGCTTGATAAATTTTCAAACGAAGCGTAATGTTGATTGATTTTATCTACAATAGGGCGTATGCTTTTGACGTCTTTTTGAGACTTGTCACCAACAAAAGCTTTTAAGATATTATTTATGATATTCATAAATAAACAAGTTTTTAAAATTAATATTCGTATATATTGACAAAAAAAGTCTCGTTTAAAAAGAGACTTTTCAAGTATTTTTTATGTTAATATTCATCCTCGTTCCACAGATAATCCTCGTCGGATGGATAATCTGGCCAAATTTCTTCCATAGATTCGTAGGAATCGCCCTCGTCTTCAATTGATTGAAGGTTTTCAACTACTTCTAAAGGTGCACCAGTTCTAATGGCATAATCTATAAGCTCATCCTTAGTGGCAGGCCATGGCGCATCACTTAAATAAGATGCTAATTCTAATGTCCAATACATCTTTAAATAACTTTTTTAAATTTAATTGCAAAAATAATTTTTATATTGAAAAAAGCAATGTTTTTCTCATTAAATATTTACTAAAAAAAGAACGTTATATTGAATAGGTTTTTCCTAATGTTTCTCAGGCACCCATTTCACTTCTTCTGCTTTTAAATCTTGAGTCAATTTTCGTGCCAAGACAAACAAATAGTCAGAAAGTCGGTTTAAATACTTTAAAACCATCTCATCTGTAGGTTCTATGTCATTTAAATGGGTCGCCAAACGTTCTGCTCTACGACAAACACAACGAGAGATATGACAATATGACACAGTTGGATGTCCACCTGGCAAAACAAAATGTGTCATTTGTGGCAAATCAGCTTCCATATCATCAATAGAGTTTTCTAGAAACAACACATCTTCTTCATTAATCAAAGGAATATTTAAGCGTTCTTTTCCACTTTTTAAAACCGCTTTTTCGGGATCGGTTGCCAAAATGGCGCCTACAGTAAATAACTTATCTTGTATGTGTATAAGTTGTTCTTTATATTTGTTGTCAATTTCTTGACTTCGAATCAATCCTATATGAGAATTCAACTCGTCAACAGTTCCATAACTATCAATTCTAATGTGGTATTTAGGAACTCGAGTTCCTCCAAAAAGTGCTGTAGTTCCTTTGTCTCCAGTTTTTGTGTAAACTTTCATATCTTAAATTTTGGTAAAGATACATTAAAAAAAATTAGTTGCACATCATCAGATAAAAAACTAACTTGCATCTTAAAAAAAGATGAAATTGAATTCAACAAATTATTCACCAGTAGCACTCAATGGTGGATTACTTGGATTAAGAATTGTTTTAGGTGTTTTAATGATTCTCAATCACGGTTTACCAAAAATAGAGAAATACGAAGTTTTGCAAACAGAATTTCATAACTTTATGGGATTAGGTCCACAGTTCTCATTGATCTTGGCTATACTAGCCGAGGTTTTAGCTTCCTTGCTTATTATTTTTGGACTCTTTACTAGACTGGCGTCGATTCCTTTAATCATTACTATGATAGTAGCTGTTTCGGTCAATAATTGGGCTTTTATGGGTAAAGCTGAAATGGGTTTCCTGTATTTGGCAGGTTTCCTTTTCTTGTTTTTAACTGGGCCAGGAAGTTATAGTTTAGACGAAAAAATGAATACTAGAAAGAGATTCTTTAACTAAATTCAACTTGTTTTTAATAGCGAAGTTTGAAAATTTGTGGTTGCTGTTCTACTCGATTAGATATAATAATCGTGTGGTAGAAATCTAATATCAATCGGAAATTTTTGTTTTGTAGCAATTCACTTCTTATTGCTTTCGAAGGTTTTTGAAAGATAATAAGACTTTGTGAATGCAATTGATGCTGAAGGTCTGTATAATCACTTGGTAGATTAATGATGATCAGATCGTATGGTGCTACTTGATTGTTTAAAGTTATTTCTGGAAAGTTTTGTTCCATTTTTTGAAGTAAAACCTTATCTACAATGTAAATGTTTTTACAATTAAAATAAGCAATTGTAGAAAGGACGATTCGTTCAGACAGTGAATAATTTTTTTTAAATTTATTTTTTTGTGAGTAAAGTCCTTTCGTCAAAAAATTAAAAACAAAGGGAGAGTGAACTCCGTGCTGATTGCTTGATTGAAATAAAAAACGTAAATAGGAAAGCACTGTTGTTCGACTTTTAATTAGATTTCAAAAGTAATACAAGTTTCAAAAAATTACAATACAATTTTATGAATGATTTCAAGGGGTTAATAACTAATTGGTTACAATAAAATGTTTATTTGTTGTAAAAAACCCTTCAATTAATTTGGAATATTCAAAAAAAACGAGCTATATTTGCACCGTTAAAGAAACACGGCGTCGTGGCGCAACTGAATAGCGCATCTGATTACGGCTCAGAAGGTTGCAGGT
>CAYNIM010000004.1:0-77867 GCA_964397335.1 uncultured Flavobacterium sp.
TGTATATTAGCAAATAAGAAAAGGAAATAGTCCGATTAATAGGGGGCTAGACCAAAGCCACATCTCCCCATCCCATTATATAATTTATATTGGTTGTTTGCGAAAATTCTTTCGTAGAGGATTGAGGCTGTAAAACCTGATGAAAAACTGTAGCATTTGAATAATCAATAAGCGTTAACTCAAAAGGATACTCAGAACTATTTCGTATTTTCTTTTTTACTGTATATAGCTTTTCTTCAGTGCTACAACCAATTATAAATATAGTAAGGGCTATTAAAGAAATTATTGTTTTCATAAAATTCATAAATTATTATTTCTTACAAATTGAGCATAGTCAAATATATCATCAATAAACTGTTCCGTAGAATTATTATAGTTATTTACCAATTTATCTTTCCATTCATTAAGATTTCTTGACCCTTTTAGCGCTGCTTGAATTTGGCTTAATTATACTACTATAATTTAAATTCAAGTCGTTAAATATATTTACATATTGAAAATAAGGTGTTTATATTTGTTTTAGTCGCAATAATTTTACCTATAAATTGCCATTATTTTGCCACAGAATTTTGAGCATTTTTATAAATTTTGATGATTTTCAGGCACAAAAAAAACCTGCAATCTATAAGATTGCAGGTTTTATAAACCGATAAGCAATTATAAAAAAGAATTGCTTAATAACTCGCGGAGAAAGAGGGATTCGAACCCCCGGACCTGTTACAGTCAACGGTTTTCAAGACCGCCGCATTCGACCACTCTGCCATTTCTCCAGTTAACATTGTTTCCTCTGTTAAATGTGATGCAAATATAGGGTACTTTTCTTATTTGACAAGGTATTTGAAAGGTTTTTTTTACAATTTATAAACTTTTTCATAACCAATTCATTTTCAGAAAAAAAACTACTCCGTTTTATAAACATCTTTTATCATTATCCGTTCACTATAGTTGATAATTTCAAGGGTAACGGCTTGTTTATTTTCATTTTGTCCTTCAATAACGTAAAGTTTACCATTTTGTTCTTCTACATTACTTCTACTAAAGTCTACATCTCCATAAGTGAGGCACATTTTTATGTCATCCATATCAATCAAAGCTTGGTCGAACTTAATCTGTGCTTCGTCTGATACAATAATAGGTTTGCTTCTTAAGTCCTTTAAAACTCTACAATTTGGTAGGTAACAGAACTCTGAACCTTTGGCTCCTAAAAAGTAAAATACAATCGTACTTCCAATTAGTAAACCCAATAAATAGTAAGCCAAACGCTGTGAAAATTTCATTTGTTATTTTTTTTGCAAAAATACGATTATTATTCCACTTGTTTACAAAAAGATAAGATTTAAATCTTTGTAATTTAGGTTGAACCATTTAGCTATGGATTCATTCGTTAAAATCCCTTGATACATATAGATGCCTGAACGAATAGTGGGATCATAACTTACAGCGTCTTCAATAGTTCCTTTCTCACTGATTTCTAAAAGATAGGGTGAAATTATATTACTGATTGCTAAAGTCGCGGTTTTTGAAAATTTAGATGTAATATTTGGAACTCCATAATGAATAACTCCAAATTTTGTAGTTATTGGTTTTTCGTGTGTGGTTACTTCTGAAGTTTCAAAACAACCACCGTTATCAATAGATACGTCTATAATAACAGAACCAGGTTTCATGTTTTGTACCATTTCTTCACTAACTAAAATAGGAGAGCGGTTGTCTCCTTTAGTAGCTCCAATAGCAACGTCGCAACGCATCAATGCTTTGGCTAAAACTCTTTCTTGTAAGGTGGAGGTGAATACTCTGCACGGCAGTTCGTTTTGTAGACGTTTAAGTTTGTGTATGTTATTGTCAAAAACCTTAACGTTTGCTCCCAGTGAAAGGGCGGTTCGGGCTGCGGCCAATCCAACAAGTCCAGCTCCTAAAATTACAATCTCGGTTGGTGGCACTCCAGTAATATTTCCAAAAAGTAGTCCTTTACCTCCACTCATTCGGCACATATATTCAGAGGCAATTTGAATCGAGGCGATACCTGCCATTTCACTTATTGCTTGCAAAAATGGATAAGCTCCGTAACGATCTTTTATGAATTCATAACTCAAAGCCGTTATTTTTTTCTTGGATAATGCCTCAAAATATTCCTTTTTTTGCGTTTTTAATTGCAATGCAGAAAAAAGATAAGTTTTGGGTTTCATCAATCGAATTTCTTCTAAAGTTGGTGGTGAAACTTTTAAAACTATTGGGCATGCGAATATTTTAGTTCTGTCGTGTGTAATTACGGCACCAGCTTCGCTGTATTTTAAGTCTTCGTAGCTTGCTTCCAAACCAGCACCTGCTTCAAAAAGGACTTTATGACCAGCTTTGATTAGCATATTCACAGATTCGGGAGTCAGGCAAATACGCTTTTCTGTTCGGAAATCCTCTTTAGGAATACCAATAAATAATTGCCCGCGTTTTTTTCTTATTTCAAGTTTCTCTTCCTGAGGCATTAACTGTGATTTTGAAAAAGGATTACTGATATTCTCCATAATTATTCAAAATTTAAAACTCTAGTCTGTTCATCAATAATTTTAATGGTAACAAGGTGCCTTTCGTCTGGCAACAAATTTAGTGCTTGTTCTGGCCATTCGATAAAACACCAAGCGTCTTCTTCAAAGTATTCCTCTAGACCAATGTCATAGGCTTCTGCTTCGTTTTTTAGACGGTATAAATCAAAGTGATAAATTTTTGAACCATTTGATTGATATTCATTTACGATTGAAAATGTAGGACTATGTGTAGGTTCATCAACTCCAAGTTTTTTGACAATCGATTTGATTAAAGTTGTTTTTCCGGCACCCATTGGAGCGTCAAAAAGCCAAACTTTATGTTGACTTTTAGATAGTAAAACTTCGGTAACTTGTTCTAAATCAGTAAGATAATAATTGAGTTCCATCACTTATTTTTTGGTTTTAATACTACAAAAGGCACAATCATTTCTTCTAATGAAATGCCACCATGTTGGTAGGTGTTTTTGAAATAACTTGCATAATGATTGTAGTTATTGATATATGCTAAAAAATATTCGCTTTTAGCAAAAATATAAGAACTACTGATATTAATTGCCGGCAACTGAATTTTTTTTGGATCCTTTACAGCATAAACATCTTTTGGTTCGTAGGTCAACGATCTGCCTGTTTTATATCGAAGATTTAAGCTGGTGTTTTTATCACCGATGACTTGGGATGGATTTTTACAATTAATTGTTCCGTGATCAGTAGTAATAATTAATTTAAAACCTGCCAATTGTGCTTGCTGTATAATTTCTATTAAAGGAGAATTTTTAAACCAACTTTGAGTTAGTGATCGGTACGCTTTGTCAGTTGAAGCTAATTCTTTAATGACTTCCATTTCTGTTTTTGCGTGTGAAATCATGTCAACAAAGTTGTAGACCAATACCAGTAATTTATTGTCTTTCATCGTCTTGAAATTCTCTGAGAATTTTTTCCCGTCTTTCAAGTTGGTGATTTTATGGTATTCGTGTTTGATATTTAATCTCAAACGGCGTAATTGATCATCGAGAAACTCTGCTTCAAAAAGATTTTTTCCACCTTCATCTGTATCGTTTTTCCAATATTGTGGCAACTGTTGCTCCATTTGTAAAGGTGTCAATCCAGAAAAAATAGCATTCCGAGCATATTGAGTTGCTGTAGGTAAAATAGAATAGTAATAATCTTCGCTTTCAGTTTTGAAATAAATGGTTACGCTGCTTTCAAATGCTTTCCACTGATCGTAACGCAGGTTATCAATAACAACAAACAATACATTTTCTTCTCCTTTAAGCTCGGGAACTACTTTACGAACAAACAGTTTATGTGAAAAAAGAGGTGCTTCTTCTTCATCACGCATCCAGGTTTCATAGTTTTTTTCAATGAATTTTCCGAATTGGATGTTGGCTTCTTCTTTTTGTTGTTCTAAAATGCCAGTGATGTTGGGATCTTCTGTGTTTTCTAGTTGCATTTCCCAGTAAATCAAACGCTTATAAACATCTGCCCAAGCTTGATGCGAATTAGCTTGCATCATATCCATGGCAATATTTCTAAACTCCTTTTGATAATCCAAAGTAGTTTTTTCGGAAACCAAGCGTGAATGGTTTAAGTTTTTCTTTAAACTTAACAAAATTTGATTCGGATTGACAGGCTTGATTAGATAATCTGCAATTTTTGATCCAATTGCTTCGTCCATAATGTACTCCTCTTCACTTTTGGTAATCATGATAATAGGAGTTGTGAACTTGATTTCTTTTAATTCTGCAAGTGTTTCTAAACCAGTTATACCTGGCATGTTTTCGTCTAAGAATACAATGTCAAAATTATCTTCTTCAAATAAATCAATTGCATCCCGGCCGTTTGTGGCAGTAATTACTGTATAACCTTTTTTTTCCAAAAACAAAATGTGGGGTTTCAACAAATCAATTTCATCGTCAACCCACAATATTTTTATTTCATTCATAGCTTTATTTTTTGATACGAGACAAAATAAACATAAGCATAATGATGAGAATTAATTGATTATGTTGATTATGGAAATCAATTGTTCATCTTAAAAAAAAATGTTCAGTGTCTCGTTTTAAGATTTTAAATATACTAAATATTTTCAAAAATTATGCCTAAAAGTGCTAAATAAAAATCAAAATTTTCTAAACTTGTTTTTGACAGGCCTTTAAAGCTTTCAATCTAATAAGAAGAGAAACCGTATTTTGAAATAATGAAATAAATTTCTAAAATTTAGGTATTTTTATTTAAAAAATTTTACAAATAGAAACTTTAATAATATCTTTGTTTAAAAATTTATTCTAAAAAAATGTATTATTCCTTTGTAATACCAGTGTACAATCGTCCAGATGAAATAGATGAACTGTTACAAAGTTTATCAGCTCAAACTTTTAGAAAAGATTTTGAAATTGTTGTAGTGGAAGATGGATCAAAAGTAACTTGTGAAAAAGTTGTAGATAAATACCGTTCCAAGTTAGATATTTCATACTACTTCAAGCCAAATTCAGGCCCTGGTGATTCACGGAATTACGGAATGCGAAAAGCGAAAGGATCGTATTTCATTATTTTAGATTCTGACTGTATATTGCCTGAAAACTATCTCTTTGAAGTCGATGAATACTTGAAAACTAATTATGTAGATTGCTTTGGTGGGCCTGATGCAGCGCATGAAGCATTCAGCGATATTCAAAAAGCGATCAATCAAAGTATGACCTCCTTTTTAACTACCGGAGGAATAAGAGGTGGAGGCGAGAAGATATCTCGTTTTCAGCCAAGAAGTTTTAATATGGGAATTTCTAAGAAAGCTTTTGAAGCTTCTGGAGGATTTGGCAAAATTCATCCAGGCGAAGATCCGGATCTCTCCATACGCTTATGGGAAATGGGATTTGAAACAGCTCTGATTTCTAAAGCGTATGTTTTTCATAAAAGAAGAATAGATTGGGAAAAATTTCAACAACAAGTAAATAAATTTGGGAAAGCACGACCCATTTTAAATCAACGCTATCCAAAATATAATAAATTATTCTATTGGTTTCCCACTTTGTTTTCAATTGGCTTGGTGGTTGCGTTGTTTTTGAATTTAATTGGTTTTCCGTGGCTCCTAGGTCTTTATCTCTTATATATTTTGACTTTGTTTGTAGAAAGTTTAATTGAAACCAAAAGCTTAAAAATTGCTTTTTTGACAATTAATGCTGTTTTAATTCAGCTTTTTGGATATGGGGCAGGCTTTTTGAAGAGTTTTTACCTAATCAATATTCGAAAACAACAACCTGAGGCAGCAATGCCCGAAATGTTTTTTAAATGAGTACAAAAATCATTGGATTGACTGGAGGCATCGGTAGTGGAAAAACAACTATTGTAAATTATATTGCCTCTAAGGGAATACCAGTTTACATTGCAGACGATGCAGGTAAGAGAGTGATGCAGGAGCCTGTAATTATTAGGCAGATCAACGCGCTTTTCGATGGGAAGGTTTTATTAGAAAACGGGCAATTAGATCGTGCAAAAATTGCAGCTTTGGTCTTTGATAATAAGGATTTATTAAAAAGTTTAAATGATATTGTTCATCCTGCTGTTGCACAAGATTTTAATGAATTTAAAAAACTACATTCTAAAGCTGAAATTATCGTTAAAGAAACCGCTGTTTTATTTGAATCTGGCTCTTATAAAGACTGTGATGCAACTATTTTAATAACAGCACCTGAAGATGTACGAATCGAAAGAGTAATGAAACGTGACGGTGTTGATCGGGAAGCTGTTTTGAAACGTATAAAAAATCAAATGAGTGACCAAGATAAAATTCAATTGGCTGATTTTACAGTAAATAATATAAAATTAGAACAAGTTTTTATCGAAATAGATAAAATCATAGGAAAGCTCTTAAAATTATAGGTTTTTTTATGCTAATATTGTGTTAAAGACAATCATTGTCTTAAGTTTTAATGTTAATTTTGAAGAACTATTTATTAATAGATGGATAAATATAGGTTTAGGTTTTTAGTGGTGTTGATGAGTCTGGCTTTGGTCGGTATTATTTTGATTCAATTGTATTGGATTGAAACTACTTTTGACAACAATAAAAGACAATTTCAATACTTGGTAAACCAAATGATTGGGAGGGTTGCTGATCATGTTAAAGAAAAAGAACAGTACGATTTTCATAAAAAATTAATGGATTATCGAACCAAAACTGGTAAAGATCCTAATGATAAAGATATTAAGGAGTTTTTCTACAGTGAAATAGATACAAAAACGAACAAGAAAATTGTTTATTCAAATATCATTTCTTTTGAAAGCTTAACGGAAGATTTGGGATTTATGTCGTTGCTTGATAGTGTTGGCGATTCAAATAACGATTATAAAAACTATGTCAGTAGAAGACGAATGGAAATCTACCATGGTGGTGATCAAATAACTGACGGCTCTGGACGCGATTTGATGGGTGGAATGAATAATGAAACGCCAGATCAAGTCATTGTAAATGAAGAAGAAATAGATGTTCTAAATCGCATTGGTAGAGATATTGCGTATAATGATATTTTATCTACTTATCCGATTGAAAAGCGAATGACAGTTGAGCAACTCAGAACTTTGTTTAAACAAGAACTAGAAAATAATAAAATTGATACTCAATTTGAATTTGCTGTTTTCGATCATACGGTTCCTACTTTAATAAAGTCTAAGGATTTCGTATTTAAGGAAAGTAACACGTTTTCTGTACCAATTTTAACTGATCTTAAGAACGAATCGAATTATAGATTGTATATCAGTTTTCCTGATAAATCTAGGTTCTTAGTGTCAGATTTGTTGCCGTTTATTCTATTGTCGATACTGTTCACGGTGGTAATTATTGCAGCATATTATAGCGCGATACGTCAGTTGATTATGCAACGACAGATATCAGAAATCAAAAACGATTTCATCAATAATATGACGCATGAGTTTAAAACACCAATTGCGACGATTAATCTGGCATTGGATGCCATTAAAAATCCGACAGTCATAGACGACAATGAAAAAGTGTTGCGTTATGCGCAGATGATCCGAGATGAAAATAGACGAATGCATTCTCAAATCGAAAACATTCTTCGAATTTCAAAATTAGAGAAAAAAGAAATCGACTTGGATAAAGAAGAGGTAGAATTAACAGAAATATTGGAAGATGCTCTGGTGCATATTTCGCTTTTAATTCAAGATCGCCAAGGAAGTTTAAATACACATTTTAATGCAGAACGGGATAAGGTGATGGCCAACCCAACGCATTTTACAAGTGTGTTCGTAAATATATTAGACAATGCAATCAAGTATTCACCAAATGCCCCCATCATAGATGTTTATACAGAAAATGTAAATAACTATATTATTGTTCGAATTAAAGATCAAGGTTCTGGGATGAGTAAAACAGCAACAAAAAAGATTTTTGATAAGTTTTATCGCGAACATACTGGCGATTTACACAATGTTAAAGGTCATGGTTTAGGATTGGCTTACGTGAAGCAGATTGTAGACGACCATAATGGTGAGGTTTACGTAGAAAGTGAAAAAGGAAAGGGGAGCACTTTTATTATTAAACTCTCATTGATTAATTAAGATAAAAAAAATAAATTAAAACAACCACAAATAGGTAAAAAAATGGAAGTAAGTAACAAAAAGATTTTATTGGTAGAGGATGATCCGAACTTTGGAGCCATCTTAAAAGATTATTTAGTAATGAATAATTTTGATGTGACACTTGCCAAAAACGGAATGGAAGGGTTTGAAAAGTTTAAAAAAGATACTTTTGATTTATGTATTTTAGACGTAATGATGCCTTACAAAGACGGGTTTACCTTGGCACGAGAAATCAGAGAAAAAAATAAGGAGGTTCCATTGATTTTCTTAACAGCCAAAACAATGAAAGAAGATGTTTTGAAAGGATACAAAGTGGGAGCTGATGACTATTTGAACAAACCTTTTGATTCGGAAGTTTTATTGATGAAAATCAGGGCGATTATGCAACGTAAATCGTCTGAAATAAAAGCCGATAATACTCAGTTTGAATTTGAAATAGGAGATTTTCACCTCAACTCTAAATTGCGTTTCCTTACTTTTGAAAATGACGAACCAATTAAACTTTCACCTAAAGAAAATGAATTGTTGAAAATGTTGGCTCTATATGAAAATGACTTAATGCCTCGTGAAGTTGCATTGACTAAAATCTGGAGAGACGACAACTATTTTACTTCAAGGAGTATGGACGTTTATATTGCCAAATTAAGAAAATATTTGAAAAAAGATCCTAATGTAGAAATCATCAACATACATGGTGAAGGTTTCCGTTTGGTTACTAAGAAAGATTAAGGTTGGAAGTGTTGTTAAAATATTTTTTTACTATAATGGAATTAAAACCCTCACTTTGAGGGTTTTTTTAGCACTTTATGTAAAATGTAGTGATTGGATATCAGGCAATTAATTTCTTTAAATTTATTATAATGAAAAAATTAGTAGTGTTGACAGGTGCAGGTATCAGTGCCGAAAGTGGGATTAAAACTTTTAGAGACGCAAATGGTTTGTGGGAAGGTCATGATGTTATGGAAGTGGCCAGTTATGATGGATTTCTGAAAAACCCAGAATTGGTCCTGGATTTTTATAACCAAAGAAGAAGACAATTGCATGAAGTGGTGCCAAATAATGCACATCGACTTTTAGCTGAGTTGGAACAATTTTATAAAGTGACAATTATAACTCAAAATGTTGATGATCTGCACGAACGTGCCGGAAGTTCTGAAGTGATTCATCTGCATGGAGAATTGTTTAAAGTTCGTAGCGTGAAAGACGAAAGCAAAGTATATGAATGGAAAGAAGATTTATTGCTTTCTTCTATCAATCAAGATGGACACCAATTGCGCCCACACATTGTTTGGTTTGGAGAAGCTGTTCCGCTTATGGATCAAGCTGTTACAAAAGTGTTGGAAGCCGACGTATTATTAATTATCGGTACATCGTTACAAGTATATCCAGCAGCAGGTCTGATTGATTATGCTCATAAAGCTAAAGAAATTTATTATATAGATCAAAATCCAGCTGTTACACATTATTTTCAAAAACAAATAACGATCGTCTCAGATACAGCAACCAATGGCGTGAAAAGTGTTTTTGAAAAATTAAAAATGTCTAACTAAAAGCATTCATATTTACTGTAACTTTAATTAAAAAGTATTTTTTGTTGATCGGAATCATAGGTTTTCAATATTAATTTTATTCTTTTGATTTGTGTAATCTTTGTTACTTTCATCTAAAACAGTAATTATTAATTTTGAGGATTAATTACTACACTCTTCAAGACATCAAAATGAGTGTAGATGGTTTTAACATCGGAATTTAAAAACAGTTAATATATGAATGCTATCTTTTTTAAAAACAGTTTTCTTTCGTTAGTAGTGATACTCCTACTTTCTAATTCCTCGTTCGCACAACATTTGTTTTTTGAACGCATTTACGATGAAACGCTTGCACAAGCAAGTTATATGATTGGCGATATAGAAACCAAGGAAACCATAGTTATCGATGCAAAAAGAGACATAGATACATATTTAGATATCGCCCAAACTCATGGTTTAACCATTTCACATATTACTGAAACTCATATTCATGCAGATTATTTAAGTGGATCAAGAGAGTTAGCTGCTGCAACTCAAGCTTCTTTATATTTATCAGTAGAAGGTGGAAATGATTGGCAGTACGAATTTCCACATCAAGGTTTGAAAGATGGTGATGTATTAAAAATTGGAGGACTTCATTTGGAAATTATGCATACACCTGGTCATACTCCAGAAAGTATTACTTTCTTATTGAAAGATGGAACCGATCAGCCCATCAAAGCAATAACAGGAGATTTCATTTTTGTAGGCGATGTCGGTCGTCCTGATTTACTTGAAAAGGCTGCTGGGCAAATAGGTTCTCAAGAAATCGGTGCTCAACAGTTGTATCATTCGATTGAAAAAATTTTAAAACTTCCTGATGATACTGAGATTTGGCCTGGACATGGCGCTGGATCTTTTTGTGGGAAAAGTCTAAGTACAATTCCCCAATCTACTTTAAAACAAGAGAAATTGACGAATCCAGCGTTACAATTTTCAGGAAATGAATCAGATTTCGTGAATTATGTTTTAAGCGATCAGCCTACGCCTCCTAAATATTTCTCAAAAATGAAACAGCTCAATAAAGTTGAGCGCCCACTTTTAATTGCTGTTCCTAAACTTGCAGAACTCAATCGTGATGAAGTGGATAATGCGATTAAAAACGGATTAACGATCATTGATGCTCGTCCCAAATCTGTATCTGAAAAAAGGATTTATTCCAGGAAGTTATCTTATTGAAAATATGAAAACTTTTTCCACATTTGCAGGTTCTATTTTAGATTATCAAAATCAAATTGTTCTAATTGCTGAAGAAAATCAGATAGAAGATATCACAAGAAAACTAATGCGTATTGGGATGGATAATTTTTACGGTTACATTACAGATCCTGCTATTCAAAGTATTCCTTTACAATCTGTAAAAACAATAGATCTTTCGAGTTTTACTTCGTACTTAGAAAATGAAAGTATTCAAATTATTGATGTGCGTACCTTAAACGAATACCAAAATGGACATATCAAGGGTGTGGAAAATATTGCGTTAAATACACTTGAAACACAACTAGATAAAATTAATAAAAATGCCCCTGTTATCATTCATTGTCAGAGTGGAACACGTGCTGCAATTGCTTATTCTATTTTATTAAAAAATGGTTTCGATAATATTTTAAATTATTCGGGTGGAATTAACGATTGGAAAAAGCACAACAATGAACTCGTAAAATAAATATATTAAAACTCGTTATGAAAAATGAGAGTTCTGTAGAAAACAAAACCTTATCATTTTTTTAGAGAGAATTACATTAAAAACCGGCTATTTAGTCGGTTTTTTTTGAACCTATTAGTTTAAAGAAAATTACATCCTCATTCGGTTGTTTTGTACTGGTAATGAGAAACTATGTACTTATCGAAGAATTATTCTTATAAAAAACAGTTCTGTAACTTATGTTACTGTAAAGGTTATAAACAGGTTGTAGTTTTGTATCATAAATATTTAAACTATTAAAAAATCATTAAAATGAAAATAGAACAAATTTATACCGGATGTTTAGCGCAGGGTGCTTATTATATCGAAAGCAATGGCGAGGCAGTTGTTATCGATCCGCTTCGAGAAGTACAACCTTATATTCAAAAAGCAGATAAAGACGGCGCAAAAATTAAATATGTATTAGAAACGCATTTCCATGCCGATTTTGTAAGTGGACATTTAGATTTAGCCAATAAAACCGGTGCTACAATTGTTTTCGGGCCTACAGCAAAACCAGCATTCGATGCATACGTTGCTACCGATGGTGAGATTCTTGAAGTTGGAAACATCAAAATTAAAGTCATTCACACACCTGGTCATACCATGGAAAGTACATGTTTTCTGTTGATCGATGAAAACGGTAAAGAAACAAGTTTGTTTACGGGTGACACCTTATTCATTGGTGATGTAGGTCGTCCCGATTTAGCACAAAAAGTTATTGCCGATCTAACACAAGAAAAATTAGCCGCACATTTATATGATTCTTTACACAACAAAATCATTCCGTTGGCAGACGATATTATTGTTTATCCAGCACATGGAGCGGGTTCAGCTTGTGGTAAAAATATGAGTAAGGAAACAACCGATACCTTAGGCAATCAGAAGAAAACCAATTATGCGTTGCAACCAATGACTAAAGAAAAGTTTATTAGCGAAGTATTAGACGGTTTAATGCCTCCTCCAGGATATTTTCCAGCAAATGTTCTAATGAATATTAAAGGTTATGAAAGTATCGACGATGTGCTACATAAAGGAACTCAAGCTTTATCACCAGAGGTATTTGAAGTCACTGCGAATCAAACGGATGCATTATTATTAGATACGCGAGATCCACAAACTTTTGCAAAAGGTTTTATTCCAAATTCAATAAATATTGGCATCGATGGAAATTTTGCACCTTGGGTGGGTACGCTTATTCCAGATATCAAACAAACCATCTTGTTAATTGCTGACCAAGGGCGAGAGGAAGAAATTGTTACTCGTTTGGCTCGAGTGGGTTACGACAATACTATTGGTTTTTTAGAGGGTGGTTTTGAAGCTTGGAAAAATTCAGGTAAAGAAAGTGATCGCATCAAATCAATTTCAGTAGAAGAATTAGCAAAGCGAATGGAAGAGAATCCGAACCTAAAAATTTTAGATGTTCGTAAAAAAAGTGAACATTTTTCAGAACACATTATAGAATCAGAAAATATAGCATTGGATTACATCAACGACCACTTTTCCGAAGTGCATAAAGACAAAACCTATTACGTTCATTGTGCTGGTGGTTATCGTTCGATGATATTTAATTCAATTTTAAGAGCAAGAGGTTACAATAACTTAATTGATGTAAAAGGCGGTTTTGAAGCAATCAAAGCTTCCGGAAAATTCAATATTAGTGGTTTTGTGTGTCCAACAACAATGCTCTAAAATTATGTTAGAAATACGGTTTTAAGAATGTTACCAATAGCGGAACATGGAAAAATATTAAAAAGAATTAAATGAAATTACATAAAAAATAAATAATTATGGCACAAAAACACTATTACGAAGTAGACGTAAAATGGAAAGAAGGACGTATTGGAGAATTATCATCTCCAGTTTTAGAAACTACAATTGAATGCGCAACTCCACCAGAATTCACTAACGGTGTTGCTGGAATTTGGTCGCCAGAGCATTTATATGCAGCTGCGATAAACAGTTGTTATATGGCTACTTTTTTGGCAATTGCAGAGAATTTTAAACTCGATTTTACTCATTTTGAATGTAAAACAATTTGTAAATTAGAAATCGTAGAAGGTAAATTTCAGATCACAGAAGCGGTTATTAAACCAACTGTACAACTTGAAGATAATAAATTGTCAGATAAAACTGTTCGCGTTTTAGAAAAGGCTAAATCTGCTTGTTTGGTAACAAATTCTATCAAAACCGATATCGTTCTTGAATCAAATATTTTGTAAATCATCGTTCTATGTTTGAAAATAAATGGAATCGAATAATTTTAACCTTAATTATAATATTAGCTATGCTTGGACTATTTAAAAATCTTTTCGGCCAAAAAGACAACTCCCAATTAAAAGAAATTATTAATCAAAACGTTTATTTGGTAGACGTTCGCACGCCAAGCGAATTTTCTTCTGGTAGCGCCGATGGAGCTGTAAATATACCTTTAGATAAAATCGAAAATCAACTTCAAAAGTTCAACAATAAAAAACACATTGTTGTTTTTTGTAGAAGTGGAAATCGCAGTGGTCAAGCCAAGGCAATTTTAGAAAAAAATGGATTTCAGAATGTTGTAAATGGAGGAACTTGGCAAAATGTTCAGAAAGTAATAATTGATGAATAAAGCATATTGAAATCTTTAAAAATGACATTGAAATGGCGAAAAGTGAAATAGATTTTTGGGACGAACGTTACAAAGACCCCGTTTTTGTTTATGGTGAAATCCCTAACAAATATTTGGAAGAAAAGCTTCTTTCGTTACCCGTAGGAAAAGTTTTATTTCCTGTCGAAGGTGAAGGTCGAAATGCTGTTTATGCTGCCGAAAAGGGTTGGCAAGCCATTGCTTTTGATCAAAGTGTTTCAGCTAAAAAGAAAGCAGAAATCTTAGCAAGTAAGAAAAATGTTACTATTAAATATGCAATCGAAACTTTAGAATCTGTGGATTATCCTGAAAATTCATTTGATGCATTGGTGTTGATCTACGCTCATTTTCATTCAGATTTTAGAAGAATCTATCATCAGAAATTGAGTCGATTTATAAAACCAGGCGGTTGGCTAATTTTAGAAGCTTTTCAAAAAGAACAAATTTTAAATCAAGCAGAAAATCCAAAAGCAGGAGGTCCTAAAAACTCTGAAATGCTTTACGACTTAGATGAGTTAAAAGCAGATTTTGAAGATTTTGATTTTAAAGAAGCAGAGGTTTTAGACATCAACTTAAACGAAGGGAATTATCACGTAGGGAAAGCTGCAGTTATTCGAATTTTTGCAAGAAAAAAGACAATCAAATGAGAAACTATTTAAGGAATTGGAACGTTATGAGAGCGCTTCGCCTCGTATTTGGGATTTATATTATCGTTCAAGGATTTCAAGATCATCAGTGGATTTTTATCCTTCTCGGAAGTGTATTTTCGATGTTGTCTTTGTTGAATATAGGTTGTTGTGGTGTTTCGGGATGTAATGTTACTAAAAGATCAAATCGAAAAAAAAGACAGCAAATTACTTTTGAAGAAATAGATACAAAGTAATTCTAAATAATAAAAGGTATTCACAACAATGTTGTTAGTATAAAGTAATATTTATCCAGTATTTCATAATTTTAATTATATAAAAAGAATAAAATGACGTTTGAAGAAATTATAAATCAAGACAAACCAGTGTTGGTAGATTTTTTTGCTACATGGTGCGGACCTTGTCAAATGCAAAGTCCTATTTTAGAAGAACTTAAACAACGTATTGGAGCATCAGCTTCGATTATAAAAATTGACGTAGATCAAAACCAACAAGTAGCTGCACAATACAATATTCGAAGTGTACCCACTTTAGTGATTTTTAAAAATGGTGAGATCAGATGGCGCCAATCGGGTGTATTTCCCGTGAATGAATTGGAACGATTGATCAATGAAAATATTTGATTAAGTAAAAAGTACCATAATCTCACTAAAGAGTACAATTTACGAAACAATAAATTGTCTTAATTTTGAACATCGTAATGAAATAAATTTTCAAAGTCAATGGCCACACATATCCAGACGACTTTCCTTTTTTTATAGGCAATGGAGAGTATTCTAAAATCTCTTTAAAAAATAGATATCAAGAAATTATACAACTGTTTGATAAGATTATTGCAGAATACAAATTGTGTTTAGAATGTAGTTGGGACCTATTACGCTTATACTTATTAGAACTTTTTATAAAAGGCAATCGCGTGGTAAGTGCTGAAAATCATCATCAAATCCATAACAAACATCAATTTTTTCTCCTTCGAAGTTTTGAAAAGTTGAACGAAGAAAACTACAAAACCAAAAAACTTCCCAAAGATTATGCTGAAATGCTTTTTGTAACTCCGAATCACTTGAATGCACTTTGTCAGAAAACCAAAGGAATTTCTGCAGGCGAATTGATTCGAAATCGGATCTTATTAGAAGCCAAAAGATTGTTGGTAAATTCATCGCTAACCATTTCAGAAATCGCCTATCAACTAAATTATCAAGACAATTCCTATTTTTCCAGATTCTTTAAAAAGAATACGGGAATTACTCCAGACGAATTTAGAAATTCAAAATACTTATAAAATCGAGCGCAATACCGCTCGATTTTTTGTTTTATACAAATCGGTAAAAAGTACCAATTCACAACTAATTATGTAAGTCGTTGTTTTTCGTAAGTCAAGTAGCTTTGTAGTATACAAATAAACTTATAAAACCATGGAAAACGACCATCAATCAGAAATAGAAAAAAACTTTAAACCTAAAGGTACAATCGCTTTTATTGTGTTACTGCTATTATTAGCTGCAATTATTTGGTTTAGTGTTTACAATCTTCAAATAGAACTTCATTAATTTAAAATTAAGCAGATTATGAATAAGTACGAATTACGGGTGATCTTTTTGAGTGCTTCATTAATGGGAATTTTTCTTTTTGCAATTCTTTACAATGTATATGCTCGAAAAATAGATGTTCCTGCGTGTATACCTTACAATGCATCGTTTCAAAAATCAGAAGTTAAAGAAGTAGACGATTTGCATTACGAAGTTTTTATGATTGCGAAAATGTGGTCATTTGACCCTGGAGAGATCGTTATTCCACCGGGTAGTACGGTTGATTTTTATCTGACCTCAGCAGATGTAGTTCACGGTTTTCATATCGAAAGAAAAGGAGTAAACCTTATGGCGATTCCCGGTACAGTGAATAAAGTAACTGTGACTTTTCCTGATTATGGAACTTATAGAATTGTGTGTCATGAGTATTGCGGAATAGGGCATCACAATATGATGGGAAAAATATTAGTAACCAATTTAACGAATTAAAAAGTAAACAAATGAACATTTCTAAATCTTTTAAAAGAACGATACTTATTGGTTTGTTTATGCCAATGTCACTTTTTATCCTCGGGGTTTATAATGGAGTAATGCAAACGCTCTACAGATCTGGAGTCATTCAACAAGAAGCGGTTGCTGGTATCAATTATTACCAAGGATTAACGATGCACGGTGTGATAAATGCGCTTGTTTTAACAACATTTTTTGCCGTAGTTTTTGGTCATGTAATTATGGGGCATTACTTAAAAAAAGAGCCACCCAAATGGTCGTATCAAACTTCGATGATTTTAATGGTTGTAGGAACTTTGATAGATGTGGCTTTAATGATATTAGGAAAAGCACAAGCCTTGTACACCTTTTATGCACCTTTAAAAAATTCACCACTTTTTTATTTAGGAACTTCACTTTTAATCGTAGGAAGTTGGGTTGCTTTTTTTGGTTGGATTTCGAGTTATAGAGAATGGAGAAAAGAAAATCCAGAAGCTAAAATGCCCATAGCTGTTTTAGCAACTTTTGTAAACTTTACCATGTGGGTAATTTCGTCGATACCAGTTGCCTATGAATCATTAGTGATATTGTTGCCATGGTCGGCAGGTTGGACAGACGACATCAACGTTCCGCTTACCAGAATGCTTTTCTGGATGTTTGGTCACCCATTGGTATATTTCTGGTTGTTACCGGCTTACACTGCTTTTTATACCATTTTACCTAAAGTTAGTGGAGGAAAATTGTATTCAGGAAATGCAGCACGATTGGCATTTTTACTGTTCTTGATTTTATCAACTCCAGTAGGTGTTCACCATCAATTTAGTGAACCTGTTATGGAACAAGGAACCAAAATGTGGGTGAGTATACTAACATTTGCAGTTTCTATTCCAAGTTTTATGACCGCATTTACAGTAGGTGCTTCTTTAGAAGTTTCTGGTAGAAAAAGAGGAGCCAAAGGTTTACTCAATTGGATGACGCATTTGCCTTGGTTTGAATCGAAAAACTTTTTATTTGGGTACTTTATCTGTGGATTAATCTTGTTCATTTTTGGTGGATTATCTGGAATTGTAAATGCGTCGTATGCGCTCAATCAAATGGTGCACAATACGGGTTGGGTTCCAGGTCACTTTCACATGACTGTTGCCGGACCAACGCTTTTGGTGATCTTAGGAATGAGTATTTATATGTATAGTAAAATTTCTGGTAAGAAAATAAAAATGATTTCTATTGTAACCATAGTTCCGTATTTATGGATGATTGGTACAGCTTTGCTTTCTCACGGATTAATGGCTGGTGGATTGATGGGAGAACCCATAAGAACAAATTTGGGAATGTCTTACACCAATCCTTCACACGAAATGTTTAACCAATATTGGGTGCCTTCAACAACGATTACCATGGTAGGTGGAATTTTGATGGGAATCGCAGCATTACTTTATTTCATCGCTTTTTTCTCAACCGCTTTTGGAAAAAGTACCGAAACTCCATCTGTAGAACTTCCTGAAGCCGAAGAATTACACGAAGAAAAACCAATTCCGTTATTGCACAACCTAAAACCATGGATTATTGTTAGTATTCTATTTACATTAATTACCTACGGACCTTCATTGAAGAATGTCTTTAAATACAGTGAATCTGTACAAAATAAATTTGAAGCTGAAAGTCCGGTTAATAAAATAGATCCGAATAATTCACATTAAATAAAACATCACATTCATATGAAAAATATAAGTAAAAAGGTTTGGTTTCTCTTTATAGGTTTAGCTGTTGTAGTGCCTATTATCGCTTTCATTGCGATGAAATACTATCAGCAAAACATTTCAGCTTTGCCATATTATGCGGAGAATTATGCCATACAAAAAAACGTTCCTGATTTTAAAGTTTCCGAATATGAATTTATAAATCAAGACAGTTTGCCAATAAACAATTCATTTACAGATGGAAAAATTTGGGTAGCTCATTACTTCTTTACAACTTGTCCGACTATTTGTCCGGCAATGATTATGGGAGTTTCCGATGTTCAAGAACAATTCAAAGATAACGACGAAATTCGCTTGGTTTCATTTACAGTAAATCCCGAAACAGACACTCCTGAAGTTCTTAAAAATTATGCCGAAAACCGATCAATCAATACTGATCAATGGCAATTAGCAACCGGAGAGAAAAAAATGCTCTATCGTTTTGCACGAAAAGGATTGTTTATAGAAGCTACAGATGGAGACGGAGGAGATCATGATTTTATTCATAGTGAAAAATTGGTTCTCATCGATACAAACAATCGCATTAGAGGGTATTACGACGGAACAGAATCTTCAGAAATAAAACTATTGATTAACTATATACAGCGTTTGCTGGAAGAAAATAAATAAGTCAGATGAAAAAGTTTTTTAAAGTTATTCCCTTGCTTTGTTTTGTTACGTTTTCAACATTCGCCCAGGAAGACGCAGAAGATGGAAAAATAATCTTTAACAATCGCTGTGCATCGTGTCATGCTGTCGGAAAAAAATTAGTTGGTCCCGATTTAAAAGATGTTGACCAACGACACGATGAAGAATGGATTGTAAATTTTGTACGTCATTCACAACAAGTTATTCAATCGGGAGACCAAGTGGCTGTTGCTATTTACAACGAATACAACAAAACCTTAATGCCTGATCATTTAGATTTATCTACAACCGATGTTCAAAATATTCTAAGTTACATAAAAGAAGAAACCGTTAAGTTGGCAAATGCGCCTTCTGGACCAATTGTTCCCGATCGATATAAACCTTTTAAAGGTGAAAGCAGTTGGTGGCATCAAGTTGTATATTTAGATATACCAGGAGATCATAAACCTGTAACTAAATCAGATACAAGGTTTTGGTTAGGATTAGGCATCGGTTTTTCAGTAATAGTTTTAATACTTTACAGTATTGTGAAAGCAAATCAATTTATAGATAAATTAGATGAAAAAGATTCTCCTTCGAATAAATAGAAGGAGAATCTCTTGTGGTACTCTATCTACATTTATAACCTGTTTCTGTCATTTGGGAAAAAGCATTCATATTTACTTTAACTTAAATAAAAAAAATATTTTTTGTTTTTAAATACTTAAGGAGCTACGTTGAAATTTCGTAATTTTATCAAACTCATTAAACTGATACAAAATGACAACAAAAGCTTATGCTGCCTTTAATGCAATCGACCCATTGGGACCGCACATGATCCAAAGACGAGAATTAAATCCTAAAGATGTTTTTATAAAAATAGAATATTGTGGAGTTTGTCACAGCGATTTGCATACCGCAAAATCAGATTGGGGAGCAACCAATTATCCTGCTGTTCCCGGCCACGAGATTATTGGTAGGGTAGAAGCTGTAGGAAACAAAGTTAGTAAGTTCAAAGTTGGAGATGTAGTTGGTGTAGGCTGTATGGTAGAGTCTTGTAAGCATTGTCATTCGTGTGACGAAGGTTTAGAACAATATTGTGAAAATGGTTTTACAGGTACCTACAATTCTACAAAATCAAAATACGGAGGAATAACTTATGGAGGTTATTCTGAAAATATTGTGGTAGAAGAAGATTTTGTGTTAAATATTCCAACGAATTTACCTCTAGAAAATGTGGCTCCTTTGCTATGTGCCGGCATTACAACTTGGTCTCCTTTAAGTCATTGGAAGATTAAAAAAGGAGATAGAGTAGGTGTGATTGGTTTGGGAGGATTGGGACATATGGGTGTGAAGTTTGCCAAAGCAATGGGCGCACATGTAGTTATGATTACAACCTCAGAATCAAAAGGAGAAGATGTTATGAAATTAGGTGCAGATGAGGTGTTGATTTCAAAAGATGCAGAGCAAATGAAAAAGCAGCAGTACAGTTTTGATTTTCTTTTAAATACTATTCCTGTTGCTCATGATGTTAATCCATATTTATTATTATTGAAATTAGATAAAACCATGTGTATGGTAGGTGCTATTGAACCTTTGCCAAATGTGCATGGAGGTATTTTGATCAATAAACGCAGAAACATTGCTGGTTCTCTAATTGGCGGAATTAAAGAAACACAGGAAATGTTAGATTTTTGTGGTAAACACGGTATTGTCTCTGAAGTAGAAGTGATTCAAATGAAAGATATCAACGAAGCTTACATCAGAATGCAAAAATCTGACGTAAAATACCGTTTCGTAATAGACATGAAAACGTTGTAATAAACAAAAAAATCTTGAGAGATCTCAAGATTTTTTTTATGTTTTAAATTCTGCCTTGTTCTTTTAATTTCCAGTAACGCAATAATCCATTTACCGACATCCAGCTTGGGTTTGCATATTCGTAAATCTGAATTTCTTCATCACTCATTCCTTTCAATTTAAAAGAGTCTGAAGTAAATTTCATGAATTTCGGAATGATTTCTTGAGTTGGAGTTTCATTTTTATAAAAAGGATAAATGAATTCTGCCCATCGATCTAATTCTTGTTCTAACTCATCTATTAACTTCAAAGGTTCATCCTGTTTCGAAAAATGAGTAAGATACAATTGCTCTGGTTTAGCTGCTCGTAATTTTTGTAAGGAGTGCTTCCAATGTTCTAAATTAATATCTGGCGGTGGACAAGGTGGAACAACTGGTCCGTCTTTAATTTTACAGCCTGCTACATCACCAGTAAAAATAATATCATTCCATTGATAAGCATTATGATGAATTGCATGACCTGGTGTGTAGATTACTTTAATCTGTACGTCTCCAAAATCGATGATGTCTCCATCATTTGCCGCAATTAGCAGGTGCTCAGGTATAGGTTTCATTTCACCCCACAAACGATTCATGTCTTCACCATAAATCTGAGCTGCAGAATTCCAAAGTCTCTCTGGCTGAGCTAAATGTGGTAGGCCAATTTCATGTACGTAGATTTTTGTACCGTTTGTCGCTAATTTCCAAGCTGCGCCAGCGTGGTCAAAGTGAATATGAGTTAATAAAACGGCAAGAATATCACTGACTTTAAAACCAGCTTTTTCTATTCCATTTTTTAGTTGTTCGAAAGTCGATTCTGGACCGGTTTCTATCAATATAGGTCCTTTAGAAGTGTTCATTAAAAAGGCTCCGATGGATTCTTTAGTGTTTTGAAAGTTCAAGTCGATGGTGATGATTTCTCTATTCATTCCTTTTTTTATTGTTGCTACTAATTTAAGAAAATTAACTTAAATGAAAAAGTTATAAACTTTTTTTATACCCTTTTGAAAACACTATCTTTGTATAAATCTTCCGAAGAATATGACAATCACTGAATTTTATCATCGACTGAAAGCTACTTTTCCGTTCGAAACCACATTGAAACAAGATGCTTTTTTACAAAAAATTGCTCGCTTTATTTTAAGTGATCAAAGTGACGAACTCTTTGTTCTAAAAGGTTATGCAGGTACAGGAAAAACCACTTTACTTTCAGTTTTAGTCAATCAACTGTCTGTTGTTGATCGGAAATATGTACTGCTAGCACCCACAGGTCGGGCAGCAAAAGTAATATCTGGTTATGCCAAACAACCTGCATTTACCATTCATAAAAAAATTTATTACCCAAAAAAAGATCGAAACTCAAGCATGACGTTCACGATGCAGGCAAATAAACATAAAAACACGATTTTTATTGTAGATGAATCTTCAATGATTTCAGACAATGTTACCGATGCCACTATGTATACACACGGTTCTTTGCTAGACGATCTGATGTATTATGTGTATTCAGGGGTGAATTGCAAGTTAATTATTGTTGGTGATACCGCGCAGTTGCCTCCAGTGGGTATGGAAGAAAGCCCAGCTTTAAATGAAAACAAATTATCACTGAATTACCAAATGAAAGTCGATAGTATTGAATTAACCGAGGTAATGCGACAAGAAGAAGGATCTGGAATCTTATATAACGCCACCGAATTAAGAGAACAGATACAACAAGAGTTCTATGGATCTTTTGAATTTGATACACTCAACTTTAAAGATGTTGTTAGGCTTAACGACGGTTACGAAACTTTAGATGCCATACACGATGCTTATTCTCAAAAGGGATCGGAAGAAACCACTTTCATTGTTCGATCTAACAAACGAGCCTATCAATACAATCAGCAAATTCGTACGCGGATTTTGGATGTTGAAAGCGAAATAAGTCCTGGAGATTATGTGATGGTAGTTAAAAATAATTACTTTTGGCTAAAAGATTTTAAAACCTCTGATTTTATTGCCAACGGCGATATTTTAGAGATTATGCAAATTTATAAATACCATGATTTGTATGGTTTTAGGTTTGCATCGGTTAAAGTGCGTATGATAGATTATCCAGATATAGCTCCGTTTGATACTATAGTTTTGTTAGATACATTATCATCAGAATCAGCGAGTTTGACTTATAAGCAATCTAACAGATTGTATCAAGAAGTACTTATGGATTATCAAGACGAAATTAAAGCCTATCGAAGATTACAAAAAGTGAAGGATAATGAGTTCTTTAACGCATTGCAAATCAAATTTGCTTATGCAGTAACGTGTCATAAATCTCAAGGCGGGCAGTGGGATGTTGTTTTCATTGAACAGCCCTATTTACCCGATGGAATTTCTAAGGATTATTTACGTTGGTTGTACACGGCATTGACTCGAGCAAAAGAAAAAGTATATTTGATCGGTTTTAATGATGATTTTTTTATAAACTAATTTAAGATTAATTTAATGGACAAGCCCAAAATTATTGCGGTCATTCCTGCACGATATGCATCTACGCGGTTTCCTGCGAAATTGGTTCAGGATTTAGGTGGAAAACCCGTTGTGGTTCAGACTTATTTAGCTGTTTTTCAAACTCAATTGTTTGATGAGGTTCTAGTAGCAACCGATCATGAAGTTATTTACAATTTATTAAAGCAACACGATGTAAATGTGGTAATGAGCAATCCTAATCATGAAAGTGGAAGTGACCGAATTGCGGAAGTTGTTGCAAATATGGATTGTGATGTGGTGGTAAATGTGCAAGGAGATGAGCCTTTTGTTAACAAAGAAAATCTACAAAATTTGATCGAAGTTTTCAAAAAGGATACTGATCAGAAAATAGATTTGGCTTCTTTAATGTTTGAAATAAAAGAAAATGAAGTCATCAACAATCCGAACAATGTTAAAGTGGTTGTAGACCAAAATTTGCGAGCATTGTACTTTTCAAGAGCTGCAATTCCTTTTGTTAGAGAAGGTGTAAGTAAAGCGCCTTACTATCAACACATCGGCGTATACGCATTTCGAAAACAAGCTTTGATGGATTTTACAAAATGGAAGGTTTCGAATTTGGAAGCAACCGAAAAGCTAGAACAATTGAGATATTTAGAAAACGGGAAAACAATACAAATGATTGTTACCAAGCATATTGGTGTTGGTATTGATACTAAAGAAGATTTAGAAAATGCTAGAGTTTTATGGAATACATCTAATGAATAGTTTGTCTTAATGTTAATTTTGCAATTAGTTCATCTTTCTAGTTTTTAAATAGTTACTAGAGTTTTTTAAAGATTACCTCAGCAAAAAAGAAGTTGTGTTTTTGTTGAATATTAATTATTTTCAATATATTTAGCTTAAAAATGCAAATAAATACCTTGTTCAAACACCTTCGTCCGTATGTGCGACCTTATCGAAAATTAGTCATTGCTACTTTATTATTGACTTTTATTGGATCGTTTACTGCTCAGGTTAATGCATGGATTTTACGTTATACAGTTGATGAATTAACTGTAATCAGTGAAAAGCCCAATGCAATGGAGATAGGGGTAAAGTTGTTGATCTTTATTTCCTTAGTTTTACTAATCAAAGAAATTTTAAATGCTGTTATTACTTTTGGACAGAAGTATTTTGGAGAGAAATTAAGAATTTATGTTTCCAAAGATCTAGCCCAAGCAATCATCGATAAAATTCTGACTTATAAATTGTCTTTTTTTGTATCTAATGACAACGAAGCAGGACGTTTACAAACTCGAATTGACAGAGGGATCGAGAGTTTAACTCGATTGGTTCAAAACTTTTTTATCGATATTTTACCTTTGTTTGCAAACGCCATAGTTGCGCTGTTTTTTATGTTTCAAGCCAATTTATATGTTGGTTTGGTGGGTTTATGTATTGTACCGATTTATTTTATAATAACTCGAAACCAAGCACAAAAACTCAGTGGATGGCGTAGAAAACTTCGTGGATTTAGGGAATCAAAATCACAAGGCATCATCAGTATTATTGATTCAATTACCGTTATAAAATCGTTTAACAGAGAGAAAATTGAATCAAAAAAACAATTAGAATTGCAGAATGAGTTAACGAATAATCAGATGCAAACTAGAAAAACCAGTTTCTTTTTTGATGGATTAAAATCTTTTGTAGAACAAATTGGAGTAGTTTTCATTATCATTTTAACCGCATTTTTCGTTCTGGATGATACGATGACTATCGGCTCTATCATGTTTCATATTTTACTTTTCAATAATGTTTCTGCGCCCATTCGTCAATTACATCGAATTTATGACGAGATGAACGATGCGATGATCTACTCTGAAAGTTATTTTGAAATTTTGCAAGCCGATCACGAGAAGGAAACTTCAGGTAAAGTAAAAAAGGAAGATTTAAAAGGCAATTTTCAATTAAAAGATGTTTCGTTTACTTACCCAAATGGAACTCAGGCTTTACATCATATCAACATGGAAATTAAAGCCAATAAAATCACGGCTTTAGTTGGATTATCAGGAGCTGGGAAAAGTACTATTATCAATCTTTTAGATAAATTTTATACAGCTACCGAAGGAGAAATTTTATTAGATGGAATTCCTTTAGAAGATTATGATACCAACTTTTTAAGAGAAAATATCGGATTAGTATTGCAAAAAAATCATATTTTCAATGGATCTGTTGCAGAGAACATTCGTTATGGAAAAATTGATGCTACAGATGAAGAAGTAATCGAAGCTGCAAAACAAGCTTATATTCACGATCAGATTATGAAATTGCCTGAACAATATGAAACTAAAGCTACTGCAATGTCTGGAGGGCAACAACAACGTATTGCGATTGCGAGAATGTTTTTGAAAAATCCACCAATTATATTTTTGGATGAACCCACAGCAAGCCTTGACGCGATTGCAACAGAGCAAATTAAAAACAGTTTGGATGCCATTAAGAAAAACCGAACAGTTGTTATTATTTCACATAGTATTTCGCAAATTATTGATGCCGATATCATTTATGCTATGGAAGAAGGACGAATTAGTGAAGCCGGAGTACATGAAGAAGTATATAAACAAGGTGGGGTTTATAAGGAAATTTTTGATGCGAGTGCCCGAAGTCTCAACATTGAAAAAATAGCAAAAACCTTTGATGAAATTTGATTTTTTCATCGGATACAAAAATGATAAAAGCGCATAGTTTTTAAACAGATTTAAAAACTATGCGCTTATTTAAATAAACTATTTTAAGTCAAATCAACTAGAATTTGATTGTGCATCAAGTCTTTTAAAGTTTCTCTTTTTCTAATAAGATGAGCTTCTCCATTGTAGATCAATACTTCGGCCGGTCTGTACCTTGAATTGTAATTCGAAGTCATTGAAAAACAATAGGCGCCTGCATTATGGAAACACAATACATCACCTTCTTGAATTTCTGCAATTCTACGGTTGTTTGCAAAAGTATCTGTTTCACAAATATATCCAACAACCGAATAAAAGCGTTCTTTACCTTCTGCGTTAGAAATATTGGTGATATGATGGTAAGAGTTGTAAAACATTGGACGAATCAAATGGTTGAAACCTGAATCAATTCCTGCAAAAACTGTAGATGTTGTTTGTTTTACCACATTTACTTTGGCTAAGAAAAAACCTGCTTCGGAAACCAAGAATTTCCCTGGTTCAAAAATCAGTGTTAAGTCTCTTCCATAATCTTTACAAAAATCATTGAAACGAACGGTTAATTTTTCACCCAATTCTTCAATGTCTGTTTCCAAATCGTCTGTTTTGTATGGTACTTTAAAACCACTTCCAAAATCGATAAAATCCAAGTTTTTAAATTGACTTGCTGCTTGAAAAAGTATTTCTGCTGCGTATAAAAACACTTCAATATCTAAAATGTCAGAACCAGTGTGCATATGAATGCCATTCACTTTCATTTTAGTATTTTCGATTATACGCAAAATATGCGGGGTTTGATGAATAGAGATTCCAAACTTACTGTCGATATGTCCAACTGAAATATTAGTATTTCCTCCTGCCATTACGTGCGGATTAATACGAATGCAAACAGGTGTATTAGGATGACGAGTTCCGAATTGTTCTAAAATAGAGAGGTTGTCAATATTGATGTGAACTCCCATTCGAGCAACTTCTTCAATCTCTTCTAAAGAAACACCATTGGGCGTATACATGATATCTTCTGGAGCAAAACCAGCTTCTAAACCCAATAAAACTTCTTGAATTGAAACGGTATCTAGTCCACTGCCCTTATTCTTCAACAACTTTAAAATGGTAATATTGGTCAGTGCTTTTGCTGCATAATTGATCTTTAGCTTTTTCACTCCTTCAAAAGCGGAAGTTAAGCGATCAAACTGAGTCTCGATTTTGTTGCCATCATAAACGTACGTCGGGCAACCGAATTCTTGGGCAATGTTTAATAATAAATTTGTGTCCATTTTTTTAAATTATTGTTGAATGAAGGTGCAAAAATAAGAATATATGAATAAATGGAAAAATGTATGAAGTAGAAATACGAATACATTTTTAATTGAATTTAAATCCTATGAATTTTTTAAAAGCTTCACTGTCTTACAACTCCATATTCAATGAATAATTTAAGCTTGAAATCGCACATTGAAACCAAAAAAAACCTGCAAATTAAGTTTTGCAGGTTTTTTTGTTTATGAATTAATTTACACTTTTTCTATTGTCGTTAGAATCTCGGTCGATAAGTTTGTTGTATGGGTCAACACCCACTTCAACAGGTTTCTCATCAACTATAATTGATACTTGATTATTAATTTTATTGATCAAGTATTTCTTATTGTACAATTCATTTTCATATTCGTGTTTACCTTTTTTGTTTTTTGCTCCAAAGATTCCCACTTCTACATAATCACGTAATGGATAAGATTGAATTTCTTTACTATTAGAAGTACCTTTCAATACTGTTCCATTTTCGTCTTCGTATACTTGGGCTCCTTTTGGAGTGCTTCGGTATTTAGAAACAGTGAAAGTGATGTCTACTTTGTACTTTCCATTTTCTAAAGGTTCAACTTTCACTTCTTCTACTTTATTATCATACAGGGTAATTGTTTCAAACATATCTGTAATTAGATATTGTAAACTATCTGGTGTACGTTCTTTTAAAAGATTTACAAATTCAATAGAGTTGGTATAAGGTGCTTCTTGAAATTTCTTCTCTGAAACAAAGTCTCTCAGGATATTATTGAAATTACGTTCACCCATATAATCACTCATTGTGTAAAGGACCAGAGATCCTTTGTTGTAATGAATATATTGCTGATTTTCGTTGTACATCAAAGGATTTTCTTCTTTCCATTCCCAAGTTCTTCCTTGTAGATAACTATCCAAAGCATCTTTAAGGAATTTTCTCATTTGGAATTTTCCGTATTCTTTCTCCAATACTTTCAATGAACTATATTCAGACAAAGATTCCGACAACAAAGTAGCTCCTTTTACGTTGGCGCCAATTACCTGATGCGCCCACCATTGATGCGCCATTTCGTGAGATACCACAGAAAATGGATAATCTACAGCATTTGGATTGTCTACGTCTACATCGGCAATGAAACCAATAGCTTCAGAAAAAGGCATTGTATTGGCAAACGCTTGAGCAAAGGTTCCCAAGGTTTTTGGGAATTCAATAATACGAGCTTGTTTGTGTTGATACGGACCAAAATTTTCTCCATAATAAGCCAATGATTTTTTCATAGATTCCATCATTCGATCCAAGTTGTATTCATGTCCTTTGTGGTAATAAATCTCTAAATTAATGTCGTTCCACTTTTCTCTTTTTACCTCGTATCGAGCAGAGTTGTATGCATAGAAATTCAACATTTTTTGATCCATTTTATAATGGAAATAATTACGTCCGTTTTCCTGCCATTGCTTTTGTAGATAACCTGGAGCAATCGCAATCTGATCACCGGCTGTACTAACAGTCGTTTCAAATGTTATCCAATCGGCATTGCTAGAGATGTATGTGTTTTTTCGTGCTTCAGCATCATCTGGCTCAGGCATTCTTTCTCGCGGTGGTAAATCATATTTTTTACGAACATCATTATCAAACAATTCTACTCCTTCTGGATATCCAAAAGTAGGAAAGATCATGTTGTTTATAAATGTTCCATTTTCAATTACTAGCGAACGATCTTGTAACCAAGTATTTGATGGGTTCTGAATAGTCATTTGAACTTCGATGGATTCTCCTGGATGCAATGGTTGATTTAGTCTGTAGATATCAAAATCCATTACGGTATCATTCAAGACTAATTCATAGGCTCTGTTGAACTTAATTCCTTGAAAATTCTTCCCATAATTTAAAAACAAAGAGTCAATTACTTCATCTGATTTGTTGATCATCAAAAAGTTAGCTACAGCTTTATAATTGCGTTCATTTGGATAAATATCCATATCCACATTTACATCAACAATTCTTGGTTGCGCATATTCTTCGTATTTTTTATATTTTCTTTCAAAATCAACTCGCTGAATTTCACGCTCTTGAGAAGTGTAATAAGGCTCTAATTGAGTCAATTGAATGTAAAGTGCATATCCCATACCAATAAAACCAAATAATACAATTAGCATAGGAACAGCTATTGGCAAACGGAAACGTTTTGCAACTAATTTTAAACGTTCTTTAACTCCTGAAAGTATACCTCTTCTCCAAAGTAATAAAGTGAGGCCGTATAAAACAAAGCAAAACAACAACCAGTATAATTTGTAGTAAAAATAGCCACGAACAGTACCATAACCGTTCATGTCGGAATAGCTGTAACCCATTCCTGAATTGAAATGGAAAATGTTTAATTCGACACCTAATTTCCTTAAAGTGAAATTTAACATACTTGTAATCAATATGATTACAAAGAAACCAACGAAATAATTTCTAAAAAGCGATTGAATAAACAATGCAAATAGAATTAAGATGACGTATTTAATTAATTGAAAACCAAAGAATTCTATGAAATAATTTTCTATTTCATAATTGTAATATCCCAGATAAGTTTGAATCAATATTCCACATAAAATTCCTATTAAAAATACGGTGCAAACCATGGCAACCAATGCAATGAATTTTGATAATAACAACGTCCAATTAGGAACTGCTGTTGAATCAACCAATAAATTCATTCGCGTACTTTGAGGATTATTGAGTAAAACTCCAGCAAATAAATAAATCAATAGTGATAAGAACATACCAATATTCTGATTCACTAAATCAATCACCTTCCAAGTAACAGGATAAGTTTTAGTACCAAACATTTCACCTAAACTATAAGCTGAAATTAAAATGAAAATCAGTAAAATAGCCATTAAACTGATAAAGATCCAATTCTTTACAATGTTTTTAAATTCAAACTTCGAAAGGCTAAAAGCAGTTTTTAAATAAGCTCCAAAAGAATAATCGTGAGAAACTTTTGGTAATTTAATTTTAATAATGCTTCCAAAATTATTTTTTACAACACGATTTCCTTTTTTCTTTCTACCAATAGTCAACGGACTGTGGCTGAATGAAAATGAGAAGTAAGTCACTGCCAATGCTAAAAAACCAACTCCAATCCATATTAAACGGTTCCAAATAATGACTTTTTCCATCGGAATCATTAGGTTGTTTTGTTCTTCAATCGTCCAATATTGAGTAACTTCATTCAAGGCCATGTTTCCAAAAGGTTCAAACAATGAAGCCACAAACTTATCGTCCACGTTGTTTGTTAAAACACTAATAATAGCAGGAATGAACAACAAGATAATGACAAAAATAAAACCGATGTATTGATTACGACTCAGGGTTACTAACATAAAAATGAAAGCACCAATAAAGAAAATATTGGGAATAACAAATACTAAATAGCTTTGAAAGTAAGCCATTAGGTTGACAGGTCCCAACAAATCAGGATTTGCAAAAGGGAGCAGAGTTGCAAGTAAAAAGCCAAGTCCAATCGAAAAAGTAATAATGATTGTAACAAAAAAGCCGCTAAGGAATTTTCCAAAAAGATATTGAAATTTATCAAATGGATAGGCGTAAAGTAAGGTGTGTGTATTGTATTTAAAATCTCGATAAACCGTGGTTCCGATAACCACAGGAATGATAAAGTTTATAAAAGTAACAATAGCTCCCATCAAGCCATTGATTGCTATGGGAGAGTTCATCACCGTGTTGGATGAAGTAGTTACAGTAAATGCATCAAAATAACCAACTGCTCCTGCCATTGTCCCAAAGGAAAGAGCAAAAAACAGAAAGAAGTACAGATAAAACTGCCAGTTTTTGAACCAGCGCTTGGTTTCAAATTTAAAAATAGTTCCCAGCATTATAAATCTCCTTTTAATGACACAAAATATACATCTTCCAAAATAGGTTTCGCGATTACAAAGGTTTCATCGGGTTGAGTATCGCTATGAACACGGATATTAAGAGTATTGTCTTGATTGAAATTTGAGGAAATAATATTGTATTTACTGTTGAATTCGTCAAATTCATCTCGATTGATGATACGCATCCAGATTTTCCCGTCTAATAATTCTTCTCCGCTGTTTGGTGTACCTTCAAATAAAATTTTCCCGCCATTCAAAATTGCTAATGTATGACACAGTTCACGAACATCGTCTACAATATGCGTTGAAAAGATAACGGTATGATTGGTTCCGATTTCACGTAAAACATTTAAAAAGCGATGACGTTCTGCAGGATCTAAACCAGCTGTTGGTTCGTCTACAATTATTAGTTTCGGATCATTTAACAATAACTGAGCAATTCCAAAACGCTGTTTCATACCGCCAGAATATCCGCTTACACTTTTGTGGCGAACATCGTATAGATTTGTCAGTTCTAATACTTCCTTAATAATTTTTTTGCGTTCGTCTGATTTAGTAATTCCTTTTAATTGAGCAAAGTAATCCAATAAAGTTTCTGCAGACATATTGGGATACACACCAAACTCTTGGGGTAGATAACCTAAAACTTTTCTCAAAGCGTTTTTATCTTCCAAAATATTGATGTCGTTGAAGGTTACACTTCCTGAATCAGGTGTTTGCAAAGTTGCAATTGTGCGCATCAATGATGATTTTCCAGCACCATTTGGACCCAAAAGTCCGAACATTCCTTTGCCAATTTCTAAATTAACATCGTCAAGAGCTTTTACGCCATTTTTATAGGTTTTAGTCAACCCTGAAATCTTTAAACTCATAATATATAATTCTTTTATTTAGTAAGTTGCTTTATTTTGGTTTTGTTACAAAAAAAAGGAGTAAAATATACTCCTTTTAAAAGTTAGTTAAAAAAAGCCCTATTCAGACCCATTTTTTATTCTGTATCCATCAATACGTTTAGAATAGTAATAGCAGCTTCTGCAATTCTAGTACCCGGACCAAAAACAGCCACTGCACCAGCGTCAAATAAATATTGGTAATCTTGTGCAGGAATCACACCACCAACAATCACCATTATATCTTCTCTACCGTATTTTTTCAATTCTTCTAGTACTTGAGGAACCAAGGTTTTATGTCCTGCTGCCAATGAAGAAACACCTAAAACGTGTACGTCGTTTTCTACCGCTTGTTTAGCTGCTTCAGCAGGTGTTTGGAACAAGGGACCCATATCTACATCAAAACCAACATCGGCATAACCAGTTGCAACAACTTTCGCTCCACGATCGTGACCATCTTGTCCCATTTTTGCAATCATAATTCGTGGACGACGTCCTTCTAGTTTAGCAAATTCGTCAGCTAATTGTTTTGCTTTTTCAAATTTATCGTCTGCTTTCATTTCTTTATTATAAACACCACTAATGGTTTTTATTTGTGCTTTGTATCTTCCAAAAACAGTTTCTAAAGCATCAGAAATTTCACCCAATGTAGCTCTGTGCTCTGCAGCTGTAACTGCTAATTCTAATAAATTTCCTTTACCCGTTTTGGCTGCTTCTGTAAGAGCTTGCAGACTCTCTTGAACTTTTTGGTTGTTACGCGAAGCTTTAATTTTGTTTAAACGTTCAATTTGTTGTTGTCGAACCACTCGGTTGTCTACTTCCAAAATCTGTAAAGGATCTTCTTTTTCCAAACGGTATTTGTTTACCCCAACAATAATATCCTGCCCCGAATCAATACGGGCTTGTTTACGAGCAGCGGCTTCTTCAATGCGCATTTTTGGAATTCCTGCTTCAATGGCTTTGGTCATACCACCTAATTTCTCCACTTCTTCGATTAATTCCCAAGCTTTTTCAGCAATTTCAGCAGTCAAACTTTCTACGTAATAACTACCTGCCCAAGGATCAACTGTTTTGGTAATCTTCGTTTCTTCTTGTAGAAAAATCTGCGTGTTTCGTGCAATACGAGCCGAGAAATCTGTAGGTAAAGCAATGGCTTCATCCAAAGCATTCGTGTGTAATGATTGTGTGCCACCAAACGCTGCTGCTGCTGCTTCGATTGCCGTTCTGGCTACGTTATTGAACGGATCTTGTTCGGTTAAACTCCAACCAGAAGTTTGACAATGGGTACGCAAAGCCAGCGATTTTTCTGACTCTGGATTGAATTGCTGGATCAATTTTGCCCAAATCATTCTACCGGCACGCATTTTGGCAATTTCCATAAAGTGATTCATCCCAATTGCCCAGAAAAAAGACAAACGTGGTGCAAACTCATCAATTTTCATTCCCGCAGCCAATCCTGTGCGTACGTATTCCAATCCGTCTGCAATGGTGTATGCCAATTCAATATCAGCTGTTGCACCGGCTTCCTGCATGTGATAACCCGAAATAGAAATCGAGTTGAATTTTGGCATTTTTTTGCTCGTATATTCAAAAATATCGGCAATGATTTTCATGGAAGGAGTTGGTGGATAAATGTAAGTATTACGCACCATAAACTCTTTCAAGATGTCATTTTGAATGGTTCCCGAAAGTAATTTTTCATCCACGCCTTGTTCTTTCGCTGCTACAATGTAGAATGCTAAAATAGGCAAAACAGCGCCGTTCATTGTCATAGAAACCGACATTTGATCTAAAGGAATTTGATCAAATAAGATTTTCATATCTTCAACTGAGTCAATAGCTACGCCTGCTTTACCAACATCTCCAACAACTCTTTCGTGATCAGAATCGTAACCGCGGTGAGTAGCCAAGTCAAAAGCAACTGACAAACCTTTTTGTCCAGCTGCTAAATTTCTACGGTAAAAAGCATTGGATTCTTCAGCTGTTGAAAATCCTGCGTATTGACGAATAGTCCAAGGTCTTCGAACATACATTGTAGAATATGGTCCTCTTAAATTTGGTGCAAAACCTGCCCCAAAACCTATGTGTTCTAATCCTTCAACGTCAGCTAATGTATAGTTTTCTTTTACTTGAATTCCTTCGGCGGTTAGGAAGTTTTGTTTAAGGTTTGAATTTGTTTCAGGTTTCAGGTTTTTACCTTCTAATGTGATATGTTGTATGTTTTTTCTCATTTTATTTTCATATTAAATTATTTTTATGCAAATAATATTGTATAAAATACAGCTAATACTATAAAGAGCAAAATACCTAAAATTAAACCAATTATAGAAAGAGTTTTAATAGTTGTATTTTGATTTTTTCGACTTATATAATAACCGTAAGTACTTAAAGCAATTAAAATTATGACAATGAATCCTATCTTTATTTTTTTATTATCTAAACTTACTAAACCATACAAGCTCGAGATTAACTCATTTATTCAACAAATTCGCAATTTTCATTCAAAGATATTTCATATTAAACGAAAAACCTGTTCAGTATCGGTGATTCGCATTTTACCGTCTTTGGCTCCCATTTTCAAAACGTGAATATTTGTCACGGTTTCATTTCCTTCTGCTTTAAGCCTTTGTTTTAATTTTCTCCAATAAGCTGGCGGATCAATACTTCCTGTTAATACTTCTATTACATCAATGATAGAAATAAACCACTTTTCCTGCTCTTCATCCCAAAGGGTGCGGACTTTTGTTTGCTCAAATAATTTTATTTCGTTTTTTTCCCATTCTATTCCTTAAAATTATGAAGCTATTTGGTATTAAACGAAATATCCTTTCCTTCTCTTCGGGCTTGCTTTACCATTTCCTGATATTCCTGTGGTAAAGCACTTAAAGGATATATCATACCGTCCACAATGACCATATTGTTGAAAGGGTTTTCATCTTCCATATGCTGCGTAGCAAATTCTCCTCCGAAACGGTCTATTTTCAATAGTTCGCGTATTTGTTTTGATTTGGCTGTTACTGTTGATTTGTTAGTGCCAAAATAATTGTTGATGTCATCAACCGAAACGTAGGGTTCAAAAGATTTATCAAACAAAAAATTGACTGTCCCCAAAGCGTGAATCACGGCTGCGGCCCAAATTTCCTCTTTTCCTGTTGTAAAAGGAACACTTCTTTTTCGACCTAATTTTTTGATAAGTTTTTCTGTCAACTGAAAATAATCATCATCTAATTTCTGAATACAAAAACTACCTGTTAAATCAAGTATTTGTTGCTGTTTTTTCTGAATCTTTTCTTTGTCCATATTCTATTCTTCTGACGCTAAACGTTCTTGCTCCAATGTTTCGGCCAATCGTTTTTCTATAATCGGTGTGATTAATGTTTTTCGTGGATTTTGCTTGACAAATGGATACAATTCTAAATCGTTTTTCATCTGATCTTGTGCGTTTGGATATTTATTTGTTCCTAACAACACTTCTTTTCCTTCGTTAAACAACGCTTGTTCTTTTTCGGCGCTTTCTCCAATTTTTCGTTGGATTGTTCCATCAATCAATTTAGAAATCAATCCGCCGTTTGCCTCAATATCTTTAAATAATTCTAATCCTTTTTCAGCTAATTGTTGAGTTAAATTCTCGATGTAATAAGCACCTTCAGCAGGATTATTAACTTTATCAAAATAACTCTCTTCTTTAAGAATTAATAATTGATTACGAGAAATACGTTCACCAAATTCGTTTGCTTTATGAAAAACCGCATCATAAGCTAAGTTTTCAACAGCATCTGCACCACCCAAAATCGCACTCATACATTCTGTAGTTGTACGCAACATGTTTACGTTGTAATCGTAAATTGTTTTGTTTCTACGCGTAGGTTTTGCAAGAATATGAAAGCTAATGTTTTCAGAATATACCTCAGCTAATGCTTCTAAAGTTAAGCGCAACGCACGTAATTTGGCAATTTCAAAGAAATAATTTCCTCCAACGGCCACTTCTACAGTAATAGTGTTTTTAGTTTCTGCTAAAAAAGGCAGTCGGTTTAAATATTCGTTCGTATGTGCCAAAGTGTACGCAATTTGTTGCATCATGTTGGCACCAGCATTTTGATAAGTAGTACTGTTTACGGTCAGCCAATTGATTTTATCAGCTTTCTGTCCGATTTTATTCAAAGTTTCAAAGTCAGAGTTTCCGTCTTTAAAGAAATTTCCATCAAATCCTAATTGATGAATCGGGTCTATTAAGACAAAAATTTTGAATGTTTTTTCAGAAGCTACATTGTTAATTCTTTCAATATAATCAGCATCTAAAAACAATAATTGTAAATAAACTGCTTTAGGATTATCATTATTATTTATTAAAGAAATAACATCAATTTCATTATTTGGAATGATAAAACGAATGCATTCAGCACCACGATTTAGTGCGTCATTTGCATTTTTGATCGATTTTTCAATATCGTTTACATAAATATCTTGAACAACTGCGAATTGAGTATTTGTTGTAGTAACAGCGTTGGTTACAGTATCTTCGTCGTTGTGGTAAAAAGGCTTTACTTTAATCCCTTCTAAACTTTCCCAAACCAATGTGTCGTTATAGTCAGCGCCTTTTAACTCGAATTGAATTTGGTTTTTCCATTGTTTGGAAGCTATTTTTTCAAAATCTTTAAATAACATATTTGTATTTTGTTAATTATTTGTGTCTGTTTGATATTCTTTATCGCTGTCGATGATGTAAATATCTTCGTTTTCACGTTTCATGTAGTATTTTTCACGTGCATAACGTTCCATTTCTTCTTTTCGACTTAATTTTCGAATACTTTGTTGGTCTTTTTTAATTTCTTCTTGATAATATGCTTTTCGATCTTCTAGTTCACCAATTTCATTATCAATCGTTTTGTGATCAAAATAAGCATAAGTGTCAAAGAATAACATCCAAATTATAAAAAATAGCGTTACTAAAACAAAACGATTGGTTACCCATTTCAAGAAAGGATATTTAATCAAAAGTGCTTCTATCTTTTTTTTCATAATTTACTCAACTTTTTATTGATGAATGTACGAATAATTTCAACTCCAACTGAATTGTATTTATCGTTTGGTATTATAATGTCTGCAAATTCTTTTGAAGGTTCTATGAATTGTTCGTGCATAGGTTTCAAAGTAGTTTGATAACGATTTAATACTTCCGACATACTTCTTCCGCGTTCGGCCATGTCTCTCTTTAAGCGACGAATCAGTCTTTCATCAGAATCAGCCTGAACAAAAACTTTGATATCCATCAAATCACGTAATTTTTCATTCGTTAAAATCAAGATACCTTCTACAATTAAAACCTTTTTTGGGCTAATTGGAATTTCTTCAGGTAATCTGTTATGATCTACAAATGAATAAACCGGTCGTTGGATATTCTTATTTTGTTTCAACTCCGTTAGATGTCGGGTTAATAGTTCAAAATCAATGGAGTCGGGGTGATCAAAGTTAATGAGACATCTATCGGCCATACATAAATGGTCGTTGTTTTTATAATAGTCATCTTGCGAAATCACACCAACTTCATCGTCAGATAATCCACTTATAATTTGATCCACCACTGTAGTCTTTCCACTACCTGTGCCTCCTGCAATACCGATAATCAACATTTCATCGAGATTTTTTACAAATGTAACACAAAAATTGCAAATGGATTGAGTCTGATTTGTATAGAATTTATCTAAATTTAAGTTACCATTAGTCCAATACATTTTTCACGAGAACAGCAATAGTTTTTAATCAATTGATATGCTTTGTGAGAAAAAAATCCACATAAATTTTTTAGTATTCTACAATATGGATTTAAATGTTGTTTTGTATTTAGTTGATTATCAATACTATTTTTCAGTGGCATGCAGTTTGTATTAAATGAAACAAATTGTTATGAAAAAGAAAATGTCGGCTTAATGAATTTTTATTAGTTCGACAAAAAGTAAAAAGCTAATCTTGTATAAAAGAAGTTTTTTGAATGTTTTTAGTTAAGTGTATTGAATTCTATCTTTTAGAGTTCATGTAAGTGTCGAAAAAGGAAGGTTTTTACTTTCCTTTTTTGCCTTTATTACACTTTTTACTTTATTTCTAAATGGAGTGAATTGTTGTAATTTTATTCCTGTTTTAAATTTTATTTTTCTTGATTCCTAAATACATTACTGTTTAATAAAACAGAGTATTAATGAATATTAAAACGGAAATAAGGAATAAGTTTTGAGTATTTTAAAACTAAAAATAACTAGAGAAAGTTAAGAAAAAATGGCAAGCGACCTACATCGCACCGCTACAACCGCATACCTTTGCTGCGTTCCCACCCTGGAGGATTCTGCAGGAGCTGGTCGTGTAGGACTTGCCGTTGCAAATATACAAACAAATTTTATTCCTCCAACACTTTTGTTAAATAAAAAAAGCTTCGTATTATTGTAATAAATATAAAACTGAAATGAAAAAATATAAATACCTTACTTTCTTTGGATTAGCTTTGGCATTAACTGCTTGTAATAATGAAAAAAAATCTGATTTTACTGTAGCTATCGATGCTTCAAACTGGAAACAAGTTTACACTTTGGGAGAAACGGTTGAAATGAAACTGAAAGAGACTCCAGAAAAAACAGTAGATTCCGTAGTATATTATATCAATGATAAGAAAATAGGTTCAGTAAAAGGTAATCAGGCATTGAATTACAACTTAGCCAATGAAAAACATGGAACCCAAGTTGTGAAAGCTGAAGCATTTTTGAATGGGAAAACTTTTGAAAACATTTCTCGATTTAATATTTTCTCAAAAGTTCAACCTGCTATGTATTCCTATACAATTTTAAATACGTATCCGCACGACATCAAAGCTTACACCCAAGGTTTGGAGTTTTATAACGATGTTTTAATTGAAAGTACAGGAAACGGTGAAGGTATTGGAACTGGTTTAAAAGGAAAATCAAGCATTAGAAAAGTGGATCCGAAAACTGGTGAAGTGTTGAAAATAAATGAATTGAATGATGAAATTTTTGGCGAAGGAACAACTGTTTTGAATGATAAAATCTATCAATTAACTTATTTACATAACGAAGGTTACGTTTATAACATAGAAACCTTGGAAAGAGAGCAAACCATTCCTTATTTTCAAGCAATGCAAGGTTGGGGATTAACAAATGACGGCACACATCTTTATATGACCGATGGCTCAGATAGAGTGTATAAAATCAATCCAGTTGACTTTAAATTAATTGATTATATTGTAGTTTCGTTGCCAAATACTACTGTTCCTGCAGTGAATGAATTGGAATGGGTAGATGGAATAATTTACGCTAATTTTTATGGACAAGATGCAGTGGGAATCTTCGACCCGAAGGACGGCACGGTTCTTGGAGTTCTTAACTTGTCTGATTTAAAAAGTAAAGTTACGCCACATCCTGATTTAGATGTTTTGAACGGAATTGCTTATAATAAGAAAACAGGCACCTTTTTTGTAACTGGAAAAAACTGGGACAAAATGTTTGAAATCAAAATCAACAGAGAATAATTTTTCTTAAATATGAAAACACTGCAAAAGATATTCACACTCCTAATTTTCGTTACTTTCACGTCAACGTATGGTCAGGTACCGGATTGGGAAAAATATGCCGATTCATTACGAATAAATGTTTTGGATGATGGCGATATTGAAAAAGAATATATTTTGCCCGAAATGCACATCAATTTTTCAAAAGAGGAATTGGAACGCATAAAAATACAAGGTGTTTTAAAAAGAAGGTTGCTCCGTGTCTATCCATATGCTGTAATGACAGCTGAAAATTTAGAAACAATTAATGCCAATTTAGCAAAGATGGAAACACGTTCGCAAAGACGAACTTATATTAAACGTTCAGAAAGATATTTAAGAAATCAGTTTGAAGAGCGTCTAAAGAAATTGCCAAGAAAAGACGGACAGATCTTAGTTAAATTGATTCACAGACAAACCAATCAAACAACTTTCGAGCTTATTAAAGATTTTAAAAGTGGCTGGAGCGCCTTTTGGGGAAATCAAGCAGCCAAAATATTTGATATCAATCTAAAAACAACCTATGCTCCTGCAGATGTTTTAGAAGATTTTTACATTGAAATGCTTTTGAATGAATTAAGTAAAGAAGGGAAAATCAATTATAAACCTGCTGCTCGCGATCTAAAGATGGAGCAAGTAAAAGTAGTTTGGAAAAACAAATTAGGAGACTCAGGTTATTACCCAGATATTGATTTATAAAAAGTTTTTTGCTATCTTTGTAACAAGCATTTATTTATGGAACAATTCATCGTATCAGCACGAAAATACCGCCCTCAAAGATTTGAAGAAGTTGTAGGGCAACAAGCTATTACCAATACACTCATTAACGCTATTGAAAACAATCACTTAGCGCAGGCTTTGTTGTTTACAGGACCGCGTGGAGTAGGTAAGACCACTTGTGCAAGAATCTTAGCGAGAAAAATTAATCAGAATGGATACGATGACCCAAATGAAGATTTTGCATTTAATGTTTTTGAACTAGATGCCGCTTCAAACAACTCTGTAGATGACATTCGTAATCTGACAGATCAAGTGCGGATTCCACCTCAAACAGGAAAGTACAAAGTCTATATTATAGATGAAGTTCATATGCTTTCTTCAGCAGCTTTCAATGCTTTTTTGAAAACTTTGGAAGAGCCGCCAAATCATGCAATTTTTATTTTGGCAACCACAGAAAAGCACAAAATTATTCCTACAATATTATCACGCTGTCAGATATTTGATTTTAAAAGAATCACGGTGAATGATGCCAAAGAGCATTTAAAATTAGTTGCAGATAGTCAAGGCATTACTTATGAAGAAGATGCTTTGCAAATAATTGCACAAAAAGCTGATGGAGCAATGAGAGATGCATTGTCAATTTTTGACCGTGTGGTTTCTTATTGTGGAAGCAACCTAACAAGACAAGCTGTAGCCGAAAATTTAAATGTTTTAGATTATGATTATTATCTTAAAGTAACAGATTTAATCATTGCAAACGATATTCCAAATTTGTTGCTTTCTTACAATGATATTTTGGCAAAAGGTTTTGATGGCCAGCATTTTATTATGGGATTAGCCTCTCATTTTAGAAACCTTTTGGTGTGTAAAAACCCAGAAACGTTAAGCTTGTTAGATGTAAGTGATGAAAACAAAACTTTATTTCATGTTCAATCACAAAAAATTGAAAATAACGTTTTGATCGAAGCTATTCAATTAGCAAACGAGTGTGATTTAAAATTTAAATCTTCTCAAAATCAACGCCTTTTAGTTGAGTTATGTTTGATGCAGTTAGCAACATTAACTCACCCTGAAAAAAAAAATTTAAATTTAAATTAATTCCTGCAAGCTTTTTCTCACGTTCGCCAAATAAAATCAACGAGATTAAGATAGAACCTGAAAAAGTTGAACCAAATAAATTAACCGATAGGGCAGTTAGCAACAACCAGTCGGTTGAAGACACTTCATTGGTTACTCAAAAAGTTCAATTATCAAAAAGCACCAATGAACATACATTTACTTCTGGACTTTCTCTGAAAAGTATTAAGAAAAAGCGAGAACTAGAAGCCTCTATTAATCCGCTGAAAAATAACATCGAAGATTTACCTAAAGACCCTTTTACTTTTGATGAATTCAAAGAACATTGGGACTTTTGTTCCGATCAATTTTACAAGACTGGTAGAATGTTGATGTCATCAACTATGAAAATGGCACAACTTTCTATGGAAGAACATGTTGTAATAGTCGAGTTTCCCAATAAAGGAAGTCAGTTAAGTTTTGAAGAAAACCTTTATGATTTGAGTTCTTATATTCAAAGAAAATTGAATAATTATCATTTAAAATTTGATGTTAGAGTGAATGAAACAGTTGAAATCAAGAAAACGTATACTATTGATGATCGACTTAATTACTTAAAAGAAGTCAATCCGAATTTAGAAACATTAATTCAAGCTTTCGATTTAGATTTAAATGCATAAAAAGTTAAAAAAATAGTTACGAGCGACTAAAAAGTCTATTAAAGATTTGTAAACCTAAAAAACTCGTGTTATGTTTGCAATCAAAGAAAGCAATTTTACAATTATTGGAGAGGTGCCGGAGTGGTAACGGAGCAGATTGCTAATCTGTCATCGGGTAACCGATGCCAGGGTTCGAATCCCTGTCTCTCCGCTTTTTTTTAATCCTTTTATTTCCCTTCTATTATTCACTGTTTTTTTGAAAAAAAAGCATAACTAATTTGATGTCAGTGTTTTTTTATTATCTTTATTGTCGATTTGAACTTTAATTCTGAAAGTATGACAAAAAGATTATATTTTATACTGATGGTTTTATCTTTTGGTTCTGCAGTTTCACAGCCTATTTCTACTTTCCAACAGTTTACAGGATCCTATGATTTTACTATGATTGGAAACACAATGAATGCCGCCCCAAATGGAACTGGAGCTGCTTGTATGATGTTGACTCAATCAAATGCTTTATTGAATTTAGCTCCAAATCAAACTGTAGAGGCTGCTTATCTATATTGGTCTGGATCAGGAAGTTTACAAGATGCCGATTTAAATGTTAGTTTGAACGGAGTTCCCATTACAGCTCAAAGAACTTTTAGTGTTAATTATATGGGAAACACTTATCCTTTTTTTGGAGCCTACGCAGATGTGACAAATCTAGTGCAAGCAACTGGAAATGGACTCTACACTTTATCAAACTTTGATATAAACGCTGTGCTGCCTCATTATTGTCCCAATGGATTGAATTATGCAGGTTGGTCTGTAGTTGTTGTTTATGAAGATTTGAATCTACAAAACAGAGTTGTAAATTTATATGATGGTTTTGAAATTGTTAATCCAGACAATCAGTTTATTTCCATTACTTTAAGAGGATTGAATGTAACGAATGTTGCTGGTGCAAAATTGGGTTTTTTAGCATGGGAAGGAGATGAAAATATAGCAGTTTCAGAAGAGCTTCGCATCAACAATAGTGTAGTTAGTAATCCTCCGCTTAATCCTGCAAACAATGTCTTTAATGGAACCAATAGCTATACAAATTCCAATACACTGTATAACATGGATTTGGACTATTTCATGATTTCTAATTTTATAACTGTTGGCGATACTTCTTTGAATTTTTCCATTTCCTCTGTTCAAGATTTAATTATTTCAAATGTATTTGCTGTTACTCTAACTAGTTTGTTTGCTGATGCTACAATTGAGATCGATACAGAAGAATTAGCATGTTCTAGTCGGGAAATTAATTTAGATTATACGGTATATAACCACGATGGAACAACCGATTTACATCCAAATGTGCCTATTGCCTTTTATGCTGATGATATTTTAGTAGCACAATCATCCACTAAAACATCAATATCAATTGGGGGTTCTGAAAGTGGTAGTTTATCCATTCTAATTCCAACAAATATTGCTGATGATTTTGTTTTGAAAGCAGTTGTAGATGATGATGGTACAGGTAATGGAATCATCATTGAACTGGATGAAGAAAATAACGAAGATGAAAAAGAAATCCAACTTTTGAAAAATCCTCAAATAGGAAAACCCGAAGATCTGTTTGTTTGTGACGAAAATAAAGTTGGTTCTATTTATTTTGATCTCACAGTAAACGAGCATCAAGTACTTTTAGATTCGAGTCATACAATTTCCTATTACGAATCTGAAGAAGATGCAAACAATAAAGTAAATTCAATTGTAAACACTACAAATTATCAAGTTGAGAGTTACTCTTTTAGACGCATTTGGATACGTGTGGAGGATTTGAATACTGGCTGTTTTTCAATAACTTCATTTCGTGTAACTGCTAAAAGAAAGGTTTTTGGAGAAATAGAACAACCTTTTATGATTTGTAGTAAAAAAGAGCGTTCTACGCATGCCAATTTAGATGTAGTTTATAGAATTCTTGCTCAAAAATTTGATTTTGCAGACGAGATTCAATTAAATTTTTATCCTTCTTGGCAAGATGCACAGAATCAAACTAACGAAATCAAAGAAACATCCGATTTTAGAGTACCTTATTTCCCATTTATAGTTTTTGTAATGGCAAAAGGAGAACAGGTGCTTTGGTGTGACGATTTAATTGAAGTACAAATCAATCAATGTATAGTTCCTAAAGGGATTTCACCAAATTCTGATGGAATGAACGACGGATTAGATCTTACAAACTTTTACCTTTTAGATTTAAAAATATACAACCGTTACGGAAATTTGGTTTATGAACATGGCGATGGTTACACCAATCAATGGAAAGGTCAGGATAAGAATGATAATATACTGCCAGCAGGAACTTATTTTATCGTTTTTCGGACCGAGTTTGATAATTATTCAGGCTATGTTTATGTGATTAGAGAAAAACCATAAAAATCAACAATTTTGCCTTTCTAAATAAATTAATAAATGACAGTGAAATCAAATAATTTTAATATATTAGCGCCAACTTATTTAGATTTGAACGATGATTAAAAAATTACTTGCACTTTCATTTTTTATCGGCTACACTATAACAACAACTGCACAGGATTTCTCCTTGTTCAATCAGTTTTATGGACATTATGATTTTACAATGATTGGTAATACGTTGAATCCAAATGCAAATAGTAACTCAAATACTATTTGTGCCTTATTACCATCATCATCGGCAGATTTAAACTTAACATCCGATCAAAAAGTTAAAGCTGCTTATCTTTATTGGTCTGGACCAGGCACACCTAATACTGCAGATGTAAATGTTAGGCTAAACGCTGTTGAAATTAATTCTGAGCGCACTTATTTTGTTGCTTTTTCAACCTCGAGTGGACCCTTAGGAATTTTTGGTGCCTTTGCTGATGTAACTGATTTAGTGAAAGAGCAAAAAAATACAAACTATACTTTTTCTGATCTCAGTTTTTCAAACAGCACTTTAATGCATTATTGTGCAAATGGAATTAATTATGCGGGTTGGGCAATAATAGTCATATATGAACAAGAATCATTGCCAAAGAATTTAGTTACCGTTTATGATGGGTTTATAGGTATTGAAGGAAGTAATCCTGTACAGACGGTACTTTTAGATGGTTTTGAGATTACAGATGTCAACGATTCGAAGATAGGTTTTTTAGCGTGGGAAGGTGATGCACTTATTTCAAATGAAGAGCTTAGAATCAATAATTTGGTTGCTAGTAATGCTCTAAATCCCCCGAATAATCCTTTTAATTCAACCAATAGTTTCACCAATTCTAATCAGCTTTGGAATATGGATCTAGATTATTATATGTTGGATAATTATGTTGATGTAGGCGATACTTCACTCAAAGTTCAGGTGTCTACAGCAGGTGATGTTATTATTCTACACGGAATTGCGCTGTCTTTCGGATCTAAACTTCCAGATGCCACAATTAAAATAGATGAAATTAAAAGTAAGTGTTTTACCAGAATATTTGATTTGCATTATACTGTTTCTAATACCAATGGTGAACATTTACTTTTACAGGGAACACCAATTGCTTTTTATATAGGTGATGAATTAATAGGTACGGATATTTTGAGTGAGGATGTACCAATCGGTGGTAGTTTATCTGATAATATTACATTAACATCAGCCGATTACTATGGTGTTAAATTTGAAATTACCGCTGTGGTTGATGATGATGGTACCGGTAAAGGTAAAATATTTGAAATAGATGAAAACAATAATAGCGATCTTAAACTCGTTAATTTATTTGGAGATGATTGTTATATTCCGAGAGGAATTTCTCCAAACGGAGATGGTAAAAATGACGGTTTCGATCTTGAAGTTTTCTATCTAGATAATTTGAAAATATACAATCGATACGGTAATTTAGTTTACGAACACGGTGAAGGCTATACGAATCAATGGGAAGGACAAGATAACAATGATAGATTATTGCCTGCAGGAACTTATTTTTATGTATTTACAACTGCTTATGATACTTATTCCGGATACGTTCAATTGATTCGAGAAATTAGATGAAACCTAAAATAGAATTTATACTTGAAAATAGGGGAGTGATTGATTCACTCCTTTTTTTGTTGATTTAAAGAACTATTTGGTTTCGCCGTTCAAATTAAAAAACATTACAATAAGAACTTCTTTTTAAAATAACACTCTTTATTTCTATTGAATAACTTATAGGTTCTGCCTTGTTGAAGTGAAGCTTTATAAACAATGTTGTAAATGTTTATTTATTAAGTATTTGGGTTTATTTCACATAACGAAGAAAACACTACAGAACTTATGATTTAAAAAAATACCCTCTAAAATTTAGAGGGCATTTATTATAAGATTATTTCTTCTTTTTACCAGGTTGTTGTTGCTGTTGTTGCTGTGCCTGTTCCATCATTTCTTCCATTCTACGTTGGAATTTTGATTTTGGACGCTCTTTTGTTCTGTTCTCTTCAACAATTATTTTTACTTTGTCTTCGGTAACAATTTTGTTTTTAATTACATACATAATTCCGATAGTAATTAAGTTAGAGATAAAGTAATAAAGAGACAATCCAGATGCATAGTTATTAAAGAAAAACAACATCATCAATGGTGAAATGTAAATCATGATTTTCATGATTTTACTCATATCCGGCATTCCTTCTTGTTGTGGTTGCATCGCAGCTTGATCTCCTGTTGTCATTTTCATGTACACAAACATAGCTAAAGCGGCTAGAATTGGGAACAATGCTACGTGACTTCCATACCATGGAATATTAAACGGTAGTTGTGCAATACTGTCATAAGATGATAAATCATCTGCCCACAAGAACGGTTTTTGTCTCAAATCAAAAGCAGAAGGGAAGAACATGAATAAAGCGTAGAAAACAGGAATTTGTAAAAACATAGGTAAACATCCTGCCATTGGATTAACACCCGCTTTATTGTATAGCTTCATAACTTCTTGCTGCTTTTTCATTGGGTCTTTTTTGTACTTCTCGTTGATTTCATTAACTTCCGGACGAATCACTTTCATTTTTGCTTGTGAAACATACGATTTGTACTGAATCGGCGACATGATAAGACGGATTACAATCGTAAAAAGAATAATTGCTGCTCCGTGTGGAATCAAATTAGATAATATTGTGAATAATGGTACAATGATTAGTTTGTTTAACCATCCAAAAATTCCCCAACCTAATGGAACAATTTCATCTAAGTTTCGATCATAATCATTTAAAATGTTATAATCTGCAGGACCCATATAAAGATTCATATTGTAAGTCAATTCACCACCTTTAAATTCTAAAGGTAATTTCACTTCAAAATCTTTTAAATAAGCTTGAGTTTCATCTTCATCATCTACTAAGTTTTCTTGACTAACTACTGCATTATTAATTGCTGTATCAGTCAATAAGATAGAAGTAAATAAATGTTGTTTAAAAGCCACATATGTTAAATCTTTTACATTGTCTGTAGCTGATTTGGCTGCATTTAAATAATCGTCTTTACCGTTTTCGTATTCAAAAACTACTTCAGTATAGCGGTTCTCATATTTAATTGACTTTTCGTTTCGCGTAGCTTTTAACTGCCAATTAAGTTCGGCTGATTTTGAAGCGTCAATTACGTTGTCTAATCCAATAGTTCTGATGCTTAAATCCATCATGTAATCGTCTGGTTTTACAACATAACGATACTCTAAGTAAGAGGATTCAGCTGCTTTTAACTTCATTGAAACCACAGTGTTTTCACCTTCTTTGCTTACTGTAGGTTCAAAAAGTAAATCTTTGGTAGAAAGTACTCGGTTGTCTTTGGTAGCAAATTGCAAATCCAATTTAGAATTGTTGTCTGCAATGATTTTTACCAATTCGTCTGAGTCACTCGATAAACGTTTTTGATTGTTTATTGTTGCTTCTTTGATATAACCACCTTTGTTGGAAAAAATCAGAGTAAAAACTCCATTATCTACAACAACATCTTCGGCATTTACAACCGAAGGAAGTGAGGCGCCATAGGCAAAAGAACCCAAGTTTGCTTTTAACTGTTCGCTAGCAATAGTATCTGTAGCGGCAGAAAGAGCCAATTGTTCAACCGATTTTTCTGGAGCAGATGCAACTTCAGTTTGTGCTTCCTCTTTTTGATTTTCGGTAGCGTCTGGAAACATTTCACCAGACATCATCCAAATCAATAAAATAGTAATCAAAGCCATTCCAATCAGGCTACTCCTATCTAATTTCTTTTCTTCTTCCATTCTAAAAAAAATAACTTACTGAAAATAAATTCTAAGTATTAGTATTAAACTTTTTGTTCACAGCTGCTTTTACAAAACTCACAAATAAAGGGTGTGGATTAGCAACGGTTGATTTATATTCTGGATGGTATTGAACTGCAACAAAAAATGGATGTTTAGGTAGTTCAATGATTTCAACCAACTTGGTTTCAGGATTTACACCTGAAGCAACCATTCCAGCACTTTCAAAATCCAATAAGTAATAATTATTGAATTCATAACGATGACGATGACGTTCGTTGATCAGATTTGTTCCGTAGATTTCGAAAGCTTTAGTACCTTCTTTAATTTCACAATCCCAACCACCTAAACGCATGGTACCACCTTTGTCGGTGATTTCCTTTTGCTCTTCCATGAAAGTTATCACTGGATGTGGGGTATTGTCGTTCATTTCCGCAGAATTTGCATTTTCATATCCCAAGACATTTCTAGCGTATTCTACTACAGCCATTTGCATTCCTAAACAAATTCCTAAAAAAGGAATGTTGTTTTCACGTGCGTAACGAACGGTTTTGATTTTACCTTCAATTCCTCTAGAACCAAAGCCTGGAGCAACTAAAATTCCGTCTAAGTTTTTTAATTTATCTATTATATTGTTTTGCGTCAGATATTCTGAATGAATGCTTACAATATTTACTTTAGTGTAATTTTCGGCACCAGCATGAACAAACGATTCCAAAATGGATTTGTAAGAATCTTGCAACTCAACATATTTACCAACTAAACCAATGTTGATGGTGTGTTTTGGATTTTTTAAACGATGTAAGAAATCGTTCCATTTATTTAAATTAGGTAATCCTTTTTCTGGTAAGTCTAACTTCTTTAAGGTTACGGTATCTAAACCTTCATCCAACATATTATTTGGCACTTCGTAAATAGTAGAAGCGTCTAATGATTGAATTACAGATTCGCGAGAAACATTACAAAAAGCAGCCAGTTTTTCTTTGATTTCCGAAGACAATTCATGTTCTGATCTGCAAACTAAAATATCTGCTTTGATACCGCTTTCCATCAATGTTTTAACAGAATGCTGGGTTGGTTTTGTTTTTAATTCTCCTGCAGCTGCCAAATAAGGAACTAAGGTTAAATGTATAACAACAGAATTGTTTTCTCCCAAATCCCAAACCAATTGACGAACAGATTCAATATAAGGTAAAGATTCTATATCGCCAACAGTTCCACCAATTTCAGTAATCACAATGTCGTAATCGCCTGATTTACCTAGCAATTGCATGCGTTCTTTGATTTCGTTGGTGATATGTGGAATTACTTGAACCGTTTTGCCTAAAAATTCACCGCGACGTTCTTTTTCGATTACAGATAAATAAACTCGCCCAGTGGTTACATTATTCGCTTGTGAGGTTGGAACGTTTAGAAATCGTTCGTAATGTCCCAAATCCAAATCTGTTTCAGCTCCATCATCAGTTACGAAGCACTCTCCGTGTTCATAAGGATTTAGAGTACCTGGATCCACATTGATGTAAGGGTCAAATTTTTGAATTGTGGTTCTATATCCTCTAGCTTGTAACAATTTGGCTAAAGACGCTGCTATAATTCCTTTTCCAAGGGAAGATGTTACGCCACCAGTTACGAATATATATTTACATTGTTTCATTGTGATAAGTATGTTGCGTTCTCGTATTATAAACTTGGCAAAATTACAATTATAATTTGGGTTATGAAAACTTAGTTTTGATTATTGTGCGATAAAAACTTTAAGAGAAGTCAACTAGGTTGATAGCGAAATATTATTGATTTCGATCAACGCATTAAAAACCGTTCACTGTCTGTCTTATTGCGACTAATTTTTTCATCAATCCTTCAAAATGATCCAAATGAAGCATATTTGCTCCATCACTTTTAGCATTTGTAGGGTCAAAATGTGTTTCTATAAAAATTCCATCCACACCTGTTGCGATGCCTGCTTTAGCAATGGTTTCAATTAAATCGGGTCTTCCTCCAGTTACACCACTTGATTGATTTGGCTGTTGCAATGAATGTGTGATATCTAAAACGGTTGTTGCGTATTGTTGCATCACAGGAATTCCTCTAAAATCAACAATCATATCTTGATAGCCAAACATGGTTCCTCTGTCTGTAATCATTACATTTTCATTGTTGCTGTCTAAAACTTTTTGTACAGCATGTTTCATGCTTTCCGGACTCATGAATTGTCCTTTTTTCAAGTTGATTGTTTTTCCTGTTTTTGCAGCAGCTACAACCAAATCCGTTTGTCTTACTAAAAAAGCCGGAATTTGAAGTATATCAACATAAGCAGCCGCCAATTCTGCATCGCTACTTTCGTGAATATCAGTTACAGTAGGAACGCCAAACTCATTAGATACTTTTTGTAAAATTCTCAAAGCTTTTTCGTCGCCAATTCCTGTAAAAGAATCAATTCTAGAGCGATTTGCTTTTTTAAAAGAGCCTTTAAATACAAAAGGAATTTTTAAGTCATCGGTTATTTTTAAGAGGCGTTCTGCAATCTTAAATGCCATTTCTTCACTTTCAATGGCGCAAGGGCCTGCTAAAATGAAAAAGTTACCGCTGTCTATGTTTTTTATATTTGGTAGGTGTTGTAAGTTCATTATTTAGTTTTTTTAATTGATTTTTTAGAAGCTTCTATTTTTGCTATTTCTGTTTTTTTTGATTTAAAAATCCAAGAATAAATTGCAGTGTAAATTACACCTAACGACATGGCGTTCATTACACCTTGTTTAAAGCTAATGTTTAGATTGTGAATAGCTTCTAGAGACGCTCTGTCTTGATTTCCATATTTTAGCTGGTGTTCAATAACGTTTGAAAAATAATCTGGTGAAATCGATTCGTAAATTATATATTGAGCTATCGGACTAAGGATGGCTGTAAGTCCAGTAAGAAATAAGCCGTATTTAAATGCATCTTTAAACTCCCAAACAGTTTCTTTTCCCAGTGATTTTTTTTTGTCTATGTACGCAAAAGCCCATAAAAAAGTGATGAGTACAAAGTATAAAAAAGCTGTAAACATAATATTACTAAAGTCTTCGTGATAGCCCAAAGCCTTTTCAATTGCTGCCCATACACAGGCAAAAAGGGTTATAATTGCAGCCCATTTAAGTTGAATTCCTATATTTCCCATATTCGATTTAAAAGTTTTAACAAAAATAATCAATATAAAAGCAGAAAAAAAATGCTTGCGATGAAAAAGTAAAAGATTTTTTTCTTATTTTTATTAAACCGAAACACAACGGATTTATTAAGAAAAAAAATAGAAGATATGAAAAGATTAATATTGATCAGGCATGGAAAGTCTTCTTGGGATCAACCGCTTGAAGATCATGAGCGTCCACTTTCAAACAGAGGCATATCAAATAATAATATCGTTTTTGAACATTTACAAAAGCAATTACCCGAACGCTTTTTAGTTTGGTCTAGCTCAGCTAAAAGAGCCCACGATACAGCTAAAATCTTTAATGAAGTAAATGGAATACCACAAGAATCAACGGTGGTAAAATCAGAATTGTACACCTTTGATTACGCGAACTTAATGAAAAGTATAAAAAAATGTGAAAGTTCTGTGCCAAACTTAATTCTTTTTGGACATAATAACGCTATCACAGATTTTGTTAATACCTTTGGAGATAAATATATCGATAATGTTCCGACTTCTGGAGTCGTAATGTTGGATTTTGATGAAGAACATTGGAACACTATAGATAAAGGAAGGGTATTAATCACTTTATTTCCAAAAGATTTAATTAATGCAAATAGCAAGACCTAAGTATATTGATCGTGAAAAAAGCTGGTTGGCTTTTAATGAACGAGTTTTACAAGAAGCAGCAGATCAAACAGTTCCTTTATTGGATCGCTTAAGATTTTTAGGCATTTTTTCTAATAATTTAGACGAATTTTTTAGAGTTCGTTACGCAACTGTTCGTAGAATATCCCTATCGAAGCAAGGAAATAAAAAATTAGGTAGTGGAATCAATGCTAAAACACTCTTACAAGATATTACCGATATTGTAATCAAATTACAAGCTAAAAGTCTTCAGATTTTGGAAGAAATCGAAAAGCAATTAGAACAAGAAGATATTTATATATTAGATGAAAAGAATCTAGATGAAGATCAACAAAAATTCATCAAAGATTTTTTTATTCAAAAGGTCAGTCCGGTTTTAGTAACGATTGTTTTGAATGACTTAATAGAATTTACTCATCTACGAGATTCTTATGGTTATTTAGCTGTAAAATTGATTAAAAAAGCAGACGACAATTCTCCGAAATCTGAAAAAAAGAGAACAAGATATGCTTTAATTGAAATTCCCGCAGACATCAATCGTTTCGTAGAGTTACCTAAAAAAGACGGGAAAAATTATATTATACTATTAGACGATGTGATTCGTTTTAATTTAGACTATATTTTTTCAATCTTCGAATTTGAAAGTATTTCTGCGCACATGATTAAGATTACACGTGACGCAGAATTGGACTTTGATTCGGATTTACACAAATCATTTCTAGAAAAAATATCAACATCTGTTCGTGATCGTCGAGTAGGCGAGGTGGTTCGATTTGTATATGACGAAGATATAGATTTAGATACCTTGAGTTTCTTCTTAGAGAAAATGGATATTGAGGCGGTAGATAGTATCATTCCAGGCGGTAGGTATCACAACCGTCGCGATTATATGAATTTTCCCAATTTGGGAAGAAAAGACTTGCTTACACCAAGGATCCATCCCTTACCTGTAAATGGATTGTCTTTAGAGATGAGTATGTTTCAGCAAATTAAAGCTAAAGATTATCTGATTCACACGCCTTATCAGTCTTTTAATTACGTAGTTAAGTTTTTACGAGAAGCTGCTTTAGATCCAAAAGTTACAAGTATTAAAATTACATTGTATCGTTTAGCAAAAAACTCTCAGATTATTTCGTCTTTAATAAACGCTGCAAAAAATGGTAAACAAGTAACGGTTCAGATTGAGCTTCAAGCGCGTTTCGATGAAACAAGTAATATCAACTATGCAGAAATGATGCAAGCAGAAGGTATTAAACTGATTTTTGGTGTGAAGGGATTGAAAGTTCACAGCAAAATCTGTGTTGTTGAACGCATGGAAAATAAAAAAGTAAAACGTTATGGTTTTATTTCCACAGGTAACTTTAATGAAAGCACCGCTACGCTTTATACCGATGTTACTTTATTGACTTCAAACAACGGAATCATGAAAGAAGTAGGTAGGGTGTTCGAGTTTTTTGAAGTGAATTATCGGATCTATCGTTACAAAGATTTAATCGTTTCTCCACATTATACACGTAGCAAATTTGTAAAATTGATCGATGGTGAAATAGAAAAAGCTTTGAACGACAAGCCGGCTATGATTCGTTTGAAAATGAACAGTTTATCCGATTATAAAATGATTGATAAATTGTATGAAGCAAGCAGAGCAGGTGTTAAAATTCAATTGATCGTAAGAGGTATTTGTTGTTTGATACCTGGAATTGAAGGTTTAAGCGATAATATTGAAGCCATAAGTATTGTAGATAATTTATTAGAACATTCTAGAATTTATATTTTTGGAACAGATGAAGATTCAAAGGTTTATATTTCATCTGCCGATTTTATGACTCGTAATATTGATGAAAGGGTTGAAGTTAGTTGCCCAATCTATGACGAAGCAATCAAACAAGAGTTGATTGAAACATTCGATATTTATTGGAATGGAAATGTGAAAGTACGTTTACATTCTGAACGCTTAGAAAATCGTTACAAACGTATCGGCGAAAATCGTTGCAGAGCACAAGAAGCGATGTATAATTATTATAGAGATAAAATTGAATTGGTAATTGAACAATGATAAAAATAAAAAAATACGCAGCAATCGATATTGGCTCTAATGCTATGAGAGTATTGATTGCTAATGTGATTGAAGAAAAAGGAAAAGCAACGCAATTCAACAAAAGTCATTTGGTCCGTGTCCCCATTCGTTTAGGTCAGGATGCTTTTACAGTGGGAGAGATTTCAAAAGAAAGTGCAGATAGGATGATTAAAGCGATGAAAGCTTTCAAACTGTTAATGGAAGTTTATCAAGTAGAAAAATTTGCTGCTTGCGCTACTTCAGCCATGCGAGAAGCTTTTAATGGTAAAGATCTTGTTGAGAGAATCGAGGACGAAACGGGTGTGAAAATTGATATTATTGATGGAAAAACAGAGGCTGCTATAATTTCCAATTCAAATTTAGCAGCTTATATAAGTACGAAAAGCAATTATCTTTATGTTGATGTTGGAGGTGGAAGTACAGAATTTACCTTGTTTTCTAAAGGGAAAAGATTGGTTTCTAAATCCTTTAAAAACGGAACAGTTCGCTTGTTGAACGAAATGGTTCCAGAAGGCGTTTGGTCGGAAATTGAAAAATGGATTAAAGAACAGACAGTAAATATGGAATCGATTGAAATAATTGGTTCGGGTGGAAACATCAATAAAATATTTAAAATGTCAGGGAAAAATCAACAAAGACCATTAACTTTAACGTATCTAAATCAGCAATATAAATTTTTAAATTCGCTTTCTTATGAAGAGCGCATTTCTAATTTAGGATTAAATCAAGATAGGGCAGACGTGATTATTCCTGCAGTTAAAATATATTTGCATGCAATGAAATCTTGTAATGCTAAACACTTATATGTGCCAAAAATTGGACTTTCCGACGGTATTGTAAAAGCGATGTATTATAACACTACCGAGATTCATGCACATACATTATGATAAATTCAATGAGCTTTGAAGAGTTAAAAGAGTTTTTAGATTATAAAGCAGATCAATACAACCACCCAGATTTCATAGATTCAGATCCAATTCAGATTCCACATCAATTTGATTTGAAGGAAGATATAGAAATAAGTGGCTTTTTAGCTTCAACAATTGCATGGGGAAATCGCAAAATGATCATCAATAGTGCCAACAAAATGATGCAAGTAATGGGAAACAGCCCTTACGACTTTGTGATGTGCGCAACTGAAACCCAAATTCAAGCGATCGATTCTGTGGTGCATCGTACGTTTAATAGTGAGGATTTTCGCTATTTTATTCAATCTTTGAGAAATATCTATCAAAACCATCACGGATTGGAAAATTTATTTTCTAATGTAGAACAAGCTGATTTGCAAAATAGAATATCTGATTTCAAACGAGTTTTTTTTGAAATTGATCATCCACAACGAACAACAAAACATGTTTCTGATCCATTGAAAGGTTCGTCTTCAAAACGAATCAATATGTTTCTTAGATGGATGTGTAGAAAAGATCATTCTGGAGTCGATTTTGGAATTTGGAATCGAATTTCACCTTCTGAATTATCGTGTCCTTTGGATGTACATTCTGGAAATGTTGCCCGAAATCTTGGATTATTACAACGAAAACAAAACGATCATAAAGCTGTTCGAGAATTAGACAGCGCCCTGAGAACTTTTGATCCAAAAGATCCTGTAAAATACGATTTTGCTTTGTTTGGATTAGGTGTTTTTGAAGGGGTGAAGTAAGGCATTAAATTGAATAAACTTCGGATTATTCAATTTAGTGTCTCGGATTTTTTAAAATTCCATCGGATCTTTGAAAACAAATTTCTTAAGATTTCTCCACGAAAGCCCAATTCCTGCTTGAATTTTTCGAGGCGCCGAATCAACGTTTGTGCCTGCAAATAGATCCATCTGTAAATCAGGACTTAATTTATAAGTCAATCCGCCTTTCAATAAGGCTTCGTTTTTAAATGGAACAGTAAAACCATTATAATTACGATCAATGATTCCGATATGTTCGCCAAAAACACTCACACGTTGACTTATGCCTAAAGAAGCAGTCACCACATAACTCCAGTTTTTAAAATCTTTGTCTGTTATATGACTACCAATTAAGTTATAGGTTATGCTAAAACGCTCGTTCCAGTGTTGCTGCGCTATAAGCATTGTTTTTAAGCCTGTTTCTGGTAACTCTGGATAATATAAATTGTTTTCTGTATTCATTTGAACTCCAGCATAAACCGAAATAGCGGGAATCAAACGACGCCATTTAAACTTTTGATTGGCTTTCCAACTGTAAACATTTCTTTTTTCTACATAATACTTATAATGATCGTATAAGAGATATTTTGCTCCAAAATTTAATTGACTAATTCCAGATTTTGAAAAAGTTTCATTGAGCTGTTGTTGCTTATAGCTTGAAAAATTCAAATCAGCAATAAATTCTAATTGATCGGTTATTTCACCATATCTCACTTGAAGTTGAAAATTATTTTGTTGATTTTTCTGATCGTTTTTAAATTGATCATTTTGGTAGGTAAAACCACCTTCTATTTGAACAATTCCTTTACTAACGCTGTAGGCACCCATAGAAGAACTGGGGCGATTGGTATTGATTTCTTTGGTATATTGTGCGTTTGCAGAGAAAAAAGCCAAAAACACAGTGGTTATTAACAGTTTTATTTTCATTTTTTTTGAGCAATAATTAAATGGTTATGACCAAATTGTTTTTTATAAGACTGAATATCGAATTTATCTTTTAATTGATTGACAAGCTTTTGGTTTCTTAAATCATGTGAATCTTCTAAAATAAAAGTATTAAAAATTACGCTTCCGGATCGTTTTAAACTGTTAAAAATTTGATCCATAAATGTTTGATGAAATACAAATTCAGGGATTATTGCATCGTAAAACAAATCTACAATAATTAAATCGTGGGTTTTGGTGTTGTACTTGAGATAGTTAAAGGCATCTTGGTTAAGAATTTCTAACCGATGATTGGGAATGATATTGAATTCATTGATCGCAATTTCGATCATTATTGGGTCGATTTCAATTGCTGTGATTCTCGCCTTTGATTTAAATTCATTTTTCAATTGCAATACCACATCTCCGCCGCCCAAACCAAGTATAAGAATCTCTGCATCTTCGCTTTTGAAATCTGACTTCGTTTTTTTTAGAGCAAATTGCAATACTTTACCTAAATTTCCATAAGAATAGTTGGTGTTTAAAGTGTCTAAAACCCGTTTTCCATTTACCCAATTAATTTCAAGAGTGCCATTGTAGACAGATTCGTACTTTTTTTCGTTGATCACACTTACATAGCTTCCGTATTTTTTCAACCAATTCATTGTTGCGTATATCTTTTAAAACTACCGTCGCTGTAAAAGACAACTATACTGTCTATATCAGCTGTAATTTTGGAAGCGAAAGATAAGTCGTTTTCTGAAATTGTCAAGTTTTTTTTCGAATAATTTTTTTCTACTGGAATATTATTCTCAACAGTAGGTGAGGGTATAGTATCGGTTGAATTTTCTTCTTGTTTGATTTTCTCTGATGATGATATTTCTGATTTTTCAAAATTGATCCGAGAATTCAAAAAAGGCTCTGTTCCATAGATCAACCATTCTAAATTTAAACTTGGAAAGTTAGTATGAAGTTTCGTTATGAATTCCAAGCTTGGGCGATTTCGTTCAGAAATTAAATGAGAGATGGTAGCCTTCGGTACTGAAATCTTGTCGGCTAATTCGGTTGTACTTAGATTAAAATGTGTCATAATTTGATGTAACTGCTCAGAAAATTTCATAAAAAATGTTTTTAAAAATACAAATCTATGCATAATTACAAATGTAAACAAGAATAATTTAATATTGTAAACTCCAATTTTTGATTAAACTTAAAGTTGAGATAAAAACATTTTATCGATTGATATTAAATTAATTAGTTGTATTTGATTATTGACGAAACCAATTGTTTACAAATGTAAATTTACATTTGTAAACAATAATTATTCTCGAGTTTTAGCAGAACATTCTTTCAAAAAAAGTAAATAGTATTTGAAATGAAATTGTAATGAAGGTTGTACATTTGAAAAAATAATTTCATATAAAATGACTATTTTTAATCCACATATAGTTGCCGATTTTTCAAAAAGATATTTGACAAACGTTCACTTAGAATCTTTTTTAAAGAGATTGAATCCTGAAATCTTTAATCAAAGTATTGCTGGTTATAGTGTAGAAAACAGACCAATTTATCGACTTGATTTTGGTTCAGGCTCATTTAAAATTTTACTTTGGTCTCAAATGCACGGTAATGAGACGACTACAACAAAAGCTGTTATTGATTTATTGAATGAATTAAATTCGAATCTAAATTCTAATTGGCTTTCCATATTTTCTTTTACTTTTCTGCCTCTGTTAAATCCAGATGGTGCTGAAAATTATACTAGAGTGAATGCAAATCAAGTGGATTTAAACCGTGATTCAATAGAGTTAAGTCAACCTGAGTCAAGAGTATTAAGGGAAATTATTGAAGAAGTTAAGCCCAATTTGGCTTTAAATATGCACGATCAACGTACTATTTTTTCGGCTGGTCCAGAGGCAAATCCGGCCACTATTTCTTTTTTGGCACCGTCTTTTAATGAATCACGAGAGGTAAACGAAGTTCGTTTATTTGCTATGAAGTTAATCGCTGCCATGAATTCTCAGCTTCAGAAATACATTCCAAATCAAGTCGGCCGATTTGATGATGCTTTTAATATCAATTGTATTGGAGATTATTGTACTCAACAAAATATACCTACGATTTTATTTGAAGCTGGGCATTTTCAAGAAGATTATCAAAGAGAGATGACGAGAAATCTTGTATTGATCAGTTTAAAACATTTAATAGACAGTCTAATATCAGAACAATATACTTCTTATACTTTAGAAGATTACCTGAAAATACCAGAAAATGAGAAGAATTTTGTAGATATCATCGTTGAAAACTTTTCAACAACTAATGATGAATTAATAATTAAAGGTAAAAGAATTCCTTTTCAGTTGAAAGAAGTGTTAAAAATGAATAATATAGAGTTTTTTCCTGAATATGATGATAAATCTGCACCAAATTTTAGGTTTGGTCATAAAACATTAAATCTCAATAGCTTAAAAATTGAATCATTGAAAGAGCTTCAGAAAATTGTTGAAAAATCTACACAATAAGCTTGAATATTTTTACTGTAAATGTTAATGGTATGCTAAAAGTTGAAAATAAAATAGGAAATAAGGTGTTATTTTTAATTTATCGTCGTAATTTTGCTCCCGTTATAATAAATAATTAATTGATAAAATTGTCATATGAGTAAGTTTCGATTAGATGAAATTGATCATCAGATTTTGGATATGTTGATCGAGAACACAAGAGTTCCGTTTACGGATATTGCAAAAAAATTATTAATCTCTGCAGGTACAGTTCACGTGCGTGTTAAGAAAATGGAAGAAGCAGGGATTATTCAGGGTTCAACTTTGTCATTGGATTATGAAAAATTAGGATATTCATTTATTGCATATGTTGGTATTTTCTTGAGTAATACATCACAAACTCAATTCGTTTTAGAGCGCATTAATAATATTCCTTTTGTTACAGTTGCACATATCACTACAGGCAAATACAATATTTTCTGTAAAATCCGTGCAAAAAACACTCGTCATGCTAAAGAAGTTATCTTTATGCTTGATGATATAGAAGGAGTTTACAGAACGGAATCTATGATTTCTTTAGAAGAAAGTATCAACGATAAAAAACGTTTGATGCATACAATTTTCAAAGAAATGTAATTAAAATAATGTAAATTTGAACTGCTCATCCAAAAATGAGCAGTTTTTTTTATGGATTCAATCACTCAAGCCGTCTTAGGTGTTGCTGTTGCACATATTGGCTTTGCTCAAAATACCGACAAAGTGAAAACTGTTTTGTTTGGTGCCATTGTAGCAACTCTACCTGATTTAGATATTTACATCGCGAAGTTTCTAAACGACCCGCTTACCGAGGTTGAAATTCATCGCGGGTTGTCTCATTCGATTCTGTTTTTTCTAGTTTTATCTTTGTTGATCAGTTTTTTGTTTAGAAGCTTTTTTAAGAAAATTTCCTTTAAACGACTTTATCTCACTACTTTTTTCATACTTCTTACGCACTCTCTACTTGATGTATTCACAACTTGGGGCACTCAACTTTTATGGTGGTATCCTGAAAAATTTGCATTGAAATCTATTTTTGTTGTAGATGTTTTTTATACCATCCCGTTGCTTATTGGTGTGATTTGTGGACTAAAAAATCAGAAAGTTCGTTCAACAGTCATAGGACTATCAATTAGTTCTCTTTATTTAGTTTGGGGATTAATTATTCAAAATGTAATTAAAAACGAAGTAAAACAGCAGTTTTCAGCTCAATTTAATACTGAAATGAATCAAATTACTGTAAAACCAACTTTTTTAAACAGTATTTTATGGAACGTGATTATTCAAACGAACGATGGTTTTTATCTCTCTGACCGTTCAATTTTTGATAAAGAATCAATGGAATTTCAGTTTTTTTCACATCAACATGAATTGATTAATCCCATAAAATCTGACCCTAATATTCAAAGATTACTCGCTATTTCGGAAGAGCAATACATTATAACGGAAAATGATAAAGGATTGGTATTTAATGATCTTCGTTTCGGCTTATTAAAAAATGATCCCACAGATGTTCAGTTTGCTTTTTCATATCAATTGATTCCTACAAATGATGGTTATACAATTGAAGAATTACCAAAAGATAGAAGAGATGGAAAACAATTGTTAGTAAATCTTTGGAATAGAATTTTTTAATAATACAATAAGTAAAAGGAATTAAGTTTCCATGTTTTTCTCCTTTATTAAATGTATTTTTGATAAAAATATTAAGAATGAAAATAGTTATTTCTCCAGCAAAATCTTTAGATTATTCAACAAAAGTACCTGTTGCTCATTTTACGAAACCCCAATTTATTAAACAGAGTAAAGAAGTTCATTCGGTTTTAAAAAAACTTTCTCCTAATTCTTTGAAAGATTTGATGAGCATATCTGATAAATTAGCATCACTAAACTGGCAACGAAATCAAGAAAGAAACTTTAAGTTTTCTGAAATAAATGAAACTACAAGACAAGCCATGTATGCTTTTAATGGGGATGTTTACAACGGATTGGATGCTTATACGCTTTCTGAATCACAGATAGATTATGTACAAGAACACTTACGAATTTTGTCGGGATTGTACGGTTATTTGAGACCGTTGGATTTAATCGAACCTTATCGCTTAGAAATGGGTACAAAATTGCAAATTGAAGAAGCGAATAACCTGTATGATTTTTGGAAAAAATCTTTGACACACGCATTAAATAAAGAGTTTAAAAAAAATGATTTTTTAATTAATTTGGCGAGTAATGAATATTTTAATGTTCTAGATAAGAAAGAATTAAAAGCAACTCTAATTACACCTGAATTCAAAGATTATAAAGACGATAAGCTCAAAACAATCAGTTTTTTTGCAAAAAAAGCAAGAGGTTTGATGGTCCGCTTTATGGCTGAAAATAATATAACTAAACCAGAAGACTTAAAACTTTTTCAATCAGAAGGGTATCAATTTGATAATAGCCTGTCAACAGATACAAAATGGGTGTTTACTAGATGATTTAATTGTATAGTATAATCCCAATTCTAAAGCAATTTCTTCAAATCAACTCATAAATGAAATAAGGTTAATGAACCTACCTTTATTTTAATTTTTTGTTTCTAAAGTAGAAACAGCTACCAAATATAATTGTAAAAACATATTATAAATCATTTTTTATAAATATATTTGTTATAAAAAGAAAGTGCTTTGAGAAAGAAAATTGTGAAGGTTTTAAAATATTTTTTAATAACCATAGGCTGTATTTTATTACTGCTTATTGGCATTATTCTTTCTTTGCGCTTGCCAGCAGTACAAAATTTCGTCAAAAACAAAGCAATAGACTTTGTAGAAGGTAAAATCAAGACGAAAATAAGTTTAGGCCGAATTTACGTTGGTTTTCCTAATACAATAGAGGTTGAAAATCTTTATTTGCAAGGCCAAGATGTTGATACTTTACTTTATGTGCACCAGTTGGGAATTGGACTTAATTTACCAAAGTTACTTCAAAATACAGCTCAATTTACTTCTATTGATTTAGATGGACTTCGTTCATCAATTATCAAAAGAGCCGATTCAACTTATAATTTTGATTACATCATTAACGCTTTTGCTTCTGAAGATAATGAAACAAGTGATTCAAAACCATTTGTTATCGACTTAAATAAAATCAAGCTTAAAAACATTCAGGTTTCTTATGAAGATCAATTAAGCAAGAATAAGTTAGCTGCGCAAATTACCGACCTAAAAGTTGGAGTAGATGAATTTGATTTAAATCAAAATAATTATTTTATCGATGCTATTGAAGCAGAAGGATTTCAACTTACTTATTCACAAGATTTATTACAAGAAGTACAAAAGACTGTGGAGGTTGTGATCGATGAATCTAAAGATGAATCTCCTCTACAATTCGGTATTAATAAACTGAAGCTAAAAGATTTTAACGTAGTTTATAAAGACGACAATTCTAAAACTTACGCTAAAATTATTTTTGACAACTTCAATCTAAATTCCAATAAGATTGATTTACCGAATTCAGATTTTGAAATTGAGGACGTACTCCTAGAAAATGCTTTTTTAGAACTTCAACTTCCAGCTGAAACTTCAACTGAAGTAGAAGTAGTGAATGAAGAAGTTGAGACAGCAGGTTTTCCTATTAAATTATTGTTAGACGAAGCTGTGCTTAAAAATGTAAATGTAATTTATAATAACTCAAGTCCTAAAGTTTTAGTTAAAGGCTTCGATGTTAATAATATAAATATCATTGGATTAAGTGGAAGATTAGATGCATTTTCAATGTCAGATGATGCGATTTTAGGAGCTGTGAATAAACTGTCTTTTGAAGAGAAAAGTGGTTTTGTTTTAAACGAATTAACTGCGGATTTTAAACATACTTCAACCGAAACTGTTGTTGAGAAATTGTTACTTAAAACACCCTATACCGAGTTACAACGCAGCTTAATTTTAACATACAATTCTCTTGATGATTTTTCAAATCAATTGGGAACTGTGGGAATTAATGCACAAATACCTCATTCAAAAATTGGATTTAAAGACGTTTTATGGCTTTCCCCTGAATTGAAAAATGTGGCTCCTTTTGATAAATATCCCAATGCGGTACTTAATTTAGATGCAGATATACGTGGAACAGTTAACGATTTACTATTGCAGGAATTTAAACTTTCTGGTTTAGATAACTTAAATATAGATGCTTTTGGAACGGTTAAAAATGCAATGGACATCAATAATTTAATGGTAAATTTAAAGATTGTAGATCTAACAGCTGGAAAAAAAATAATCTCAAATCTTGTACCCACAAATACACTTCCTGAATCAATTGAATTGCCAGAACATCTGTCTGCAAAAGGACGCATTTTTTACGGTTTAAGTGCATTGACTGCGGATTTAAATATTCTGTCTACTTTTGGAAACGCAAGCTTAAATGCTCGTTTAGATCAAAAAACAAAAAATGCTGAAACTTATGAGTTACAAGCTGATTTATTCAGTTTTAATCTTGGAAAATTACTTAAACAAGAAGATTTAGGTGTGGTTACTGCAAACGTCAAAGCCAATGGATTGGGATTTGATTTTAATAACAATGAAGGAGAATTAGATCTTTTAATTTCTGAAGTAATTTATAATAATTACACATATAATAATTTGTCATTAAATGCAGAAATTGTAAAAGGAAACTTTGAGGTTTTATTGAAATCAGATGATGAAAACATTGATTTGAATATTCTTGCCTTAGGCGTTTATGATGAAGAGGAACCAAGTGTCAAAATTTCTGGAGATCTTAACAAGATTGACTTTAAAGAACTACAATTCAGTGAAAATCCTATGGTAATCGGAGGGAAGATAAATGCTGATTTTTCATCGATTCACCCTGATGCTTTGAACGGCGATTTATCTTTAACTAATTTTGCGATTGCAAACGGTCAGGAAGTTTTTCCTATTGCTAATCTCACTTTAAACAGTTTAAGTAATGATACCATCAATAGCATTGAATTAAAATCTCAGTTATTAGACGCGTCTTTAAATGGGAAATTTAAATTAACGCAGATTGGTAGTTCTCTTATGAATACCTTGAATCAGTACTATCAATTGAGTGAAAATAGTAATGATTCTGTGATTGATTCCAATCAATATTTTAATCTTTCTGTGCGTTTAAAAGATGACGATTTGATTAGAAAATTTGTGCCAGAGTTAACTTCTTTCTCAACTATTGTTTTGGATGCAAATTATGATTCAAGAACCGAAAAAATAGACTTAGAAGGTGTGATTCCTCAATTGCACTATGGTAATTATCAGTTAAATCAGGTAGGTTTTTTTGTAAAAAATGATGAAGAGAAATTAAATTACGAACTGTCTTTGAATAAACTGGAAAGTGAACAATTTCAGTTGGATGATATCGTTTTGAATGGTTTTATAGCAAACGATTCAATTGATTATAATTTAATGGTCGAAGGAGAAAATGGATCACCTCAATACAAAATTGCGGGAATTGTAGCTACAATTGATGGTTTAATTTCAACAAGTTTAAAAACCAACGGATTAAGATTAAATTATGAAGATTGGAACGTTGCAGATAACAACTTGTTGACGTTAAGTGACAACGGGATTTTAGCTCAGAATTTGTTATTGTCAAATCAACAACGTTTAATCGAGGTACAATCCCAAGGAGAAACTCCAGAAAGTCCGATAAAAATTACATTTGAAAATTTTGAAATTGCTTCTTTAACAGAAATCATTAGGAAAGATTCATTACTTGCAGAAGGAGCTATAAACGGAGAAGTTACCTTAATTGATCCAATGAACGATTTGCATTTTGCTTCTGATATAAATATATCAGATTTAAAGCTTTTCGGAAATCTTATTGGAAATTTAGAAGCCAAAGTAGACAATGAAACTGCGGGTGTTTTTAATACAAATATTCAATTGAGTGGTTTTGATAACAATCTTAATTTAACTGGAAATTATCAAACGGCTGAATCGCGTTTTGATGCCAAACTTCAAATTAATACATTGAATTTGAAGAGTATCGAAGGATTATCATTTGGCCAATTACACGATAGCGAAGGTTATATATCCGGTGAACTAAATATTTCCGGAACAACCGAATCACCTTCAATTCTAGGGAATTTAAAATTTAATCAGGTCGGTTTCGGTATCACATCATTGAATTCATCTTTTAAAGACATCAACGACAATGTTTCATTTACTTCAAAAGGAATTGAATTTAATAATTTTAAGATTGAGGACACAGATGATAATTCACTCACTTTAAACGGAGCTATTTTAACTAAAGCTTATCAAGATTTTGATTTTGACCTTCGACTCCATACTCGTAATTTTAAGGTTGTTAATTCTGACAAAACAACCAATCAAATGATGTATGGAACCATGGCTGTGAATGCAAACATAAACATCAAAGGTAATTTAGATTTGCCCAAAGTCGATGGACAGATAACGGTTACAGATGCGACAGAATTCACTTTTGTTCTTCCGCAATCTAGCCCAGCATTGCAAGAGCGAGAAGGAATTATAGAGTTTGTAGATCAAGATCAAATCATTTTAAACCAAACGCTTACCGAAGAAAACAATGAGGTAGAAAGTATAAAAGGTTTGGATGTAAACCTAAATATTGAGGTAGATAAAGATGCAGTAATATCCATTGTTATTGATAAGTCGAATGGTGATTTTGTTGAAATAAAAGGAGAAGCGCAATTATCTGCAGGAATTGATCCTTCTGGGAAAACTACTCTTGTTGGGACTTATGAAGTCGATGAAGGTGCTTACGAAATGAAAGTTAGTGCACTAAGAAGAAGATTCGAAATTCAACAAGGCAGCTCAATAACTTGGACGGGCGAACCAATGGAAGCTGATGTAGATATAATTGCGATTTATAAAACCAGAGCAGCTCCTTTGGATTTGATTCAACAGCAATTAACCGAAAGCACAGAAAATATAAATTATTATAAACAACGTTTGCCCTTCAATACTTTTCTAAAGATGTCTGGGGAATTGCTTGAACCCAAGATTTCGTTTGATATTGAAATAGATGGTAATAATCCTGGAGTACCATCTGAAGTGATTTCTATGACTAATTCTAAATTGGAACAATTGCGCACCGAAGAATCAGAATTAAACAAACAAGTGTTTTCTTTGTTGTTGCTGAATCGTTTTATTGGTGAAAATCCTTTTCAAAGTAGCACTGGTCTTAGTGCTGAATCGATGGCTCGCCAGAGTGTAAGTAAAATTTTATCACAGCAGTTAAATAATATTGCTGAAAATTTAATTCAAGGTGTTGAAGTAGGCTTTGATTTGGATTCTGAAGATGATTATTCAACAGGTAATAAGGAAATTAGAACAGATTTAAATGTAGATATATCCAAACGATTTTTCAATGATCGATTAAAATTGAGCGTTGGTAGTAATTTTGGTTTAGAAGGAAACGAGCGTGAAAATGAGCAGATGACCAATATCGCTGGAAATTTTGAGATTGAATATTTATTATCTCGTGATGGAAGGTATTTATTAAGAGCTTACCGAAAAGACGAATACCAAGTTGCTTTGCAAGGTCAAATTATCGAAACCGGTGTTGGTTTTGTGATTACTCTGGATTATAATAAGTTTGTAGAAATATTAAATCGAAGAAAGTCGCAAAGAGAATACAGAAGAACCTTTAGAACAAATCAAAATGAAACGAATGAATAAGATTTTTTTGTTTATTTCCGTTTTACTACTTACGGCTTGTAGTACAACGAAATCTGTGCCTGAAGGTGATTTTCTTTTTACTGGCGCAGAAATAGAGATCGTAAGTGATTCACTTGCTAAAAAAGAAAAAAAACAATTAATCAGTATTTTTGAAGAACAATTAACTCCGAAACCAAATAAAAGACTTTTTGGATTTCCTTTTAAAGTAGGAATCTACAATAGTGTTGGTGAACCCAAAAAGGAAAAAGGTTTTAAAAATTGGTTGAAAAATAGGGTGGGAGAACCACCTGTTTTACTAAGTTCAGTTGACCTACCTTTTAATTTAGATTTAATTGAAAACATTGGTGAGAACAGAGGATATTTTAATATCTCAGCAAGCTTTGATACGGTTACTAAAAATAAAAAAGCAGCTGTAACTTATACAGTTTCTCCTCGTAGTCAATATATTATTAATAAAGTTACGTATTCTTCAGATTCAAGTTTGTTAGCAAAAACGATTGCTCCTTTAGCAGAAAATTCTTTAATTAAAGTTGGAGAGCCTTTTCAATTACAAGTAGTGAAAGATGAAAGAGAGCGAATTGATTCACAGCTAAAAGAGAAAGGTTTCTATTATTTCGACCCTGATAATTTAATTGTACAGGTTGATAGTACAGTAAATAGACATGGTGTAGATTTGATAGTAAAAGTAAAAGAGAACACTCCTGAACTAGCTCGAAATCAATATACCATAGACAATGTGTATATTTTTGCTGATTATAATCTTAGAAACCGAGACATGCAACGTGGAGGTTCTAGATTTAAGAGAATAGTAGACACGCTTTCAGCAGAAAATCATATTTATATCATTGATCCAAGACAAAAATTTAAACCACAAATCTATGATCGAGTTTTGTATTTTAAATCGGGTGACTTATATAATCGTTCTGATCATAATTTGACTTTAAATCGCTTGATTAATTTAGGAACATTCAAGTTTGTAAAAAATCAATTTGTACTTAGAGATTCAGCCAATCACATTTTTGATGTATATTATTATTTAACTCCCAACGATTTCAAATCACTCCAACTAGAAACATTGGGTAAATCAAACTCTGCAAGCTATGTTGGCGGAGAAGTTAATTTTAATTGGCGCCACAGAAACTTTCTTAAAGGTGCAGAATTGTTTACAGCTTCGCTTTATACAGCTGTTGATTTTCAAGTAGGTGGCAATAAAGATGCTAATAATATTTATAGAGTTGGAAGTAAGTTTAGTTTAACCTGGCCAAGGATTATTGCTCCTTTTAAATTTCATTCATCTAGTGCTTTTGTCCCAAGAACTAGAGTGGAATTAGGTTATGAATATCAAAAACGAACAGAGCTTTATACCATGCATAATTTTAATGCTGCATTTGGTTATCTATGGAAAGAAAACATTTTGAAAGAACATGATCTAAAGGTGATTGATATTGTTTTTATCACACCGGAAACAATTTCTGAAAAGTATAAAAAAGATATGAATGACGAATCGAATGCGAATGCTGCAGCACTACGACGTGTGGTTGAAAAACAATTAATCTTCGGTCCAGTTTATTCATATACATTTACGAATACTATGTTACCCAAAAAGCACACTATGTATTATAAAGGTAGCGCAGATTTATCGGCAAATTTAACGGGACTCATTTCAGGAGCAAATGTTAAAGAAGGAAATGAAAAAACGGTTTTAGGAGTTGCATTCAGTCAATACGCTAAAATGGAACACGATTTTAGATACTATTTAAAACTAGATGAAAAATCACAATTAGCAACTCGACTTATTGCCGGTGTTGCTTATCCTTATGGAAACACAGAACATATGCCGTTTTCTAAACAATTTTTTGTTGGTGGTAGTAATAGTATTCGTGCTTTTAGAGCTAGAACTCTGGGGCCTGGTAGTTATGATCCTAGAACATCTGGTTCTTCATTTTTACACGATCAAGCAGGCGATATCAAACTAGAAGCAAATTTAGAATACAGAACAAATTTAGCTGGTTTTTTAAATGTTGCAGCCTTTGTTGATGCTGGAAATGTATGGTTAATCAATGAGCAAGAAGGAAAGCCTGGAGGTACTTTCGGTAAGGATTTTATTTCTGAAATTGCTGTTGGTGCTGGAATTGGATTGCGATTTGATTTTTCAATACTAATATTGCGTACCGATTTAGCAATGCCACTTAGGACTCCTTATTATGAAAAAGAAAATCGTTGGCGTTTTGATGCAATCAATTTTTCAAATAAACAATGGAGAAAGGATAATCTAATGCTGAATATCGCAATTGGTTACCCTTTCTAAATGAATTACTTTTTACGTTTAAAATAGCTTAAAAAATCCCCCAAATAATTTTGATTAAATTCTAAGTAATCAGCTTTAGGAGCATTTTTTGTAACAAATAAACTCTTAGAACTTGGATTAAAATTTGTTTTTCCAATTATGTAATAGCCTGTTTTTGTTGGTAATGTAACTCCTTCATCAGTACCATCGTAACCATAAAAGGAAGCGTATTTAAGTTGTTGCCCATCTAATGAGTAAATTGCTGTGTAGGCATCTTGTCTGTTACCTCCATGTGATTTCTGATAAGCATTTTTTGTGGTTTTAAATTCCTCGTTTTTATTCGATGGATTTAAAATCGAAGCACTCACAAACAACTCATTTCCATTACTAAATAAATGTTCTCCAGTTTCAATGAAAGTTGTCCACAAACGATTACCATCACTTGAAAATTTTGAAATAGTTGTATTTACAGGTGATTTTTTTGGATCCGTTATATAAGCGTTTGTAGTTGCTAATACTTTGTCACTATTAGGTCCACGTCTGTGTGTGGTTAAAATATAGGGCTCATCATTAACAACAATTAAACTATTACTGTTTTTTAAAGTTTTACTAAGAGTAACGCTTGAACTGTTGTTACTAAAATAAGTGCTCCATAGTCTTTTCCCATCAAAATCAAATTTTGATAAAAAAACACTTGTCAAGTTGTTTGAATTACTTTGATAGGCATGTAATTTCGGTTGATGGCTATTTTCCGTACCAAAATAACTACTTTCAGAAGCTCCACCTATATGATCCCCATAAATATATAATCCAGTATCACCAGCAACGATACTTTTTATTTTAGAAGCATCTTTTGTATAAAATGTACTCCAAACGTGTTCGCCATCGGAATTTAATTTGCTTATAACATCCTGATATTCATGCGAAGAATATGAATCACCATTACTTTGAAAATTAGAAGGTTTAGCTATGGTAGCTTTGTTTCTTTTGTTTAAAAAGTAGATGTTATTTTCTGCGTCAATAGTTAAGTGAGAAGTATGTGGAGTTAAATCATGGAAATAGGTACACCAAAGCAAACGTCCATTTAACGAAATTTTTGATAGAAAGGTTGCTCTTGCGCTTTCTCCATAAATTATACTTTGACTATAAGCCCCTGGAGTAGATAAAAATTCGTTCGTTGTTCTTCCTGAGATGATTAGATTATTCTCATGATCCAGTTTTATTTGTTCAATATAAGAACTTCCACTATCGTTTTCAGGAATTTTATAAATCAGTTTCGGGATAGCATTTTCCGGCTCATACTCATAAATATCGTTTCCATCTAAACCTACCAAATAGATTTTTTCTGTTTTTTCATCTACTTCAGCAATCATAAAAGGAGTTCTTATTAATTTATCTGCTTTCGTAAACGGTACAATTTTTGTTTTATAAACTGGTAATAATGTTCCCCATTCGCGTTTATACAATGCTTGCGAAGACATTGATTGTTGTACTAAGATTAAGGAAAGTAGGTATAAGTGAAATCTTTTCATTTATTGATTGCTTTTAGGTTTTCCATTGTTGAACTTTACCTTGCCAATTACATTCATTTTAGGTGATTTTTTACTTGGTTTTGAAGTGCTTTTAGGTTTTGGTTCCGGTTTGATTAAATCAATTTTTGATTCTTTCAGCTTTTGTAGAACTTGTGTGGGATTTTTAGGGTTTTCTTTGGTACCACGAAGATATATTACTAATCCATTAAGAAAATTGCGAAGAATTTGTTCTTTACATTCAACATATTTAGGATGATCTTCACTTCTAAAAAAATTACCAACTTCTCCTTTAGAAATTCGAAAGTCGACCAAGTTTAAGATTTCTACTATTTGATCATCTCTAAGTTGTAATGCAACTCTAAGTTTCTTTAAAATATCATTATTTGTCATAGTTTGTTTTTAATTGTTTCAAAGATAAAATTAAAAAAAATGTTTTCCTATAATCTATTTGAATATAATTTACTACGGATTGAGTGAGTAGAGCTTATAAGTTTAAAAGAAATGTTATTTTAGTTGATCTTTGCGAGTATTGAGTGCTGTAATTTCATCTCTTAATTTTGCTGCTTGCATAAAATCAAGGTTTTTAGCAGCTGTTTCCATTGCTTTTCTTTTTTCTTTGATTAGCTTTTCTATTTGATTTGAATTTAAATATTGAACCTCTTCTTCTGCAACTTTTTGATAATCAACTTCAGTGATTTTGTAAGACTTAAATTGATCGGTCATTGAAGAGTCTATTTTTTTGTTTAAAGCTTTAGGTTTCAAACCATGTTTATTGTTAAAATCAATCTGTTTATTACGTCTATATGCAGTTTCATCAATTGTTTTTTGCATACTAGCTGTTATTTTGTCAGCATACATAATGGCTTTTCCGTTGACGTTTCTTGCGGCTCTTCCTACAGTTTGAGTCAAAGAACGAGTGCTTCTAAGAAATCCTTCTTTATCTGCATCTAAAATTGCAACAAGCGATACTTCTGGTAAGTCAAGACCTTCCCTCAATAAATTAACACCAATTAATACATCAAAGATACCTTTTCTAAGATCCTGCATTATTTCAACTCGCTCTAATGTTTCTATATCAGAGTGAATATATCGACAACGAACACCCACTTTCGTAAGATATTTTGCTAATTCTTCAGCCATTCTTTTCGTTAACGTGGTCACTAAAACGCGTTCATCCAGATCCACACGTTGATGAATTTCTTCTAGTAAATCATCAATTTGATTTTGACTTGGGCGTACTTCAATAACTGGATCTAACAAACCAGTAGGCCGAATGACTTGTTCTACATAAATACCTTCTGATTTTTGAAGTTCATAATCAGCAGGAGTGGCTGAAACATAAAGTACTTGATTTTGTAAAGATTCAAATTCCTCAAACTTTAATGGACGATTATCCATCGCTGCTGGTAATCTAAAACCATATTCAACTAAATTTTCTTTTCTTGAACGATCACCACCGTACATAGCGTGTACTTGAGAGATTGTTACGTGACTTTCATCAATAACCATTAGATAGTCATCTGGAAAATAATCCAACAGGCAAAACGGTCTTGAACCAGGATCTCTTCCGTCTAAATAGCGAGAATAATTCTCGATACCAGAGCAATATCCTAACTCTTTAATCATTTCTAAGTCAAAATTAGTACGTTCTTCTAAACGTTTCGCTTCTAAATGCTTACCAATTGATTTGAAATAATCAACTTGTTTAACTAAATCTTGTTGAATTGCCCAAATTGCATTTTGTAAAACATCTGGAGATGTTACAAACATATTTGCTGGATAGATATTTAATGAAGGATATCGTTCTATAACTTTTGAAGTGGTAGCATCAAAAGCTTCAATCATTTCAATCTCATCTCCAAAGAAATGAATTCGAAAAGGATCGTCAGCATAACTCGGAAAAACTTCAATTGTATCACCTTTGATTCGAAAAGTGCCATGTAGAAACTCTGCCTCAGTTCTTGAGTAAAGTGATTGTACAAGTTGTTGTAAAAGCTTTGTTCTAGAAATTTGTTGATCTTGAGTAATGGTGACCACATTTTTTTGAAATTCAACCGGGTTGCCAATACCATATAAACAAGAAACCGATGCGACAACTAGAACATCACGACGACCAGAAAGTAGGGAAGAAGTTGTACTTAATCTCAATTTTTCAAGATCATCATTGATAGATAAATCCTTTTCAATATAAGTTCCAGTAACGGGAAGATAGGCTTCAGGTTGATAATAGTCGTAATAAGAAACAAAATATTCTACTGCATTATTTGGGAAAAACTGTTTAAATTCAGAATATAATTGTGCAGCTAAAGTCTTGTTATGTGCCAGAATCAAAGTAGGTTTTTGAACCTCTTGAATCACATTGGCTACTGTAAATGTTTTTCCAGAACCCGTAACACCTAAAAGAGTTTGGTACTTTTCATTGCTATGGATTCCTTTGGTTAATGAACGAATAGCATCGGGTTGATCACCCATGGGTTCATATTCTGACTCGATTTTAAACTTCATTCTAAAAACTTTTCACAAATATACAAAAAAGAAAAAGAGAGAGGCTTTAGACCTCTCTCTTTATACTATTATAATTGTTAAATGAATTACTTAATTTTGAAAGTAACTCTTCTAGCGAATTTAGAAGCAGTTTTGTTTGTTCCTTCAAATGAAGTGTCTTCACCATTAGCAACAACATTGATTCTAGAGCTAGAAATACCAGCTTGTTCTAATATTTTAGCTACGTTTTTCGCACGTCTTTCAGATAATCTTTGGTTGTAGTTAACATTTCCAACTGAATCTGCAAAACCATTAACATCTACAGTAGCACTTGGATTACTACGTAAGTAAGTGATAAGGAAGTTTGTAGCTTCTACGTTTTTAGGAGCAGATTTGTCAAAGTCAAAATAAACTGCTACATAACCTTGATTAATCAAGTCAGCTGCTGTGTTAGCATCTTTAGTAGAGAACGTATCGTTAGATTTGTCACCTTTCATAGCATATCTTGAATCGAAGTAATCTTCGTAAGAATCAGGAATACCATTTTTGTTTAAGTCGATAGAACGTCCTTTTGTGTCAACCATGTTTCCAGCAGGTGTATTTGGTTCTAAATCCAAATAATCTGGCACACCGTCGTTATCAGAGTCAACCATTTTGTTTTCGATATCTGTAACACGGTTTTCTAATGCATTTACGCGGTTTGTTAAACCATCGTTAGCATACCAGTCAGCGTGTTGCTCATTTCCACCCAAGTAGAATGAAAGACCTAAAGTAGCATTGTAAAATGTACCGTTAAAAGCACTGTTAGCATCTGCCACGTTGCTGTTACCGTCAAATGTTACTTCTTGACGAACAGTGTTGATCATTGAGAAATCAGCGTTTAAAGCTACGCGATTACCTAATCTAACTTGACCAGTTAAACCTAAAATCACGTGACCCATTTTGTCTTTAGCAAAAAGAGTTTCGTCTTTTCCTGGTTCCATCCAAGAATATCCAGCACCCATATGAGCTTGTAAGCCTAAGGTTTTCGTCCACTCTTCAAAATTCATGATACGACCCAAGTTTGCAACCCCTTGTAAGCTTGCTCTATAGTGAGTTGTTCTGAAATAATCAGAATTTTCACCACTTTTCATGTAGTCGTAACCAAAATCGGCTTTAATACCAAATTTATTGTTGAACATGTAACGAACACCAGCGTCAGCGTGAACGAAACCGAAGAAAGTATCTCCATAATAATCTGGTGACATAGGTTGAGAAGGTTTTGTTAAACCACCGTTGATGTCAATGGACCATCTGTTGTAAGGTACTCCATCTTGTGCGTTCATATTAGAAACTCCTAATAGCGCTGCAATTAAAGGCAAAGTTATTTTTTTCATAAAACTTTTTTTTAATTATTAATTAAATTCAGAATAGCTGTAACTATATTTTTGTGTAAAATTAATACTATTTTACTAATCTACAAATTTTTTTTTATTTTTTTAACCATTTATAATCAGAATAGAATGTTCCAAAAGGTAGGAGTGAAGCCAATAAAATCAAACCTAATTTTTTAAGAGACCATTTATATTCTATTTTTAGATAAATTGCTAATACTACATATGCTACAAAAAGTATGCCATGTATCATTCCGATAGGATATAATAATTGTTGATACAATTCTGGATGATTGGGTTTATTGTAAAGCATATTATAAAACAATGCTAAATAAGATAAGCCCTCAAGTAAAGCGATGAATCTAAAAAAATTGAACATGATTATAAGGATAAGAATTGTTGATTATATTCTTTAATATCAGCAATGTTGTGTTTGTTTTCTATATCTAACATTAAAGATAAAAAATAATCTAAACTCTCTGTGTTTGAGGATGCTGAATCCATTGTAACAGTATCTTCAATAGGTTCATCAGTCGGAATTTTAACTAAAAAATCTTGATTTTCCTCTAGATGTTCACAAGCAAGCCGTAAAGCTTTTACTAAGAAAGGCTTTTCCTCAAGTAAGGCAAATTCACGTAACTTTTTTAACTCAGATACAATCTGCTCAACAACAATACCATTGCTAGCAATTTCTACCTGTAGATTTTTAATAATCTTTTGTGCGTTTGAATTTTCCACGTATTTTATTTTTATAAACGTTGCAAAAATAATGATATTTGTAAAATATAAAAAGTTTATTAAAGTTTTATTTCAATTATTTTTAAAAACAGCATAATCGAATGAACTATAATATATATTATGTAAAATAGAATATTAAATTAATTCAAAAACAACCATATGTATGCACTAATTATTAGTCTATTATCCTCATTATCAGTTGGTCTATTTATAAAAAGCTTAAATATTGAATCTACAAAATCTTTGTTCATAATGGTTTTCATTAACTATATCACCGCACTGATTTTGTCGTATTTACTACTTGATTTAGATTTAAATATCCAATCTGTTAGTTCAAAAAACATTTTTATCATTATTTTATTGGGTTTTCTAATGCCAAGCATCTTTTATTTTCTTAATAAATCGCTTAAAACCTCTGGATTAGCAAAAACAGACGTTTTCCAAAGGTTGTCCTTGATCATTCCAGTAATACTTAGTTTTAAACTGTTTAATGAAACTTTTACCACGTCTAAATTTTTTGTGATCCTACTCGCTTTTTTTAGTATTCTACTTTTATTGTATAAAAAATCCACAAATAATGGAAATTATAATATTTTTTATCTTTTAACTGTTTTTTTTGGATATGGAATTGTAGATACTTTATTCAAAATCATTGCTACAACTAAAAATTTAGATTATACGCTGGCTTTGTTTTGTGTTTTTATCTGCGCCGCATTAGTTTCTTTAATCTATTTATTTTCGCTGAATGGGAAATTTAACAACTCCTATATATATTATGGTGTAATTTTAGGATTTCTTAATTTTTCAAACATCTTTTTTTACTTGAAAGCTCACAAATATTTTTCCGATAGCCCTACCCTTGTTTTTATTACTATGAATTTAGGTGTAATAATCGGTGGAGTTTTTATTGGTAAGTTTTATTTCAAAGAAACAATTGCTAAAAATGTTTATTTAGGTGTCATTTTCGCTTTGATATCAATTATTTTATTAGCTTTAATTCAATTAAATATTTTGTAAAAATGAATTACGCACCAATCATTTATGTAACTGTTGATGTTACTTTGTTTAGAAAAAACGAACAAAACTATGAACTGCTTTTAATTCAACGTCTGAATGAACCATTCAAAAATGCTTGGGCTTTACCCGGAGGATTTGTTGATAAAAATGAAGATTTAGAAACAGCTGCTAAACGTGAATTATTTGAAGAGACCAATGTTAAAATATTTCAAGTTCAACAGATTAAAGCCTATGGAAATCCGGAAAGAGATCCTCGCGGACACACAATTTCTGTTGCTTTTTTTGGTAAAATTGATATGTTGACCGAAGCTAAAGCTCAAGATGATGCTAAAGAAGTGCGTTGGTTTTCAATCAATGAATTACCAGTTTTGGCATTTGATCATGATGAAATTATTAGAGATGCAATAGAAAGGTTTATACTATAAGAAATACATTTTATTCGATACATAAACTGATTCAACCGTTAAAAAACAACATATTTTTGGTATCTTTGAATTTTATTTAAAATGATAAATATGGAACAAATACAGTGGAAAACGGCCTTAGAATTTGAAGATATTACTTATAAAAAATTCAATGGTGTAGCAAGGATCGCTTTTAATCGTCCGGAAGTTCGCAACGCATTTCGTCCTAAAACAACATCAGAGCTTTTAAGAGCTTTTCACGATGCTCACGAAGATACTTCTATTGGTGTGATTTTACTTTCTTCTGAAGGTCCTTCGCCTAAAGATGGAGTTTATTCCTTTTGTAGTGGTGGGGATCAGCGTGCCAGAGGCCATCAAGGTTATGTAGGTGAAGATGGATACCATCGCTTAAATATATTAGAAGTGCAACGTCTCATTCGTTTTACTCCAAAAGTGGTCATAGCAGTTGTCAACGGTTGGGCTGTTGGTGGAGGTCATTCTTTACATGTTGTTTGTGATTTAACACTTGCCAGTAAAGAACATGCTATTTTTAAACAAACTGATGCTGATGTTACTAGCTTTGATGGTGGTTATGGATCTGCTTACTTAGCAAAAATGGTTGGGCAGAAAAAAGCGAGAGAGATTTTCTTTTTAGGAAGAAATTATTCTGCTCAAGATGCTTACGAAATGGGAATGGTGAATGCCGTAATTCCTCACGAAGAATTAGAGCAAACTGCTTATGAATGGGCGCAAGAAATTTTAGCAAAGTCCCCTATTTCTATTAAAATGTTGAAATTTGCTATGAATTTAACTGATGATGGTATGGTGGGTCAGCAAGTTTTTGCAGGCGAAGCAACTCGATTGGCATATATGAGTGATGAAGCAATTGAAGGTAGAAATGCCTTTTTAGAAAAAAGAGAGCCTAATTTCGAAAAGAAATATATTCCATAGAAAAAGAAGAAGCCGTCTCAATACCGAGGCGGCTTTTTTTTGTATTTTTTTTAGAAAATAC
>CAYNIM010000005.1:0-76710 GCA_964397335.1 uncultured Flavobacterium sp.
TAATAAAAAGTTTTATTTGTTTAATCCTGTATCATTTTTTCAGGACGTTACATTATAGTTTAACACCGCCTTATCTTTCAGACAAATATTCTAAATTCTGATTAAAAACCCTTGCATCAGAAAAATTTAAAATGGTATCAATTTCATTCTTTTTCATCAAAATAACTGCCGAATGATTTAAAACATTGGCTTTGTAAAAAAGTTGTTTCCTGTCTATAATCACATCTTTGATTTCATCTGCATTAATATAACCGCTTATGTTTTGCAAAGAAAGAATAACTAATGTACTGTCATTCTGCTTTTGATCAACAATATAATCTGCAAATTTTTTGTTGCAAGTTCCACAGCCGTGTTCCTGCAATATTAGTATTTTATTAAATGGTTTTTCAACTTTCAAGCTGTCTTTGACGATTTCCAGAATTCGGTCATTTGTTGATTTCTCTTTTTTGCAACCTGTGAATAACAGCGTAATCACGAACAAATTAATAACTAAATATCTCATAAATCAATTTTTGAGGTTCATAAGCATCTCCAAGTTTGTTGTTTGCATTAATAATCAATCCTTCTTTGCAAACGAAAACACCGTGATAATCATATTTTGAATGGTCAAAAAGATATTCCTTTTCAAAATTATAATCGGTATCATAAACCAAAATTGAAAAAGGGCGGTTTGTAAATTTTTTTTCGCCGTTGTTTTCAATGTCTTTTGTGCCGTGAACCAAAACTACTAAGATTTTATTGTGGTATTCGTCATATAAAATCCCGTTGACCTGTGTTGCATAATTAATAGCATTATCATAAACAGTTGGCACATCTTCGCTTTTAAAAATTTCTATTTCTTCAAAATTTGTATATTTTGATTTTACGCTAAACGCTTTTTTAAACGAACCGGCTTCGTCCACTTCATAAACAGCATCAATAAAATGATTGTTATATAAAATAACATCTTTCACATAGATAGCAGTAGCTTTAAACCAAATTTCTGCCGAATTGTCTTTTGTTTTGGGTTTTATATCTTTAAATGTTATTGTAGATGACTCCACTTCACTGTTTTCAAAATCCAAAATGCTGTAAGACGGTTTTTGCTTATTGAGTTGTTCACAGGCAATAAATGTTTCCGTTAGGTCGCCCCCTTTTCCATACAAATCGCAGGTAAAAAGATTAGTCAACAATAATTTATTGTTTTTCCAGGAACTCGCATTATTTAATGCTATTGTGTATTCCATTCCATTATAATTGGACAAACTGTCTAATTTATAAACAACATTTTCCACTGAATTATAGACATTTGCATGTCCATAATTAACAATATAATCTTCTTTATTAAAAAAAATGTTATATCTTGAAAGTCTTTTAATCTTCATTTTTTCTGCTAAATCAATAGTATCTCTTTTATCTGAATTAAGATAATATTTATACAACATATTGTTACCGTTTGTTGTATAAAATAAAAAAGAGTGCTCGGTATCCGAAAAACCTTCCCTATATATGTCGTTATTTGTTTCAAAAACAATGGTTTTTATGGATTTCATTCTTTTGTCTTGTTGGCAAGATAAGGACAAAACGCATAGGCAAATAAAAAGTAGCTTTTTCATAATCAATAATTAAAAAAAACAGAAAGGGTAATAATTGCCCTTTCTGTTTTTACTATTATTTAATAAATTAATTTAAAATAATAGGATAAGTTCCTACCAACTCGTTATCACTTATTCTTCTAAACTGAAACTTATGGACTCCACTACTTTCTGCAGCTACAATGTCTAATTTAAAAAAATTGTCTAACACTCCATTGACAAGTATAGGGTGTATGTCTTCTAATAGCAGATCTTGGTTATCATTGAAAATCGCAACATAGTTAGACGGTTGATTGATTAATGTTTGATACAACTCCACTTTTCCAGGAACTATTATAATCAAATCCGGCAAGCAATCACTTGGCAGATTAAAACAATCTTTAAACAGCGGACCTGGATTAAGTCTCATCTGGACATTATCGTCAGTAACTTGACCTAAATAAAAATCTTGATAAGCCATATCTCCAAATTTAGCTTTCAAAGTAGATTCAGTTGTTCCTTCATTGGAACTCACTACATCGTTATCGCACGAAATCAACCCTGTAGTTAGTACGGCTATCCCTATCAAGCCAAATACTGTAAATTTAATTTTTTTCATAGCTAATATAATTAACTTATTTTTAACTTCCAAATAAATTGATAGAAATATTTTGAAATAAAAAAGTCTTTACAGTTTTTGTAAAGACTTCTATTTTTGTTGTTAGTGCTCATTCAACGATTCATATAATCGTCAAAAGCCTCTTTAATAAAATGACTTTCAACGGTTTGATCAATTATTCCCTTTCCAATATCTTCAAGCAGCGTAAACCGGGTTTTGCCGTTTTCATTCTTCTTGTCGTGAATCAGTAAGGAACTGCAAATTTCAATATCATTTTCATTAAAAACAATAGGCTCGTACATCAAATTTAAAGTTTCTTTTATTTCGGTGTATAAATTCTTTGTTAATAATCCTTTTTTGTATGAAATATATGCTTCCAGAATCATTCCCACAGCAATGGCTTCGCCGTGCAAAAGCGTTGGAAAATGTGAGTTTTCCAAACAATAACTTTCAATTACGTGTCCCAGAGTATGTCCGAAATTTAACAATTTCCGTACGTTTTTTTCTTCGGGATCCTGCAAAACAATTTCATTTTTAATAGAAACTGAATGATAAATCAACAATTCCAAATCGTTGGTAGTTAATTGATCCAAATTCTTTAGTTGTTCCCAATAAGAAGCATCGGCGATCAATCCATGTTTGTACATCTCTGCCAAACCCGATCGCATTTGATTTCCGGGTAGAGTTTCCAGATAAGAAACATCAACAACAACCAATTTTGGATGGGTAAAGGTTCCAATCATGTTTTTTAATGATGCGAGATTCACTCCATTTTTTCCGCCAACAGACGCATCTACCATTGCCAAAAGTGAAGTGGGAATATTTACAAAATCAACACCTCTTTTATATGTAGCTGCAACAAAACCGCCCAAGTCGGTAATCATACCACCACCAATGTTTATCACCAATGCTTTTCTATCTGCCTCAAGCTCTGTTAAGATCGACCAAAGTTGAACGCAAGATTCTATGTTTTTCTGTGTTTCGCCAGATTCGATTTCAATAATTTCAAATGGAACTTCAACTACAAGCTGCTGTAAGAAATAGGAAACACAATGCTCGTTTACAATATCATCGGTAATTATAAATACTTTAGAATAAGCTTTTTGTTTGATTAAATCAGTCAAATTCGCGTAAGCTTCGGCTCCAAAAACAACTTGGTAATTGGCTGCTGTTAATTCCATTTTGAATTCTATTTAAAATTTACTTCAAAATTACGTTAATTAATCAAACTCTCAGTATATTTGTGGGTACTATTTATTGTAACAATAATGAACAAAATATTTGACAATACCGAAGTTGCTTTTGCGCTAAAAAGTAATAAAGAACTCAATCGTGCATATTTTTTATTCAAACTTATCAGCAGCCAAAGATTAGTAAAAATGGGAACTTCATTGACGCATTTTGCCATCAACAGCAAACTGCCTGTCAAAGGTCTGATTAAATCTACCGTTTTCGACCATTTTTGTGGTGGCGTTACCGAAGAAGATTGTCTTCCGGTAATCGACAAAATGTATACTAAAGGAGTTTCTTCCATTTTAGATTACTCTGTGGAGGGCAAAGAAACGGAAGAACAGTTTGATAACGCCCTGGAAATGACTTTGAAAACCATCGATTTAGCAAAGAAAAAAGAAGCACTTGCTTTTGCCGTTTTCAAACCAACAGGTATGGGTCGTTTCTATTTATTTGAGAAAAAAGGTGAAAAACTCCCTTTTTCTGAAGCCGAAGAAAAAGAGTGGCAACGAGTAGTTGACAGATTTGATACCATCTGTCGTACTGCCCATGAAAAGGATGTTTTACTCTTGATCGACGCCGAACACAGCTGGATGCAAGATGCTGCCGACGAGCTTATTTTGAACATGATGCGCAAATACAATCAAGAAAAATGTATTGTTTTTAACACAGCTCAAACCTACCGTTGGGATCGTTTTGACTTTGTAAAAAAGACTCATGAAATTGGTTTGGTAGAAGGGTTTCACGTTGGTTTTAAAGTAGTTAGAGGAGCTTATATGGAAGTGGAACGAGAGCGTGCTGCTGAAAAAGGTTACCCCTCTCCTATTTGCGCAACTAAAGCACAAACCGATGCCACCTTTAACAAAACTGTAGGTTATATTTTAGAAAACATCGACAATAAAATGGCACTTTACGCTGGTTCTCACAACGAAGAAAGCAACTATTTGTTGATGAAAAAAATGGCTGAAAGCAATATTGCCAACAACGACAAACGTATTTGGTTTGGTCAACTCTACGGCATGAGCGACAACATCAGTTTCAACTTAGCAAATCATCAATACAATGTATCAAAATACCTTCCGTTTGGTCCTGTTTATGATGTAGTTCCATATTTGATTCGACGCGCAGAGGAAAACACCTCCGTTGCTGGACAAACAAGCCGTGAATTAGACCTTTTAAACATCGAATTAAAAAGAAGAAGAATGAAATAGATCGGAATTTCGTTTTATTCTATTAAAATAATCAGCTGGAATAGGCTGTTTTCATTACAAACAACTTAGCTTAAAATGCTAAGTTGTTTTTTTTATATCTGAATCTAAAATTGCTAGTAACTTTTTGTATTCAGTCTTTAAATAAGCTATCTTTGTATCCGTAAATTTTATGTACTTATAATGAAACCCAACACACAACAATTAGAAGACTTGGTAACGCAAGTTAGAAGAGATGTTTTACGTATGGTACATGCTGTAAATTCTGGTCATCCTGGAGGTTCTTTGGGTTGCGCAGAATATTTTGTAGCATTGTATCAGGTTATTATGGAAAGAAAAGACACCTTTGAAATGGATGGAAAAGACGAAGATGTTTTCTTCCTATCAAATGGTCATATCTCGCCGGTTTTCTACAGCGTTTTGGCCAGAAGCGGTTACTTTCCTGTAGAAGAATTAAAAACTTTTAGAAAAATCGACTCTCGATTGCAAGGACATCCAACAACTCACAGTCATCTTCCAGGTGTACGCATGGCCTCTGGTTCTTTAGGACAAGGCTTATCTGTAGCATTAGGAACCGCTCAAGCAAAAAAGCTTAACAACGACTCTAAGTTAGTCTATGTTCTTATGGGTGATGGTGAACTACAAGAAGGTCAAAACTGGGAAGCACTTTTATATGCATCTGCCAATAAGGTTGACAATATTATTGCCACAGTGGATTTAAACGGAAAACAAATCGACGGAGCCACAGACGATGTCTTGCAAATGGGCGATTTGAAAGCTAAATTTGTTGCATTTGGCTGGGAAGTAATTACAGTTGAACAAGGAAACAACATCGAAGCTGTCATCAAAGGTTTACAAGAAGCCAAATCAAAAACAGGACAACAAAAACCAGTGATGATCTTGCTTCATACCGAAATGGGTAATGGTGTTGATTATATGATGTACACGCACGCTTGGCACGGTAAAGCTCCAAACGATGAACAACTAGAGATCGCTTTAAGTCAGAATAATGAAACTTTAGGAGATTATTAAAAGTCAACGATGAAAAAGCTTGTTTGTAGTATTCTTAGTATTTTTTCCTTGCATTCTGTAGCGCAGGTCAATTCGGTTGTTTTCGACCAAAAATTAACCTATAGAATTAAGTTGGAAAATGTTGAAGAGAACTATTTATTGGATTATTTAAACATAAAATACGAACACCTTATAGGATCAAACAAGCACGAAAGTCTATTGTCTTTTTTTTATACGGAAAAACAAGGAAATTCTACTGAAGCCAATTTGTTTATTAAAAACGGCTGGATGATTCCAATAACATTCAACGGAATTTCAAAAACAGTCTCCTATTCACCTTATTCGGCTTTTCCGATCTTAAAAAGTGGACAAATTCTGTCAAAAATAGACAAAAAAGGATCCTTCAATGATATCGACTGTGAATACTATGCATTTTTATCAGATAAGATTGATAAAAATTCTTACGAAGTCTGTTTTTGTATAGACGAAAAAAATCCGGTTGACAACGCAAGTTATATTTTTCCCGAAAGCAACATTAAAGGTTTGATTGTAAGTGCGGAAAACAGAAGTGACGAATCGATTCAGCTGATCTTTAATTCCATGGAGGCGATTCAAGTCGATTTAGATTTTAATTCAGATAAGATGATGGCTGCTATTGACAATCAGAGCGGATCAAGAGCTTTAGAGGAATTTATGAATCAAATTGATTTTGAAGACGAAGCTATAGCTACTCAAAACTGGGATTCCACTCAGCTTGCTATTTATTCCGATCCTTTGTTTACTTCTGGAAGTTTAGATTCTGAAAATGAAGTTTTGTATCAATTCACTTACCCGATTTATAGCATTACTTCTAACCTGCTTTTCGAAACCGAAGAATATTCAGAAAATGCAAATTATAACAGAGGTCAACTGATCAAATTCTATAAAAAAGCTTCTAAAAGTTTAGTAAAAAACTTGAAGGCTTCACAGCTAGTTTCATCTGAACAACAACAAAGCTTAAACAATTTCTTTAAAGCTAAAATTAAAGAAATTGAAGCATATACACCTGAAAAAATTGAATTTTCAGACCAAAAAAATTATTTAGAAATCGATAGAAACACAGACAGTTTATCGGTCTATAGTTTTTATACACCTTATGAATCAACCTACAAAAACCACATAGTCAACGAAGTTACTTTGGCGTATGATGGATTAGACAGCGAATCGTTAAAAGTCAATGCACCCGATTATTGCTACGATTTAAGAAACAAAATCCCCGATTTTCAAAACAAAGAATTAAAATTACACGTTTATAATCTTGCAGGTCAAATTTGTGATTTATATCTTTACAATAACGGAGGGTATGTAGGTTATTTTGAAACGATTAACAGTATGCGCAAGAGTTTTTTGGAAATTGAAAAGATGAGAAATTCATTATCTAAAAAAGACCAAAAAATCTTAGTAGAATATTTAACAACATTAGATTAAAATGAAAAAATATACAGTCTTAGGACATAAAGACACACGTTCTGGATTTGGCGCAGGTTTGGCCGAATTGGGAAGAAAAAACGAAAATGTAGTAGCTCTTTGTGCCGATTTAATCGGTTCATTGAAAATGGATGAATTCAAAAACAATCATCCCGAACGCTTTTTTCAAGTTGGAATTGCAGAAGCCAATATGATTGGTATGGCTGCAGGAATGACCATCGGCGGAAAAATTCCTTTTACGGGAACTTTTGCTAATTTCTCTACTGGTAGAGTTTATGATCAAATCCGTCAATCGGTGGCTTATTCCGAAAAAAACGTGAAAATATGTGCATCTCACGCAGGTTTAACTTTGGGTGAAGACGGTGCAACTCACCAAATCTTGGAAGACATCGGTCTGATGAAAATGTTGCCAGGCATGACGGTTATCAATCCATGTGATTACAATCAAACAAAAGCAGCTACCTTGGCTATAGCCGAACATCAAGGTCCAGTTTATCTACGTTTTGGACGTCCGGTAGTACCTAATTTCATTCCAGAAGACCAAGTATTTGAAATTGGTAAAGCTCTTCTGTTATCTGAAGGAACAGACGTAACGCTTGTTGCAACGGGTCATTTGGTTTGGGAAGCGTTACAGGCAGCTGAGGAATTAGAAGCAAACGGTATTTCTGCCGAAGTAATCAACATACACACCATCAAACCTTTGGATCATGAAGCAATCTTGAAATCTGTTGAGAAAACAGGTTGCATCGTTACGGCCGAAGAACATAATTATTTAGGTGGTTTGGGTGAAAGTATCGCTGGTATGTTGGCTACAAATCGTCCTACTCCACAAGAATTTGTCGCAGTAAACGACGTTTTTGGCGAATCTGGTACACCAGAAGCATTGATGGATAAATATGGTTTAAATGCAGCTTCTATCGTTGAAAAAGCGAAGAAAGTTATTTCTAGAAAATAAAACAATCCAACATACAGCCTCTAAACAACATTAAAGCAATGTTTTACAGAAAAAGAAGGCATCGAAAAAGCAATCATAAAGTCTTATGATTGCTTTTTTAATTTAAAAAAATGACGTGTTTTTTTTGTCTTGTAAAACTTAGATATTTTTCGTAAATTCGTGTTCAACTTTTTATTGTTTAAATATGTTAAAATTTGGATTGATTCGCGAAGGGAAAACACCGCCGGACAAACGAGTAGTTTTTTCGCCACAAGATTTGTTGGTTTTTAAAAACACTTATCCCGATTGTTCTTTTAAGGTTGAATCCTCTTCTGTGCGTTTCTTTAAGGATGAAGAATACGAGGCGCTTGGTTTTGAAGTTACAAACGATCTAACCGATTGCGATATTCTTTTAGGAGTAAAAGAAGTGCCCGTTGAACAACTCATCCCAAATAAAACGTATTTTTTCTTTTCGCATACCATTAAAAAACAACCCTATAATAAATCGCTACTACAAAGCTGTCTTGAAAAGAACATTCGATTGATTGACCATGAGACTTTGATTGACGAAAAAGGGAACCGTTTAATTGGTTTTGGAAGATTTGCTGGCATCGTGGGAGCCTATAATACTTTTCGAGCTTTTGGGATTAAATATGAATTGTTTAATCTGAAAAAAGCAGAAGAATTAAAAACTCAACAAGATTTAATCGAACGATTAAACAGACCTTATCTTCCGCCAATCAAAATAGTTTTAACTGGAAAAGGTAAAGTGGGTTACGGAGCAAAAGAAATGCTTGATGCTATGGAAATGAAAGAAGTTAGCATTGAGAAGTTTTTAAAACAAGAATTCGATCAACCGGTCTATGTACATATTGACTATAATGACTATTACCGAAGAGCTGACGGAAAACCAAGTTCTAAAACCGATTTTATAGAAAACCCACAGGAATACGAAAGTGATTTTGAAAAATTCTCTCAAGTAGCTGATATCCTCATTGCTGGACACTTTTACAAAGACGGTTCGCCAGCTATTTTGACAAAAGAAATGCTAAACCATCCCAAAAACACACTAAAAGTAGTAGGAGACATTTCTTGTGATATCGATGGTCCAATTGCTTGTACACTACGTCCTTCAACCATCGCGGACCCTTTTTATGGATACTATCCTAGAGCTCATGAAGAAGTTGATAAAGAGCATCCTGCGGCCATAGTAGTTATGGCAGTCGACAACTTGCCATGCGAACTACCAAAAGATGCAAGTGAGGACTTCGGTAAGGTGTTTCTAAAAAGCATTGTTCCAGCTTTTTTCAATGATGATAAAGATGGAATATTAAAACGAGCAACCATCTGTGAAAATGGTAAACTTTCTGAAAGATTTTCTTATTTGGAAGATTACGTGAAGTAACAGAGATCATCCACTGATGTAGTTAAACTTATCAAAATAATTTACGCTGTTGATTGTATAAAAAAGGCGGAAAAATATGTAGTTACAACAACACCTTTTTTTGATTTAGAAAGAATCTATAAGTTTATTGATGACTCAATTTCTTAGGTTCTTTCTAATTCATTCGTAGGATTACTTTATAAAATTCAAGGGGCCAATCTTTCAATTTTCCAATCTAAATCTTCCAAAGTATAGCGGATTCGATCGTGTAATCTATTCGGTCTACCTTGCCAAAATTCAATACTTTGCGGTCGGACTAAAAAGCCGCCCCAATGTTCAGGTCGAGGAATATTTTCTGAATGCTTGTACTGGATTTCTAATTTTTCTAGATTTTCTAACAGCAAATCATAACTTTCAACAACTTCACTTTGAGGGGAAACCATTGCTCCTAACTGACTACCTTTTGGTCGCGAATGAAAATAATTATCAGAAACTTCTGGAGATACTTTTTCAGCTATTCCTTTAATTATAATTTGTCTTTCTGCTTTTGCCCAAAAAAAAGACAAACAAACATGTGGATTGTTTAAAATTGCTTTTCCTTTTTCTGAGTGGTAATTTGTATAGAATACAAAACCGTTTTCGTCGTATTTTTTTAATAAAACTACTCTCGTTTTAGGAAAACCATCTCCACCAATTGTAGACACAGACATGGCATTTACTTCATCTGCAGCATTACTTTCTTCAGCTTCATAAAACCATTTTTGAAACTGCATCATCGGATTGGAATCAACCTCTGTTTCCAACAACCTGTTTTTGTCATATACTTTTCTATAATCAGATAAATCGCTCATAATTAAAATTTGAATTTTTTACCGTCTTCGGCAAGTTCTACCTCATCAAAAACTGTTTTGGCTTCTTGTTCAAACAAATTTATATCTGAATATCGAGTAGAATAATGTCCCAAAATAAGTTTTGAAACCTGTGCCTTTTTGGCTATCGTTGCTGCTTGTTTAGCTGTGCTGTGCATTGTAGGTTTGCAACGATCGACATCTTTTTCCAAAAAAGTACTTTCATGATACAAAACAGTTGTATTTTTTATAATAGGTACAATACTTTCATCATAAATGGTATCTGAACAAAATGCATAAGATTGAACCGGATCGGGTTCAAAAGTCAACAATTCATTTTTGATGATGCTCCCATCGTCTAAAGTAATGTCACCACCGTCTTTAATTTTATTGAAATAGCAAGTTTCAACACCAAATTCTTCGCAAGCTGCAGCATTTAATTTACGTCTTCCGGGTTTTTCTTGAAATAAAAAACCATTGGTGTAGACGCGGTGTTGTAAAGGAATGGTTTTTACGATTACTTTTTCACTTTCATAAATCACTTCACTCTTTTTTGAACTTAACTCGTGAAAATACAAACCAAAACTAGTGTAGGCACTCGCGTATTTGAGTTGCAACAGAATCAATTCTTTGATTCCTTTAGGCCCATAAATATGCAAATCATTAGGTCGATTGAGCAGCATAAAAGTAGATACCAAACCAATCAAGCCATAAAAGTGATCGCCATGTAAATGTGAAATAAACACATGATTGATACGTCCAAATTTTATCTTGTGTTTTCTTAATTGTACCTGTGTACCTTCGCCACAATCAATCAGAAACATCTCATTATTTAATTCCAAAACCTGAGCTGTGGTCTGAGAAATAGTACGCGGAGTGGCGGCATAACAACCTAATATGTGTAATTTCATCATAAGCAAAAAAAAGGCGATTTAAAACCCTAAATCCCTTTCAATTTCATCCATTTCAATTATATCAAATGCTTCTTGTAAAGTAGGTACAACTACTAAGGCATCATCGATTTCGTCAAAGTCGATGTCGGCTACAATCACAAATGATTTTTTATTGTTCATTTGCTTGTTTGCCATCGGTTCAAAAGGAATCAACCCGCTTGGTCGAACTTCGTTTTCTTCCAAATTTACTATAATGTTCTTTTGAGAGAAATTAGTCAACTGTTCTTCTATAAGCAAAGCCAGTTCTGAAAGACTTTCTGTTTCTATGTGGACGACAATTATACTGTCTTTATCCTCTATTTTCATGTTTTTTTTGTTCTAATGTACGACTATTTTATTTTAGATGCTAATAAATAAATAACAGCCATGCGTATGGCCACGCCATTTTCAACTTGATTAAGGATTACAGACTGTTGTGAATCAGCAACATCAGAAGTAATTTCAACTCCTCTATTTATTGGTCCAGGATGCATCACTACGATTTCTTTATCAAGACTGTCTAGCAATTTTTTATCAACTCCATATTGTTGAGCATATTCTCTTGTCGAAGGAAAGTAATTCACATCTAAACGTTCGTTCTGAACACGCAACATATTTGCTACATCACACCATTCTAATGCCTTACGAAGATTGGGCTCGTATTTCACACCCAATTCTGTAATGTATTTCGGAATCAGTGTTTTAGGGCCACACACCATAACCTCAGCTCCTTGCAACTGAAGCGCAAAGATATTAGATAGTGCCACTCGAGAATGTAGGATATCGCCTACAATCACCACCTTTTTTCCGGCCACTTCTCCCAGTTTCTCTCTAATTGTAAAACTATCTAGAAGTGCTTGAGTTGGATGTTCGTGAGCACCGTCTCCGGCGTTAACAATACTCGCATTAACATTTTTGGATAAGAAATAAGCAGCACCTGGATTGCTGTGACGCATTACGACCATATCTACTTTCATTGAAAGAATATTGTTGACCGTATCGATTAATGTTTCGCCTTTTTTTACCGAAGATTGTGCAGCAGAAAAACTAATCACATCTGCAGACAATCGTTTTTGAGCTAATTCAAAAGACAACTTGGTTCGAGTGCTGTTTTCAAAAAAGATATTGGCAATGGTAATGTCTCGCAGCGAAGGCACCTTTTTTATTGGGCGATTGATAACTTCTTTAAAGTGATCTGCTGTTTCAAAAATTAAATCAATATCGTTTTTATTGATGTATTTTATTCCTAATAAATGATTCACGCTTAACTCTTTCATTGGAACCTGTGCTCTTTGTTTGTTATTAAAATTATTTCAAGACTATATGAACCTGATCTTCAGTAGCTCCGTCCACATCTTTCCATTGTACTACTACTCTTTCCTCGTTAAAAGCATCTACTTGTCTTCCACGATAATCTGGTTGAATAGGTAAATGACGACTGAATCTTCGATCAATCATAACCATCAATTCTATCTCTCTAGGTCGACCAAACGACTGTATAGCGGTAAGTGCCGAACGGATACTTCTTCCAGTATAAAGTACATCGTCAATGAAAACAACTTTTTTATCTTCAACTAAAAAGTCGATTTGTGTTTTGTTGGCCTCTAAAATTTTCTCGGTTCTTCTAAAATCGTCTCTAAAGAAAGTGATATCTAAATACCCCAAGGCAATGTCTTGAATGTTGTATTCCTTTTCTAAGATTTCTTTAATTCGGGCTGCCAAATACTTCCCTCTTGGCTGAATGCCAATCAATACTGTGTCTGAAAAGTCTAAATGCTTTTCTACCAATTGGCACGCCAAACGATGAAGAATAATGGTAACTTCCTTAGAAGTCAGCAATGTTTTGGTACTCATAGTCAAGTATTGTTTGGTGGGTAAAATTACAATTTTTTAGTGTATTAATTTGATGAACTTGAAAAAAGTTTTAAACCTCGATTATAAAACAATACCGTCTAAAATACAAAAAAAACAAACTTTCAATGTTATAGTTCGAAATCCTAACTGCGAATTAAATTTAAAAATAGGAAACCTAACCCTATTAGTAGTGTTTTGAGAAATAACATTTTTTATAAGGTTACTTCACATTTTTTTCGCACTTTCGTATATTCAAACCGATTATTCATTTTTATGGAATCAATTATATCCACTATATACAGCTACGTATGGTCTAATGCTCTGATCATATTGTGCATTTTTTCAGGAATTTATTTTTCAATCCGTTTAGGTTTTTTACAATTCCGTTACATCAAAACTATGGTAAGGCTATTATTTTTAGGTGAAAAATCCGACAAAGGTATCTCCCCATTTCAGGCATTTTCCTTGGCAATTTCGGGTCGGGTTGGAACAGGAAATATAATTGGAGTTGCAACCGCAATAGCAATGGGCGGTCCTGGTGCTGTTTTTTGGATGTGGGTTATTGCTATTTTCGGGGCAGCTTCTGCTTTTACAGAGGCAGCTTTAGGACAGCTGTACAAACAAGAGATTGATGGAGAATACCGTGGAGGACCGGCTTATTATATAGAAAAAGGATTGGGCATCAAATGGTATGCCGTTTTATTTGCAATAGTCACTATCCTCAGTTGTGGGTTTCTATTACCAGGAGTTCAAAGTAATAGTATTTCGGCAGCAATAACCAATGCTTTTGGTGTATCTACTTTCAACATTTCAGGCATTTCAATTAATTATATCGGTCTAATTATCATTGTCTTATTAGCAATGATAATTTTTGGTGGTGTAAAGCGACTTGGAAGGGTTTCTGAAATCATTGTTCCTTTTATGGCCGGATTATACATTTTGATGGCAATGATCATTATCATTATAAATTACAATCAAATACCTGAAGTTTTCTCACTTATTTTTCGATCTGCATTTGATTTTGATGCCACTTTAGGCGGAATTTTAGGAGCAACGATTGCATGGGGAATTAAAAGAGGCATTTATTCCAATGAAGCTGGTCAAGGAACGGCACCTCATGCTGCAGCAGCTTCAGAAGTAAAGCATCCGGCTGAACAAGGTTTGGTTCAGGCGTTTTCCGTGTACATTGATACGCTGTTTGTTTGTACCGCTACAGCCTTAATTATATTATTTACAAAAAAATACAATGTCATCAACGAAGAAACAGGCGAGTTTGTTGTAGAACATATTCCCGGTGTTGATTATACCGGCTTTACTCAGGCTGCTGTTTCTGCACACTTCCCCTCGATTGGAAATGAATTTGTAGCCGTGGCGTTATTTTTCTTTGCTTTTACAACTATTATGGCGTATTACTATTATGCCGAAACGAATATCACCTATATTTTCAGAAATAAAAACACCAAGGTTTATGTTTGGTTGTTGCGCATCGGTTTTTTGATAACCACCTATTTTGGTACCGTGCGCGAAGCTAAATTAGCATGGGAAATTGGAGATATTGGAGTAGGATTAATGGCTTGGGTAAATATAATTGCCATCTTATTATTGAGTAATGTTGCTATAAAACTTTGGAAAGACTACGTAAATAAACGTAAAAAAGGTATTGAAAATCCAGAGTTTAACCCACGAGATGTCGGGTTAAAAAACACAGATTTCTGGGAAAAATAATCGAATGATCCCAATTACAAAACCAATCTATTCATTTAAGAACAAAATCTTTCACTGTGGCTTAAATAAACCGTAAATTGAAATCTCATTTTTTAAGTTTTGTTTGGTTCAGCATATCAGCAATTTAAATTACTGAAAATATTTTAGTTCGTAACTTCAGAAAACAGTGTTATTGAAACAGAGCTAAGGTTTCCTGATGCAAACAAATTTTTGACACTTATTGATTTTACTTGACTAAAAAAACATCATAGAAAAAAATCACAAAATCATCAACATCACCTTGCATTTTCATCTAAACGGTTTTAAAACTTTCAAACCTTATTCCTACCTTTGTACACATGAAAGCTCTGAAACTATATTGGAACAACTACCTGAGTGCCTATCAAGGATTATCAAAAGCAACGTGGCTTTTGGCATTGGTTATGTTTATCAATCAAAGTGGCTCTATGGTATTGCCTTTTTTAGGCGTTTACATGAGTACTGTTTTAGATTTTTCACTTAAAAATGCGGGAATAGTTTTAAGTATGTTTGGAGTGGGGTCTATTTTAGGCTCGTTGATTGGTGGATGGATGACCGATAAACTAGGTTCGTTTAAAGTGCAAACTCTTAGTTTGTTTATAAGTATCCCTTTTTATTTAATTCTGCCTTTCTTTAAAAGCTTTGAGACACTCTGTATTGCCATATTTTTTCTGAGTCTCACAAGAGAATTATTTCGTCCGGCAAACAGTGCCTCGGTTTCTTATTATGCAAAACCTGAAAACTTAATTCGTGCCTTTTCACTTAATCGCATGGCTTTGAATTTAGGTTATTCTGTGGGACCAGCAATCGGAGGTTTTTTAGCAGCGATTTCTTATGATTTTTTGTTTTATACAAACGGAATTATGTCGTTTTTAGCGGGTTTATTGTTTGTGTTTTACTTTAAAAATCGCAAAGGAAATGTGCCAGAAAAGATTGTTGATCAGAATGTACAATCTCTCCATAAAAAATCGGCTTACACAGATAAAAAATTCTTACTATTCAGCTTTTTTATTGGTCTTTATGCCTTCTGTTTTTATCAAATACTGAACACACTGCCTTTGTTTTACAAAAACATTGCTCTTATGACTGAAAGAGAAGTGGGGTTTTTGATGGGCTTCAACGGACTGATTGTTTTTGTTTTAGAAATGGCTTTGGTGCATTACGCTGAAAGAAAATTCACGCTTTCCACTAATATGATCATAGGAACTTTGTTTTGTGGAGCTGCATTTTTCGTGCTACTTCCCTCCCATGCAGTTTGGGTTTTGTATCTATCGATTTTCCTAATTTCAATTTCCGAAATTCTTATTATACCTTTCGCATCTACAGTTGCTGTTAATCGATCCAATACATTTAATCGCGGTTCATATATGGGATTAAACGGCATTTCGTTTTCCATCGCCTTTATCACTTCCCCCTTAATTGGTACAATGATCGCAGAATCGTATGGATTTGATACACTTTGGATTTTCAATTGCATCATCATCTTGATTACCACAATTGGATTTTATTTCATTATCAAAAAATTATAAGATGAATCAATTTCAAGCAAAAAACCTCAGTATCGGTTACAAAGGAAAAACACTTTTGGAAGGATTGAATTTTGAATTAAAAACGGGAGTTTTAACCTGTTTATTAGGAAGTAATGGAATTGGAAAATCAACCTTATTGAAAAGTATTTCACGCCTAATCCCTATCAAAAAAGGAACGTTGCTTTTAAACGGAAAGAATGCTTCTGATTACAGCAATTCTGAGTTCTCAAAGCAAATAAGTATGGTATTGACAGACAGAGAGGTAAACAAAGAACTAAAAGTAAGTGAATTAATAAAACTGGGGAGACAACCCTACACAAATTGGCTGGACAAAATGACACCAAAAGATGAACAATTGATTCAAGACGCCATGATTGCCTGTGAAATCAATGATCTAAAAGATCACAAATTAGCTCGTTTGAGCGACGGCCAATTGCAACGTGCCTTCATAGCTCGAGCCGTAGTGCAAGATACTCCTTTTATTTTTCTAGATGAACCCTCCACACACTTAGATTTGTATCATAAAGTACACTTATTCAAATTGCTTAAAAGATTAACCAAAGAACAAAACAAATGCATTTTATTTTCCACACACGATTTGGATTTAGCGCTGCAACTCAGCGACGAAATTATTTTGCTTAAAGACAATAAATTGCATCATGGAACTACAAAAGATTTAATCGAACAAAACGTTTTTGACCACTTTTTTGACTCTGAAGACATTGTCTTTGACAAAACCCGACGACAATTTATAATACTTTGATACCCTGATGATGTTTTTGATTAGAAGACACATTAGCTACCGTCCATTTTATATGCTCTTCAAAAGGATGCTTTCGAACTGGACAATCCGATTTCATACAAATTTTGCAAGAATATTCTTTACAAGCGTCCAAGTGTACAAAAAGCTCTATTCGATTGCCAAAATACTCAATAACAGCGTCTTCAAGTGCATCTACTTCTCGATGACCTTCTTCAATGTTAAAATACCAAGGCACCGTCATATGGCAGTCAAAATGTAGTGTACTTCCATATTTTATAATTCTTAAATTATGTAAATCGATCCAGTTTTCACGGCGTTCCTTTTCCAAAAAACCTACAACTTCTTTAAGCAAAATTTCATCCGATTCATCCATGATTCCAGAAACAGCTTCACGTATGATTTTATAGCCTGTAAACATGATAAAAACTGCAAAAACAAGTGCCGTAACTGAATCAATCCATGGAACTTGTGTAAAATACAAGATCATTAATCCTAGAATAATCCCCACAGTGGAATAGGTGTCTGTTTGCAAGTGTTTCCCACTTGCAATCAATGCTAAAGAATGATTTTTCTTTCCTTTTTGAACCGCAATTGAACCTACAACATAATTTACGATCGCCGTAATTGCTATCAGAAAAAGTCCCAAATCTAACTGAGTGATATTAGAAGGATTTTTCAATTTACCAACGGCTTCATAAATGATAAACAAGCCCGCAAAAAAAATTAAAACACCTTCGATTGAGGCAGAAATAAATTCGATTTTCCCATGACCATAAGGATGATTTTTATCTTTAGGAATACCAGATAAATAAAGACTATACAACCCCACAAATCCAGCGATTACATTAATAGTGCTTTCTAAAGTATCCGTCAAAATAGCCACGGAATCAGTTTTGTACCAGGCATAGAGTTTAATCAGAAAAAGCAAAACACCAACAACCGCCACCAATTGTTGAAACCTAAAACTTTCCTTGTTTGAAACTTGAACTTCCATTTGAGTTTTTGATAGGCTTCAAAGTTACTAAATAAAAGTCTGGAAGCACTAAAAATCGATTATAGTTTTTAGATTCATGCATGATTTTGAACTGGCTGGCTGGTAAACATTAAAACTTTTAAAACATATTTAAACTCTGTATTATTTTTAAAAATAGCTATGTGTTCATTAAAAACTCCACCTAGATTCTGCAAATTAATACCCAAAACCAATCAAAGCCGAATAGCTAAGCGCTCATAAACACAACATAACTTACTCTAAACCACATAGTAACATAGTTTTTTTATGTGTCTGTATCGTGAATATTAATTGTTTGGTAAATTTCTAAAAATACTCATTGACAAAAGTTTGTTGACCTTAGTTAGTAAAAAACATTTTTTATTATTTATAACACTAATAATCAAACATGTCTTAAAATTTTATAATTAATTTTGACAATATAACAATTTATATTTTATTAACAAAACTTTAATTATTTGTTCTTGGTAGCTATGTGCGAATAAAAACAAGATTGCAATTTTTTATTTAATTTGTTTTGTTTTAATAAATTAATGTTTTATGTTTAAATATTAATTTAAAATAAATCAACATCATGAAACAGCAATTCCCACTTTTTTGGTTTATTTTTTTACTTTGTGGATCCTCGGCCCTGGCACAAACACTTTTTACCGAAAACTTTGAAAGCTACAACTACGGTGTTTTCAGCAACAACATCGACGGCACCATCGCTACCCACAGCGGCTGGTATGCGCAAGTAGGGCTTTTGCCACTACCATGGTACGCTTCTGGTGCTTATGTGCCCGACAACTTGAAGGTGGTTGCCGATCCTGTCAAAGGCAAGGTGCTTCACGGATTTGAACAACGTACCGTTTTTGGAGAGGGTGTGCTGGCCTATATATACAGAGAAGATTTAGATGTTTTTTGGCAACAACGCAGTTTTGGCAACAATGTATTGAAAGTAAGTTTTGATTTGCATACAGGCAAACTCTTCGAACCAAATGTAGATATGAAATCTATTATGCATCTTTACCTGAGAGGCAGGAATAATAACAATCTACCTGGTGACCTGCTACTCGGTATGTGGTTTGACACTCACATATATTCCGAAGGGCTAATTATTTCTGGCAATGCTTATGACGGAACGTTAGGTGGTCGCTGGGAAGAAGCATTCAAAATAACTAATCTTCCAGAGGAAGAGTGGATCACTGTAGCTCTTTATTTAGACTACGACAACGACAGAATGTATCTAAGCATACCCGAGACCGGTTATACTTTGGGTATTGATACGCAGCCTTTGGTATTGCCTGTGGGACCGGGGCCTCATGAAACCGACCACACACCAGTGAGTCTAGGTCTTCATTTTTGGCATGATCGATCTAATCTACCTGTGTACGGGTTAAAGATAGATAACATTAATATATCTGCACAAAACACGGTACCAGCTTTGGGTGTTGAAAAGATTGATGCAGAAGGTTTTAATGTGTTTCCCAACCCAACTACAGGTCTGCTTACCGTTACCAACAATGAAAACGTAGGCATCCAACAAATAGAAGTTTTGGATAGCAGCGGCAAAATCATAAAAACACAGTCTTTTGCAAATGAAAGCAATGTCAACATAGATTTATCAGCTTTTGCAAGCGGCATCTACATGCTGCATATCAAAACTGAGCAAGGAACGGCTGTGAAAAAACTTATTAAAAACTAAACCACTATGGACTTGAAGTCCATTGGTTTTCGTGACAAACTAAAAGTTCGTTTTTAAATATAACAGCCACGAATCACATAAATTCACACCCAAAACCAATCAAAGCCGAATCGCTAAGCGCTCATAAATAACAGCTTGTCTTTTTGGGTAAAAAAATGCGGAAGTCAGGAAAACAGCTATGTGTTCATTAAAAGCTTCTATGTCTGAAAGAAATTGTATTTTTACAAAAAAATGAACTATGCGTATCGACATTATTACTGTTTTACCCGAGCTAATCAAAAGTCCATTCGAAGCTTCTATATTAAAAAGAGCCATCGCAAAGGGGCTTGTAGAAGTCCACTTTCATAATTTGAGAGATTACAGCACCAACAAGCACAAAAATGTGGACGATTACCAGTTTGGTGGTGGTGCAGGTATGGTTTTGAGTATTGAACCGATCGATAAATGTATTTCCTATTTGAAGGGGCAACGCGATTACGATGAAATCATCTATATGACTCCAGATGGCGAAACACTTAATCAGCAAATCGCTAACAGTATGTCACTTTTAAAAAACATCATTATTCTTTGCGGTCATTATAAAGGAGTGGATCAAAGAGTACGTGATCAATTCATTACCCGCGAAATTTCTATTGGCGATTATGTACTTTCTGGTGGCGAATTGGGCGCTGCTGTTTTGGCTGATTCAATTATTAGATTGATACCAGGTGTATTATCAAACGAAACATCAGCATTAACCGATAGTTTTCAAGATAATTTACTGGCTCCACCAATTTACACCCGTCCTGCAGAATACAAAGGCTGGAAAGTGCCGGAAATTCTATTAAGTGGTAACTTTCCCGAAATAGAAAAATGGCGCGAACAAAAATCCTACGAACACACCCAAGCCAGAAGACCAGATCTTTTAGAAGAAGGCCTTTAAACCATTACACAACATTTTTTCAATTTTAAAACGACAAACACATTAACAAATGAAAAAAATAATAAATAAATTGTCTTTCATCGGACTTCTTTTTACAACTTTAACCAACGCCCAAAGCGACGCTTCCTTGCTATGGAAAATCGAAGGCAACGGTTTAGAACAACCTTCTTATATCTATGGAACGATTCACATGATTTGCCAAGACGATTATATCATGACCCCAATCATCCAAATCTCTTTGGAGAGTGTTGAGGCGTATTATGCAGAAATCGATTTTAGCAACCCAACTGAATTATTACAGTTGCAAGCAGCTATCGTTGCTGAAGAACCATTATCCGAAAGATTCGACCAAGAAACCTATCAAGAGCTAACCAAGCTATTGAAATCCATGGATATTGAGATCGATGAGGTTGAAAATCTATCTAACACTGCGCTGATTAGCACCATTGGAACGAAAACTTTCCCATGTAAAGACCTAAAAGCTTATGAGTTAGAGTTTTTACAAATGGCAATTGCCAGTGGTAAACAAACTGGAGGTTTGGAAACTGTAAGCCAACAGTTGGAGCTGCTAAACAAAAGTATAACTCCAGAAAACCTAATCGAAATGTTACAAGAAGTAAGTATTAACGGTACTGATGAAACCCAAAAGCTTGTGAAGCATTACAAGGAACACAACATAGATATATTTGTTGAATTGATGAAAGAAAACAGCTATATGGACGCAGAAATCTACGATGAACTTTTGGTACAACGCAACCATAGATGGATGGAATTAATTCCTGAAATTATGGACAGACATTCCACCTTTTTTGCGGTTGGAGCTGGACATTTGGGTGGTGAATCAGGTATTTTACAACTTTTAAAAGATCGTGGATTTGAGGTAAATGCAGTCAACATCCATTAACCCAAATACATCGGGCTATATTTCAATGTTTTTTTTTATCAAAAAAGCAAACAATTAAAAAAAAAGATATATATTTGCACCACTTTTGAATCAACCTCTGGCGAGAACCGTGAATGTTGTTTTGAATTAACTAAATAAATTAAAAAAGATGTCTTTAGATTTAGTAAAATTCGTTCAGGACGAATTCGTTACAAAGAAAGATTTTCCAGATTTTAAAGCTGGAGATACCATTACTGTTTACTACGAAATTAAAGAGGGTGATAAAACTAGAACCCAGTTTTTTAAAGGAGTAGTGATCCAAAAAAGAGGAAGCGGAGCAACGGAAACGTTTACAATTCGCAAAATGTCTGGTAACGTAGGTGTAGAACGTATCTTCCCTATCAACATGCCTGCATTACAAAAAGTAGAATTAAATCAAAGAGGTAAAGTTCGTAGAGCACGTATCTTTTACTTTAGAGAACTTACAGGTAAAAAAGCCAAAATTAAAGAATTACGTCGTAAGTAATTTTTTAAAAAATCATAAAAAAGCTGTCCTCAAGGACGGCTTTTTTTTATGTCTAAAAAAAATCAGTTCATTACACTCTCGTATTTTCACAACACTTTTTTTTCAAACTGATTAAAGTAAGACCTTATAAATATAAACAAGAAGTACTTTATAGAACATCTACAAATACACTAAACCAAACAATCATCTGCGTAAAACGCATTTGTTTGATTCATATTTAAGAAAAAACAAGTCCTAAAGGTTAGTAAACTCTGAACATAAACTTAACATCACTACGCGAAATCACATCGATCTAAAGCGTTTGTTCATTTATTTTAAAAAAAAGACTCACTCCTATTCGAGTTAAAAAAAAGACTATCAATCAATTATAAAATCTGTTCACAGCGAAGCATTTATTTATTCAAAAAATATTAAAAAATTACTTGCAGAGTAAACAAATTTGCCTAAATTTGCACCATTCAATTACAAACCTACGGGGAAGTAATGAAACAGTTCTCAATAATAAAATAGATAAAGATATTGTGGTCTGACTATTATTTGTCAAACCCATTCATTCGGGTCCAGTAGCTCAGCTGGATAGAGCAACTGCCTTCTAAGCAGTAGGTCTCAGGTTCGAATCCTGACTGGATCACAACTATCTTACCTTGACTCGATAGCTCAGTTGGTAGAGCACAACACTTTTAATGTTGGGGTCCTGGGTTCGAGCCCCAGTCGGGTCACTTCTTGGGACAAGTCTAAAAACGATAGACTTGTCCCATTTTTTTTACCCTGTAACTTGCTGTTATTCTGATAAATAAGAGCAATCGCAGAATTTAGTCTCGGAGTTCGATGTTGTGTTCCGTCAAATTCCAAAAAATCAGGGAACATCGAACTCACTATAAGCCTTTTTTCCTCAATATCGCCGTTTTCATATCGTCTATCAATGTTTGCAACCTTTTTTAAGGTAGAAGCTACCAAATCTTTAATCTCCGTTCCTACTACTGCCAAGTCGTTTAATCTTCTTTCCAAAACCTCAATCTTCCCTTTGGTCAATTTCTTTACTTCTTGGAAGTCATCGTCTGCCATTTCCCCATCGGCATTCTTTAAAAGTGCATTTTGATAGCGTTTGTTCAATGCATCAATCTCACCTATGATATTTGTACGTTCGGTGTTTTGGGCTTTGGTTTTGTTATTAAAATCTTTTATAAAGGCTTCGATAAAAACATCAACCATGCCCTCTTTTGGTGACATATACCGCAGTTGTTTTAAGAAAGCATCGTTAGCTGTGTCTGCTTTGAACCGTGTTCCGCAGGGGGAACTACAATGATAGTAATAATAGTAGTTCCCCATCTTTCCCTTTGAAGCACTTCCAGTCAACATACGCTCGCATTTGGGACATTTGAGAAAGCCTCTTAGCGGTAAATTGTCTATAGCCACGATTTTAGGCTTTATCTCCCTTTTTCTCCCATCGAGAATATCCTGAACATCGGCAAACGTCTTTTCGCTGATTATTGGCTCATGCTGCCCTTTGACAAAATATCCCTTTTCCTCTTTATAGGGAGGAATGAATATTTTACCACAGTACAACGGGTTTCGGACAGCTACCCAAAAATTATTTTTGCTAAACCGACCTTTTCCTTCGGCTTTCTCCCGAACCATTTTCCAAATCTGTTCTGTATTGAAATTATTGGAAACGATTTGTTCAAACGCCCATTTTAAAAGCGGTGCTTCAAATTCATGGGGTGCAATGAACTTCTTTTTGTCCTCTGTTATCTTATTGACATATCCCAGTGGAGCAGTTCCCATATACCGCCCTTCTTTTTTCGCCCTGCGCATTCCGTGAAAGACATTTAACGCACGCCTGTCGTTTTCAACTTCCGGCGATGCAAGATAGAATGCAAGCATGATTTTGTTTTCGGGAATGGTAAGGTCTAAGGGCTGTTCTATTGCCACAGGCTCAACACCGTGCGACCGTAACTGGTTAATCATTTGATAGGCATCCCCTGCGTTCCTACTGAACCTATCCCATTTAGTAAATAGTATTATTGACCCCGATTTGTTATTCTTTGATTTACGTAGGTTGGATAAATATTTCTGCCACTCTGGACGTTTAAAAGACTTTGCCGAATGGTCTTCTATGTAAACATCTCTTACCGGAATGCCTTTTATCTCACAATATCTTCTTAATCGGTCTTCTTGGTCACGTTGCGAATATCCCTTGTCCGCTTGCTCATCTGTCGATACACGTATGTATAAATCTGCCTTTCTCATCACAACAATTTTCCTTGTTCATTAGGTTAAAGTTTTCCTCTTAGATACTGGTTAACTGCAATGTGAGCTATCTTCTTGACAAACTCCAAGATGGCTTCTGCTTCCTCTAAATCGACCTCAGTTCCTTTCTTTTTCAAGATTTGTACAACTCTTTCGGGAGTTAAATCGTTCGCTTTTTCTTTCTCCATCTTCAACTCTATTTTGCTTGTTAACCAAGCGGAATAATCCGCATCACAAACAAACTTATAGAGATGATGGAATGGATATCGGGTTATGTCTTTTGACTGAATTACTTGGCTTAGAATGGCTCAATGCATTAATATAGCCGAAGCACATTTACGGCATTCGCTCCGCTACTGACCGCAAAAGAGCTTACGGCTATGATTGAGAACAGGAGATTGAAGATGTCGTTCCACAGATTAGGCTGTTGCACTCCATACTTCAATCACCTGTAGCCGTACTAACAGATATTAAATTCTCTCTGAACCATTTTCCACACACTATCCTCCTTACTTCCACAATTGGTTTTAATGTAAAAAGCGAGTATGCCTGTTGTTCACGTTTCATGGAGCAAAGGTTGGACGTGTTCTTAACGGAGGCAAAAGGTCATGCAAGTTTGAAAAAAAATCTCCACCCGTTGGGTAGTATTTGTTTTCCAAAACCTTGTGCCTCCTAAACACTAACCTAAACTGCTCCCGAAACGAAACACAGCATACTCCGGCTCTTTACACGAATAAAAAAAATGTCAGGCATGAGAATTAAAAGCATTGGAAATGGTATTGAAACAAAACAACAGCACCACCTCTCATTGCCGAATAAATCAAAAACAATTTAAAACGGTAAAGAAATGATACAACAAATAAACACATCGGAAGCAAGGGTATATGTCGGCACATACAGAAAATACAATGACGGTTCAATCTTCGGGAAATGGCTTGACCTTTCCGATTATGCGAACAGCGAGGAATTTTACACCGCTTGCAAGAAGCTACACGATAACGAGGAAGACCCCGAATTTATGTTTCAAGACTACGAAAACATACCTAAGGGCTTAATCGGTGAGTGTTGGATAAGTGATAACATATTTGAAGTTTTGGAGGCTTTGGAAGATATGGACGAAACCCGAAAAGAAGCATTCCTAATATGGTGCGACAACGGACACCGTAAGCTATCCGAGGGGGATATAAGCGACCTAATAAGCGACTTTGACGATGACTATATAGGCGAATACAAGGACGAGGAAGATTTTGCCTATGAACAGGTTGAGCAAATGGACTTACCCGAATTTGCAAAAAGGTACTTCGATTATGAAGCTTTTGCCCGTGACCTGTTTTGTGGTGATTATTGGAGCGATGGTGGTCATGTATTTTGTAATTCGTGAATTTTAGGGAACGGTGCGCCGTTCCCATTTTTATTAAAATCTGTTCGGGCAAAAAAGACAGATCCTCCCCAGGTCGGAACAGTCTTTTTTGCGAAAAGTGGAACACCCCCTTGGTCAAATGCTCGCATCCCGCAGTTTCCTCCATTGCATTTTTCAAAAGAGCTGTGCTTGAAACAGACTACTTTCTTTCGTGAGTTGAGACGAAAAAGAAAGTAGCAAAGAAACCTACGTTTATGATTGACTTTTAAAGTATTCCATTGCTACCCCCCTAATCCCCATGCTGAAATATTTTTTATTTTCACTCAATGCTTTAACGGCGGTTAGCATTCCATCGGGGTCAGCGAATTTCAGTATATAGCCCGAAACACCTGCCTTTAGCATACTCGTTACACTTTCCTCGTTATCGTCCGTACTGGAAATTAGAACTTTTAAATCGGGGTACTTTTCGAGCAAAAGTTTAGCAGTAGCAAAGTCTTCCTCTATGAGACAGACATCCGGCAACTTGCCACCCTCTTTTATTTTTTGTAGGGCATCCTGCCCGTAACCCGATTGGAACAATACCGTATATCCCGAATTTTCAAGTTGCTTTACAGACATATCCCGAAGCTTTGGATTGTCATCTATGACCGCTACATAGACATTGTTTTTGTTGTCTTTTCCAGTATTCATAATATCTGTTTTAAAAGTAGCGACCTGCAATAAAAAAAGCGCAGGCAACTACACTTACCGATACTGGGGCACTGGTATGCCTGACAACGAATAAGCGAGCACCCACGCCTATGGCGTGAGTATTCCTACTTATTGTCTCGTTGTCTTAAAAATTACCAGTTTTCAGTATCGAGACTTAAAGCAAAAACACTTTAAGTATTTTAATATTTTCTATTAGCAAAGATAACGAAGCGATTTATTATACACAATATTATAATCGTGTCCTTTAAGAGCAAAGTACACTACATTTTAAGTCTACTAAAAAATCCCGCCACATCGGGAGGGCACTGAAAAACTATCCATTAAAAAAGGGCTTATGAATTTTTATGTTCATAAGCCCTTATCTTTTGTCTATTTGAATGCTTCTATATTTTAAGTCGCAAATACTCGATTCTCAAAGGGTTTAACACATGGTTTTCAAGCATTTTGAAACCTCTAAATTTTTAAGAAGACTTTTTCAGTGCCCATCACATCGGGCAGGATTTTTCTGTCTTTAATCACGGCTGTTAAACTGGAAACTGACTTGCTTTTCGTTTCCGAAATTGTCCGAAATCCAAATATCAAACGCCTGTGATACGGTGGATTGCGAGGTGTAATACAACCTAAATTGTGTCTGTGGCAAGAGGTACAGGTCATTGGGCATATACGGCGGTTCGCTGTAATACCGCAATGCTCCCTGTCCGTCAAACTGGAAATAGCGGATAAAGTATTTCGCATCGCTGAAATTGGCCGACCGTTCAATGGTAATCCGTATTTCAACGGTCTGCCCGTTCGTCACCTCTTTGGCTACAGGCATTACCTGTACCTCAAAAGGGTAATTTTGTTGTATGTCGATTTCGTCTTTTTCGCAGGAGGTCAGCACCACGGCGCAGACCAACATTGCCAAGAGCATGAACATCGCCTGTAAATGTAGGCGGTATTTTCTGATTGATATTTTCATCGTAAATCAATTTAAAAGTTAAACCTTAGTCCAATCCCTGCCGATGGACGGAACTGTTTTAAATCCGTACCCCAAAGCACTTTGGTACGTCCTTGCAGGAGCAACACAAAGCGGTCGGACAGGTACGTTTCGAGCGTGAGCCGTCCGCCTGTGCCGTAAACAAAATTGTCTCTGTCGAGGATGGTCGAGCCGTCCGGTAGCATGGCTTCGCTCCGGTTAATCGTTTCATAACCTGCAACGGCTGTTAGCCCTGCATTCAGCGTGATGGTCTTTCTTGCATCGCCCAATAGCTGAAGACTGTAACCCACCTCGCCCGTATAGGTTTCGAGCGGTATCTGTACATCCCTGTAACCGGAAAGCTGATAGGCATATTCCGCACCCCATATCCAGTAACTGCCGTTCTTTCCGTTCACGGTCAATGTCAAATTCAGATAGTAATTGTCGCTTATATCTTTGGACAACATACCTGCGTTTATCTCCAATCCCTTTTGTTTGGGGAGCATACGCTGTGCCTGTACTGCCGTCATACTTAGCATGGCAAGCACCACGGCAAAAATGTATCTTATCATTGTTCTTTCCTTTTGGGTTAATTAATCTTTAGGTGCATATCATTTATGAGTTTGGCGTGTACGAGGTCGGAGTTTTCCACCTGCAACACCTGTTGCCTGCCACCGTTCTTTTCAAAGATTTCAATCACGAGTACCTTGTCATCCGTGATGGTAAACTGGTCAAGCAGGAACACGTTTTGGTCGGTGGTATTGCCCGTAATTTCATCGAGCGTTTTGTACATTCGCAATGGGTTCATTGCCTTTTCCTGCACTACGGTACGTTTTGCTACTTTCTTGTCCACGACCTTGAAATTCACAAAGTCAATGTTGAACGGAACATTGCTTTTGTTCCTTAATTCCGTATGGAAATAAAATTTTCCGTTATGGACGTAGATACCTTTCAGCAGGAATTGTATGCCGTAGCTTTTTGCCCCGATATGCTTTACAATCCTTTTGTTCTTTTTGTAAATCGTTTCCATGAGCAAGCCCGCCAGTGACGGCGAATTGCCCCCCAATTCCTCAAACAGAACATCGTTGCCGTTTTCCCTGTCCGATGCCTTTTGCATGGTCAGCAAATCATAATTCAGCGTTACAGGATAAGGGCTGTAAAAGACATTGAAATTGTAGAACCGACCATCGTCCGTGATGACCGAAAAATTGGTTTCCTCGTCAAAATCCCTTACGCTTGCCTTTATACGGAGTACGTTTTCCGCATCTTCGGCTTTGCCTGCAATAAGGTACTCACTGCCCAAATCCACATAGCGGATTGCGGACGGGAATATGAGGTGCGAGGTCTTGCTGTACGTCACCTGCATTTCGTAAGGCTCAACCTTACCCATGCTCAATTTTGTTGTACTGGATGCAACTTGCTGTGCATTCGCTCCCGTAATAAAGAGGGTCAAACAGACCATTGCCATGAGGCTTTTAAATATTGCTTTCATTTTCTTTTTGATTTTTTGTTGAACATTAATTTTTTGAAACGAGGAAAATCTGATGACCGGCTTTGACGGTTACTTTCGGTGTCCTCACTTTCTTGGAGAAGTAACCCGATACACCCTGTACCACACCACGGGAAAGGTCGCCTGCCATCTGTTGCCCTGCCGAGCGGGTCATCATGATGGAAGTGCCGGAGGTTTGGCCCATGTTGGAGGCAATCTCTGACAGGGCATTCATTTCGGGGGAATACGGTACATATAGCCCTTGCTGTCCGTCCACATCATACACGGTTATATCGACCGGAATAATGTTGCCCTCAAATTCGATGGATGTTACCTTTAACTGCAACCTGCCACCTTGAAATTTGGCATTTGCCGTCAGTACCGTTCCTGCCGGAATGGAACGGACGGGAGTTTGTGCCGTTTCCAACAAATGCAACCGCACACCGCTTTCGCCCGTCACGGTCTGTGTTTCCTGCACTACCGCCTTGATACTGTTTTTGGGCTGTACGACCTGTTCCGAAACGCCTGCCGTATAAAAACCACGGTTTCGGGTTTCGTTCCAGTTTGCCAAAAATGCACTGTCGGTCGGCTCACGATACAATGCGGAAACCGTATTTTTCCTTACAGGGGTGAATGCCACAAAATGTTCCTTTTGCGAGGCACTCTTTGCCGAAGCTGTTGTGTCCGCATTACCTGTCTGTGTTGGAGTTGAGGGCAGGTAACGGGTTGCCATTTCGTATGACTTTTCCATCAAAGCCAACTGGTCATCCACGGTCGTTACGGGCGGTACGTCCTTTTCTGCCAGTTGTTCTTTCAGTTCCTCAACCTGCCTGCGGAGTTCCTGCATTTCGTAATCGCTGTTGTCGTAGAACGAGGTCAGCGTACTTTGCGCACTCCGGTAACTGTGCAGAGCAGGGTTGCTGTTCCGGCGTGTACCACCGCTGTAAGCGTAGCCGTCTTCGTAGTCCTCATCCGGTTGCTCCGCTTCCGGATCGGCGGTACTGTCCTCGCTCCAATATTCGGATAGTGACAGGAGCGCATTGCGCTTTTCCTGCATCTTCTGTTCGAGCATTTCCTGTTCGTAAGCCTTTTGCTTATCGGATTGAAGCACTGCATCGGTAGCCTGCGGTACGGCATCGTTCAGACCAATATCCTCAATCGTTTTCTTATCGGAGGATGGTTTGAAGATTAGATACATACAGCCGAGGAACACCACGCCCATGAGCGCAAAAATGATGGGCTTTTTCAGCTTTTCGGCTTTGTTCTGCGTACCGTCCTGCGGTGCATCCATTCCGTTTTTTGGGTCGCCATCTTCGACCAAAAAACTTACCCTTTTGTTTTCACTGTCTTTCATAATTTTTATCTTTTAAGATTGTTCTAATACTGTCCTGCGGAGAAACCGAGGAATTGTTTTTCCTGTTAATCGGGTTTTCGATATGCTCTATCGTTAGGGTGTTATCGGACTTTGCTACATCGTAGCACACTTTCAACAGCACGACAACGGACAATAGTGCATAGCCCAAAAAGAGCAGTAGCGTGTAGCGGTGCTGTTTTTTAACAGGCATCGCTCGCCACTGTCCATCGAGCTTGTCAAACCAATTACTGATTGTTGTTCTTAGATTTTTCATGCCTTAATCCGTTTTAAAGGCTGAACCGCTTCCGCCTGTGAACCGTCTTTTGCTCCGGTGCATCGCTCACCATAGCGATTGCCTCCCTTGCTTTGGGAACGGTAACCACGGACAGGTCGGTCAGTTCCGATTGTTTCAGTAATTGCCCGAATTGGTCTTTTCTTTTAACCTCCATTCTGCCCAAGAAGAATTTGCCGTTTAGGTATTTCACCCACATACAGCATTCTACATACGGCTTGTCTTCGCCTGCCCATTGTAGAAAGCCCGTCAATAATAACTGTGACTTTGGTGCGCCCTCCGTACCATTTCGGCAGTTTTCGAGGTATTCACTTATACTGTCTTTCAACTTTCCGGCATAGGCACCCTGCGTATGGAAATAGCCGTCATATCCTTTTGCAGTAAGGATTTTGGCAAACGTGTTCAAATCTGATATTGCTTCCATAATCTTGATTTTAGCGATCTATAACTTCTATGTCTCTGTTTTCCAACACGGCAAACTTTTCTATGTTGAAACCCTGTGGGTTGTTGTCCGAGCGGACGGAGTTCACGAGATAGCAAGAGGTCACAAGGCTTCGCCTTGTTACGTTGCTTGACCGGATAATAAATTGTTTGGCATACGTTCTTACCGCATACGGATAGGTATCGAAGTTGCAGACCACGCTGTCCACTTCGATACGCTGTTGCACATTCCCCGAAATGATACGGTTGTAGTACCCTTTTTCCGAAAGGTCTTTGTAATAATCAAATGCCGATTTGTCGGCAAGATTAAAAGCCCTTTTCATGTTGCTTTCGATGGCGTTCTTATCCGGTGCGAGCGTAAAGAACAGTTCATGGAAACGCCTTACGTGTTCCCTTGCCTCAACAGGTCTGTTGATGCTTGCATCCTGTGACAGTGCCAACATCAATGATTTACCGTTGTCCAGTACATAAACCTTTTGGCGTTGTGCCTCCGCAAACTGGTAGGACTGCCATACGGCATATCCTACCACGGCGATGCAGAGTACGGCAAATACAATGGCATACAGCCGTATCTGCCTAAAGCTGTTTTCGATATTTCTTAGTGTCTTAAATTCCATTGTTTTCTGATTTTTATTTGTTCATTAACCTGCCACCGATGTTACCTGCAACTGCCCCCGTTCCCGCTCCGGCGATGTTTCCGGTTTTCGATGCCGTCTGGTTGACGTTGCGCATGAAGTTCCCTGCGCCTCCGGCTTGGATAACCCAACCTGCCACCGTTGGAATGGTGAAGTAGCCTACAATCCCAATCAGCATGAAGATGATATACACCGTATTGGATGTGTCGGGGATATATGTAGGGTCGGCAAGCATTTCAATATCCCGTTCCAGTATAAGCGATTGTATTTTCGCAAGTATGGAGCTGAACATATCGGATATGGGCAACCACAGGTACACGCTGATATATCGGGTCAGCCATTGCGTAAGTGTGGACTGAAAACCATCCCATACACTTATCGCAAAGGCTATCGGCCCGAGTATGGACAGCACGATAAGAAAGAACGTCCGTATGGTATCTATGACCAGTGCCGATGCTTGGAAAAGTATCTCCAATAGGTTGCGAAACCATTCCTTTATCGCTTTTTCTATCTTATAGGCTTGTCGGTCAAGGTACATTCCCGACATGGTAGCCAAATCGGACGGCGACCATCCCAATTCGTCCAGTTTCTTATCAAATTCCTCATCGCTTACGAGGTAAGCGGTTTCGGGATTGCGGAGCATGGCTTCCCGTTCCAACTGGTCTTTTTGCTGTTGCAACTGGTTGAGGTCAAGCACTTGGTTTTCGAGCATGGCGTGTGTGCCTTTTACCACAGGAGACATTACTGCATTGATAGTTCCCAATACGATGGTCGGGAAGAACATAATGGCAAGCCCGATGGCAAACGGTCGCAGGAGCGGAAACACGTCTATCGGTTCTGCACGGCTCAATGCCTGCCACACTTTCAGTGCCACGTAGAACAATGCGCCCAATCCGGCAATGCCCTTTGCCACTGTCGCCATATCTGCGGACAGTGGGAGCATCTCATCGTACAGCGAGCGCAGGAGTTCGTGAAGATTGTTCCATTCCATAGCTTACCAGTATTTTTGTTCAGCAGTACCGTACAGTTCAAGCACCCTTTGGGTGTTGTTCTGTTTCTTAGCCCTCAAAATGCTCACGGAGATATTCTTGTTGGTGTAATAGCGGACAAGGCTATGGTAATCCTTGACCTCTTTATACACCTTATCAATAATGTCCATACGTTCCTTGTCATTGAGGGATAGCGAGGTTGAGGTAACAATCTGTTTCAGTTCTTTGAGCAGTTCGGTACTCTCGTTCAAGAGCGTGGAATAACCGTTGGCGATTGCCGTCAGTTCCTGTGGGCTGAAATTCGGGTCGTTCATCATCTTGCCGAAATTGTTTACGTACATTTCGGACACATCCCCAACGAGCAACACGGTCTGTTGCACTTTTCGGGCATCCCTCACAAGGTTGTTTACGGCTTTCAGTTTGTCGTAATACTCTTTGCCCTGTTCATACACTTTTTTTACTTCGTTGAAATTTTTTACCACGTTTGAAACGGTGGATGAGGTCTGTATGATTTCATTCGCACTGTTGATGATACCCGATGCAAGGTTTGCAGGGTCTGTAACCACAAATTGTGCTTTTGCGGACGGTGCAACGGCAAGCATAAATGCCGTACACACCAGTAACATTGTTTTCTTCATTGTTTCTGATTTTTTAAATGATTAATAACTATTTCCTTTTTCCCGTCTTTGTTGGGCAATGCGTTTTATCGCCATTTCCACATTGCCGTCCAGTTCAGAAGCCAGTTGCATGACCTCCATTTTCTCGGTTTCCTCCGTGGTGTATGCGAGGTATTCTTCGAGCGATACCTCTGTGGCATACACGGCGGAGTGCGTACCGCCAAGCCCAATCCATACTTCTTTGTAAAGCCTTGACGGGTCGTTGTTCTGATTGATGGAAAGGATTTGGGATTTTTCCTTTTCCGTCAGTCCGAGCATCGCTTGGATGTCGTCAAACTTGTTCATGTATTTCCTTTGGTCTAAGAGGATTTTACAGTCGGAATTGTTGATGATACTTTCCTTGACCACGGGTGACTGGATGATGTCGTCTACTTCCTGCGTGACCACGATAGCCTCACCAAAAAATTTGCGGACGGTCTTAAAAAGGTACTTGATGTACTCCGCCATTCCCTCTTTTGCGATGGCTTTCCACGCTTCCTCAATCAGTATCATTTTACGCACACCTTTGAGCCTGCGCATCTTGTTGATGAAGACCTCCATAATGATGATGGTCACTATGGGAAAGAGGATTTTGTGGTCTTTAATCGCATCAATTTCAAACACGATAAAGCGTTTGGAAAGCAGGTCAAGTTGCTTGTCAGAGTTCAACAGATAGTCGTACTCTCCGCCCTTGTAATAGGGTTCAAGCACGTTCAGAAAATTTGCGAGGTCAAAATCTTTTTCCCTTACCTGTTTGTCTTCCAGTACCTTTTTGTAGTCACCTTTTACGTACTCGTAAAATCCATTGAAAGAGGGGTATTCACGGCTTTGCTTGATACGGTCGATATAACCGCTCACAGTGTTGGACAACGCAACTTCCTCTGCACGGGTCGGCGGTTCATCGTCACGTTTCCAAAGCGTAAGGATGAGCGTTTTGATGCTTTCCCTTTTCTCGATGTCGAAAATGCCATCGTCCGTGTAGAACGGATTAAAGGCAATGGGGTTATCCTCGGTATAGGTAAAGTAAACACCATCTTCGCCTTTGGTCTTACCCTTAATCAACTCGCACAATCCTTGATAGGAATTACCTGTGTCCACGAGCAGGACGTGTGCGCCCTGTTCGTAGTATTGGCGTACCATGTGGTTGGTGAAAAAAGACTTACCCGAACCCGATGGCCCCAAAATAAATTTGTTGCGGTTCGTGATAATGCCTTTTTTCATGGGCAGGTCGGAAATGTCCAAATGGATAGGCTTTCCCGTCAGCCTGTCCGCCATCTTGATGCCGAAAGGTGATACCGAATTTTGGTAATTGGTTTCCTCGGTGAAGAAACACAGGGCAGGTTCGATGAACGTATAGAAACTTTCCTCTGCCGGAAAATCGCCTGCATTGCCTGCCATGCCTGCCCAATACAGCGTGGCAACATCCACGGTGTTATGCCTCGGCTTGCATTCCATCAAAGCGAGCGCACTGCCCGTGTCGTTCTTTAGCTGTTTGAGTTCGCTTGGGTCATCCGACCATGCCATCACATTGAAGTGCGCACGGATAGAAGAAAGCCCGAAGCTGTGCGCTTCGTTCAGATACCTTTCAATCCACTCTTTGTTAATCTGATTGGCACGGCTATACCTTGCCAGTGAGTGCATATTACGGGCTGACTTTTCAAACTTGCGCAGGTTCTCATCGCTGTTATCCAAAAACAGATACTGGTTATAGATATGGTTGCAACTAAGGAGCAAGCCAACCGGAGAGGCAAAGGACAACAGGCAATCGCTCCTGTCCGTGGACAGCTTTTCATACCTCGTATTTGCCGATACCGTGTTGGGCAAATCGTCCGTATCGGACAGGGTGTGCAGGCACAGCCTTTTGTTACCGATACGCACATCCTCACTTCCCAAAGCTATATCCTGCATCGGCGTTCCGGCTTCCCTCGACAGGGTAAGGTACTGTTCGAGCAATCCCTGTTTGTCGCCTGTGCCGATGATGTCATCCTCGGTCAAGCGTTCCAGTTTCACAAAACCGCTATCGTTGATAATCCGCTCAAACTGTGCCACCGCTTCCATAAACTTTCGGACGGTTTCTTTATCCCTTATTTCTTTCGGGATAAGGACACCTTTACAGAGTGATGAAAAGTTGCTCTGCATCCGCATCCGCTCTTTGGTTGTCTTGGTTAGGAACAGGTAACAGTAATGGTTTAAAAAAGGACGTTCATTGAAATGCTGTTGATAGGACTTTGCAAGGAAACTCTGGTCTTCCTGTGCAATATCCGGCGCATAACTTTCCTTGATGTACCAATCCTGTTTGTGGACAATGGTGTAGTCCGGCAGGGTCTTGATAGCCTTGTGCCATGCCGAGTGTATTGCATCGTATTCCGCCGATGCTACCGTGAACAGTTCCGGCAGGTGTACCCGAAAGCAAGCCGTGATGTCTGCATCCTTTGAAATGATGCAGTTGTGTTCCACCGCCAGTAATGGAAACTTGCTTTCCAACGTTGTGGCTTTTCCTGTGTTTCTCATAGGGCATTGGATTTAGTGTTGAACTTCAAATAGCGGTGTACGGCTCTGCGACAGATGATGTATTTCGGATGCCTTTTCTTTGCCCCGACTTTCATCAATCCGTGTTCGCCGTATTTGCCGTTCAATGCGAATGTTTGCCAAACGATGAGCGATGCACCGCCTGCCCCGATGAACAGGCACACGTAGGAGTTTACGCCTACCATGTACATAACCATGACAAGAACAAGCACACCGAGCAAGCCTCCGGCGAAGATGAACAGGTACTGTGCTTTCAGTCCTTTGAACTCGACCGTTCTACCGATACCTTTATTGATATTGTAATTGCTCATAGGTCGTCGGCTTAAAGGAAGAATGAGCGGAGAATGGTCGCCGCTACGATTAGGAAGATACAAGCCCCAAACCACGACGCTGCCGTCTTGCTTGTATCGGGGTCACCGCTACTGAATTTGTTGTACACCTTTACGCCTCCGATTAGCCCGACCACTGCCCCAATCGCATAAATGAGTTGGGTTGCAGGGTCGAAGTAACTCGTTACCATCTGCGTGGCTTCTTGGATGCCTGCCGAGCCGTTTCCCTGTGCGAACACACCGAATGCAGACAGGAACGCAACGCCTGTCAGCAATACTTTTTTGCTTTGTTTTTCCATGATTTAACTGAATTAATTTGTTACTAATTCCCACCTCGTGCGGGCTTTCGCAACAAAAGTCTTATGGAAATCGAAGCGTTATGGGAAACTGGAAATCAGCGGAATGAATTGGCAGGGTATGGCGACATCAAAGAATTTTTACTCTTAATTTCCTCAATCTAATTATCAACTTTTATATGCTATTGTCCAGCTTAAGGTACATTGCATTATTTTGTTTAAATTTGAACAATTTAGACAAGTCTTAAAAAATCAAAATGGCATTTGGGAAACGTATAAAGGAATTGAGAGAAAGCAAAGGTCTATTTCTTAGGGAAGTCGGTGCTGCTTTAGAGTTGGATAATGCTTTTATCAGTAAGGTAGAGAATGAGGAAAGATTACTGCCGAGAAAGCACTTAGAAAGACTTGCTGATTTTCTAAAAGTACCATTAGATGAGATGTTGATATTATGGCTGTCAGATAAAGTAATGGGATTGATTGATGATAAAGAAATAGGAAAACAAGCACTTAGAATTGTTTTAAAAGAATTAGATACAACCAATAAAAGTCATCACTAAGTTTTGGCTATTCTTTTTTTTTAATTAGTTGTAATACCAAGTTTAATAAATAAAACATGAACGTATGAAGTATATTTTACTCAACAATAAAAGCTCTGTTGCTTATGATGAAAGTGATGCTACTGATGTAAAAGTATATATTGATGGTAAACTTCATGACTTCAAAGAAAGCACCGAGAACAGGATTGATTACGCTATTGCAACAAAAAGGAACAAGTATTCCCAAACCTTAAATAATCAATTTGAAAATTTGTTGCTTCTAACAGGCGCAGGTTCATCTATTGATTGGGGTAAAGATGGAAAATTAGGCAAATCAATGGCTAACTTATGGGATGATGCCGAAGCTCTTCTAACCGCCGATGTTTTTGGAAAACTACTTAGAGCTATTAGTTATAATGAAACATGGGAAGATGGTACAATAGTAAAAAATTTAGAAAAAGTTCTTTCTATGGCAACTCCCGCTATTCCTTACATACCCAAAGCTGATATAGATATTGAAGATTGTGTAAACAAGATAAAAGATTTCATTAAAGAAGCTTGTCAATTGAGCTTGCCAGATAATTCGCCTCATACTCTCTTGTTAAACAAAATAACAAAACGTAAAGTCACTTTACCAAGATTTAAGTTGTTTACATTGAATTACGACTTAATGTTTGAACAAGCAGCTTGTGAAAGTAATTTTGTCGTTATAGACGGTTTTTCATTTTCTCAGCCAAGAATATTTAGTGGGCGTAATTATGATTATGATATTGTTTCCCGAAATCAAAGCAGAGTAAAAGAGGAAGACAATTTTATTCAAAAAGTTTTCCATTTGTATAAGTTACACGGCTCTGTAAATTGGCAAAAAGAAGACAATAAAATTATACAGAAAGAAGAACCTGATAACCCATTGATGATATATCCGCATCAATCTAAATATGAAAGTTCTTATGAACAACCCTACTTTGAAATGATGTCAAGATTTCAGTCCAATCTGCGAAAGGAAAATGTTTTCCTTATTACATTAGGGTTTAGTTTTGGAGACAAACATATTGTGACGGCGATTATTGAGGCATTGGAACAAAACCCAAGTTTCCAACTAATGATTGTAAATAGAAGTATAGATGAAACCAACGAAAACTTGCAACCCTTTATTGATGCTGCAAAGAAGTATTCCAATATATCTATTGTTTCAGAAAAATTTGAGGATTTCGCCAAAAATTATCCTGACTTAAAGTCGTACAATCAGGAAGATACAAGACAAATTGTAATAAATATCCCAAACAGTTAAGTATGAGTAATAGCCCTTTTAATCATAGTCATTTTCTTGGGTATGTAAATTTTGTATCCCCTGCATTTGTAAAAGTACATTTTCCGTCATCGGTATTGATGAAATCATTTGTTCACCATTCAGAAGTATTGCGAGGCGGACTTGTAGGCAATTATATTGTTATTGAGGGAGAAGAAAAGGGGTTTCTTGGTAAAATGTTGGAAATATCTTTACCTGAAAAAGAACGCTTGGAACTAAGCGAAAGAACATTTTCAACTAAAGCATTTCATCCGGTGGGGAGAATTGAAATTCTTTTATCTTTTGATTTGTTTGACCCAAGTAAAATAGAAAAAGGCATAAACAGCCTACCACTTATTGGTTCTAAAGTATTTATTTGTTCTGCGGAATTTCTCTCTACTCATTTTAAAACCTTTGGTATAAAGCCCGAAAATATTGAACATTCTCCCACTTTTAGAATGGGTAATTTGATATACGATAAAAATGTTCCAGTAGATATTTCATTACAAGCTATTTTTAGCCGTCATTGTGCGGTCGTAGGTACAACAGGAGGAGGGAAAAGTTATACAATTAGCAAATTTATTGAGGGGGTTATAGAAACAGGAGCAAAAGCTATAATCTTAGACCCGACAGGAGAATATTCTACATTTGATACTCATCCAAAAGTTGACCACTCAATACTGATTTCGGAAAGTTATTTTCCCTATCAGAATTTAACCATTAACGATTTATTCGTCCTGTTTAGACCGTCAGGACAAGTACAGCAACCTGTTTTATTGGAAGCCATAAAGTCTTTAAAAGTCGCTCATTGTCTAATGACTAATATTCCTAACAATGGTCATAATAATGATGGAACCAACGACACCTTTACGTTTAGAGGGCAACAGGTAATAATAAACAATGGATTAATCGTAAAACAAGGTAATCTTACTGCTGCGTATAATAACGCATACTTTACCTACAAAGGAATTATAGAAGATTTTTCTATAAATAATTTTAGTATAAACTTGCTGCATAGGCAAATCGGCAATGAATGTTTCCAAATATTCAATGACCGTTGGGCAAACGGTAGAGATGAAAGAAATTATGGAAATGCGACAAGCCTTATAATGCGAGTAAATAATGTAATATCAGACAACAATTATTCCGGCATGTTTGGGTTTAATGCTCCAACCACCAATAATTTAATAACTAAGATAAACGAGTTTATAAATAATCCAAACTTAAACGTTTTAAGAATTGGTTTTGAAAATGTACCCTACAATTTTCAAGTAAGGGAAATCTTAGCAAATTCATTGGGAAGATACTTGTTAAATAAGGCTCGAACAAACGCTTTCAGAGAAAACCCTCTAATACTTTTCGTAGATGAAGCACATCAATTTTTAAATAAGAAAGTCAAAGATGAATATTTTGAAAGCACAGAATTAAATGCTTTTGATAACATTGCCAAAGAAAGTCGTAAATATGGATTATTTCTGTGTTTGTCAACACAAATGCCAAGAGATATTCCTGTGGGTACACTAAGCCAAATGGGAACATTTATTACCCATAGGCTCATAAATTATCAAGACAAGGAAGCAATAGCCAGTGCTTGTTCAACAGCAAATAAAGAAACCCTTTCTTTCTTACCATCATTAGGTTCGGGAGAAGCGATTATTATGGGTGTCGATTTTCCAATGCCAATATCTGTCAAAGTAGATATGCCATCAATTACGCCAAAGTTCGACACTCCAAAATTTATCAAAAAAACGGGCACTTAATTTAGAAAGTTTAAACAGTTTTAGATTAAAGAAAAGAACTGACTAACAACAAAGGGAAGCTGTCTTTTCAGACAAACTCCCCGATGTCGAAATCCTCCAAATCACTTTTCCGCAAATCGGGAGAACTGAAATCCGTTCCGGCGGAGAGGCTCTTGTCCAACAACTCTGCAATCTTCCGTGAAGCCCCCTCCATTGAGTTTTCGAGCAGACCGAACAATTCCGTCCCCTGTAATCGCTGAACTATATCCACCGCTTTTTGTTGCAGGGCAGGCTCTGGTACTTCTTGTTCCAACCATGCCCCCACGGTCGTCAGTTCATCAAAGGTAACCCCTGTGGCAAACTCATTGTCGCTGTCCTCAAACCCGTACTCATCCCATTCGTCTTCCTCATTTTCAAAATCGGACATACTCCCGAAAACTTCATCCGGCTCTCCCTCAATCTGCGGATTTCCCAATCCAAAACCTATCCCGTAGGTTTCTGTTCCAAAATTATCAGCTATCCCGTCACGTTCGCCCGATTGTCTCTTTGTGGCATCCGGTGGCAAGGTGTGGCGTTCCACAGGCTTGGGAAGCCCCATAATATCCGGCAGGTCGGGGCTTTTCTTTTCCGGCTTTATTTCCTTACGGACGTTCTTATGGATGACCACCTTATCTTTCAGCAAAAGGATGATGACGATGATAAGGCATATTACAATCAATGTTTCCATAGCTATAAGATTGGCTTTTGCTTGTCGGCATAGATAATCTTTATTTCGTCTCCGAACTCCTCAAAGTGATGTTTCAGTACGCTGTGCAGGTAATCGGTAAGCGTAATTTCTCCCTCGCCGAGCAGAAAGACGATACGGGATAATTTCTTATGGAAATCGGGGCTTATGTAGACCGATTTTCCGCACCTTGCCACGACCCCTGTCGGTCTTAAAAATGCCGATTTGTAATGCGCTTTGCGCAATACCTTTTCCGGTTGTTTTTGCTGTGTCTTGTTCATAATCGAATGCTTTAAAAAATGGGTTTAAACTTATTGTTGAAATCATCGGTGATGGCTTTCTCGAACTGTTCAAAATGATGTTCGAGAATATTGTCCAAATAGGCGTACAGAGGTATTTTATCCTCGCCGATAACCTGCACGATACGGGAAAGCCGTTCGTGGTATTCCTGCCGGATGTAGATGCTCTTATCACCACGGCGTGTCATGGTGTGGCTATTGAGGAAACGCTCGCCATAGCCCGTATCGGAAGCCCTCTTTTGTCGGGTACGCTCTTTGGCTATGTGCTTTTCCGTTGGCGTTTCCTTTGTCGGCTCTGCGCTCGGCTCTTGCGGTGCTACCGCCTGTTGGGGCTTCTTTGTTTCGCCTGCCATGATGGACATGAGATATGCCTCATCAATCGGGGCATTCGGCTTTTTCTTGTTTTCGTTGTCCATAGCAGTTACAGGTTAATGGTTCGTAAAAATTCACTGATGAACAAATCCAAGCGGGAGGCTTTCAACAATCTTTTATCGGGAGGCAATAACGTTGAACGGAAGACGTTCTTTGCGGTTTTCTCGCTTTCTTTGCGGAAGCGTTTGCTATCGGAAATACGTGTTTCCATTGCTTGCAGTCCGACCTCCTTAATGACGTTGCCGTAGATTTCGTACAGGTGCGATTTTTCCCTGCCATCGACCATGTTCCAAAACAGCCTTATGGTTTCGATGGAGGTCTGCCCGTGTTTCATAAGGACATTGGTCAGCACATCGGTAAAGCTCAATGTGCTTTCCATGACCACACGGTCTGCGGTGATGGGCGAAAAGATGTGGTGCATTCCTGCCAGTGTATTCAGTAAGCCCGAAGTGTTCACCGTACCCGTCAAATCGAAGAAAACCATATCCACGGGAACAGCCGAGGACTGTACGAATGCTTCCGCATCCGTTAGGGCATTGTCAGCCTTGCTTTGCAATACCGGATAGGCTTTCTTGTTGATGGTGGAAAATTGGCGGTGTGCCAGTTTTTTAAGCACCTCGTTTTGCATGACCGCTTTCAAATCCCGTTCCCTCATTTGGCAGATGCTGTGCTGTGGATAGTCACAGTCAAAGACGGCTACATTATACCCCATTTGGTAATGGAGTATGCTTGCCGTAACGGTTGTAAACGTACTTTTTCCAACGCCTCCTTTTTGGCTTGAAAAAGCAATGAATTTTGTCCTGTTTGTTGCTTCCATTTCTATTCTATTTTTAAGTTTCTATTTTCCGTGTACTGCCTGCCGTCCTGCATGAAACAGGGCTGTCATCCCTGCACACCGTCCGGCAGTCTTGATACAATCCCGTCTGTCGGGCTTGCCATCGTTCGTTCAGTCAGCCGTGCCGTCATTCCGGCTTTCACACGGGCAAGACCGATGGCTTGCTTGTCGTCCGATATTCCTGCCTGCCATGCGGAATGCCGTCATGCGTTCCGGCATTCCTGCAATCCTGCGCTCTGTCATTCAGCGTTGCCCTCGGGAGCGGATGCCTGCAAACAGGCTTGCGTGACTGATAGCACAAAGAAGCAGGTTATTCCGATGCACTCTTTTAATGCGGTAGTTTTGGGGCATTTATTGGCAATGTTTGGTCGGGAGCGATAGGGCAATGCTTTGGAAAAGCTACCCTTACTTTGTAAGGACTTAAATGCAAGGGATAAATGGAGAAATCATTGGAGTATGGAAGTTGTGGGCGGAACGGCGAAAAGCCGTTTTTTTCCGCTTTATCCAATCCGACCCGTAGGGCGGATTTTCTGTTCACCCGAACAGAGCAAGTTATGTTTTGAGATGCTCGAAATAAATTCCGCACCTCAAAACCACTTGCCCTTGCAGGGGGCTTGGTAAACACCCTCCGAAGTCGGGGTTTATGTTAATTAACTAAAGTTGAGCTCGCTGAAGCTCGGTTATTAATGGATTTAGATATGGAAAACAACAGAACAAACCGAACAAACAAAGTTGGTCGCAAGCCTAAGAAAGATCCTGCCATCCACCGTTATTCGATTAGTCTCAACGACATGGAAAACGCACAGTTTCTTACGCTGTTCGAGCAATCGGGAATGAAAGTAATGGCACATTTCATTACAGCCTGTATCTTTCAGAAGCCAGTCAAGACCGTAAAAATTGATATGGATGCAGTCGATTTTCATACGAGGCTTACCAATTTTTACAGCCAGTTTAGAGCGGTCGGCGTGAATTACAACCAAATCGTGAAGATACTTTACCGCAATTTCTCGGAGAAAAAGGCATCGGCTTACCTCTTTAAACTGGAAAAGCAGACGGCAGAAATGGCGGAATTGTGCCGGAAAGTGATTGAGCTAACACAGGAATTTGAAAGAGAACACCTACAAAAACACAAGTAATATGATAGCAAAGATTGGCAAGGGTGAAAATTTGTACGGTGCAATTTCATACAACCAAAAGAAAATTGATAGTGAAAACGGGCAGGTTTTATTATTGAACAGAATACCCGAAACATTGGATAATACCTATTCGACCAGTTACCTGCACCAGTGTTTTGAGCCGTATCTGTCCGCAAATATCAAAACGGAAAAGCCTGTGCGCCACGTATCGCTGAACCCTTATCCTGCGGATAGGGTCAGCGACGGGCAGTTCGTAAAAATGGCGCAGGAGTATATGGAGCGTATGGGGTACGGCAATCAGCCTTACGTTGTTTTTAAGCATACCGATATTGAACGTACCCATATCCATATCGTAACGGTCTGTGTGGGTTTGGACGGGAAGAAGCTACCGGATAGTTACGACCATCCCCGTTCGATGGCAATCTGTCGGGATTTGGAACAAACGTACAATCTTATACCTGCCACGGAAAAACAGCGCACGGGAAATGAGCAGGTATTCCGTCCGGTGGATTACAGAGCCGGAGACGTTAAGAGCCAAATCGCTTCGGTGGTGCGAAACCTGCCGAAGTATTACGGGTACGCAAGCCTCGGAGCATACAACGCCTTGCTATCACTTTTAAATATCACCGCCGAGGAAGTCAAAGGGGAACTGTACGGACAGCCCAAAAATGGGCTTGTCTATTTTGCATTGAACGAACAGGGAGAAAAAGCGAGCAATCCTTTTAAGGCATCCCTTTTCGGCAAGCAGGCAGGACTGGACGAACTGCAAAAACAATTCGCAAAGGCTAAGGAGAAAATGAAAGCCGACCCCACAAGAGCCGTCCTCAAAAGCACCATTGAAGTAGCGATGCACACCGCTACAAACGAAGCCGATTTTAAAAAGCAGTTATTGGAGCAGGGTATCAATACCGTGGTACGGCGAAACGATGAGGGGCGTATATACGGTATGACTTTTATAGACCACGAAAGCCGTACGGTTTGGAACGGTTCAGCTTTGAGCAAAAACCTTTCGGCTAATGTCTTTAATGATTGGTGGAACGAGCAGGCAATCGGAAAACGCCAAGAAGCCGAAAAAAAATCCGTACAAAATCAGCCATCGACCACGGGCAATCCCTTAGAGAAAGAGGAAGCCCATGCACTTTTTGACTTTCTGAATAAAGGACAGCCGACCGATGATTTGTTGATAGATGGCTTGGGTGGGTTACTGCCGGAGGCACAGGGAGAAGACTACGAGGAACAGGAATTTGCCAACCGTATGAAGAAAAAGAAGAAACGAAAAAGGCTACCTTAAAAATAAATGGATATTTTTGTTAGATATTGGCATTTATAGCATGAAGTATAGAGACGAGAAATTAAAGCGTATCATTGATTGGTCAGAAAAAAATAGAGAGATAAGAGCGGTATTACTAACAAGCTCCCTTGTAAATCCATTAGCATCTGTTGATGAATTTAGTGATTTGGATATTGAACTTGTTTTTGAGGATAACACTACATACATTTCAGACAATAATTGGATAAGCAATTTTGGAATTCCAATTGCGATGATTGAAGAAGATGAAACCTATTTTGATTACAAACACGCAATGAAAATGGTTTTATACGATGATTATGTAAAAGTAGATTTCAAACTATATAGCAAAAAAGAATTTTTAGAAGAAGTTCAGCAAAATGAATTGTGCGAAGATTGGGATATTGGTTATAAAGTTTTGATTGATAAAGACAACTTAACCCAAAATCTGAAAAAACCGACATATCAGGTTTCTATTATTATAAAACCAACCGAACAAAAATTTGAACAGCTTTTAAATGATTTTTGGTGGGATACCACTTATGTAGCAAAAAGCCTTGCAAGAGATGAGTTGTTTTATGCAAAATTTATGTCGGAAAACAATATCAGAACCGACTACTTGATACCTTTAATTGAATGGCATATTGCCATTCAACACGATTGGAAAATAACAACCAATAAATTTGGAAGACTTTTTAAAAATTACCTCACATCTGAAATGTGGCAAAAAGTAGAGCAGACATTTTCGGGAAGTATCATTGAAGATAATTGGAATGCATTATTTGCAATGGCAGATTTAGTATCAGAAATTGGTAAAGAATTGTCAGAAAAATTGGGGTTTGAATATCCTATAAAGTTAGAGACTGATATAAGAAAGTATTTGCTCGATTTAAAAGAAAGCTACTTGGACAAACAATAAGATTTCTATAAAAACCACAAAGACCAGGATTAACATCTTGGTCTTTGATGGTTAGCTTTTAATGTCCACGTTTAACAGAGTGGATGGGTTAACCGCATTTGTCGGAATAGATTACAAACAATAAACATTTCCCAACCACATAAAGAAGTAGAAAACTTCGGTTATTCAATCCTATTTAGTAGTCGTTTTAGGTCTGTCTTAACACCTAATTCATCAAACAGCTTTTTTGATAAGTTCAATGAATTTTGGAAAGCTACTTTTAAATTGCCAGTGTCCAAATCAGATGTTGTCAATTTAAATTCTGAATACCAATCTTTGTCAATATCTTTCTCTAAACTTTTTGTCGGACTTTCCCAATGATGGGTTTGATTTGTTGCTATTCGTATTAACCAAAGTAAATACTTTTGTACGTTTGACAGACTTTGGTAAGCGTGAGCGTATTCCTTTCTTTTAATCAAGTTACTTGTTGTCAACAATACATTCAGTAATGATTGGCTTAAAAATAAGATATTTTCATTTGTAGTTCTGTCGGGCAATTTTGTTTTTATTTGATTAAGTGTGTCAGCCAAAAGACCGTCTTTGTCAATGATGTTCATTTGGTCAAAATCGCTGAACGCCACAAAGCCCTCCCACGATTTTATAACGTCAATCTCATTTATTGTTAAAAAATGAAATTCACCTCTAATCAGGTTCTCAAAAATTGCGACCTCACTGCCATATTCATTCGTAAAATATAACGCTGTCGGATAAATCTGATTTACCCACTTTTCGGCAGAAAAATTTTCTTTGTTTTTCAGAAAGATATAAAATTCGATGTCAGAATATTGGTCGCCCTCGTTTTTGGTAAACGAACCATACATTAAAACTGCGGAAACATTTTTGTCCTTTTGAGCGATTGATTTGGTCGTATCAATCATTTGTAACTGTGTCATTGTGCTAAATTTAAAGTTTGGAATGCATTTATTCATCACTTGTACAAAGTGATGGATTGTCAATTCTCTTTTAGAACAGTTACTTACAGCTTCATTGGATTAAATATTTTAGTTTTTATTAGGAACAAAGTTACAAAATTTGCTCTTGATATTCAATAGCGAGTTTTACCTTTTCGGCTTCTACGATACTCTGCCAAACTAAGCCACCAAAAGCCATCCGCCCCCCTTTTGTATAAGTGCTTTTAAATAACCTCTAAATTTCCTGCATCACTAAAAATTTTTGTTATGCAAGGAGAAGACGATTTGAGAGGATTAGCCAAAATCATGGCTTTTATGCGTGCCGTAAGTATTCTGTTGGTACTGATGCACTTTTATTGGTTCTGTTACGGGTTGTTTGCCGAACGGGGATGGACACTGGAAATTATCGGTAAGATATTGACCAATTTCAACCGTACTGCAGGGTTTTTTGAACACACGCTTTACACCAAGATTTTTGCACTGGTATTATTGGCGTTAAGCTGTCTCGGTACTAAGGGCGTAAAGAATGAAAAGATAACATGGGGCAAGATTTACACCGCCTTAGCCATTGGCTTTGTCCTGTTCTTTCTGAACACGCCATTGTTAAAGCTTTCGGCAGGGATTGCCACAACGCTTTATATCCTTACAACGGGCTTGGGATATATAGCCCTACTCATGGCAGGGGTATGGATGAGCCGACTACTCCGCAACAATCTGATGGACGATGTTTTCAATAATGAAAACGAGAGTTTTGGGCAGGAAACCCGTCTGATGGAAAATGAATACTCCGTCAATCTTCCTACGAAGTTCTATTATAAAGGCAAATGGAATGACGGTTGGATTAATGTCGTCAACCCATTTCGAGCCTCGATTGTACTTGGTACTCCCGGCTCTGGAAAATCCTACGCCATCGTAAACAACTACATCAAGCAACACATCGAAAAGGGGTTTGCGATGTACATCTACGATTTCAAGTTTGACGACCTCTCCACCATTGCCTACAATCATTTGCTGAAACACTCCGATAAGTATAAGGTAAAGCCCAAGTTTTATGTTATCAATTTCGATGACCCACGCCGAAGCCACCGATGCAATCCGCTTAACCCTGTCTTTATGACGGATATATCCGATGCCTACGAAGCGGCATACACTATCATGCTTAACCTCAATCGTAGCTGGATAACCAAGCAAGGGGATTTTTTCGTGGAAAGCCCAATTATATTGCTTGCTTCCATCATTTGGTTTCTGAAAATCTATGAAGACGGAAAGTATTGTACGTTTCCCCATGCTATTGAATTGCTGAATAAAAAATATGCAGATGTTTTTACGATACTTACCTCATATCCCGAACTTGAAAACTATCTTTCGGCTTTCATGGATGCGTGGCAGGGCGGAGCGCAAGACCAGTTGCAGGGGCAGATAGCATCGGCAAAAATTCCATTGTCACGGATGATTTCGCCACAGCTTTATTGGGTGATGACGGGTGATGATTTTTCACTGGACATCAACAACCCCCAAGAGCCGAAAATCCTGTGCGTGGGTAACAACCCCGACCGTCAAAATATCTATTCGTCCGCTTTGGGATTGTACAATTCGAGGATTGTAAAACTCATCAATAAGAAAGGACAGCTTCAAAGCTCCATTATCATAGATGAGTTGCCCACCATTTATTTTAGGGGTCTGGATTTTATCAGTACGGCACGTTCAAATCGGATTTCTTCACTTTTTGGCATCCAAGACTATTCGCAGTTAACGAGGGATTACGGCGATAAAGAAAGTAAGGTAATACAAAATTTGGTCGGTAATATCTTTAGCGGACAGGTTGTAGGAGAGACGGCAAAGACACTTTCTGAACGCTTTGGAAAGGTCTTGCAGAAACGTCAGAGCATCACCATTAACCGCAATGATAAATCCACATCCATATCCACCCAATTGGACACGCTTATACCTGCATCCAAAATATCTACCTTGACACAGGGAATGTTCGTGGGGTCTGTTTCTGACAACTTCGATGAACGCATCGAGCAGAAAATATTTCATTGTGAAATCGTGGTGGATAACGAAAAGGTATCTGCCGAAACCAAAGCCTACAAAAAGATACCGCAGATATTATCCTTTACCGATGAACACGGCAACGACAATATGAAGCAGGTAATCGAAGCCAATTACAGGCAGGTCAAAGCGAACATAGTGCATATTGTGGAAAGCGAAATGGAACGCATCAAGAATGACCCCGATTTACAGCATTTGGTGTAAGAGACATAAATCAATTAGTAATTCATTTAATTTAGCAAACGCCATAACATTTATACTCATCTTTGTTTGCCTTCTGTTAGTTTCGGGGTTATTTCCCTAAGCATATTATTACCATCTATTTTCTATAAATATTCAGAAAAAATCTGCAATCTAAAATAAATTTGTAAATTTGCAACATTCAATGAAAAGAACAGTAAACATATCATCCCAAGTTACTCCGCCTTAATTTTAGGCTAAACTGTTAATTTTCCCCAATCTTATTTATTGGTCATTTTGTCGCATCTGGAGGTTTTATCTCCAGTTGATTGCCTTTTCAATAATTTTAACCCTATATATATGCAAAAAATAATTAATTTGTTTGATTTCAAACAAAAAGTAAATTACAAAACAGAAGTGTTATCAGGTATTACCGTAGCCTTGGCATTGGTTCCTGAAGCGGTAGCATTTGCTTTAATTGCAGGACTTTCTCCATTAGTTGGTTTATATGCCGCCTTTATGATGGGGCTGGTTACTTCTATATTAGGCGGTCGTCCCGGAATGATTTCAGGAGCAACAGGTGCAATTGCAGTTGTCATCGTGGCTTTAGCAAAAACCCACGGTGTAGAGTACGTCTTTGCCACCGTCATCCTTGCTGGTCTTATTCAGATGTTGGCGGGATTTCTAAAATTAGGAAAGCTCATTCGATTAGTGCCACATCCTGTTATTTTTGGTTTTGTAAACGGTTTAGCGATTATCATTTTTATGTCGCAACTCGACCAGTTTAAAGACGCTTCCGGCAATTGGCTTACTGGTTCGAATATGTATATCCTTTTGGGCTTAGTAGCTCTAACAATGCTTATCATCTGGGGTTTGCCAAAATTAACCAAAGCTATTCCGGCATCTCTAACTGCTATTTTGGTCGTATTCGGACTGGTATACTTTCTTAAATTAGACACTAAAACCGTTGGCGATATTGCGTCAATAAAAGGTGGTTTTCCCCCGTTTCACATTCCTTCTATTCCTTTTAATTTAGAAACACTTCAAATCATTTTTCCTTATGCCGCAATAGTTGCGGGTGTGGGACTGATTGAAAGTTTGCTTACATTAAATATCATAGATGAAATTACTGAAACAAGAGGCTATAGTAATAGAGAAGCTGTGGCACAAGGAACCGCCAATATTTTATCTGGTTTCTTTTCAGGAATGGGCGGTTGTGCTATGCTTGGTCAGAGTTTAATCAATATTTCCAGTGGTGCAAGGGCACGGTTGTCAGGAATTATCGCTTCTGTGGCTTTGTTAATTTTTATTATGTTTGGCAGTGGCCTGATAGAAAAAGTGCCTATGGCAGCTCTTACAGGTTTGATGATAATGGTAGCTATCGGTACGTTTGAATGGGCAAGTATTCGCATCATCAATAAAATGCCACGACACGATATTTTCGTTGGTATGCTGGTCGCTCTGATTACGGTTGTTTTACATAATCTCGCATTAGCCGTATTAATCGGTGTTATCATTTCCGCTTTAGTGTTTGCTTGGGAAAGTGCAAAACGTATTCGTGCCAGAAAATATGTTGACGAAAAAGGAATAAAGCATTATGAAATTTTCGGACCGCTATTCTTTGGTTCTACAACAGCCTTTACTGAAAAATTCGATATCCTTAATGACCCCGAAGAAGTCATTATTGATTTTAAAGAAAGTAAAGTGGTGGATATGTCTGCTATTGAAGCGCTTAATGTACTGACACATCGTTACGCTAAACAAAACAAAAAAATCCATTTACGTCATTTAAGTCAGGACTGTAGACAATTATTGAAAAATGCTGAAAGTGTTATCGAAATAAATATTATTGAAGACCCCACTTACAAAGTGATGTTGGATAAATAATTTGTTATGACACAGGAAGAAAAAGCAGAATTGCAAACTGCAATCGAGCAAAAAATAACAAGAACGAAAAAAGACATATTGGACTACAAGGAAATGACCAAACCTGTAGCCCCCGATGTTGCTATTGGAAGAATTAGCAGGATGGATGCCATTAACAATAAAAGTGTTTTGGAAGCCAGTTTACGTGAAGCTGAAAGCAAATTGATAAGATTAAAAAACGCTTTACAAAAAATCAATGATGAGAGCTTTGGTATCTGTATTAAATGTCATCAACCCATTCATTATAAACGTATGCTCCTTATCCCTGATAGCATTAAATGTGTTGGCTGTTCTTAATAAAGAATTTATGACACGATAATAAAACTTAGAAATAAATTTCTGTTGAGGCAAAAATTAAAGTTATTAGGGTATAGTACTAAAATTAAGTTTATAACGAACCAATATCAACTTAAAGCAGTAATACAATTCACAAACTAGCCGTAGTTCCAAAAGAGCAGTCCGAGAATGCTTTGTATGATATTAGAAAATGCTTGATTATTCTTCAATTCAAGAATGTAGATGATTCCTAAATATAATAACAAATTTAGGCTTCCCTATTTGTAACTCGAAAATCAAGATTTAAAACTGAATGGATAAATATTACCATGAAACACTACACAAACTGGAAACAGCCATCAATGACTTAGAGATTGAAGCCGATTGCTCGATACAGCGGATAGAAGCCGTTATACACCTTATTCTTGAACGCCTGTCCGAAGTAAAAGAGCATGTCTTAAAAAAAGGGTTTAAGAACACCGATGAAGAAATCCGCTTTTTCAAATATCAGAAACCTGCGATTGTCGCCAAACTGATTTACTACAACGCTATTTACAAAATCGAGACAAAGAAACCGTATGGCGCAAAACCAACAAGGAAATACCTCAACAAAGAACTTAAAAAGCTAAAGAGGTTCTTTGAGAACAACCTCGATTTTTATAAGTACTACCGGAGCAATAACTCGTTCCTTGACGAGAAAATGTTTTTACGGGGCAACCACGATATTAAGCTATGGTTGGACACATATTATTTCCAGTCTGACCACAGCTTTTCTACTTCACATGATTATAAGGTCGCTAAGATAATAGCCAATGATTTGATACAGGTATATATCGAAGACCAGTTGTACAACAAATTCCAAAAAGACAAATCGAAAGCCCAAAAGAGGCTGAAATGGACCGGTAGCAAAGTGGCATTGATAGAACTGATTTATGCATTGCACTACCAAGCTGTATTTGACAATGGGAACAACGATATAAGAGAAGTCGCCCAATATTTTGAAAGTGCCTTTGGCATTGATTTGGGCAATTTCTATCAGACCTATTTGGAATTGAGAAACCGGAAGATGAACCGTACTAAATTCCTTGATGCACTTCGGGAGGAACTTATACGGAGAATGGACGAGCAGGACGAAAAGTAGGATTTGGGCGTGCCACCGTCTGCATTTTTTCCCATGCCCAGGCAATCAAAAAATGCAGACGGGTCGGGCTATCCGCTATATCTTTTGCGGATCTTGCAGGACCGCAAAAGGATGTCGCTTTTATCCCTCACGCTGTAAGCCGTCCAAAAAACCAAAGCATTTATTTCCTTTTTGGTTTCCTGTTGTCAAATTCAAAAGAGGTATTGCCTTTATCGTTCATGACGATATAGGCATTGAATTTATTGCCCGTATTGCTTTTCATGACTTTGATAAGACTGGTCTTTCCTTTGGTTACAAGGCTTTCTATATCGGCAAGGCTCAACGGTACTCCGCATACGGTACGGAATTGAAGCCAACCGCAAGCCTCATCGGGGCATTTTACAACCTTGTCCCAAATCAATAGCTGACGGCTTTTGCATTTGGGACAGGTCATTTCAGGTTGCTTTTCATTGGCAATGTTCATAACTAAAAGTTCCTGTGTAATGGAAGTGGCGTAGTCTTCCATATCTCTGTGAAAAGCATCTGCATCTGCCTCGTTGTTTTCGATTTTCTGCAATGCCAATTCCCATTCGGCGGTCATGGCTACATCGGCAATCTTTTTGTCCTTTACAACCCCGTAAACCTGCAACCCTTTATCGGTTGGGATAAGGGATTTCTTTTCACGCCGGATGTAATCCCTTTTAAAGAGCGTTTCTATTATAGAGGCTCTTGTGGCAGGTGTGCCGATACCGATGTCTTTTAAGGCTTTCCGTTCGTCCTCCTTACGGGTTTCCTTTCCGGCATTTTCCATTGCGGACAACAGACCTGCCTCGGTGTAAAGCACAGGCGGTTTGGTTTTCTTTTCCAGTACGGCTGCCTCTTTGATTTTCAGCTCATCGCCAACCTTTAATTCCGGCAGTTCCTGCACAGGCTCGCTGTCCTCATCTGTAAATTTTTCTTTGATGCCACGCCATCCGGCTTCGAGGACTTTACACCCTTTCAGTGTAAAATCATAGTGCAAAGCCTGCAATCCGATGTCGGTTATTTCTTTGGTACAGACAGACGAAAGGGCTTCCAGTAAGCGGTGCGCAATCATATCGTATATCACATTTTCGTGTGCGGACAGTTCGGACGGGATTTTCTCGGTAATCAGCAGACCGTGGTGGTCTGTAACCTTTACATCGTTCACGATGCGTTTATTGAAACGACCCCATTTCACTTTTCCAACCCCTTTTTTGCAGGAAGCCCGTGCTTCCAAACTCCTTACCAGTGCAGGGATTTCCGGCCATATATCTTCGGGGATGTGCTTGCTCCCTGTACGTGGATAGGTGATAAACTTCTTTTCGTATAGGCTTTGGGCAATGTTCAACGTTTCCTCGGCGGTATAGAACGCCCGTTTGTTCGCTTCTTTCTGCAACCCCGTCAGGTCGAACAGCAAAGGCGGATGCTCCGCAACCGTTTTGCTTTCCACGGCTATAACGATGGCTGTTCCGGCACGTTGGACGGATTTCAAGGTGTCGTTAGCAAGCCTTTTGTCACCCCATTTGGTCTTGGAAAGGCTCTTAAAGTCTATAAATTCCTTGCGGTGTTCCAACTGGATTTGAAAGTATTTTTTGATGGCAAAATCCCTGTTTTCCAAATACCGCTTGCAGATAAGGGCAAGCGTAGGCGTTTGTACTCTACCAAGCGAGTAAATGCCACGCCCTGCCGAAATGCTCAACGCCTGCGAGGCATTGATACCGACAAGCCAGTCGGCTTTGCTGCGGCCTTGTCCGGCACGGTACAGCCCGTCAAATTCGCTTCCGGCTTTTAGGTTGTCAAAACCCTGTTTAATTGCCTTTTCCGTGAGTGAGCTTATCCATAGACGTTCAAAGGGTTTCCGGCACTTTAGGTATTCATAGATGTACCTAAAGATGAGTTCCCCCTCACGTCCGGCATCGGTGGCCACGATAATGCTATCGCATCTACCAATGACCTGTTCGATAATCTTCAACTGTTTTAACGCTCCGATATCGGGAACAAAGCTTTTGTCCTTTCTTATCTTGCGTACAGTAAGCACAAAAGGGTCGGGCAATATGGGCAGGGCTTCCCTTTGAAAGCCCGAGAACCCATAATCTTCGGGCATCGCCAGTCCGACCAAATGCCCCAATGCCCACGTAACTTCATAGCCGTTCCCTGTGAGGTAACCATCCCGTTTTTCGGTCGCTCCCAATAGGTAGGCTATTTCCCTCGCCACACTTGGCTTTTCTGCAATGATTGCTTTCATAATGTTTCTATTTTAATGGATTATGTGGTAAGCATTTCTCTTTGAGAAACCCCTCGTATTCTGTGGGAGGGGATTTCCAAAGAAAAATGTTTTTTGATGGTATTATCTTCTTACCCCTTTGGATTTAGCCTGACGGTTGGGGTCGTTCTGCCGTTGCTGTTGTGCCTTATTTTTCGGCTTTTGCTGCTCCGGTTTCAGAGGCTCGTTGATGTGCTTGGTTGCTTCGTTGGTTTTCCCGTTGGAGTTCACGGCAACCTGTGTTTTGTGTGCTTCGGCAGGCTGTACCTTATCTTTCAGCGCATTGGGGTTTTTAAAGCTGAAACCATACCCCCCTGTTTCTTTGTTCAGCGAAACGTAGCCTTTATAGGGGTTTCCCTGTCCGTCTTTGAAATCCGAAATGTAAAGGGTCTTGCCCTCGCCAAGTTGCTTATACTGTTCATCGGAGAACACTTTATTTCGGAACATTTTCGGGTCATTTTCCTGTGCTTGCTTGGGTGCTTTGTCGCCAAAAAGGTACTCTGGATATTTTTTGTCGGCATTGAACTGTACATGGGCATTTTTGTTCGTACTGTTTTTAAAGTCCAGCCCCTCTAAATAAATGACTTTCCCATCTTTCAAATCCCGTTTTTGGTCTTCGGTCAATTTTACGCCCTTAATCTCATCGGGTACTTTTATCCTGTCCTGCCGGAATGCGATAACCTCATTTGTTAGGTGGTCAATACTGATAACGGACGGTATCTTTTCGCTTGTTTTGGGGTTGGTCAATTCCACCACACGCCCCATGTTTCCGGTTTTGAGCAGGTTTTCCCTTTCTTCTTTGGTAAACTCGTGACCAAAGAAAGGCGCTTTGAGGTTGGGTTCGTGGCGTACACCGTACATCATAAATACCGGCTTTCCATTCGCACCGCTCTGAAGACCGAGCCTTGCATCTGAACGGAGAATTACCGTATCTAAATTGACACTTACAGGCATTACGAAATTAGTTTTGTAGCCCTTTAGCAAAGTGTCCATTACCCCCATTTTTTCGAGCGTTTCCCTTTTCACACCAAGTTGCTCTAAAGTTTTCCAGTCAACATCCTCTGCCTTAAAGCGGTATTCGTTTTTCTCCGGCGTTTCCGGTGCTGTCTGTGGTGTTTCCACATCCTTTTTGGTTTCCTGTTGTTGCTCCTTTGGCTCTTTGACCTCATGCTTTGCGATGACAGCCTCGCCCTCTTTGGTCGGGGCATCGACCTGTTTCTGCATTTCTTTAGCTGTCTCGACCGCTTCCTTTGCAGGCACTTTAAAGAATGATAAATGGGTCGGGTCTTTTAGCTGTCGCCAGAAGTTGGAGAAGAAATTTGTAAACAAATCTCCGGCTCTGTCAACCCGCATGAATTGGCTTTGGTTTTTCTTGGTTGCATCAACGGTTTTCAGTTTGCCGTTTTCGTCAACACCCGTGACGGCTTGGATTTTCTTTTTCTCCTTATCCATCACCAGCAGCACATCCGAAAGCTGTTCGGGGTATTGCTGTGGATTTTCAATTGTCTGTTCACTCATGATATTGATTATTTAAAGTTTATTGTCCGAAAATACGTGAAGCAGGTACGGCAAAGCCGTACCCGTCTTTACGTGGTAGGGTTTGTCATCGGTTTTCTTTTGTGCGCCGTATAGGGGCTTTGAAACTTTCCCTAATGAACTGGTGTACATCCGATAGCTTGTAGTACAGTTTTCCGCTAATGGTGTAATACGGTAGCTTGCCTGTGGAGCGGTAACGTTGCAAAGAACGGTGACTGATTTTCAGCATGAGGAGCAGGTCTTGATTGTCCAGTAATTCCTCGCCGTCTATGCTGTGGCGTTCTTTCTTGATGTTTAGAACGTACTCTTTCAAAATGTCGAAGCGTTCCATGATACGTTCCATCCATGCGATAAATTCCATTCTGTCGATGTTCATAATAATTCCTTTTAAATGATTTCTAACACCACAAAATTGAAGCGATTGGCGGAGGCTGTCGTCCGATACGTGTCTATCAAAAAGGCACTTTTTTCATTTTTTTTCAATTCATGTAAAGTGCCTTTTTTAGAGGATTTCCGGACTTTTGGTCAATCGGACGGCATCCAAATCAATAGACTTGCCGATAGACACATATAGGCAAACGGACAAAAAAAGACAGCACCGATTGATGCTGTCCTTATAGTGGAAAAGAAAATAAGAATTATGGGTTGTCTTCCCTGTCCATATATTCTTCTAAACTGTATTTCAGTTGGTCTAAAAATAATGTCCGTGAGCCTGCACGGGTCTTCATTCTGTGGAAGCTGTTGTGTATGTCGTTCAGTGAAACACGGAACAGGATTTGGAATACCATGCTGATTTTGCGGATGCCTATTTTCCCGTGCGAAATGGCATCGTAGGCATAGAGTGCATAAATCAATTCGATAAGTCCATTTTTTGTCTGTGTCCAAAAGAAGTCTTTTGTTTCCTCGTATTGTAGCAGAATATCTGGATTTTGTTCGGGGCTTAACTTTGTCGTCAGATAATTATAGATTAGTTCGTTGGCGATGATTTTCGCCACTTTATAATCAAAGTAAGTCGAAAATTTCGGGTCGATTTCAAATACGAAGCTGTTCAGACCGTCATAGCAGTTTATTTTTCCAAGTGTGAAATATTGCTCATCATGGTCGGTTCTACCGGAACGGTAATAGCGGTAAAAATCGGAATTGCAGACATGTTCGGTATATTCGAGTTTCAAGTCTCGCAGGTGCATGGCGAAATAGCTCTCATATATTTTTCCATTGCTTGCAGGGCATGCAGTCTCAATCCTGAACACCTTGTTATAATAGATGAGTTTTCCGAGTAAGGTAGGTTTTATCTGTTTAAAGAAAAGGATTTCGTCTTCTTTGGTTTTGAAACCTTCGTTTACAATATCTTCTTTAATGTTACCAAGAAGTTCTTTCAGATAAACTGTCATCTCATAAGCCTCCTCCATAAAATTGGAAGCCTCAGCCGATAATTTCTGCTCCTGTTTCTGTATGTCGGAGACGATTTTGTGCAATAGGTGTCTCATAATATTTAAAGGTTTATTAAATAAAGCCACTACTCCTACACAAATTTTAACATTAGTAATGAGCTTTTTTCATGAGACAGGACGAAGTCAGGAAAGATTTTTTAGTAAAAATTTCTAATTAAATTTTAATGGCTATTCATCTAAGCATTACAAGCGCTCATAATGGATAATTGATGTGTATAAATTTTTCTCAAAAGCAATTCGTTCTTTGTATATTGCGATTTAATCAAGCTGATATGAATCCACAGCAAAAAGCCTTTGCTAGGTTGTTTTTTAAATTGAAGATATATGCTTCAAATGGGAATGAATTTGAAAAATTGTTTACTTCAATCATGAACTATTCATATGATGATTTTCAACAAATAAAACCTTGGGGAAATATAGGTGATAGAAAAAACGATGGATATATCAAATCTTCTGCAACATATTTCCAAGTATATGCTCCAGAAGAAATTAGTTCCTCTTATCCAGATGTTATCAAAAAAATAGTTACAGATTATAATGGGTTAAAAAAGTATTGGAGTCCAATAAATGAATTTTATTTTGTTCTTAATGAAAAATACTTAGGAGTAAATGCTGATTGTGAATTATCCATTAATCAATTGATAAAGAATGAATCTCTGTCAAACGGTGGATTTTTTACACCTAAAGATATGGAGAGATTATTACTTGAACTGGACGAAGACAAAATAACACAGGTTATAGGATTTCTTCCAGAAATTAGTCTTGATTTCATAAACTATTCCATACTAAATGAAGTGATTTCGCAAATAGTGAAGCTTCCTGTGAGTACAAATCTTGAAAGGATAGAGATTCCAGACTGGGATAAAAAGATCGTATTTAATGGGCTAAGTGAGACAAGCAAGATACAACTTAATTGTGGCGCACAACTTCTAGGAAGTCTAAATCAGTATCTTTCAAATGATCCATTTTTGGCAGAAACATTACAGCAACAATTAAACGGTTTGTATTCTGAAATTAAAAAGGAGAACATAAATATTGAAGCGACACTAGAGTATCCTGGCGACAAAATATTTATAGAGCTTATAAAAAGATGTCTTCCAAAGGATCAACAACAATACTTACTTTCAGTTCTTACAATACTTGCAAAATACTTTGAGACTTGTGATATCTTTGAAAATCATAATTAGAAATGATACTTCCATCTAAACATTTGAATTTTTCAGCTTCTTTGCTAGGTTTGGGAAGCTATATCCTTCAAAGGGTCAATGATAAACCACTTTCCATTGATGAGATTTGGGAGCAATACAATAATGACATCAAGAATGGGAACTATTATGTGTCACATTCATTTGATAATTTTATTCTCACAATTATATTCCTTTACGGAATAAATACAATTAAAGAACAATCTGGAATGATTTACAAATGCAATTAATATCATTAAAATCAAATCAAACTAGTTTTAGACCTGTATTATTTAAAAATAAAGTAGGTCTTAATATCATTGTCGCTGAACAGAACATCGAAGAAGCGGACTATAAGAAGAACTCATTTAATGGGGTTGGAAAGTCCTTATTAATGGCTATTATTCAATTTTGCCTTGGGTCTAGTAAAAAAGACAGTTTTAAGAGTAATCTATCTGGATGGGAATTTATTCTCGATTTTGAAATAAATGGTAATCGTTATGAATCTTGCAGAAGTGCTGACAAACAGAATATTATACGATTAAACGGAGAGAATTTAAAATTGTCGAATTTTAATCAAAAATTAGGCGAGCTATTGTTCGATATACCAGAAAACACAAGCAGTCTCAGCTTTAGAGCTTTGTTTCCTTTTTTTTATAGGCCAAGACGTGGATCCTTTTTAGATTTCAAGAACCCAAATACCCTAAAAGTGGATTATCAGATTTTATTAGCTAATTCTTTTCTTTTGGGACTTGATATTTTTCTTGTTAAAGAGAAGCAAGAATTGAAGGCTGAAAAAGACAGAATAAAAGACCTTCTTGGTCAACTAAATTCTGATCCAGTTTTAAAAGATTTCTTCCTAGGTGAGCGAGATTCCGAATTAGCTACTCAAGATTTAGCGGAAAGAATTAGCGGGCTAGAAAGTGATCTTTTGTCATTCACTATAGCCGAAGATTATTATGATATAAAAAAGGACGCTGATGAACTTAAAAGAAGCATTTCTAAACTTCAGAATGAAATTTTCTTGCTGGAAAATCAGATTTCGAATATTCAAAGTAGTTTAGAAACGACTCCCGATATAAGTAAAGAGAAAATTATTAAGATTTATGAGGAATCGAGTGTAAATTTTAGTTCGGAACTTAAAAAATCATTAGAAGACCTTAATAATTTTTATTCCCAAATAGCTAAAAACCGTATAAAACGTTTATCCGGTCAAAAACAAGAAATTATAAGAGAGGTAGAACAGAAAAAAGAGTTGTTAAAAAAATCTCACAAACAATTTGATGAAAAACTTCAATATCTTAATGTCCATCAGGCCTTAGACGTTTTTGTTCAACTAACAAATAAGCTATCTGCACTAAAAGCAGAAAAAGAACAAATCGAAAATTATCAGAAACTTTTAAAAGAATATCATTCTACAAAGCTAACAATTGATAAAAAATTTTTAGAGGCTACAGCTAATACAGAAATATACCTAAATGATGTCAAAGATTTTGTGAAGGGGATTAGTGATTTCTTTAGAGCATTAGCGAAGAGTTTTTACCCTAATTCTGTTGCAGGACTATCTCTTAGTAATAATGAGAACGAAAACTCAATTAGGTTTAATTTCGACGCAAAAATCGAGTCTGATTCATCAGATGGGATAAGTAATGTGAAGATTTTTTGCTATGACTTAACTATTTTATTATTGGGTCAGAACCATTCGATGTCAAGTATTTTTCATGATAGTAGATTATTAGACGGAATCGACCCTAGACAAATTGCGACTCTATTTAAGATTGCAAACGAATATATTACTGCAAACAATAAGCAGTATATTATAACAATGAATCAAAATCATATCGATGAGTTGAGAGTTCAGTTGTCCGATAACGAATTTGACACTATTGTTAGTCCCAATATATGTCATATTATAGGGGACGATAAGCCCGAAAACAAATTACTAGGAATTCAGGTTGACATGAAATATGAGGCGTAATTTCTTAATTAATACTTATCTTCTGCCTGATGGCTTCTTTGATTTTGAACAAGTTTTGGGAAGGATATTTTTACCTTGCTTTGTTTTTTTTATGAATATATCAGATTGATAAGGACTATCCTTTAACTGATTCAATCGCCTCAAATCTTCCAAAAAAGAGTTCGAGTTCTGTACCAGTGGGTTCACAAATCAAATTACAAAGGCCGTGTGGAGGAATTGGTAGACTCGCCATCTTGAGGGGGTGGTGTCGTAAGACGTGTCAGTTCGAATCTGATCACGGTCACAAATATTTTTTGAGTCAACTCATTCGGCGTAAATTTTTATTTTTAATACTTACGTATTTAAAATTATTCCCCCGATAAAGTTTCTGAAAAAAAACATACAAAACATACAATAATATTGACTCGATAGCTCAGTTGGTAGAGCACAACACTTTTAATGTTGGGGTCCTGGGTTCGAGCCCCAGTCGGGTCACTTGTTGGGACAAATCTAAAAAAGATAGATTTGTCCCTTTTTTATTTCCATTTAAGTCCTTTATTTTGCGAAAGATAAGCGAAACTACCCAATTGATTTTATGAGTTCGATGTCGCTCTCCATCAAAAATCAGATTTTAAGGGAATATCGAACTTATTATCTGGCGTTTCTGTTCTATCGCTCCGTTTTTATAGAAGCTTTCCCTATTTCCAATTTACCGAGTTCACTTTTTAAAAGCTTGCCTATTCCATTATTTCTATGGAAAAATGTGAAAGATCAAACTCTAGCCGTTCTATTTTTGTTGAGGTATCTTTCTTGATAAAATCATTGTCTTCATTATCTAATGTTCCGTATATTTTTTGGATCAATTCTTTCTGAAGTCTTTTGTTTAACTCTTCGATTTGGGATAAGATCTGTTTAAGTCCCATATTTTGCTGTTTGTCCTGACTAATATACTCGTTGACTATCATTTCCGAGAAAAGCTCTTCTATTCCACTTTGTGACATCATACCCTGCAATTGCTACTCAAATATTTCATTAGCACCTTCGGCACAGAAACGGGTTCCAGGTGCTTCTTCGGTATGAAAGGCAATAAACTTTTTTTTATCCTCGGTAATCCAGAGGTTGCTCGATAGCTAAAAGATTTGCTTTATATTCCCGCAGGACATCGATGGTCTGATAAGCCTGTGAAACGTTACGGCTAAAACAATCCCTTTTTGTAAACAGTAAAAGTGTGGTGCTTTTGCTTTTTGCAGATAGGCTGTTAACTATTTATGGTATGTAACCGAATCTTTTTTATATAGAGAACCAAGCATTCAAGCATTTCACTTAAAAAATGGTTCGTAGGTTTTTTTGTGCATAGAGGTTGAGCAACGGCATCGGCAACACACTGTAAATACTTAATATATCTCTCTTGTGTAGAAAAAAGTTGTTACTAAGTCTATATTTGATGTGATATTGGTATTAATATGTTAAAATAATTATTTTAAAGACTGGTTTGTGTAAATAATTTATTTTGTGCATATATCATTTTTTTTACTATCTTTAACATTAATTATGAAAAAGGAAGTTAATTTTTCATTTAAATCTATCAGTTTATTTTGATAGGTGCTCTAGTATTAAGTCGTAAGTAGCTACCATATATAGTATGTCATGCTGAACTGATCACCGAGCGAAGTCGAAGTGCAGCATCCCATCGCACAAGCATCATGTCACTTCAAGCTTGTCGAGAAGTCACAAAAGCACAATTCAACGATTAAACGATTAAACAATATAACTATGCAACAACTACACAAAAATAATACACCTTGTCATGCTGAACTAATCACCGAGCCAAGTCGAAGTGCAGCATCCCATCGCACAAGCATCATGTCACTTCAAGCTTGTCGAGAAGTCACAAAAGCACAATTCAACGATTAAACGATTAAACAATATAACTATGCAACAACTACACAAAAATAATACACCTTGTCATGCTGAACTGATCACCGAGCCAAGTCGAAGTGCAGCATCCCATCACACAAGTATCATGTCATTTCGAGCGAACTCGAGAAGTCTACATCTCATAATACCTCGATCTCGTCCATATTCTATTTTCTATTCTCTATTCTCTATTTTCTTAACACTATTCTCTATTCCTGCTACCGCACAACCCTACCAATGGGACTGGGCAACGTACGGTGGCAGTGATTTAGGCGATAACGGTTGGTATTACAGAGCAGAACAGGTGTACGATGTAGTAGTAGGTAGTGACAACAACTATTACTTTTTAGCCAACATTCGCAGAAGTAGTATTGGCTCTTCGGGCAGCCAATTGGCAGGGCAGCCGGTAACGGTGTATAACAACTACGCTACTTCTTGGTCAGATATCTTTCTTTTTTCTACTACTTGTGATGGTACGGTACGCTGGAGCCAGGCAATTGGGGGGGGGGGATGGATTCTGCCTATAAAATAGCTTTAGACAGCAACAATAACGTATATATAGGTGCAAACGTACAGCGTGGTACTAAAACAGGTATTACAGAATATCCGGTACATTTTAGCCCTACCGAAAGTTTACCCATGCCACCAACTAACATGAATACTGTAAGCGATGCATGGAAAACCACTTTTTTGGTAAAATACAACAGCAACGGGCAGTTTCAGTGGAAAAAGGCATTACAGGGTGATGTTAATGGTATTAATTATGATTCAGGAATTTTAGATATATTGATAGACAGTAATGATGTAATCCATTTTATTGCAGGGTTTGAAGATGGTACGCATTTAGATAATAATGTAACAGTACCTGCCCCGGTAGTAATCTATAAGTATTATTTGGTAAAGTATGACACGGCAGGTAATTACGTAAGCAGTATGGCATTACCCATAACCGATGGAACAGGCTTTGTACCACCAAGCTTTACGTTTAGGTACGACCAACCCCGCAACCGCTATTACATAGCCGGTTTTAGGTCGTATTTAAATGCAAATGAGAACGTACCTTTAACCTATGCCGGTACGGCATTTACAGAGAATGCCTACATACTGGCAATAGATGCCGCTAACGGCAATGAAATATGGCGCCGCGAAATGACAAATACCGAGCCTACTTTCCAAGACAATCGAATTTATGATTTGGTGGTTGACGATGCTAATGGAGATTTGTACATAGGCGGTAAATTATTCCAAGCACAACAAAATACTGTAACAACCATAAAAAATTCAAAAGACCCTTTAGCAACACCTTACACCTTTAATATTGCCATTACCGGCAACATGCCATTTATAGCAAAGCTAGACCGAGACGGCGCGGTGCAGTGGGCACGCACGCCTACCGGTTATAACAATTTAGCAGCTAATACAGGAATGTATTATGGTTTGGGTTTGGCACTGCGTAATAACGCTAATGAGGTAGCGTTTGCCACTATGGGTGTTAATACCATTTGGGACAGTTTTAGCATAAACCGCCCGCAAAACCATAACAGCGATCCAATATTAATGCGTTTTAACAAACAAACCGGTACGGTGGTAGGTATGCACGATATAATGGGCAGTGCGGGTGAAAATCACATGTTAACAGCCGTAGCGGTAGATAACGACGGTAACTATGTGGTAGGCGGGTGTTATTGGGGCAATTTGTTTACCGACCGTCCGCAAAACCAATGGTTGGGCTACATTGGTAAACACGATTTCTTTGTAGCCAAGCTTGCTGCCACCGTATGTGGTACCACCGTAAACAATGAAGAGTTTAACAAACTAAACGTAAGGGTGTACCCCAACCCAACAAACGATATCATAAACATAGAAACCGTAGAAACCCTGCACAACTATGAAGTATACAACGTATTGGGGCAACAAATACAAAAAGACAGCTTTAAAGGCAGCAACCAGATAAACCTGCACGGTAGACCAGCCGGCACCTACTTTATAAAAGTAACCACCACCCAAGGCAGTACAGCCACGGTAAAAGTTGTTAAGAAGTAGGTTTTATTGTGAAAAGATGAAAGGGTTATAAGGTTAAACTGGAAATAAAGCTGTTTTTAAAAATTTATTTTGGAAAGTTGCAAGAAAAGCTAAAAGATGATTATTCCATAAATGAATCGTATTTTATTTACGAAAAAGTTAAATAAAACTTTGCATGGTATAAATAAACGCAATTCATTTGCACCATCAAATTATAGAAAAGCTTTGAAGTTAAATGACTAAAGCTTGTTATTTATAAGCAATGAACGAGCTTTAGAGAAATAGTGAATCATCTTATATTGATGCGAATTTTCTTAAATCTTGTAACAAAGAGTTTGAACTTTGTTTCAAGGGATCACAATTTAAAAATGCCTTACAGAAATCGTAAGGCATTTTTTTATCTTTAATTTTTTTGACAAGATCGATGGGATCGACTTATAAAGCAATTCCTCATCGCACTGATGAAGGCAACTCTTAGCTGTTATTATTTTAAATAGACTATTTAGCCAAATAACCTCCATCAATCGGATAATAGGTTCCGGTTGCAAAAGACGAAGCGTCAGAAGCCAACCATAAAACTATTGAAGCTACTTCTTCTGGTTTTCCTAAGCGCTGCATTGCATGTTGAGATTTCAAAAAGTTCAAAGTATCATTGTCAAGAGATTCCTCTATTAACGGAGTTGAAATAAACCCTGGCCCAACCGCATTGATTCGAACATTGCGTGTTCCATATTCCCATGCAGCGGTTTTGGTCAAGCCCACTACCCCATGTTTAGCGGCTACATAGCCCGAAGATGTTGCGAAACCAACACTTCCTAAAATCGATGCCATATTAATGATGCTTCCACCTACTTTTTCGATTTCAGGCAACTGATAATGCATACCGTAAAAAACGCCGTTTAAGTTAATATCAATCACCTTACGCCATCCTTCGATACTTAAAGCACCTACTGCATTTGCTTCTCCTCCAATCCCCGCATTATTTACTGCAATGTGCAAAGCGCCAAACTTAGACACCGTTGCATCTACAGCCGCTTTATTATCTTCTGGAGACGAGACATCTGATTTTATAAAGAAAGTTTGTTCTCCCAATTCCTCTTGTACTTGTTTTCCTAAATCCTCATTCAAATCGGTAAAAACAACCTTTGCTCCTTCTTTTACAAATAATTCTACAATTGCTCTTCCAATCCCTGAAGCCCCTCCAGAGACTAAAGCTACTTTATTTTCTAACTGTTTCATATTGTACTTAATTTTTATTTTCATAAATTTACGAAATAATTTAAAAAACAGCATTTTAACTAAGTTAAATTATTGTAAAAACAAATATAATCCAATCTAAATATCATGCACTTTATTTCCGAAGAATTAGAGAATTATGTAGTCCAGCACTCAGAAAATGAGCCCGAACTACTACATCAACTCAACAAAGAAACACATCAAAAAATTTTACAGCCCAGAATGCTGAGCGGACATTTTCAAGGAAGAGTTTTGAGTTTGTTATCAAAAATTTTGAACCCCAAACACATACTAGAACTTGGGACTTATACTGGTTATGCTACATTGTGTCTTGCGGAAGGTTTACAGGAAAGCGGCACCATAGACACCATTGATATCAATGAAGAACTGGAGGAAATTCAAAATAAATATTTTCAACAATCTGGAAAAAGATCACAAATCATTCAACATATTGGAAATGCTTTGGAACTCATTCCTACGCTAAACAAAAAATTTGATTTGGTTTTTATCGATGCCGACAAAGAGAATTACATCAACTACTGGAATATGATTGTACCGATGATGAACAAAGGAGGCGTACTGCTATCTGACAACGTTTTATGGAGTGGAAAAGTGCTTAATGAAGTTAAAGCGAACGACAAATCTACACGTACTTTACTAGAATACAATCAAATAACTAAAAACGATCCAAGAGTAACAACTGTTTTATTACCAATTAGAGATGGATTAACTGTAAGTCGAGTAGTATAAATTGGTGAAGTTTTTCTAACAAAATTTCAAAACAATAGCGTAATAATTAAGGAATCAAAGCTTTAACTATTACGCTATATTTATTATAAAATGAAACAGGTAATTGTTCCTACAAAAAAAGCACTAAAACTTTAATGCATAGAACCGATAATTATTTACCTCGATCTCTTCTTCTTTCATTTTTTAAAGGACGTTGTTCGGGGAATTTCTTTTTAAAATCTGATCGTTTTTTCTCGGATTGGGGTCTAGACACAGCTGGTTTAAAACTTTCCTTAGGTAAACTTCCTTCTTCTGTTTTGGTACTGTCGCCTATCAAACGATTCAATTCTAACATTTCAGCTTTAGTAACATGACGATAGCTTCCAACAGGAACATCTAAAGATATATTCACAATCCGAATACGTTTTAAACCTACTACATTATAATCAAAGTACTCGCACATACGACGAATTTGTCTGTTGAGTCCTTGGGTTAAAAAAATTCGAAAAGTAAATTTACTAATGGGTTCTACTCTACATTTTTTTGTAACCGTTCCCAAAATAGGAACACCGTTCCCCATTCTAGTAATAAAGCGCTCGGTTACAGCACGATCTACCGTTACTAAATATTCTTTTTCGTTATTATTTCTTGCACGTAAAATCTTGTTGACAATATCTCCGTCATTTGTCATTAAAATAAGTCCTTCTGAATCTTTATCTAAACGACCGATTGGAAATATTCTTTCAGGATAATTAATAAAATCAACGATATTACGTCTCACAGTCTGATTGGTTGTACATTCAACACCTACAGGCTTATTGAATGCTAAATAGATTTTTTCTTCTTTACTTTCCTTAATCAATTTTCCATTGACGCGCACTTCATCTGATGCTGTAACTTTAGTTCCCATTTCAGGAATTTTCCCATTGATGGTTACTCGTCCTTGCTCAATCAATTCATCAGCTTTTCTGCGGGAGCAAAAACCCACTTCAGACAAAAATTTATTTATACGTACTCCTTCTTGTTCCATGATACAAAAATACAATTAAACTTAGAATAATCTTAGAAATTATTTTGAAGCTCTTAGATAAGTCATAAAGAATTTTAAATAACTGCTTGGTATTCTTATTAATGAGATTATTTAAAGTTATTTTCATCATTTTCTAGAAAATAAACGATTTGCTTATTTACCTTTTGATGATACAAACTATGCCCTAAACTTTGTGTAGAAAATAGAGGAATTTTGGGTTTTTTTTCGATGATTTCCAACGAATCCTTATAAGGAACAATAGTATCCGTTTCGTCGTGAATGATTCCTATAGGTACATTAATTTCTTGAACAAACCTTTCACTATCAAATGTTTCTGCGTTGATTTGAAAACGACTTTCAAATTCCTTCAAGAAGTTTTTGTATGATTTTTTACTGAGCGATAACATGTTACGATAATTATCAGTAATTCTCATAAATCTATTTGGAGCCGCTAAAGCAATAATCTTCTTTACAAAATCTGGTTGATAAACCGACATATAATAAAACATGGTCATTCCGCCTAAAGAGTGACCAATCAAAAAATCCGGACGGTAATGTTTTGCAACTTCATTAATAAATTGACTGTACAAAACCGCATTGAACTCCTTTCCATCGCTCAATCCTTGTCCTGGTGCATCCATGGCAATCAATCGGTAGTTTTTCTTTTTAAGAAATTGAATTACACCTTGCCACCGATTAGCATTGCTCTCCCATCCATGAATAAGCAAAATCGTTTCTTTAGATCCTTCCCACTCGTAGGTTTTAATTTTTTTATCGTTGAAATACAAATCTTGGGTTCTACTTGAGCTTAAAAAAGTAGGTAAGTCTTTCAACACTCCTTTTCGGGGCACAGAAAATAAAGTATAGGCAGTCTGTGCTGCAAATTTGGCATTTAAATAATGCAACGAGTTAACATACAGACCGAAGCCTTTGGTTAAAACAGTATATTTAATTTTTTTAAAATAGCCCATAAAAAAGCCTCATAACGAGGCTTCAATTTATTTTAAATTATTGATTATTTCATCAATTTTTTCTTTTTCTTCTTGCGCTAAGGCACTATCTACTAAAATTCGACCACTGTGCTCATCAGTCATGATTTTTTTTCTTGTAGCAATCTCTACTTGCACTTGTGGTGGAATAGTGAAAAACGAACCAGCAGAAGCACCTCTTTCAATAGAAACAACAGCTAAACGATTGTTTACACCATCACGGATTCTTTTGTAAGCAGTTAACAAACGTTCTTCGATGGCTTGTTCAAACTCTTTTGATAAATCAATTAAAGCAGTTTCTTCACGTTCTGTTTCAGCTAAAATACCGTTAAGCTCACTTTCTTTATGCTTTAAATGCTCTTTTTTCGCTTCTAATCTTTCAGTTGTTTGCTCAATAATTGCATTTTTGTGTTCGATGTTAGCTCTGAACTCCTTAATATGTTTCTCAGCTAATTCGATTTCAAGAGTCTGAAATTCGATTTCTTTTGTCAACGAATTGAACTCACGATTGTTTCTTACATCCTTTTGTTGTTCGTTGTATTTTTTTATTGCAGCCTTGAAAGTTTCAATATCATTTTTCTTAGACTTTATCTGATCTTCAACATCTTGAACTTCAGAACTCAATTTCTCCATTCGCTTGGTAAGCCCGGCAACTTCATCTTTTAAATCTTCAACTTCAAGAGGTAGCTCTCCTCTCATATTTTTGATTTCATCAATTCTTGAATCAATCAATTGTAAATCGTATAAAGCTCTTAGTTTCTCTTCTACAGTTTCTGCTTTTTGTACTTTATTTGCCATAGTTGTTATATGTAGTTAACAGGATTTGTATTTTTACCAGATAAAATAATTGCAAAAGTAGTGATTTTTTTTGTAAGATAGTCATAAATATATTTTTTTACGTATCTTTCACTTTCAAAATGACCTACATCTGCTAAAAGAATGCGGTTTTCTGCTTGGAAAAAATCGTGATATTTTAAATCAGCAGTAATCAAAGCGTCAGCTCCTTGTGCTTTTGCTGCTGCAATTGCAAAACTCCCAGAACCACCCAAAACAGCTACTTTTTTGACTTTCTTGTTCAATAAGTTGGAATGCCTAACGCCTCCTGTTTCTACTTTATTCTTTACAAACAAAAGGAAATCAAGCTCTTCCATTGGATTTTCTAATTCACCTATCATTCCTAAACCAATATTTTGATGTGAATTTTCTAATTGAGTGACTTCGTATGCTACTTCTTCATAAGGATGAGCAGCAAACAAAGCCGTCAGAACTTTTGACTTCAAATGTTTCTCGAAAGTCATTTCTAACTTCACTTCCGCTACTTCTGTAAAATTATTTTTAGATCCTATCACAGGATTACTTTCTTCATTACCTGTAAAAGAGCCAACTCCTTCACTTTTAAAACTACAATCAAAATAATTCCCTATTGCTCCAGCTCCTGCATCAAACAAAGCTCTTTGAACTTTGGAAACAGCTTCGACGGGAACAAAAGTGATTAATTTGTAGATGAAGTTTTCTTTAGGGATTAAAATTCTTGTTTGATTCAATCCCAAAGTATCAGACAAAATTTTATTAACACCTAAACTATGATTATCTAAACCGGTATGAACAGCATAAATTGCTATATCATTTTTAATTGCCTTAATCACCGATCGTTCAACATAATTCTTACCTGTTAATTTCTTCATTCCAGAAAAAATTATCGGATGAAAACACACTATTAAATTGCACTTTTTTTCAATCGCCTCTTCTACAACATCTTCTAATGCATCGTGACAGACTAAAATTCCACTAATAATCGCATCAACATCTCCAACCAACAAGCCTACATTGTCAAAATCTTCTGCATATGCTGTGGGTGCCATTTCTTCCAAAATCGGAATAATTTGTTTTAATTTCATTCTATTTATTTTACAAGACTCCATCAAATACAAACATACAAAAAAAACAGATTATCTACTTCATTCATCATCCACAAACAAACCGATTGGTCTTAAAAACATCAATTATAAGTTTCTAACAACTTATTTTTTTTATTATTCAGTAGACATTTGATTCTAAACTAACGGAAATCAAAAGTTAAAGTTGTAGATTTGCATTCTTAAATTCTCAAAATAAGCAAGAAACATTTGTTTAAATAAAAAACATTTTGTTACTTTGCACCCTGATTTTAAAAGTAAGAAATAATGTCAAGAGTTTGTCAAATTACAGGAAAGCGCGCGATGGTTGGAAACAATGTATCACACGCTATGAACAAAACTAAGAGAAAGTTTTCTGTTAACTTAGTAAAAAAGCGTTTTTACATCGCTGAAGAAGACAGATGGGTAACTTTAAAATTATCTACATCTGCATTAAAAACAATTAACAAAAAAGGTATTGCAGCAGTTTTGAAAGAAGCTAAAGCAAATGGATTATTAAAGTAATTCAGTTCACCATTAAAATTTCATCAAGATGGCAAAGAAAGCAAAAGGAAACAGAATCCAAGTAATTTTAGAATGTACTGAACATAAAGCAACTGGATTACCAGGTACATCACGTTACATTACAACAAAAAACAAGAAAAACACTCCGGATAGAATGGAAATCAAAAAATTCAATCCAATTTTAAAGAGAGTAACAGTTCACAAAGAAATTAAATAATTGAGTCATGGCAAAAAAGTCGGTAGCAACCCTACAAACAGGATCAAAGAGATTAACCAAAGCTATTAAAATGGTTAAATCTCCAAAAACAGGAGCTTACACATTTGTTGAAGCTGTTATGGCTCCAGAACTTGTTGATGATTTTTTAAAAAAAAATAAATAATCATTCAACCAAAATATTCAAAACCACCTAATTTACAGGTGGTTTTTTCATTTATTTAGTACTAAATACTATTTAAAGTCTCTTAATATTAAATTTAAACACATTCTGAAAGTAATCAGAAATTAGTTAAATAAATATCATTACATTTGTTTGATAAATTTATAAGCTATGAGTTTTTTTAAGCGCTTGTTTTCATCAGAAAAGAAAGAAACACTTGATAAAGGATTAGAAAAGTCTAAGACGTCTTTTTTTGATAAATTAACCAAAGCTGTCGCAGGTAAATCAAAAGTAGATGACGAAGTTTTAGACGACTTAGAAGATGTTTTGATTTCTTCTGATGTCGGAGTCAATACTACTCTAAAAATTATAGAAAGAATTGAAGAACGTGTTGCACGTGACAAATACCTTGGCACTGATGAGTTGAATAAAATTCTTCGCAACGAAATTTCAAGTTTACTTTCTGAAACAAAATCAGGAGAAGCTACAGAATTTGAAGTTCCTAAAGATAAAAAACCTTATGTAATAATGGTTGTTGGTGTAAACGGCGTTGGAAAAACAACGACTATAGGAAAATTGGCTTACCAATTCAAAAAAGCTGGTTTATCTGTCGTACTTGGCGCCGCAGATACGTTTAGAGCTGCTGCCATTGATCAATTACAAATTTGGGCAGACCGTGTAGATGTTCCCATCATCAAACAACAAATGGGTTCCGACCCTGCCTCTGTAGCATTCGATACTTTAGAATCGGGATTGGCTCAGAATGCTGATGTTATTATTATTGATACAGCAGGACGTTTGCATAACAAAGTCAATTTAATGAACGAATTGACCAAAGTAAAACGAGTTATGCAGAAAGTAATCGGAGATGCACCGCACGATGTTATGTTGGTTCTGGATGGATCTACTGGGCAAAATGCTTTTGAACAAGCTAAGCAATTTACCGCAGCAACAGAAGTTTCCTCTCTAGCAGTAACTAAACTTGACGGCACTGCAAAAGGCGGTGTGGTTATTGGAATATCTGATCAATTCCAGATTCCTGTAAAATATATAGGAGTTGGTGAAGGAATTGAAGATTTACAAGTCTTTAATAAATACGAATTTGTGGATTCATTCTTTAAATAAAATGAAAAAAACACTCAATTTAATACTTGCAACCGCTTTATTAAGCGCATGTTCAAAAAGCGTTGTTATTGACGATATTGAACAACTAAACGGTTATTGGGAAATCAGCGAAGTAAAAACTCCCGAAGGAGACTCTAAAACATTTGAGTCTAACAACAATGCAGACCTTTTTGAATTGAATGCAACACAAGGCACTCGTACAAAAGTGGTTAGCCAAATAGATGGTAGCATACAAAGTAATGGCATACAAGAAAATTTTGTTGTAAAAGATTCTGCCAATGCTATTTATCTAAAATATAAAACTGATTTCTCTGAATGGACAGAAAAATTAGAACGTCTAAATGAAAATGAATTGATTATTATCAATCAAAACAATATAAAATATACCTACAAAAGATTTACACCGATTAACATCAATGAGTAAAAAATTTAATCCCAATAAAAGAACTTATGAAGAATCATCGCTCCAAGATATTTTAGGAACGATGATTCAGGGATATAATTTAGAAAAAGGATTTGATAAAGTTAATATAAGAGAAGCCTGGAACCGACTTTTAGGCTCTGGAATCGCTACCTACACCACGCAAATCGAGTTAAGAAGAGACACCTTATACGTTAGTCTTTCGTCTGATGTATTACGTGAAGAATTGAGTTATGGCATCGATAAAATCATTAAAATGCTAAATGAAGACATGGGGAAAACGGTAGTAACAAAAATTATTTTAAGGTAACGAATGTTAAAAACCTCTTTTTATTGTAAAGTATTGAAATTTATTCTTATTTTCGGATAAAATTCTTAAACTTATACAGATATGAAAAGAAGATTACTTTTAGCAGCTGTGTTATTTTCAACAGGTTTTACTTTTGCACAAACCTTTGAAAACCGTGCCAGCAATTGGATTAAACCGGACAGAACACTCAACAAGAAGCAAGCACTCAATCAGAATGTTGTATTTAATAAGAATGTCACACAATCGTTGACTAGTTCTATTGGCGAAGGAGATTCAAACTTTTATGTGGTCTTTAAATCAGAAGATGCAACCGAAACCGCTTTGCTAGATTTCACTTTTACTTGCAATCAACACTCAGTCACAACGCACAATATCAATTATCCTGATTCAAACTTAATAGATTTAAAACGAAGAACAGGCGCAATTGTAAAATACGGTTTTAGTTTTCCAAATGCCGCTGGTGATAAGAATTTTGTCACTATTGCCGATAATCCGAACGATTTGACCGATGTTTACGAAATGATTTATGTAAACGATACATTTACAGAATTAGACCATCAGCAAATACAGACATACCTTTCTTTGAAATATGGAATTTCGTTAATTAATCACAATAATTATGTAGACCAAAACGGAAAAGCCATTTGGAACAGCAACTTAAACAATGCTTACAATCATTATATTACGGGAACTGGACGCAGTGATTATTTTGGCTTGAACAAAACAGTAACCAGCAACTCTATAGATAAACGCTTAGAGGTTTCCACAAACAGATTTGAAAATAATGAATTTCTAATGATCGGTACCAATACTAAACATTCAAATTGGATTAACGAAGGCCAGTCAGAACTTTTAGACACTTCTTGGCTAGTACAAACCAATGCAAGTTCCAATCTAACTACATTAAGATTCAATTCAGACACTAAATTGAAAGACACCGGTACGTATGAACTACTGGTTCATCCTACAGCCTCTAGTTTTGTAGTTGATGAAAACATTATTCGCTACCAAGGAAAAGTTGAAGGAAACCAAATTGTTTTTCCTAATGTTGTTTTTGATACGGACAGAAATGGCTTCGATACTTTTAGCATTGCTTATTCTTCTCAGTCTAAAGAAACAACACAGCATAAACTTGTAATTACCTCTGATGTAAATGCATATCCAAACCCAGCTAACCTAAATGAATCGGTAAAAGTAACGTATAGATTTGACAAACCAACTAATTTAAACATTCACGTTTTTACAATAGACGGTAAATTCATAGAGAAAAAAGAAGTCAATAATACTACCGGTTATGAATACGAAACTTCGTTTAATGCTGCAGGTGTATACTTAATTGTATCCACTTATAATGGTCAAGTAACCACAAACCGATTGATTGTTAAATAATTATAGTTAATTTCCGACACTAATAAATTTGTGTCAAATATATTATAAAAGCCACAACAAATTTTGTCGTGGCTTTTTTTAGTTCATCAATGTATTTTCATAAAAACATTGTTACAACAATCCTATATATTTCATTTTCTTAATTTAGTATAATTAAAAGAATAAACTTATTTGAAAAAGAAGTCGAAAACAATACCCTTCATCTACCCTCTTTTTAACATTACCAAAAATCGTTGAACAAAATGACAAAACAGCTTACTCTTAGAATTTTAGCTTGGACAATTGACTTTGGAATCATTTTTTTATATGCTATTTTACTTTTTGTAATATCGAATCAGTTCTTTAATGATAAACAAGAAGAATATAACCCATATTTAGGACAGCTTAGGGGATTTTTATGTTTGACATTGCCCATAATCCTCTATTCGTATTTTACAGAAGGAAGCAATTTGAAAGCAACTATTGGAAAAAAAGTAGTTAAATTGATTGTCATAGCACAAGACAATGAAACAAAAAAGAGTATATTGACAAGGAATCTATTGAAATATTTACCTTGGGAAATTGCTCATACTGGAGTTCACTGGTTGATGTATTTTGATTCAACTAGTAATGAAATACCTATTTGGACATGGTTTTTACTCATTGTTCCGCAAGTCTTAGTGGTCATTTACTTCGTTAGCATACTTCTGAGTAAAGGCCAAACAAGTATTTATGACAGAATTTTAGGAATAAAACTTCAGCTTAGAAATACTTAACAGTTCGAATAGTGTATACAACATTTATTTACATGACGAAATATTAAATACAAACTATATTATAATTTATTATTAACTCTCTACAATTACTTTTCTGTGACCAACACCCCATTTCGTAAGTAGATTGATGATTTTCCTTAACGTTAAACCATGATCCGTGAGCTTATAATGAACCGATACAGGCTGCGAATCTATTACCGTTCGTTTAACCAATAAATTGATTTCCAACTCCTTTAATTCCTTACTCAACATTCTATTAGAAATACCATCTATATCATTCAAGATATCGGAAAAACGTCTACTGTTATAATAACACAAAGATGAGATTATCGGAATTTTCCATTTACCGCTCAACACGTCCATAGAATCCAGAACAGCTCTCATTTCTTTTTTATATTCCTTTTGGAAATCTATTTGTTCACACTCCATAATGTTACTAAGTTACACCGATGTTACAGTTATTAATAAGCACAAAGTTATTAAAAGTAACCGACATAAACTACCTTTGCAGAGATAATTTAAAAACAAAAAAGATGAATTTTACAAATAAGAATGTAATCATTACAGGAGGTAGCTCGGGAATAGGATTAGCCACAGCACAAGCATTTATCAATAACGGAGCTAATGTTTGGATAACCGGAAGAAATGAAGTGAATCTTCAAAAAGCGGCAAATGAAATAAATTCGCCTAATTTAAGAACGATAGTTTCAGACACATCCAATTTAACAGGAATTAATAATTTAGTAAAAGCAATAAATGTAACCGAAAACAAAATTGATATTTTGTATCTTAATGCAGGAGTTGCTGCAATGGCACCGATTGAATTCACGACAGAAGCCGATTTTGATTCTCAATTCAATACTAACGTTAAAGGCGCTTACTTTACCTTACAAAAATTAATTCCCCATTTAAAAGACGGAGCTTCTATCATCTTTACATCATCAACAGTAGCAACAGCTGCAGGCATGTATGCAAGTGTATACTCTGCAACCAAAGCTGTTTTAAATAAAATTGCCCAAATTGCAGCAAACGAATTGGCACCAAGAAAAATAAGAGTGAATATTGTAAGTCCTGGACCAACAGCTACAAATGGTCTTGATGGAGTAGCCTCTGCAGAAATAAAAGATTATTTAGCAAGTAATACTGCTTTGGAAAGATTGGGAAATCCAGACGAGATTGCAAATGCAGTTTTGTTTTTGGCTTCTGAGAACGCAAGCTATATCACAGGTACAGAATTATTGGTTGATGGTGGTGCTATTACTCATCTTTTAAAATAATAAACTCATTTAAAAAACCATATATCTTTAGGATATATGGTTTTTCAATCTGTTATTTTTCATGGTGTTTTCTAGTAAATCTTTGAAAAAACAAGTTATTGTTGAAACAAAACTCAATCAAAAAAACTCTTCTTAAAGACAGGATTTATTAAAATGGTCAATAACTTTTTCTTAAGCTGAAATATTAAAACAAAAAAAAGGCAGCAGCCCGATCTGCCGAGGCGGAGAACTGCGCCGCACCGTTGAAAAATAAAAAACCCTGTCTTAAAA
>CAYNIM010000006.1:0-75209 GCA_964397335.1 uncultured Flavobacterium sp.
AAAGTTGTAATCTTACATAGTAAATCTACAAAATTTTTGAAAGCAATTCACAACGTCTATTAATGATTTTCTGTTTTTTATTAAGTTGTAATCTTACATAGTAAATCTACAAAATTTTTGAAAGCAATTCACAACGGCCAGCGGGTATTTCGCCTGATCGAACTTGTTGTAATCTTACATAGTAAATCTACAAAATTTTTGAATTAAGCGTAGCGAATCACTGAATACTTTAGAAAATAGGATGAATGAAGTAAAGCAATTCACAACTGCCGATCATCACACCGTTTATTCAAAAATGTTGTAATCTTACATAGTAAATCTACAAAATTTTTGAAAGCAATTCACAACGGTTTATACTCGCCCCCTTGCTCGAATCTTGTTGTAATCTTACATAGTAAATCTACAAAATTTTTGAAAGCAATTCACAACTAGTTAAAAAGAAATAGCATGCCAAGAATAGTTGTAATCTTACACAGTAAATTTACAAAATTTTTGAATTAAGCGTAGCGAATCACTGAATACCTGCGAAAATAGGATGAATGAAGTAAAGCAATTCACAACATGAAAACTGTTTTTGTACAATCTAACCAAAGTTGTAATCTTACACAGTAAATCTACAAAATTTTTGAAAGCAATTCACAACATACGTTTTTTTTAAAAAAAAGAATCCGCAGTTGTAATCTTACACAGTAAATCTACAAAATTTTTGAATTAAGCGTAGCGAATCACTGAATACTTTAGAAAATAGGATGAATGAAGTAAAGCAATTCACAACGTTATGAGATCACAAACTTTTATGAGAATAGTTGTAATCTTACACAGTAAATCTACAAAATTTTTGAAAGCAATTCACAACTAATATTGTTTTCGTTTGTTATTGTATTTCGTTGTAATCTTACACAGTAAATCTACAAAATTTTTGAAAGCAATTCATAACGAATACCACGAAAAAATAGTATTGATGAGTTATAGCAATTTTTATTGCTTAGAATTTAAAAAGTAGCTAACGTATTTTGTGTAACAAATGAAAGCAAATTTTGACTGTCATTAATGTCTTATGTTTTCTATTTTCCTTAAAAACAGGAATTCCATAAAATATCTTTTCGACAATTTTTTCAAGAATTAGAAAAAAAATGTTTTCTTTGTAGTTCTTATAAAAAAAGAGACTAAAAAAACAATTATGCTGACACTCAATTTCAAAAAGTGGAATACCTTAATCGGTTGGGGAGCGTTTTTAATTGCGCTTATTGTATATACACTAACCTTAGAGCCGACGGTGAGTTTCTGGGATTCAGGAGAATACATCGCTACTTCTGCAAAATTAGAAGTAGGACACCCGCCCGGTGCACCTCTATTTCAAATGATTGGAGCTTTTGCTGCAATGTTTGCTACTTCTGCAGAAAATGTAGCCTACATGGTCAACATGGTTTCTGCTGTCTCAAGTGCTTTTGCAATTTTGTTTATGTTTTGGGCATCGACCAATATTTTGATGAAAGTAGTGAAAATCAAAAATGAAAACATTAGCAATAACACTGCAATCGCAGTTTTGGGAAGTAGTTTCATCGGGGCATTGACTTTTACTTTTTCCGATACTTTTTGGTTTAGTGCTGTGGAAACAGAAGTGTATGCGATGGCAACTTTCATGCTGGCTTTGTTACTTTGGTTGGGTTTACGTTGGATAGATGCAATAGACGAACCTAGAGGAAATAAATGGTTGTTACTTATTGCTTTAGTCATCGGATTGTCTTTTGGTGTTCACTTCATGGCATTATTAGCTATTCCTTCGATTGGTTATTTGTACTACTTTAAGAAATATCCAAAAACAACAGTTCAAAACTTTATTATTGCAAACATAGTAGTGGTAGCAATTTTATTGTTTGTTTTCTTGTTTTTGTTGCCTTACACCATGATTTTCTTTGGTAAATCCGAGATTTTCTTTGTAAACTCTATTGGTTTACCTTTCAATTCTGGTACCATTATAGCGTTTGCTGTTGTTGTTTCATTGTTTATTTTTGGATTGAAATGGACTCGTGAAAAGCAAAAAATCACCGCAAATACTTTGGTGCTTTCTATTATGTTTATCTTCATCGGCTTTTCTTGTTGGTTAATGTTACCAATTCGAGCTAATACTCAAATTCCAATCAATGAAAATAAACCTTCGGATGCAGCAGAATTATTAGATTATTACAACAGAAAGCAATATGGTTCGCGTTCGTTGTTTTATGATACTTTTTATACGGTAAAATACGGCGGCGCTTTAGATCCGAGTGAACCTTATAAAGACGGGAAAGTAGATTATGAGAGAGATCTTGCCTCTGGTAAATACATTGTCTTGAATGATGGAAAAAACGCCGAGCCGAATTACTCTCCTAGATTCAAAGGATATTTTCCAAGAATGTGGAGTACCGACGGTTCCCACTCAGTGAATTATATGTCGTATTCAAAACCTGTTGATTTTAAATTAAAACCTGAGTACGCCTCCGACCCACAGTTGGTTCAAATGGAAGCACAATTAAAAGCGGGTGTTCAATCAGGACAACTTTCTCTGAGAGATTACGAAGGCTATTTATCTCAAATGGGTGAATACATTCAAGTAGAAGTGCCGACTTTCACTGATAACATGAAATTTATGTTCAATTATCAGTTTGGATATATGTATATGCGTTATCTGATGTGGAACTTTTCTGGAAGACAAAATGATATTCAAGGTCGTAACGATCGATTAAACGGAAATTGGATTACCGGAATTAAGTTTTTAGATGAAATTCGTTTGGGATCTCAAGAAAATTTAACCAGCGATATGCTGAACAACAAAGCTAGAAATACTTATTTCATGATTCCTTTTGTTTTGGGATTGATCGGATTTATCTTTCATTATAGAAATGATCCTAAGACATTTTATGTGCTTTTGGCCTTGTTTTTATTTACAAGTTTTGCACTCAAAATATTCCTCAACGAACGTCCATTTGAGCCTCGTGAACGCGATTATGCCGTTGTAGCTTCTTTTATGGTTTTTGCAATATGGGTGGGATATGGTGTTTATGCAATTTATGACTTTGTATCGCAAAAAATAAATGCTAAAATAGCATTACCATTGGTTCTTGGAACTACTCTGTTGGCTTCGCCAGTGTTGATGGCATCAGAAAACTGGGACGATCACGACCGTTCTGATAAATATACTGCTTTGGCTATGGCAAGAGCTTATATGGATTCATTGGATGAAAATGCTATTATTTTTACAATTGGTGATAACGATACTTTCCCACTTTGGTATTTACAAGAAATCGAAGGTTATCGAACCGATGTTCGTGTAGTTTGTACTACTTTACTACAGGCAGAATGGTACATCGACCAAATGAAAGTGAGAGCTTACGAAGCAGATCCATTGAAAATTCGTTATAGCCACCACCAATATGCTGGTAATAACATGTACTATGCAGCAGTTATTCCAACAATTGATGATCGTATTGAGTTGAATACCATTATGGAGTTTATCGGTAGTGACAGACCTGAAACTAAAGAGAAAATGGCAAACGGAATGGAAATCATTCGTATACCTACCAACAAATTCAAATTAACTGTTGATAAAGAATTGGTTTTAAAAAATGGTATTGTTTCTGAACAATTTGCAGATCAAATTGTAAGTGAAATTCCAATCGATATTAAAGCTAGTGCTCTGTATCGTATGCGTATGATTATGTTTGATATTATTGCTAACAATAACTGGGAACGACCAATTTACTTTACGAATGGTTCTTTGACAGACGAAGACTTTTTATGGATGAAAGATTACTTGCAGTTAAACGGTTTGGCATACAAATTAGTGCCAGTGAAAGCAACTGCTGCGCATGATATCCACCCATTGTATATTGGAACAATTGATTCCGAGAAAATGTACAAGACCGTTACAAACTGGTATTGGGGTAATTTTGGAAGCCCAGATATTTATCATGATCCTGAAACTAGAAAAAACAGTTTTGCTTTTAGAACTAATTTGGTGCGTTTGGCTGAACAATTAATTCAAGAAAATAAATTCGATAAAGCCAAGAATATTCTTGATTTGGGTATGGAGCAATTTCCTATAGAGCTTTATTTACCAAATGATGGTTACGGATTATACATCTCGGTAGAGCCTTTTGCTGATTTCTATTACATGATTGGAGAAAATGAAAAAGCAGCTGAAATCGCGACAAAATTATACATCAAATCTGAAGAGGAATTGAATTTCTACAAAGGAATGAAGCCTCAAGAACAACAAGATTATGCTTATGAGATTGTACGTGCATTTGATACCGCTTATAGAATTATAGACAATTGTGAATCGCATAAAGACTCAGCTACTGTTAATGCTCTTACTCAACGATTAGCTTCTTTCGAAACATATTTCGAAAGCTATTTACAGAGCTACAAACAAAACAGAGAAAGACAGATTCAAATGAGACAGATGGAACAACAAATGATGTCTGATTCAGTACAATTTGATTCGATCACCGAATAATAATCGACAATGTAGAAGTTTAGTAGAGTCTGTGGAAATCATTCCACAGACTCTCTTTTTATAAAACAAAAAATGTTTGTAATTTTGTAATTAAAATTAAGGCTATGCTAGAAGATAAAAATCAAAATCAAAACAAAACCTCATTAGCTCAATTGGGTGAATTTGGTTTGATAGATCATATTACAAAAAACTTCAAAATTCAACACAAATCAACACTAAAAGGAATTGGTGATGATGCTGCAGTTTTGGATTTTCAATCTAAAAAAGCAGTATTAAGTACTGATTTGTTGATCGAAGGTGTGCATTTTGACCTTAGTTATATGCCTTTGAAACATTTGGGATATAAAGCTGTGGTAGTCAATTTGTCTGATGTTTGTGCGATGAACGCAACACCGACTCAAATAACGGTTTCCATTGCAGTATCGAATCGTTTCCCTTTAGAGGCAATAGAAGAATTATATGCAGGAATTCATAAAGCTTGCGAATTTTATAAGGTTGATTTGGTTGGAGGAGACACTACTTCAAGCACCACAGGATTGATGATAAGTGTGACTGCAGTTGGTGAGGTAGAAGAAGATCAGCTACTGTATAGATCCGGCGCTAAAGACAACGATTTGTTAGTTTTAACTGGTGATATTGGTGCTGCTTACATGGGACTGCAGGTTTTAGAACGCGAAAAACAAGTTTTCTTGGTTAATCCACAAAACCAACCCGATTTAGAGATGTATTCTTATATCATCGAACGTCAGTTGAAACCCGAAGCGAGAACCGACGTGAAAGAATTGTTGGAGAAAATGGATATTAAACCAACATCAATGATTGATGTATCGGATGGTATTTCTTCTGAAATCATGCATCTTTGTAAAGCTTCTAAAGTGGGTTGTAATTTGTATGAAGATAAATTGCCTTTAGATCCACAGTTCATTAATGTTTGTGAAGAATTTAATATCGACAGTACTACCATAGCTATTAATGGGGGCGAAGATTACGAATTGCTATTTACAATTAAAATGGAAGATTTCGATAAAATAAAAGGAAATCCACACTTCTCTATCATTGGACATATGACTCCAGAAAGCGAAGGCATGCATTTAATTACTCGTGAAAACACAAAAATTGCACTAAAAGCGAGAGGTTGGAATGCTTTGGAAGAATAGACTAAAAAGAAAGTGATTAGGGGTGAGTTTTTATCCCTAATCGTTTTGTTTATTAGGTTGAAAAACTCCAAAAGTTCTGAACTTTTTTTTAAAAACAATATTTCCTACATGCTCCGTTCTAATTCCGTTTTTTCGATGAAATGTTTCGTTATATACATAACCTTTTTCATCGGTTCTAAGAACTGGTAAGGGGCGGAAGTTTCCTTTATCATCAAATTGCTGCATAAAAAGATCTTTGGTTTCATCATAATCTGGATGTTGCCAATCAAATTTATATCTAGGTTCAAGTTTTGGTTGTTCTAAGAGAAAGGTAAGTAATAAACCAGATAAAAATCCAGCCAAATGCCCTTGCCAAGAAATTCCTTCTTTCATATCTGGAAACATATACCATACAGAACTTCCGTAGAGTAAGACTACTAAAAAGGAGATCGCGATCAAACGATAATGCTTGCTTTTAATACCAGAAAAAAACATATACGAAGTCAATACATAAATCAAACCGCTGGCTCCAATATGATTTCCTGAAGTTGCAATAAACCAAGTGCCAATTCCAGAGAGCAAAATACCACCAAAAACCAGTATTTTCCAATTTTTGTAATAGTAATAACAGATTAAAGGTAATAAAACTACCAAGGCTAGAGTATTGTTCCAAAGGTGTTGAATAGAAACGTGAAGAAATGGCGAGAAAATAATCCCACGCAAGCCCTTTGTAGTTCTTGGAACAAGGCCGAATTGCTTCCATTCTAAGAAAAAACGCCAATCTAAATAATACACAACCCAGATCGCTAAGATAGCGACAAATGGAACCCAAAAAACTTCTGGTCTGAATTTAAGTTGGTCTGTTTTCATAAATAAATAGTATCAAAAAGGTGTCCAAACACAATATACTGACAAAATAGCAGATATCAATAACAAGTTAATATTTCGCTCTACAAACTTTTCCGTTATGATTTTAAGGAAACTTACAAAAAAGTTTAACTTTGTGCCAACAACTTTTATAAAATGAAGCTATTTAGAAATTCTTTAAGTTTTTTTGTTTTAGGTTTCTCATTATCTGTTTTTGGTCAAAATCCTCAGGATGTATTGGTCCGAATTAATGATAGTGTTTATAATGTAGCTGATTTTGAACAGCTTTATAATAGGAACATCGATATAATAACAGACGAGTCACAAAAAAATATTGCCGATTATTTTGAACGATACAAAACATTTAAAGTCAAAATTCAAGATGCCTATGCTTTGGGATTGGATCAAACTGAGGCTTTTCAATCTGAATTTCAAACACATCGTAGAAATTTAGCAGAGAAATATTTTGTTGATGAAGCGAAGTTAAATAGTATGGTAGATGAAGCTTTAAGGCGTTCCGATTTTGAATTAAATGCTTCTCATATATTGTTTACGGTTAATGAATTCTCTGCACCAGCCGATACTTTAAAAGCTTACAATAAAGCGATTGAAGTTCGAAAAGAAATTTTAAACGGGCGTTCGTTTGAATCAGCAGCTCATGAATACTCAGAAGATCCAAGCGCTAAAGTGAATAAAGGAAATCTAGGATATTTTTCGGTTTTAAAAATGGTCTATCCATTTGAAAATGCAGCTTATAATACGGAAGTTGGAACCGTTTCCGAACCTGTACGTTCGTCTTTTGGATATCATTTGATTAAGGTGAATAATAAACGAGAAGTGCAAGACAATAAAACAATTGCACATATTTTCGTGAAAACCAACGATGAAAATCAGGAAGAAGCCAAAAGAAAAATTCATCTTGCTTATGCGCGTTTGAAATTGGGAGAACCATTTGAAGAAGTAGTTTTACATTTTTCCGACGACGAGTCCAATCGTGAAGAAGGTGGTTTGATTGGTGTTTACGAAGCAGGTAATTTGAAAATCGATGGGATCGATGAAGTCGTTTATGAATTAGATGAAAAGCGTTCGTATTCTCGTCCGTTTCTTAGTCAACACGGCTGGCATATAGTTATGGTTACTGATATTCAAGAAAGAAAAAATAAAGAAGAACTTAGGCCTCACTTTGTAAGAAGAGTGCAATCAGATCAAAGAGCAAAAATTTTAGAAAACGAAATAGTTGAACATTTGAAGCTGCGTTACGAGTTTACTGAAAATCATCAAAACATCAGTGAGTTAGCAGGATTGTTACAAAATAATAATTCAATAGAAAACTCGGAAGAACAATTAGTTGATAAAACTGCTATTGCTTTGGCGTTTTATGGCGATGAGGTTATCCTAGCTAAAGATGTTTTAGAATTTATTTATTCTTCACCCCAAAATTTTGCTGGATTGAAAACCAGAGAAGAAATTGCAGCGAAAGCTTATATTGATTATACGAAGCAGCGTTTAAAATCAAAATATGATCGAGATTTAGAAAAGAATTTTCCTGATTTTGCTCTGACAATGAAAGACTATAAAGAAGGAATGCTTTTGTTTGAATGGTTGAACCATAATTTTTGGGAACCATCGGCTAAAGACAGTCTCAGTCAGAAGAAATTTTATCGAGAAAACAGGGTTAATTATACAGACAAAGGATATTTTATTGGAGAAGTTTATGTTTTTAAAAAACGATACGACGCTAAACTTTATAGAAAGTTATTGGACAGTAAATATCAATTAGAAGAAAAGGAATTTCCAATAGTATATAAATATCAAGGCCTTTTTTATTTAGATGATAAGAGATTGCCCACTTCAGTAGATTTAAATACTATTGAAGAGGCGATTATTAAACACAACAAACATTATTATATCTTTTTAGTTCGAGATAAGAGATTTGAGCAAATTTCTGAATATGAAGATGTAAAAAATAAAGTGCTTTCTGACTATCAAATGGAATTGGAAGAAAAATATACCGAAAAGTTAATGAAAGCCGCAGATATTGAGGTAAATACAATGGTTTTGGAACAACTTAAATCAAAGTATAATAACGAAAATTTAAATTAAAAAAGAAGATTGTTTTAAGTGTAACTATATTATATAGAATGCTTTAATGACTTTATAACTTTAAGGAATTTATTTTGTCCTAAATTATAGCTATCAAGGAAGTAGATAATTTTCACTTACAAAATCATTTATGTAAATTAATAGTAATGTCAGAGGTACATTGTAAAAAATGTTTAAATAAATACATCAGATTCTTGCAATTAAGAGTTAATTAAACTTTAAAAAAATTGAAAAGTTTGTTGTAGGTGTGTATCTTTGTCCCAATTTGAAATTGTATACAAAATAATGAACGTATTTTTTAAAAATTTTTTGACAGCAGTTTTGGCTGTTACTGGCTTCGCTGTAATGCAGGCTCAAGAAGCATCGAAAAAGAAAATCGATGGAGTAGTGGGTGTTGTTGGCGATTATGTAATCTTAGATTCAGATATCGACAATGGACTTATAGAAGCTCGTACATATGGCTATCCCGAAGAAGAATTGAATCGTTGTAGAGTTTTAGGAACTTTGTTAGAAACACGTTTGTTTACACACCAAGCAATTCAAGATAGTTTATTAGTTAGCACTGATGAAATCAATGGAAGAATGGACGAGCATATCGATACAATGGTCGAGAGAGTCGGTTCTATTGATAGAGTTGTAAGCTTTTATAATAAGAAAAGTTACGAGGAATTTAGAGCATATTTCTATGAAATAATGGAGCAAAATTTGTTGGCAAGTCGAATGCAAAGTCATTTGACAGAGAATGTGTCAATAACTCCCGAAGAAATTCGTCAGTTTTACAATGAAATTCCAAAAGACTCTTTACCATTAATTGGTGATGAAGTTGAATTAGCAGAGATTGTTATTAAACCAGAAATCTCAAAAGAAGAACATCAACAAGTAATTGATTTACTTAACGAAATCAGAGATAATGTTTTAAGTGGATCAACTTCATTCCAAAGTCAAGTATACCGTTATTCAGAAGATAGAAAATCGTTAGAAACAGGTGGTTTTTTTGTTATGGATAAAAAGACACCTTTTGTTAAAGAGTTTAAAGACATGGCTTTTTCATTGAAAGAAGGAGAAGTTTCTCGACCATTTGAAACCGAGTTTGGATATCACCTGATTTTATTAGAAAAAATCGATGGAAAGAATTTAGAAATTCGTTATCTTTTGGTAGCTCCAAAGCCTTCACAAGAATCATTAGATAAAGCAAAAAAAGAATTAGATGATTTACGTTTAAGGATTTTGAATAACGAGATCACCTTTGAAGATGCAGCTCGAATGTATTCACATCAAAAAGAAACAAAAAATAGTGGAGGAATCTTAACGGATCAATATGGCGAAACTCGTTTCGAACTAAACAAAATGGAAGACCGCCTTCTATATTCAATGGTTTCGAATTTACAAGTAGGCGAAGTTTCGGCAACAACTTTAGTTAGCGAAGGAACCACTATGCCTTACTACAGAATGGTAACTGTGTTCAATAAAATTCCAGAGCATTATGCAGACTTTTCAAGTGATTATATGAAAATTCGTTCGGCTGCATTGCAATCAAAAAGAAATGAAGTAATTGGTAATTGGATTTCAAATACAATTCAAGATACCCATATATTCATAAGCGATGAATACAAAGATTGTACTTTTAGAAGTAACTGGAACAAAAAATAATAATCAAGCCTTTCGGAAAACGAAAGGCTTTTTTAGTTAATTATCATTTTTTTACACTTCAAATAAGTGTTTGTGAATAAAAGGACTTATTTTTTTTGATTTCTGTAATCTATGTTCTTTAAATCTTGTTGATAATCTATTAAAATAGAATAATTATAAATAATAACTCTTCGAAATTAAGGTTTTATTAAAAATTTTTTAATTTGAAATAAAATGATTAAATTTGCATTGCAAAATTAAAATAAACTAACAATCAATTTATAAAGTATGGCTTTTGATATTGAAATGATCAAAAAAGTGTACGAAACGATGCCAGAACGCGTAGATAAAGCACGCGAACTTGTAGGACGTCCGTTAACACTATCAGAAAAGATTTTATATTCTCATTTATGGGAAGGAGCGCCTTCTCAAAAATTCGAGAGAGCAAATGACTATGTAGATTTCGCACCGGATCGTGTAGCTTGTCAAGATGCAACGGCGCAAATGGCATTGTTACAATTCATGCATGCTGGTAAAGAAAAAGTAGCTGTTCCAACAACAGTTCACTGTGACCACTTGATTCAAGCAAAAGTAGGAGCTGAAAAAGATCTTGCTGTCGCAAACTCACAATCTAAAGAAGTTTTTGATTTCTTATCTTCAGTTTCTAACCGTTATGGAATTGGATTTTGGAAACCAGGTTCAGGAATTATCCATCAAATCATCCTTGAAAATTATGCATTTCCAGGCGGATTGATGATTGGAACCGATTCACATACTGTAAACGCTGGTGGTTTAGGAATGCTTGCTATCGGAGTTGGTGGTGCTGATGCTGTTGACGTAATGTCGGGAATGGCTTGGGAATTAAAATTCCCTAAGTTAATCGGAGTAAAATTAACAGGAAAATTAAATGGATGGACGGCTCCAAAAGACGTAATTCTTAAAGTTGCAGATATTTTGACTGTAAAAGGTGGTACAGGAGCTATCGTTGAGTATTTCGGCGAAGGTGCTTTATCAATGTCAGCTACCGGAAAAGGAACGATCTGTAATATGGGGGCAGAAATTGGTGCTACAACTTCTACTTTTGGATATGATGATTCAATGAGAAGATATTTAGCAGCAACCGGACGTCAAGATATAGTTGATGCTGCTGATAAAGTCGCTTCTTACCTTACTGCAGATGAAGAAGTTTATGCAAATCCAGAGCAATATTTCGACCAATTAATCGAAATCAATTTATCAGCATTAGAGCCTCATATCAACGGACCTTTTACGCCGGATAGAGGAACTCCTGTTTCAAAAATGAAAGAAGAAGCAGCTAAAAATGATTGGCCATTAAAAGTAGAATGGGGATTAATCGGTTCTTGTACAAACTCTTCGTACGAAGATATGTCTAGAGCAGTTTCTATTGTAAATCAAGCTGTTGAAAATAACATTACTCCTAAAGCAGAATTTGGTATTAACCCTGGTTCAGAGCAAATCCGTTATACTATCGAACGCGATGGTATCATCGAAGCTTTTGAAAAAATGGGAACAAAAGTGTTTACCAATGCTTGTGGACCATGTATTGGACAATGGGATAGAGAAGGAGCTGATAAGCAAGAAAAAAATACCATTGTACATTCATTTAACAGAAACTTCTCGAAACGTGCTGATGGAAATCCAAATACGCATGCATTTGTTACTTCGCCAGAAATGGTTGCTGCATTGGCAATTTCAGGTCGTTTAGACTTTAATCCAATCACAGATACTTTGATCAACGATAACGGAGAAGAAGTGAAATTGAAACCACCATATGGAGATGAATTGCCAACTAAAGGTTTCGATGTTGAAGATCCAGGTTACCAAGCACCAGCACAAAACGGTGCAGATGTTGAAGTAATTGTAGATCCAAATTCTCAGCGTTTACAATTACTAGAACCATTTGCAGCTTGGGATGGGAAAAATATTACTGGAGCGAAATTATTGATAAAAGCTGAAGGAAAATGTACAACTGACCACATTTCAATGGCAGGTCCTTGGTTACGTTTCCGTGGGCATTTAGATAATATTTCTAATAATATGTTGATTGGTGCTACCAACTATTTCAACAAAGCAGCCAATAAAGTAAAAAATCAAATTGATGGAACCTATGGCGAAGTACCAGCAGTTCAACGTCAATACAAAGCAGCAGGAATTCCTTCTATTGTTGTGGGTGACCATAACTACGGTGAAGGTTCTTCAAGAGAACATGCTGCAATGGAACCACGTCATTTAGGTGTGAAAGCTGTATTGGTAAAATCGTTTGCACGTATTCACGAAACGAACCTTAAAAAACAAGGTATGTTAGGATTAACGTTTGCAAATGAAGCAGATTATGATAAAATTCAAGAAGATGATACGATCAATTTCCTTGACCTGACAGAGTTTGCGCCAGAAAAACCGTTGACTTTAGAATTTGTACATGCTGATGGAACTAAAGACATCATTATGGCAAATCATACATACAACGACAGTCAGATTGAATGGTTTAAAGCTGGATCAGCATTAAACTTAATCGCTGCAGGAGCATAAATATTTGTTCCATATTATAATTTAAACTCCGGATATTTTCCGGAGTTTTTTTGTTTTCACTCTTCTATTAATTATAATAAGCACCGAATTTAGATTCATAAGATTATAATTAATCTGAAGTTTTATTCTTATTTATAAATTACCGATATTTACATCCTCATTTAAATCGTATGACTTTTTTAGAAGGAATCTTATTGGTCGTGGTTATTTCCATGCTATGCTTTTTGGTAACTATAGTAGTTTTAGCCAACAGGGAGCGATTTTTTAGAGTCATAGCATTGAACACCCTGCTTTTTGTGATTTATTGCTATATTGCTTATCATTATGAAGTTTTTTTTAACAAGGATATTTTCGGAAAAGGGCGAATCGTATTTCTGTTAAGTTGTGTTTTTGTACACGCTCTCATCTCTTTAATTATTACAATTAAGAGTAAAAAACTTCAAAAGAAGTCAAGTAATCAAGTTAAAGAAAATGAAGATTCAGAAGAGGTTTGAAGCTAAATATTGACAATTTATTTTATGCTTCTCAGATGCGATTTTCCATAAAACCTTTGAAAATAAATGCGATCTTATAAAGTTTCGAAACTGTAAATTTCACACTTCATGTTCAAAGATTCTATGAGGAAACTAATTATTTAGTATTATGAACAATCGTTATTTGACCTTTAAAAACGAATAAAAGTTGCTATTCAGGTAAAATTAATTTTTGTTCTTTTAGATATTGGACCGCATGTCTTCCTTCATTAAATAAAAGATCCAAAATACTTAAGTTATTAATATATCCGTGCTTGTCATCAAAAACTTGCGTATAAGGTGTAAAAACATTTAAATCTTTCTTACCGTTTGCCAAAGATCTTAAATCGGTTTGTGTAGGATTTTTAAAATATTCTGTGGTTTTGGTATAGGAAATTTCAATGCCTAAACAATCACATAAAATTTCATGTATTTGAAAATTCATGTCTAACAGAAATGTCTGTTTTTTTTCAAAAATAGGCACTATATCATCCTCAAAATATTCAAAATAGGGCGAAGTACGATAAGCAGCTTCCAACGATTTAAAATGTTGTTTTTGCCAATCAAAAGCTTGCTCAATTTTGACATCTTTGTATTTTTGATGAATTTCCTTACTATGCTTTACCGGAATGTTCAATAGTTGCGTACCGTTTGCACTGTAAATGTACATTCGGTTTCGATTGGTTTGCTTTTGAAAATTATCATCGGTTTCAAACACGAGTTGCTCTGCTTGGAGCATGGCTACGAAATGGCTGATCGAAGGAAAATAGGTTGGATGAATCAAAAGTTCCATTAATAATCGTATTTTTTAGCTTTACGTTTCTTAACAAAGGCATAAATTGCCCAACCTGCAAGACCAATCACAAAGTATATAAAAAAACTATGTGGTTTTCCAGTACCGTGAACAGTAGTGAAAAGACGTTCCCAACGAATTTTATCAAATGCTTTACTCCAAGGAACAGTCGCGTCTAAACTCATCCAAATCAATACTGGTTTTCCTACAATATGATCTGCAGGTACAAAGCCCCAATAACGGCTATCTTCTGAGCGATGACGGTTGTCACCCATCATGTAGTAATAATCTTGTTGAAGGGTATAGCTTGTTGCTAGTTGTCCATTTATAAAAATACTTCCGTCATCTTTCACTTCTAAAGTGTTGTGCTCGTAGTCTTTAATAATTGCTTTATAAAATGGCAAAGTTTCGGCGTTCAATTCTACTGTTTCACCTTTTGCAGGGATGTGAATTGGTCCTAAATTATCTCCATTCCAAGGTTTGCTGTGTGGAAATATAGCCAGAAACTCTTTTTTCACAGGATGAAATTCTGCACCCTGTGTAATATGTCTTTTAACTTCTTTAACGATGGAAAGTTGCTCTAAACGCTGTACACTTTCTTGTGTTAGTGCGGAAAAATAATAGGTATCAACTTTTATTTGTTGTACTCCTTCGGTTACTCCCAAATCATTAAAAATAAAATTGACGTCCAAAGGTGTTCCGTTAGTTGTAACAATATATGAGTATTGAATTTTTGCCCGGTCGCCCAGATCCAAAATTTCATTATTGATATATACCACACCATCTTTTATTTCCAGATTGTCTCCTGGCATTCCAACCGTTCTTTTTACATAATTAGAACGTTTGTCCATAGGTTTATCTGCCCTTTTGTTGGAGGTGTAATCAAAGAATTGATAAACAGTATCGGTTGGCCAGTTAAAAACCATAATATCGTTGTGTTTCGGTTTTGAAAAACCAGGTAAACGCATATATGGTAACTGTGGGAATTTAGAATACGACTTTACTTTTGCCATCGGAATGGTATCGTGAACCATCGGTAGAGCGATGGTTGTTTGAGGGACACGTGGACCGTAGTTGACTTTACTTACAAACAGAAAGTCACCAACTAGCAAAGTTTTTTCTAATGATGATGTTGGAATCGTAAACGGCTGAATAAAATAATTATGAATAATTGTAGCAACAACTACGGCAAACAAAATTGAGCTTACAGTTTCTCCTGTTTCTGAATTTGGTTTTAAACTTCTGTTTTCAATGTATTGAACCTCAGTAAAATAATTAACGTAATAAATATAGAGACCTAATGTTAGAACTCCAAGTATTGTATCTAAAGAAGAGTTTTTTCCAAAACTGCGTAATGTTTCAACCCAAACGACAGGAAACATTATTAGGTTTACAATTGGTACAAACAATAAAATAACCCACCATTTTGGTCGGTTAATAATTTGCATCAATACGATTGCGTTATAAATAGGAACTGCTGCTTCCCAAGCTTTTCTTCCTGCTTTCACATATAATTTCCAAGTACCAAGAAAATGAATTACTTGTATAACTAAGAAAAAAATGAGCCATTGCGTTGTATCCATAAAACAATTTTTTACGAAAATAATTTTTATTATTAAATATACCTAAGAAATGTTTGAAAATTAAACAGCTTCTATATTCAAAACGTCTTTCATATTAAAAACGCCTTTTTTATCAACGATCCACTCTGCAGCAACTACAGCGCCCAAAGCAAAACCTTGACGAGAAAAAGCAGTGTGTTTGATTTCAATCTCATCCACTTCAGAACGATAGTAAATGCTGTGTGTTCCAGGAACTTGGTCGATTCGTTTCACATCAATAGGAATTTGTTCATTCGATGCTTCTTCTAAAGTCCATGCAGTATAGTCGGTTTCGGCGATTATGCCGTTTGCAAGTGAAATTGCTGTTCCGCTGGGTGCGTCTAATTTTTGAATATGGTGAATTTCCTGCATAGAGATCTTGTAATCTTTTATTTTTGACATCATTCGCGCCAAATAGCTATTCAATTCGAAAAATAAATTTACTCCCACACTAAAATTGGAACTGTATAAAAAAGCACTGTTTTTTTCTTTACAAAGAAGTACCATCGCATCGTATTGTTCCAACCAACCTGTAGTTCCAGAAACAACCGGGATTTGCTTATTAATACATGTAGTAATATTGATAACGGCAGCTGTTGGAATACTGAAATCAATAGCAACATCGGCGTTTTCTAATCCTTCAAAATCGTTGTCCTCCGTTTTTTTTAAAATAATTTCATGACCACGTTCTAAAGCAATCTTTTCAATCTCCTTACCCATCTTGCCGTAGCCTAATAATGCGATTTTCATGTTTTTTTTAGAATTTAAGGCTCATTGTGAAACCCATTTGATAGTTGTTGAATTCGTCTTGATATTCAAATGTTGGACGAAAACTTAAATCGTCATCTACATTAAATTGTTGTAAATGAGCATCCACGTTGGCATCTATTATGTTAAGTACATACAAGCCAATGGTTATAAATAGTGATAAATCACGGTTTTTTTGTGCTTGCGTCTGAACTACTAGTAATTGATCTGCAGTATAAGAACCAATTTTTGGAGTGTCGGTTCGATCAATACCTCTAAGTCTCAACTTGTATTCATTACGTGCCGCTTGGTATTTTCTTTGATTATCTACGTAGAAATACACACCGGTTCCCAATCCAGCATAAACTAGCGGAACTTTCCAATAACTTTTGTTGTAAATCTGACCCAAGCCCGGAATTACCGCCGAGTAAAACGCAGCTCTTGAAGGTGCATTTGGATCTAAAGCTCGGAGTTCATTATTACTTAATTGTTTTGGGAGCAGCGCAGGCGAATCTTGTTGAGCAACAGAAGTCCAACTCAACATTAAAAAAAGGCTATGTATAAACCAGCGCACTATTTTTTTAATAATTTCAAAATACGTTCCAAATCTTCTGCTGAATGAAAGGGAACCGAAATCTTTCCTTTTCCATTTGCTGCAATAGCTACATCAACCTTAGCTCCAAAAAAATCGGTAAATACCTTTTTTTGTGTTTCAGATATGGTGTAAAGCATTTTCTTTTTAGATGCTGCTTTCGGATTTACAAGGTTTTCTTGATGGTTTTTGACCAACGTCTCTGTTTCTCGAACCGAAAGACTCTCAGCGATGATTTTGTGATAAATATCTAATTGAACATCGTGATTTTCAATAGAAATCAAAGCTCTACCATGTCCCATAGAAATGAAACCATCTCTGATTCCTGTTTGTATGATGGGATCTAATCTTAATAAACGCAGGTAGTTGGTTATAGTAGAACGTTTTTTTCCAACACGCTCACTCATCTGTTCCTGAGTTAAATCAACTTCGTCTATTAATCTTTGATAAGACAAAGCTATTTCGATGGGATCCAAATCGTGTCTTTGGATGTTTTCAACCAAGGCCATTACCAAAGAATCGTTGTCGTTTGCAATACGAACGTAAGCAGGAATTGATGTCAATCCAGCAAGTTTTGAAGCTCGTAAACGTCGCTCTCCAGAAATTAGTTGATATTGATTAAAGCCTGTTTTTCTAACAGTAATTGGTTGTATCACACCTAGTTCTTTGATAGAAGTAGAGAGTTCTTTTAGTGTTTCTTCATTAAAATTAGTCCTTGGCTGAAACGGGTTAATTTCAATATTTTCGATTTCTAACTCAATGATGTTTCCAACGACTTTATCTGCATTGTTGTCTTCAACCGAAGTGATGTCATTTTGAGGGTCGGTTAGCAAAGAAGACAAGCCTCTTCCCATAGCTCTTTTTTTTGTCGCTTTTGCCATTACTTAGTGTTTTTATTAATGATTTCTTCTGCCAAGCTTAAATAGTTGGTAGCACCTCTGCTTGTTGCGTCGTAGTTAATAATGCTTTCACCATAACTAGGAGCTTCGCTTAATTTGACATTTCGTTGAATTATCGTTTCAAAAACCATATCGTTAAAATGTTTCTGTACCTCTTCAACTACTTGGTTAGAAAGGCGTAAACGAGAATCATACATAGTCAATAATAGACCTTCGATATCAAGTTGTGGATTGTGTACTTTTTGTACGCTTTTGATCGTATTGAGTAATTTACCCAAACCTTCCAAAGCGAAATATTCGCATTGAATTGGAATTACTACCGAATCAGCGGCAGTAAGTGCATTCAATGTCAAAAGACCTAATGAAGGAGCGCAATCTATGATAATGTAATCGTATTCGTTTTTTATTGGGCTAAGTGCTTCCTTCATCATGTATTCTCTGCGTTCCACATCGACCAATTCTATCTCTACGGCAACCAAGTCAATATGTGCCGGAATAACTTCAACATTTGGCGCACTACACGGTAAAATAGTGTCTTTTGCTGCAACTGTATGCTCTAGTAATTGATAAGTACCAGCTTCAACACTATCTACATCAATACCTAAACCAGAGGTAGCATTAGCCTGAGGGTCGGCATCAATCAGCAAAACTTTCTGTTCTAAAGCGCCGAGTGATGCAGCTAAGTTTACTGAAGTTGTCGTTTTTCCGACTCCGCCTTTTTGATTAGCAACTGCTATGATTTTCCCCATTTGAATTCATTAGATTTTAGAACGGTAAAATTACAATTTTTTATGAGTTTATAAAATCTTATTTATTAACATTTTGCAAAACTTATTAAGAAGATTGTTTCGTGTTTGTATAACTTTCTGTTTATGATAATTAAATAAGCTAATTCGGCAAAAGTTGTTGAGGAAACTTAAATTTAGCAATGTTTTTTTATTGCTAGTAAAGAGATAGTTGTACTTTTGTGGGTTATTAAATTTTCGGTATGAACATAAAAAGTTTCTTCTTAATTCTCTGCGTTTTTTGTTTTGAGCAAATAACAGCGCAGGTCGATTCTTTGGTTTTAAAAAATGAATTATTAGAATTGTCTACAGCTGGTCGTATGAAGTTGGAAAGTGATACAAATTATTTTCAAAAGCAAAATGGAGATGTAATTCGTATTGCTGATGCTTTTGCTTATGCTTTAACTGCTCCGATCCGTTGGGAAGGCGAAGATTGGCTCAACGCGGGAATAGCACTTGGTGGTACCGCATTGCTTTCTTTAGCAGATGAACCAATGCGCGATTTGATGCAGAGAAACAAGTCGAAGTTTGCAGATCATTTGACCGAGTTTGGGTACCACAATGGTAAACCTTATGCTGCATACGGACTTGCAGGTGGTTTTTATGCAGTAGGATGGTTAATTGACGATGAATGGACAAAAGAAACAGCTGTTATTTTAACAGCTGCCTATGCGACTTCTGGAGTTTTACAAACCGCTTTAAAAAAAATAATCGGACGAGCTCGACCTACAGAAGGGCTTGGAAATTACGAATTCCAACCGTTTAGAAACCACGCAGGATTCAGCTCTTTTCCTTCTGGCCATACTCAAATCGGATTTGTAACTGCTATGGTTTTGGCTGAACGCGTAGATCAAACTTGGTTAAAAGCGGTCTTTTATACTGGAGCTGCAGTCACCATGGCAAGTAGGATGTATGAAAATGCACATTGGGTGACAGATGTGACTTTTGGGGCGCTGCTGGGATACTTTTGTACAAAAACAGTTATTAAAAGATTGGAGCTAAATAAATACGGAAAACAATTTAGCAATTTTGGTAAGAATAAAATTCAATGGCAACTGACTCCAAGTCTTAATGGAATCGGATTGATAGGAACATTTTAATTCTATTTGAATATCAAAGCTTTATCCGCCTAAAAAAATAAGCAGAACGATGTCTGCTTATTTATAATTTTGGAAAAATCATTTAAATATAAGTTGGTTAATTGTATTAAAAAAAGTGTGTGAGATTATCAGCTTACTTATTCACAATTAACACTTTGGTAGACTTTATCGTCTTCCAAAATTTGTTCGTCACAATGTCCATCCAATGAACCTATGTAACGCAATTGTGGTTGTTCTTCGGTTCCAATGTTTTCAAAAACTTCACAATGACAGTCTTCAGATGATTCACATCCCATCACCATCATTAATCCAAATAATATCATAATCTTTTTCATTGCTTTTGTTTTTTTTATTATCTGAATAACTCCAAAAATCATACCAATTGTTGGAACTCTTTTTTTAAACGATTTTTTGCTAATTCTGTAACCGAATTCACATCTTTAATTTGAAGTAATTCGATTTGAAGATCCTTAGCCGTTACAATTTCATCTTTTAAACTTGTTTTTAATATTTGCTGAATGATAGTTTGTTTAGCGGTTGCAATCAATGCCCAAGCTTCTTCGGAAACATAAAGTTGTTGTGAAATATTAAAATCGTATTCTTGATCGATGTTTTGAATCAAAAAATTGGCGTAGTCTTGTTTTAAGTCTGAAATTGGAGCTACACGCTGAACCAGTTTTTGAAGCTCCATTCGTTCCATTAAAATAATCAACCGTTCGTATGCCTGAATGGCTTGCGGTGTTGACTTCCTATTGTTTTGTACTGGATTTATTGTTTGTTGATGACGAGATAGTTGTGCATGTTCCCAACGTTCTTTCATTAATTTTTCATCTTCTTCTTCTTTGGCAATAGACTTTCTGTTGAATAAATAATACAACAAAATTAATATTATCAAACCTAATAAGATAAGTAAAGATTCCTTCCAGTCTACGGTAATGTCTATAATCATTTTGTTTTTCTTTTTCGGATAACAAATATAATCCGAAAATATCAAAGTTGCCTCTCAATTAGATCATAATTTTCTACTTCCCATTTTTCTAAAGAGTATCTGAGACTTTCTGACTTGTTTTTTTGTGTAAAAATGTATTCTTTCATGATAAAGCATCCAACCGCCCAGCGCGCCAATAATACTTCCAACAACAGTGTCTGCTAAACGAGCTTCAATCAGATTTCCTGCGTTTAGGATAAGGTGGTTACTAGGTTCTGCAATAAAAATAGTGAGCATTGAAATAAAAATCACTGCCAAAGCATAATTTCGCACTACTAAAAACTCAACAATAATTTGAAGAATCATGATACACAAACAAATACCCAAAACTGTAATATTGAACTGAAGTATTGTCCAAACTAAAAATAAACCAATAAAAGTACCGCCAACCCTTTGAATTGCTCTTGCCCAAACATGTGAAGTAGAAATTCCTTGCATCACAGCCATACATGAAATAGGGACCCAATAAGGTTTAGGCATTTGGAAAAGATTAGCAATCAATAAAGAAACTCCTACAGTGGTGCCAAAAATAATAGATTCTGTGATGTTGGTATATTTGTTTGAATAAAAAACCACTGAACGCCGTTCTTCTTTCATTGGGTTTTTTAAAGTGATTAAACTATAAACCATGCCGATGAGGCAAGCAATCATAACTCCAAAGGCAACATTTCCAATGTTTTTGGTTATATTTTCAATGTTTTGTGGTTGAACAATTGCCATAGAGGCGGTCATTATGAAGAAGAAGTTTCCAGGTGGTTTGTTTAAGTTTAACCGAAATAATCCATAGTGAACTGCAAATGTATAGACTCCTAATATCAAAGGAGAAAGCCAAAACCAATGTGCTACAACTGCACCTATGGTATATGAGAAAATAAACCCAAACCCGCAAACTGTCAGGATCATCATTCGGTTTGCTAAATTATCAGACTGTAGGTAGAGAATAACCAATGCGCCAAGTGAAGCCAATCTTCCGGCGTCCATATCGTCGAATTTAAACCCCAATAATAATGGAATACCCACGCACAAACCTGCAACTACCGGGAGGTGCCACGCACGTTTTGTTTCTCTGAAAGCAAAAAGTTGTTTCAGCATGGAGTAATTTTTCAACAAAATTACAAATTTCTTTTTTATTGACAGGTAGGTAATTTAGGACGATTTTTGATCGTAAGAGTATGCCTTTACGAAATTTATTCTTAGGTACTTTTAAGTTGATTTTTAAAAATCACTACGATTGAAGTGTCCTTTTAGGGTTAATTGTCGTAAAAAAATAAGGAGCTGTGAAAAGCTCCTTACATTTTTAATTTTGAAAAGTTATGAAATGAAACGTGTCATTTTTTACACTGCGTGTACCTTTAGAGTAATTTAAAATAAAGTTCACTGTACTGCGTTTTGGTAACAATTTCTTTTGTTGTTTACCATCTGTTTTGTAATTTTTTATCATATAAAAGCTGTTGAATTTTATAAGATAACGCAGTGGTGTTTTTTTTTATTGTGTGGATTTAATAATATTTTGTCCTTGTTCAATAATTTTTCTTAAATTCATCAGTGCATAACGCATCCTTCCCAAAGCGGTGTTGATGCTCAAGCCAGTCAACTCAGCTATTTCTTTAAAACTAAGGTCTTCATAAAGTCTTAGTCTAATAATCTCTTGTTGTTCTTTCGGCAATCTTAAAATCAAAACCTGAAGCTCGTCTTCAATTTGTTCATAGATTAATTTTGCTTCAATATTCTTATCTCGGTCTTCGATACCATCAAAGATAGAGAAGTCGTCATAATCACGTTGTAGTTGCATCTTTTTGACTTTTCGAAAATGATCAATGATAAGATTACGAGCGATCCGCATCACCCATAAGAGAAACTTGCCCTCTTCTTTGTAGCTGCCTTTTCTAATTGTATTAATTACTTTGATGAAGGTTTCCTGAAAAATATCGTTCGCTAAATCCTGGTCTTTCACTTTTGAAAAGATAAATCCAAAGATTCGTGCCTGATGGCGCTCAATTAATTGAGCTAATGCCCATTCGTGTCCGGATGCATATTGACGTACCAACGTTGCATCCGACAAAATTACTTTTGTCATCTAACTTACGTTTTTTTATGTTTTTTATAAGTACAGATATAGAATAGGCCTCTTTTATTAAGTATGATTAAACAAATATATAAAAAAATAATTCTCTTAAAGAAAACTTAATATGTTTTTTTTGTTTTTTTTAAAATTTGATTTTATGTACACCAGAATTATCTGTTGAATTATTCGTAAATTTGTGGATATTTTGACGAAATGAAAACTATGGATTGGTCTCAAATAGACTCTAAAAAAAACATTATAATAAAAGGTGCACACCTTCATAATTTAAAACACATCGATGTGGTAATACCCAGAAATAAAATGCTGGTTATTACTGGTTTGTCTGGTTCGGGTAAATCAAGTTTGGCTTTTGACACGCTTTATGCCGAGGGTCAACGCAGGTATGTGGAGAGTCTTTCGTCTTATGCGCGACAGTTTTTGGGACGTATCAACAAACCCAAAGTTGAATATATAAAAGGTATCGCTCCTGCGGTTGCAATAGAGCAAAAAGTAAATACAACAAATGCGCGCTCAACAGTTGGAACTTCAACTGAAATCTACGATTATCTTAAGCTTCTTTATGCAAGAATTGGCCGTACTTTTTCTCCTGTTTCTGGCGAAGAAGTTAAAAAACATACCGTTAGCGATGTCATCGATACGGTAAACGAATTCGAAGAAGCTTCAAAATGGTTGTTGCTAGCGCCGATGTATGATATTGAAGGTAGAACAATTATTGATCAGTTGAAAATCGCTTTGCAACAAGGTTTTGCTCGTATTTTCTATAAAAATGAAACGTTAAGAATTGATGAATTTATAGAGAAATTTTCTAATAAGGAACTTTCAGCAAAAAACATTCAGTTGGTTATTGACCGTTTAGTAATAAGACACGAAGAAGATTTTTATAATCGACTTTCAGATGCTGTAGATACTGCATTTTTTGAAGGTAAAGGTGTTTTGTATTTACGTAGTTTGAATAATGATCAGCAGTTAGAGTTCAATAATAAATTTGAATTGGACGGAATTACTTTTCTAGAGCCAAACATTCATTTGTTTAGTTTTAACAATCCATATGGTGCATGTCCTAAATGTGATGGATTTGGTACTACAATTGGCATCGATGAGGAGTTAGTTGTACCCAATACTGCACTTTCGGTTTACGAAAACGCTATTTTTCCTTGGCGTGGTGAAAGTATGTCTTGGTTTAAAGAGCAATTGGTAAACAACTCTCATAAGTTTGATTTTCCGATTCATAAGCCTTATTTTCAATTAAATGATGAGCAAAAACAATTAATTTGGGAAGGAAATAACTATTTTACTGGATTGAATGATTTTTTTAAAAACTTAGAAGAAAATAGTTATAAGATTCAAAATAGAGTGATGCTTTCCCGATACAGAGGGAAAACAAAATGTACCGCTTGTACAGGAAAAAGACTTCGAAAAGAGGCTGATTATGTTAAAATAGGAGGGAAGACACTTTCTGATTTGGTTGATTTACCAATTGATGAAGTTCGTTCGTTTTTTAAACAATTAGTTTTGAATGAATATGAACAACAAGTAGCCAAAAGATTGTTGTTGGAAATCAATAATAGATTACAGTTTTTGAGCGATGTTGGTTTGGATTACCTAACGTTAAATCGACGATCTTCTACGCTTTCAGGAGGTGAATCACAGCGAATAAATTTGGCTACTTCATTGGGAAGTAGTTTGGTTGGTTCTATGTATATTTTAGATGAACCTAGTATTGGTCTACATTCTAGAGATTCTGAAAAACTAATCCAAGTTTTGAAAAATTTAAGAGATTTAGGTAATACCGTAATCATTGTTGAACACGATGAAGATGTAATGAAAGCTGCTGATGAAATTATTGATATTGGTCCAGAAGCAGGTGTGCAAGGTGGAGAACTTGTCGCTCAGGGTACTTTTGATGAAATTTTAAAAACAGATACTTTAACTGCACATTACTTAAACGGAACTCTTGAAATTGAAGTTCCAAAATCCCGTCGGAAAGTAAAAAATTATATAGAAATAAAAGGAGCAAGAGAAAACAATTTAAAAAACATCGATGTAGTTTTTCCTCTAGATTGTCTAACAATGGTTTCGGGTGTTTCTGGTAGTGGAAAATCCACATTAGTGAAAAAATTATTGTATCCAGTATTGCAAAAACAATTAACTGGGATCGGTGAAAAAGCGGGTCAATATACCGAGATATCAGGTTCTTATTCACACATTAAACACGTAGAATATATCGATCAAAATCCTATTGGTAAGAGTTCGCGATCCAATCCAATATCTTATATCAAAGCTTATGATGATATTCGTGATTTATATTCTAAACAACAACTTTCAAAAATAAGAAACTTTCAACCTAAACATTTTTCTTTTAATGTAGAAAGTGGTCGATGTGAAGTTTGTAAAGGCGATGGAACCATAACAGTAGAAATGCAGTTTATGGCAGATGTTCATTTAGAATGCGAAACTTGTAGAGGAAAGCGTTTCAAGAAAGAAGTTCTAGAAGTAAAGTTTCACGAAAAAAGTATTTTCGATGTTTTAAATCTTACTGTTGACGAAGCTCTAGAATTTTTTACTGAACACAAACAAGAAAAAATCATTCAAAAGATACAGTCTTTACAAGATGTAGGTTTGGGTTATGTTAAGTTAGGACAGTCATCTTCAACTTTATCAGGAGGAGAAGCACAGCGTGTAAAATTGGCAACCTTTTTAGGAAAAGGAGCGGTGAAAGAAAGAGCCTTGTTTATTTTTGATGAACCTACTACAGGTCTTCATTTTCACGATATTAAAAAATTATTGAAATCATTCGAAGCATTAATTGAAAAGGGTCATTCTATTATAGTTATAGAACACAATTTAGACATGATTAAATGCGCAGATTATGTAATTGACATCGGTCCAGATGGAGGAAAAAATGGTGGAAAACTTGTTGCTACTGGTACTCCTGAAGAAATTGTAAAAAATAAAGAATCTGTTACAGGTAGATATTTAAAAGAGAAACTGAAATAAAAAAAATCCCGAAATTTTCGGGATTTTTTTGTAAATCAAAATATCAAAAATCAATATTATATTTTCGATTTATTATTAAGCTTTAAAAGCCTGTTTAATTGCTTCAATTTTATCTAATTTTTCCCAAGTAAACAATTCAACTTCTATTGTTTTTTCTTCGCCATTTGGGTTTTTAAACGTTTTGGTTATCACTTCGTTTTTACGTCCCATATGTCCGTAGGCAGCCGTTTCACTGTAAATAGGAAATCTTAGCTTTAGATTTTGCTCGATATGATAAGGTCTTAAATCAAATAACTGTTGAATTTTTTCAGCAATTTCTCCATCGGTCATTTCTACTTTTGAAGTTCCATAAGTATTTACAAAAACTCCCATTGGTTCAGCAACTCCAATTGCGTAAGAAACCTGAACTAAAAGTTCGTCTGCAATTCCAGCTGCCACCATGTTTTTAGCGATATGACGTGCCGCATATGCTGCAGATCGGTCTACTTTTGATGGATCTTTACCAGAGAAAGCTCCACCACCGTGCGCTCCTTTTCCACCATAGGTATCTACAATGATTTTTCTTCCGGTCAATCCTGTGTCGCCATGAGGTCCACCAATAATGAAAACGCCTGTAGGATTTACATGATAGGTAATTTCATCGTTGAAATACTGTTTGTATTGTGGGTAATTCTTTAATAACCTAGGAATCAATATGGTTTTGATATCTTTGGTAATCTGATCTTGCATTTTTTTCTCAGCGATTTTTTTGCTTTCTAAACTTTCATTTTCCGCTTGTATAAAATCATCGTGTTGAGTTGATAAAACGATAGTAACCACACGTTTTGGTTTGTTGCTGTGATCATATTCTAAAGTTACTTGCGACTTCGCATCCGGGCGTAAATAAGTGATTTCATTATTTTCGCGACGTAATTCAGCTAATTCTTGTAATAATTTGTGAGACAAATCTAATGCTAAAGGCATGAAATCCTCTGTTTCATTGGTGGCATAACCAAACATAATGCCTTGATCTCCAGCACCTTGTTCTTCCTTGTTGGTTTTGTCAACGCCTTGGTTTATGTCTGCAGATTGTTCGTGAATGGCAGATAAGATGCCACACGAATTAGCGTCAAACATATATTCACTTTTAGTATAACCAATTTTTTGAATCACATCTCTAGCGATCTGTTGAACATCTAAATAGGTTTTAGACTTTACTTCACCAGCCAAAATAACTTGACCCGTGGTAACCAACGTTTCACATGCTACTTTTGAATCAGGATCAAATGCCAAAAAGTTGTCGATTAAAGCGTCCGAAATTTGGTCAGCAATTTTGTCAGGATGTCCTTCACTAACAGATTCTGAGGTAAATAAATATGCCATTTTAGTTTATATTTTTTAATGAGTCGAGGAAAAAAAATGTTGCAATAAACTAAAAAGTTCTGCTTTAGCATTTTTTTTCAGAGGTTGCAATCAGACAAATTTTTCCTCTCAATATTTAACTACAAAGATAATACATCATAGATGATAATTCCAAGTATTAAGAATTATTTGTGAATAAAATTGTCGTTCAATACTGTACATCTAATTAAACCTCGATTGCTTTTTAGATTTTTTTCAATAACTTTTTGGTTAACTAAGAATTACAAAACGGTCAATTCTACTTTATAGCCTTCAAAGCTTCTAACATTAAACACTGTTCCATCTTCAAACAAAAGGTATTGTCCTTTTATTCCAGTCAATACTCCAGAATAATCAGCTTGTTTTTCTAAGTTTAGACTATTGATTTTAGTAGGATATTTTTCTACCGGATAGGTTAAAGTTATAATATCGTGAGAAGTTGTATCAAAATATTCAAAAGTTTCTTGCGGTAGTAATATTTTACTTTTTAAAACAGCTTCTTGTAAATCTGTTTCTAAGACCTGATTTTGGAGCATTTTTCTCCAATTGGTTTTATCGGTATAATGATTTTTCAGCGCCACTTCGGTCACACCTGCTAAATAACGATTAGGAACTTCTAAAACAGGTACAGCAAAAGAGGCGCCTTGATCGATCCATCGAGTAGGGATTTGAGTTTTTCGAGTAACACCAATTTTTAAATCACTTGCTACTGCTAAATAAACCACATGGGGTTGTAGTTGCACTTTTTTCTCGTATTCTAAATCACGGTCTTGAATGTCTAAATGTGCTGTACTAAGCTCTGGACGCATGATCCAATCTCCAACAGCAGGGCTGCTCATAAAACAATCATAGCAAAAACCTTGTCTAAAAATCTTTTTTTGTTTTTGACAATTTAAACATTCGTAACCGGTATGTTTGATCACTAATGTTTTGTTGATAACTTGATTCATGTTGAGAAACGCTTGCTGAAAAACCAAGTAATATTGAATAGGATTTTGAAGCTCGGTGTGCATTTTATTTAAAACTCCTTCGTATTGCATAATATTTTTTTATACATTTGACTAAATTGTAAAAGTACGAATAATCAATCATATTCGGTATCCAAAAGCAATAGAAAAAAATGGCCATATCTATAGTAAACTCAATCGTTTCATGGATTTTGAAAAAGCGAATCCACCAAATTGAATTATTTTTAAAATACCCACATGATGTTCAGAATGAACTGTTATTGAATCTGATTCAGCGTTCAAAACATACTGAACTTGGAAAAAAATACAATTTCTCTTCCATTTTAACTTATGAGCAATATGCCAGTCGTGTTCCAGTTGTTACATACGAAGAAATGGAACCAATGATTGAGCGAAGCAGGAAAGGAGAGAAAAATATTTTTTGGAGTGAACCTATAAAATGGTTTGCAAAATCGAGTGGGACAACTAATGCTAAAAGTAAATTTATTCCTGTAAGTGGCGATGCATTAGAGAATTGTCATTACAAAGCTGGAAAAGACATGTTGTGTCTGTATTTAAATAATAACGAAGATTCTCAGCTCTTTACCGGAAAAAGCCTTCGATTGGGTGGAAGTAAACAATTATATGAAGACAATAACACTATTTTTGGCGATTTGTCTGCAATTTTGATTGAAAACTTACCATTTTGGGCAGAATTGAGTTCTACGCCTAGTAGTAAAGTATCGTTGATGGATGAGTGGACAGAGAAAATGAAAGCAATTGTTAGAGAGACTAAAAATGAAAATGTTACTAGTTTAGTCGGGGTGCCTTCGTGGTTACTTGTTTTGCTCAACAACGTTTTACAAGATACAGGAAAAGAGAATTTATTAGAATTGTGGCCCAATGTAGAAGCCTATTTTCATGGAGGCATCAGCTTTGAACCTTATAGAGATCAATACAAAAAAATATTTCCTTCGGATAATTTCAGATATTACGAAAACTACAACGCATCAGAAGGATTCTTTGCTATTCAAGATAGAAATAATGCAGATGACATGTTGTTGATGCTTGATTATGGAATTTTTTATGAGTTTATTCCAATGGACACATTTGGAACTTCACAACAAAAAGTAGTACCTTTATCCGGTGTTGAAATGGGGGAAAACTACGCTATTGTAATTACTACAAATGCTGGTTTGTGGCGATATTTAATAGGAGATACGGTGCGCTTTACCTCTTTATCGCCTTATAGAATACGCATCACCGGACGTACAAAACATTATATCAACGTGTTTGGAGAGGAATTGATCATCGAAAATACAGATAAGGCAATCGCTCAAACAGCAAAAGCATTCAATGTAGATGTGATCGATTATACTGTAGCACCTGTTTTCATGAAAGAAAAAGAAAAAGGTGCACATGAATGGATGATTGAGTTTAGAAATCAGCCAGAAAATATCGAAGATTTTGCAGAACAGTTGGATTTAAACATTCAAAAACTGAACTCTGATTACGAAGCTAAACGTTACAATAATATGACGTTGAATCGGTTGAAATTAAATGTAGCAAAACCAGATTTGTTTCAATTGTGGTTAAGTAGTAAGGATAAATTAGGTGGTCAGAATAAAATTCCGAGACTGTCTAACGACCGTTCGCATTTAGAACAATTAATAGAAATGAATAATTAACATTAAATATATATTATGAGTGAGCAACCCGTAAATATTAACTTCAGATTAGTTAATATTACAACTGAGGATTTTAAAAAGAATGAAATAGAAAAAGAAAATGGAACTTTAGACTTAAACTTCGATTTTCAATTTGGAGTAAACCATGAGAAAAATATGGTTAAAGCAATTTCAAAATTCAAATTTTTGCTTGACAAAGAGGAAGTTATGGAAATTGCGGTTTCTTGTGAATTTGAATTTGAACCTACAGGATGGCAATACTTTGTGAAAAACGATCAAATTGTACTTCCAAAAGCATTATTGCACGAACTTGCTATGTTTACAATGAACACAACGCGTGGTGTATTGCATACAAAAACAGAAGGTCATAAATACAATCGTTTATTTATCCCAATGATTGGTGGTGAATTTATTAAACAAGATTTAATTGTACCAATAAATCAAGTGGTGAACTAAAAGATCTTTGTTGGTTTCTTTAAATGATTTAAGAATTGACAAAGCATTTTATAAATAACAAAAAACCAGGTCTATAGCCTGGGTTTTTTGATATAATTTTAGTTGCACTCAATCGAAAAGATGTAACTAATAGATGTAATTTTTAATGATTGAGCAAAAAAAAACCTCGCAAAAAGCGAGGTTACGATTTTTAATCATTTATGATTAGTTTACTGCTTCTTCAACAGCTGCTTCAGCTTCAACAGCAGTTTCTTCAACAGCATCGATAGCTTCGTTTGCTGCTTCTTCAGTAGCGTCGATAGCTTCGTTTGCAGTATCCTCAACAGCTTCAACAGCTTCAGTTGCAGTTTGTTCTACTTCAGTTGCAGCTTCTTTGTTTGTGTCTTTACAAGATACGAATGCTACAGAAGCAACTAATACTAATGATAATGCTAATTTTTTCATCTTTTTTTTATTGTAAAAGTTAATTATTAATTCTCTACAAAGATACAATTTTTTTATTAAGTGTTGTTTTTTTTGATTTTTTTTTGCAAAAATTATATTCAGCCCTTCTTTTACCTTTTTTTTGGTCTTTCAAACGGCCTTCATTTTAAGAAAATCACTATTCTATTTTTTCTTTTCTCATTTGTTTTCAAGCTTATAAATGTTAATTTAAATACAATCTCGAATTATTTTATAGAAAATTAATACAGACTTTTATGGACTTTTTTTTAATGAAATGACACGCCCTTGATTATTGGCGTGTCATTGTGTTTTCTTTAGTTATAGTACTGAACTAGTTGGCTTTAGGGTATACAATCTTCATTTCTTCAATCAAATGCTTTGCACCAGCATACTTGTCAATAATGAACAAAATATATCTAGCGTCAACCATTATATTTCTACAAATCTCAGGATCATAATAAATATCACTCATTGTACCTTCCCAAACGCGATCAAAGTTCAATCCGATTAAATTTCCATGTGCGTCAATTGCTGGCGAACCAGAGTTTCCACCCGTGGTGTGGTTTGTTCCGATAAAGTTTATTGGTAATTTACCGTTTTTATCAGCGTAAACTCCGTAATCTTTCGCCTTATATAGGTCAATTAACTTTTGAGGAACGTCAAATTCGTAGTCACCTGGAACATATTTTTCCATTACACCATCTAAATAAGTCACTGCATTGTAGGATACAGCATCTTTTGGCTCATAACCTTTTACATTTCCGTAAGTAACTCGGATTGTTGAGTTTGCATCTGGGAAAATTCGAGCATCTGGAAATAATTCCAATTGTGCTTTCATATAGGTTCTTTGTAATGCTTCAATTTTAATATTGATCGCATCAAATTCTGGAGCGATTTGTTCAAAATAATTCTCTCCAAGTATTTTTGCTAATTTGTATCCTTCATCTTTGTTCAATTTTGCGATGATTTCTTCAGCAGAACCAGACAATAGTTTATTTAGACTCTCAAAAGATTTCAAAGCGGTTTTACTATAAATTCTTTGAGTTAAATCAGCATAATTGATGTTTTGAATAGCAGCCGGAGTTAGTTTCTTCGGAGCTTTTGTTCCATAAAGTTCAATCAACTGTTCAAAAACATTACGATCTACATTTTCGTTGTAATTTTTAAATTGACCTTCAAGCTGTTTTAAAAGATTTTCTTTACGATCGTTAAAGCTCTGTTCGCCATTTCTGTGATAAATGTTTTCTAATTGATATAAGCGGAATCCGACACTTAACAGTTCGCTATTTCTTAAACCAATTTCTTGATAATAATCACGAGCTAAACTATAAGGAGCAATTTCTGTGTATAGTTTTTTGAATTCAGAAAGTAAATTTCCGTATTCTTTCGTTTTATTGTTCGCGCGTACTCGATGTAAAAATTCGTTTTCAAACGATTTTTTTACTTCAACTGCATTGGATCTTGTTAATCCTTGACTTTCACCGATCCATTTTTTCCAATAGTTTGCCATCGAAGCATATTTAGAAGCATATTGAATTTTAATTGCTTGATCTTCTCTCATAAAGACATCAATTTCTTTCAAAGCTTTATCTCTAATTGCAATTCGTGCAGGATTTAAATCGTTGATGATTTGCTCTACTGCAAATGAAGGTAAATATTCTTGAGTACGTCCAGGAAATCCGAAAACCATAGTGAAATCACCTTCTTCCACACCACTAAGCGATATTGGTAAATAATGTTTTGGAGTATAAGGAATGTTGTTTTCAGAATATTCTGCAGGACGATTGTCTTTGTCGGCGTAAATTCTAAATAACATAAAATCTCCGGTATGACGAGGCCAAACCCAGTTATCTGTATCAGAACCAAATTTCCCAATAGACGAAGGTGGAGCTCCAACTAAACGGATGTCTTTATATGTTTCGGTTACAAAAAGCATATATTGATTGCCTTCAAAAAATGTACGAATCATTACATTTTGCCATTCTTCGCGTTGAAAGGTTTTTTGTAAGTCGTTCATGTTTTGCTGAATCTTGGTTTTTTTGTCCTCTTCAGAAGTTAAATCTTGTGTAGCATTTAAAATTTCTTTGGTCACATCGTGAATACTTACAATAAAAGTAACTTCTAAATTGCTGTTTGGTAATTCATCTTTTAAAGATTTAGCCCAAAATCCATCTTGCAAATAATCATTTTCAACAGTTGAATGCGACTGAATCTGACCATAACCACAATGGTGATTGGTTAATAACAAACCTTTAGGTGAAATGACTTCAGAAGTACAACCGCCGTTGAAATGTGGAATTGCATCTTTCAAACTAGAGTTGTTCACACTGTAAATATCGTTCACCGACATTTTCATTCCTAAACTTTTCATTTCTGATTCGTTCATACCTTCTAATAAAGAAGGTACCCACATTCCGCCTTGTTGCGCAAAAATGGGAAACGAAATCAATACTACAAGTACACGTAATAATTGTTTCATTAATTTTTAGTTATTTATTTGAAATATTTTGGAGCACAAGTTACAAATTTTAAAATTATTTCTTAAGCTGGGTTTGATGAAAATTATTAAGCCAGTTATTTTAGATCGTTTTAAAGGTTTTGTTTAGAATGTTGTCTTTTATTTTAGTTTGAATCAGATTGTTTAAATGAATTGTTTAGACATTTTTGCAATAATTTGAAACTTGTGATTTCTTAAGTTAAAATATCTTTCAATTTCGATGAATTCTAGTTTTGGTTTAATTTTTAAATTTGGAAGTGTAAATTATAAATCAACCTTTGTGAAAGCATTTATTTTAAGTTGAAAGTCTATTTGTTGTTAGGAATCAGGCGTAAAGGTTCTGTTTTTTATTTCAGAAGTTTTCGTAAATTTACAAAAATAAGTAGAAGACAGATATGTTTGAAAATGACACGGTTGAATTAAATCAGATACCACATTATCAAGAGGTTGATTTTAACTCGCTCCACAGCGATTATGTGAAAATCTTACGAATGAATGCAGCAATCACGCTTTTTGTGGGTTTGGCAATTAGTACAGCTCTCTTTTTTGTTTTTGAAGACTTTGAGCGGTTTTACTTTATAGGAGCTGTTTTATTTGTGTTTTTAAATATAGCTATCTTTCCTTTGATTGCTTACAAAAAGAAAAAATATGCTTTTCGTCAACACGATGCAATTTATTCTAGTGGATTGATCTTTAAATCTACTCACATAATTCCATATATCCGTTTACAACATGTAGTAATTAAACAAGGTTGGTACGCCAAGCGTTTGGGATTAGCAGCGTTGCAATTGCATACAGCTGCAAATGACAATATTGATGTTACAATTCCAGGTTTGACTTTGGAAGATGCAGAACGTTGGAAATCTTATTTAGTGAATCGCTTGCAAGAATTGGAAGATGAAACAGAAGCCTAATTTCGATTTTTCGCAGCCTAATAAATTAGACAGAAAAGCACTTTGGCTGGTTTTAGGAAATGCTTTTTGGGGAATTTTTAGAAGTCTATGGCCTATTTTTGTGGCTTTAGCTATAAATGGCTTGCCCAATAAAGAGGATTGGAAATACGCATATCTAGGTTTTTTTGCTATTGTTGTATTACTTATTGCGCGTTTGTCAATTAATTATTTCTATTATTCTTTTCAAGTGATAGAAGACGAGCTCATCATAAAAAAAGGTTGGCTGAATAAGTCTAAAACGGTTATAAAATTAGATAAAATCCATGAAGTCAATCTGAGTCAAAAATTAATTCACAAGATTATTGGTTTATATATTGTTGGCGTGGATACAGCGGGCAGTTCTAAAACCGAAATTACGATTAATGGAATTGGTTACAGTAAGGCGTTGGCACTAAAAGAAGTACTTACAAATACCGAAATCGAAACTACAAGAGAGACTAGTGAAATTCATTCTGAAGAAGAAACAGAACAACATATAGGAGAACAAACAGAAAATGAAGCGATTAGTAAGCCTGTTGTTCAACAAGAAAATATTTCTCATAATATTGTTATAGGATTATCAAGCTTAATTAAGATAGGGTTGACTCGAAATTATCTTCAAACTTTTGGTTTATTAGTTGCCTTTTCATTTCAAATTATCGAACAATTACGCAGTTTCTTTTCAGTAGATGATGAAGAAGCATCTAAATATAATGAAATGATTCAAGAAGTTAATTTTGAACGACTCGGTGGATTGCTTATTCTAATATTGATTTTGGGATTGGTGCTTTTTATTATGCTTTTTAATTTAGGTAGAACACTACTTACGTATTATAACTATAAAATCCAATTGAAGAACAAACACCTTACGGTTTCTTATGGATTGACAGATTCGCACATTATCGCAGTGCCATCAAATAAAGTTCAGATTTTTCAGATTAAGCAAAATTATTTTCAAAAATTGATGAATCTCTTTGAAGTTTCAATCAAGCAGATCGAATCAAGCGAAAATAATAAAAAGAAAAAAGGATTAATAGTACCTGGAGCGAATCAAGCGGAATTGAAACAGATTTTCGAAGTCATTTATCAAAAAGATTTAGATATCAAATCGAAAGCTTACAAACCACATAAACGTATTTTGTTTTTGAAGTTTTTATGGTTATGTATCCCAGCAGCTATTGCATTGGGAGTTTTCTATTTTACTGAAAATCTATCTTATAGCTGGATCATCTTGCCCTTTTTTGTTCTAATTTACTTTTTAATTTGGTGCGGTTATCGAAATGAAAAACTATACATTGAAGACGATTTTATAATTTTGAAGAATGGTGTTTGGGATATTAGTACAACTTATTTGCAAATCAATAAAATCCAAAAAGTAACCGTCAGACAAAGCTTTTTTCAAGAAGGGAAAAATCTTGGAAGTCTAGATTTAGATACTGCTGCAGGAACGGTGACGCTTTTTTATTACGATTTTGAACTTCTTCAGAACTTAGCAAACGAATTGATTTATAAAATTGAAAAAAATAAATACAAATGGATGTAGTGCAACAAAGTGAACATTTTGTTTTTATAAAAACATCGAATATATATTACAAAAAATGGGAGGTTGCACAGCCTTTAGCGACTCTTGTTTTATTGCATGATTCTTTGGGTTGTACGGTTTTATGGCGTGAATGGCCAGAAGAATTGGCTCAGGCCTTGAACATAAATGTAATTTCATACGATCGTAGGGGATACGGAAAATCAGATAATTATACCGAACCTCGTCCGATAGATTACTTGGAACAAGAAGCTGAAATTTTAGACGAATTAATGCAACATTGGCAGATTGAAAAACCTGTTTTATTTGGCTTTTCAGACGGTGCTTCGGTTGCTACTATTTATGGAGGAATGTTTCCTGATAAAATTAGTGGATTAATCGTAGAAGGAGTTCATGTCTTGATTGAAGAAGTAACTTTAAAAGGAATACGCGAAGCACAAAAAACTTTGGAAACCACTAATATATCAAGAGCTTTGACTAAATATCATGGTGATAAAGTGTTTGATTTGTATCATGCGTGGACAAAAACGTGGCTTTCAGATCAACATCAATCCTGGAATATTGAACATTTTATTCCAAAGATTCAAGTTCCCATTTTAGTTGTTCAGGGTGAAAATGATGAGTTTGGCACTATGAATCAAGTCAATGCGTTTGATAATGCCGTTGTTAGTGTCGAAAAGTTAATTGTTCCAAATGTTGGGCACACTGCACATAAAGAAGAGAAAATCGTGGTTTTTGATGCCGTTGTGGGGTTTATAGAAACTATTTGTAAATCTGATACAAAACACAAAATATAGATTATGAAAAAATGGATTAAAGCAGCTCGTCTGAGAACACTTCCCTTGTCTATTTCTGGAATTTTAGTTGGAAGTGCCGCCGCTTTTAAGGAATTTCATACACAAGATAATTATTACACTATAGTGATTCTTTGTCTGTTAACTACTTTGTTTTTTCAAGTTTTATCAAATTACGCCAACGATTACGGAGATGCAGTTAAAGGAACAGACAATGAAAACCGTGTAGGACCTAAAAGAGCTGTACAAAGTGGTGAGATTACTCAAAAACAAATGAAAAATGCAATGATCGTTGTTTCCATCTTATCTTTAATTACTTCAATTGGTGTGATTTATGCTTCTTTTGGAAATAATGATTTTTTATCGGCTTTAATGTATCTGGTTTTGGCAATTTCTTGTGTAGCAGCTGCAATTAAATATACAGTTGGTAATTCTGCTTATGGATATCGCGGACTTGGCGATTTGTTCGTTTTTGTTTTTTTTGGATTGGTTAGTACATTAGGAACTTACTATTTGTTTGGTTATAGTTTGGACTTAAATATCATATTTCCTGCAACAAGCATTGGTTTGTTAAGTATGACCGTTTTGAATATGAACAATATGCGAGATGTTGAGAACGATACTGCAATGGGAAAAAATACACTAGTCGTAAAAATGGGATTTGAAAAAGCCAAATCATATCATTGGTGGCTTATCATTATAGCTATTATTTTTGTGATGCTGTATGCGATAAACACGTTTTCTAAATGGTATCAATTTGTTTTTATGATTGGGTTTATTCCATTATTTAAAAATATTTCTGTGGTGAGTAAGGCAACAAACCCACGATCGTTAGATCCAGAGTTAAAACGTTTGTCATTAAGTACATTTTTTATATCTTTATTGCTTTCAATAGCATTAATTTTAAACGCATTAATTTATGAAAATAACATACCTTGGTCACGCTTCTTTGTCAATTGGAGTTAGTGGAAAAAACATTATTGTAGATCCGTTTATATCGGGTAATGAGTTGGCAAAACATATTGATGTAAATAGCTTAGAAGCTGATTATATCTTAATTACTCACGCTCATGGCGATCATATTCTGGACGTAGAAACAATTGCAAAAAACACAGGTGCAGTTATTGTTTCAAATGCTGAAATTGCTGGATATTATGAAGCAAAAGGTTTCAAATCACATTCAATGAATCACGGTGGAACTTGGATGTTCGATTTTGGTAAAGTTAAATATGTAAACGCAATTCATTCTAGTAGTTTTCCAGATGGAACTTACGGTGGACAACCTGGTGGTTTTGTTATTGAAGCCGAAGAAAAGAACATTTACATTTCGGGAGATACTGCTTTGACTTATGACATGAAATTAATCCCTATGAAAGCTCCTTTAGATTTAGCAATCTTACCAATAGGAAGTAACTTTACAATGGATGTAGACGATGCTGCCATAGCTGCAGAGTTTTTAGATGTAACAAAGGTAATCGGTTACCACTACGATACTTTTGGTTTCATAAAAATCGATCATGAAGTTGCTAAACAAAAATTCGCAAACAAACATAAAGAATTGATTCTATTGCCAATTGGTGGTTCATTAGAAATATAATAAAAGAAACAGTTTTAGTGTTTAAAAATAAAAGCAGTTGTATTTCTAAAGGAATACGAACTGCTATTTTTTTATTCTCAGTCTTTTAATTCATCATTATTCACTTTACTAGGTATAATTTCAGTTAAATCTTGTCGAGGCATTATCTTTTTTGAATCATAAGTAAATAATGAAGTTTAAAGCTGATTTTTCAAAAAAAACGATTAACAATGAAAGCACATTTTAAGAAGTATATTTTAAATTTCAAACGACCTTCTGGAACTTCACGTGGAGTTATGACCGAAAAGGAAACTTGGTTTTTAATTATTGAAAACAAAGGAAAGCTAGGAATAGGAGAGTGCGGTGTTTTACGTGGACTTTCTTATGATGATAGATCAGGTTATTCCGATCAGTTAGAATGGGTTTGTAATAACATCAATTTGGGTAAAGATCAACTGTGGGAACAATTAAAAGAATGGCCTTCGATTCAGTTTGGAGTAGAGCAAGCTTTTTTGTCTTTGGAAAGTAATGATCCAATGTTACTTTTCCCAAATGATTTTACTAATGGATTGGAATCTATACCGATAAATGGACTTGTTTGGATGGGAACTTCTGACTTTATGAAGCAACAAATCGATGAGAAACTTCAAGATGGATTTCAATGTGTAAAACTTAAAATTGGAGCAATCGATTTTGAAGAAGAATTGCGATTGATTCGATATATTCGAGCTCATTTTTCAGCTGAAAAAATAGAAATTCGGGTTGATGCAAACGGTGGATTTAATTCAAGCAATGCTTTAGATAGATTGAATCAATTATCTGAATTTAATTTACATAGCATAGAGCAACCAATAAAACAAAGACAGTATGACAGTATGGCAGACTTGTGTTTAAAGACAAAAGTGCCTATTGCTTTAGACGAAGAATTAATTGGAGTAATAAATTATCGTGATAAGGAAAATCTATTGGAAAAAATACGCCCACAATACATCATTTTGAAGCCAAGTTTAATAGGCGGATTTAAAGGCGCAGAAGAATGGATTGAAATTGCAGATAAACTAAATATCGGTTGGTGGGTTACATCCGCTTTAGAATCAAATGTAGGTTTGAATGCGATTGCTCAATGGACTTTTACTTTGCAAAATCCGTTGCCACAGGGTTTAGGAACAGGTGCTCTATATACCAATAATTTTCAATCACCGTTGATTGTAAAAAATGGACATCTCTGGTATGATGTTGAATCAAATTGGAATTACAATCATTTACTGTAATTGTAGTAAACAACTACCCAACCCGATTTTCTTCCTGAAAGAAACGTTAATATATAATCAAAGTAAATTTATTTTTTTCTTACTATTTTTCAAATAGTTATATTTACATTTTAAACATTTAAATCATTCAAAATGACAAAAAAAAGGACGCCATTTATTTCGATTCAAAGCTGGATTTTGACGGCTTTTTTAATGCTAGGACTCTCAATGTCCGTAACTTATGCACAAGGACTCACACCAGAGCATATTGCCAAAATTAAAAATGTAACTGGAAGTTTGATTTCACACGATGGTAATTTCGTTGCTTATACGCTTAGTGTACCAGAAGATCCGTTACAAACCAACAAGCCAAATGCTAATCATCTGTATGTTTTAAACACTGCTACCGGAGTTAGTAAACCTTATTTTACAACTTCGAGTGTTGGACAGTTAAAATTTCGACCAGGAAAAAATACTTTAACTTTTGTAAGTCGTAAACCTGGAGCTTCAACAAATGCGATTTATGAAATTGATTTTGAAGGAGGAGAGGCTACTGAAGTATTTACCTACAGCAGTAATATCCTTGGATACGATTGGCATCCTAATGGAGATCAAATTTTATTTACAATAATGGATCAAGGAGAAAAACCTAAAACATCTTTAACTTATTCTCCAGATTTTTATGAAGAAAACTTTGGACAAAGAAAACTTTTGATTCACGATCTAAAACAGGCAAACAGTACTAAAGAACTAAATATTGAAGGTTCTGTTTATATGTTACTCTGGAGTCCAGACGGCAATAAAGCTGCTGTTTCAGTTGCGCCTACTTCTTCGGTAGACGATTCTTATATGAGACAAACTGTGAAAATTATTGACCCGAAAGATGCTCGAATTTTAAAAACGGTAAATAATCAAGGTAAATTGGGCGAAATTGTTTGGAGTCCAGATGGATCTTCCATTGCAATTAGAGCTGCTAAAGATTTGAATGATCCAACCAATGGATCAATCTTGATGGTGAACACCAACGATAATTCACCTAAAATTATCGATGCTGATTTCTTGGGGAAATATGAACAAATAATTTGGAAAGACATTAATAAGATTCACTTTTTAGCTAGTGAAGGAACGGGTTCTGTATTAGGAACGATTCGTCCAAACGGTAGTGGCAAGGAATTGATTTATAGTGCCGATGATCAAGCGATTACTTCGTTTTCTATTGCAAAAAATAACGCTATTTCATTCGTAGCAAGTGCTCCTACACATCCTGCCGAAGTATTTGCTATTGCAGGTAATAAAAGAGCAACGCCACAGAAAAAAACCGATCATAATCCTTGGTTAAACAGTTTGAAATTGGGTGAACAAGAAGTGATCACTTATAAAGCTCGCGACGGACAATTTGATATTGAAGGAATATTGATTTATCCTATAGATTATAAAAAAGGAACTAAGGTGCCTTTGATCACTGTGGTGCACGGAGGTCCAGAATCTCATTACAGCAACGGTTGGTTAACAGGTTATTCAAATCCTGGACAGGCTTCAGCAGCAAGAGGATATGCAGTTTTTTATCCAAACTATAGAGGAAGCACAGGTCGTGGAACCACTTTTACTTATAGTAGTCAAGGTGATTTGGCTGGAAAAGAATTTGATGATGTAGTTGATGGTGTAGATTATTTGATTGCAGAAGGAGTTGCAGATGAAAATCGTATTGGAGTTACAGGTGGCTCATATGGTGGTTATGCTTCGGCTTGGATGAGTACGTACTATTCAGATCGATTTGCTGCAGCAGTAATGTTTGTTGGAATCAGCAATAATCTTTCAAAATGGGGAACAAGTGATATTCCAGAAGAATTATATTTAGTTCACTCTCGTTCAAGAGTTTGGGATAATTGGCAGAAAAACCTAGAACGCAGTCCAATTTATTATGTAGATCGCTCACAAACGCCTATTCTGATTATGCATGGTTCTGAAGATCCAAGGGTTCATCCTGCACAGTCAATGGAGCTATATAGACATATTAAAGTGCGTAAGCCAGAAGTTCCAGTTCGTTTGATTTATTATCCTGGAGAAGGGCATGGAAATCGTAATTCAGGTTCAAAATACGATTATAATTTAAGAATGTTACAGTGGTTTGATACCTACTTGAAAACTGGTAATGCAAAAGCAGAAAAACCAAGTTTAGATTTACCATCGTTAAATTAAGTATCCTAAAGGCCTGCATTCCAGCAGGTCTTTTTTTACTGTTATTTCTTGTCGAGAATTATAATTTTATAGAAATTTTCATAGAAAAATAAAAGCTTCTTGTGTTTAAATTTGTAAGGAATTGTATTTTAATGTACTTTTGCAACCAATTTTGAAATAATAGAATAATATATATAACTATGACAAATGTTGAACAATTCGATGTGTTCATCGAAATACCTGCTGGAAGCAGAAACAAATACGAGTTCGATTTTGATTTAAAAATGATGCGTTTTGACCGTTTGTTATTCTCATCAATGAAATACCCAGCAGATTATGGATTCATTCCTGAAACTCTAGCTTTAGACGGAGATCCATTAGATGTTTTGGTTTTAACTACAGAACCTACTATTCCAAGTTTATTGATCGAAGTAAAACCAATCGGTGTTTTCTATATGTCGGACGATAAAGGAAATGATGAAAAAATTATTTGTGTGCCGATAGGAGATCCTTTAATGAATGAATTAAACGATTTAAGTGATGTTAATAACCATTTGATTAAGGAAATCGAACACTTCTTTAAGGTATATAAAGATTTGGAAAACAAAAAAGTAGTTACTAATGGTTTCGGAGATAAAAAAGCAGCAATCGAAATGATTGAAGAGTGTAAAGAGCGTTTTGCGCAATTATCACAAGAAAAGAAAAACTATTTTAGTATCAAATAATTTAAAAACCGCCGATTGGCGGTTTTTTTATTTTTCTCCTTTCAAAAAAAGTAGTGTAATAATCCTTAAGTCTACGTAAAGATCATAAAGAATTCATTTAGCATACTCAATAAACCTCTTCAAGTATACAGATGTTCAGCTAGGAAATCTGCTAATTAATTATAAATTCAATCTAAGAGTAGATGAAATTTGGTTGAAATAGGTTGAAGTAAATTAGCAATAATCATGATTATAATTACCAAATCTGACTTAACCTTTGAGTCAAAAAAGTAATTTTGAGAAAAGAAATAGATCTGGCAGCAAAAAAATAGTTTTACTTAGCAAGAAACAAATAGCTATTTTGTGAATATGCTTATATTTGTAAAAATTTCGTTAAGCACAATGGGAAATCAAATCAATCCATACAAAGATTCTGAATTAGGAAAAAAGAAACAAGTTGAACAGATGTTTGATACAATTTCAGGCAATTATGACAGTTTAAACCGAATGATTTCGCTTGGAACTGATCAAGGTTGGCGTAGAAATGTATTGAAAATGGTAGCGGCAACCAATCCAGAATCTATTTTAGATATTGCTACTGGGACTGGAGACTTAGCTATTTTATTGTCGAAATCGAATGCAAAAAGAATCGTAGGTTTAGATTTGTCTGCAGGAATGTTAGAGGTTGGAAAAGAGAAAGTTAATCGATTAGGATTGCAAGAAAGAATTAAAATGATTCAAGGCGATTCTGAAAATTTACCTTTTGAAGACAATACTTTTGATGCTATTACCGTTGCTTTTGGAGTTAGAAATTTTGAAACTCTTGAAAAAGGTTTGTCAGAAATTTTAAGAGTTTTGAAACCGAACGGAATTTTTATTATCTTAGAAACCTCGGTTCCGACGAAATTTCCTTTTAAACAAGGCTATAATTTTTACATGAAAACTTTGATGCCAATGATGGGAAAACTGTTTTCGAAAGACCGTAAAGCTTATGAATATCTTTCTGAATCGGCAAAGAATTTTCCGTATGGCGAAAAATTAAATGCGATTTTGCGTTCAGTAGGTTTCAAAAATGTTAAACACAGCCCACAAACAATGGGCGTTGCAACGATATATTCAGCGTCAAAATAAAAATATGAAAAAATTACTGTTCATCAGCTGCTTGCTATTTTCGGTTCAAATGTTTTCTCAGGGAATGTTTGGGAAAAATCCTTATAAGAATCAACAAGATTGGGATTCGCAACGAGTGCATTACGGTTATTATTTAGGATTTAGCTCATACAACTTCAAATATGATTATTCGAAGAAGTTTCTTGCAGACCATGGAAGCGAAGAAATTTTAGTAGAGCCGTCAACAGGTTTTAATGTTGGATTGGTGGGTAATCTTCGTTTAATGGAGTATTTAGATTTGAGATTTGAGCCAGGTTTGTATTACACCAAGCGCGTTTTAATATTTCCTCACATTCAAAATCCAGATATGCGTACACGCGATGTGGCTTCAACTTATATTCACTTTCCGTTGTTGCTTAAGTTTTCGGCTTTAAGAGCTGGAAATATTCGACCATATATCTTAGCCGGATTCTCTCAATCATTGAATTTAGGAAGTAATGAAACTTCTAAAGAAGATAATTCTGAAGGCCGATTTAGAATGAAAAAATGGACTTCGAATTATGAAATTGGCTTAGGAATTGATCTGTATTTTGAACACTTTAAATTCTCGCCATCTATTCGAGGTGTTTTTGGACTTCAAGATGAATTGGTCAGAGATAGAAATCCTAACAGTCCATGGACAGGTAGCATTGAATCTATGAAATCAAGAGGTTTGTTTATCAACTTCACGTTCCATTAATTAAAATTTAATTCAATAAAAGTCAAAGTTTCCAAAATAAAAGCTTTGACTTTTTTTTTAAAGTAGTTTCTTAAGAAGAACGCTTAAATTCACTCAAGAAAATTGCAGTTGCAGTAGCTACGTTTAAACTTTCAGTAAGTTGGAGGTTTCCAAAACGAGGAATTGAAATCTTTTGCTGTATCAAATCAGCAATTTCTTTAGAAATTCCGTTTGCTTCATTGCCCATAACAATAAGTCCATCTTGTGGTAATGTTTGATTGTAAATATTTTCTCCATCCATAAAAGTTCCGAAAATCGTATGGGGATAAGATTCCAGATACGTTTTCAAATCGGTATAATGTACATTAACTCTAGTCAATGAACCCATAGTTGCTTGAACTACTTTTGAATTGTATAAATCAACGGTTTCTTCGCTGCAAATCAAATCAGAAATGCCAAACCAATCACATAAACGGATAATGGTTCCTAGGTTTCCAGGGTCGCGTACATCGTCTAAAACAACTTTTAATCCATCTGAGGAAGGAATTTTGAACTCTTTCATTTTAAAAAGTGCCAAACATTGATTGGGTGTCTGCAACGAGGAAATTTTCTTTAATTCAGCTTCAGATATTAAAGTGAAATGCGCTTCATTAACTGAGGTTTTCCAAGGTTTAGTGCTATATAAATGAATAAGTTCTAAAGATGACTCTAAAAGTTCATTAACCACTTTTAATCCTTCGGCAACAAATACATTTTCTACCGTACGTTGCTTCTTTTGTTTCAGTTGATTGATATATTTAATTTGGTTTTTGCTAAGCATGATGAAAAAATCGTAATTTTACCGTTTGAAATTGCAATGGCTTGAAAAATATTTTATCAAAATTAGTATTTATTACGGTAATTACCAGCTTTTTTTTAGCTTGTTCTGTAACTAAGCGTGTTCCCGAGCAGCAACGGCTACTTGTGGACAATGAAGTTGTAGTTAATAGCAAAAATGTATCGAAGGCTGAGATAACCGGACAGATTTACCAACAACCTAATAGTCAGTTGCTAGGTTATCAATTGCGTTTGCACTTGTTTAATATGGCAAAAGTAAATCCAGATTCAAGTTATCAGGCATGGTTAGATCGTTCGCCAAAAAGAGAACGTTTTTTAACGCATTTGTTGTCTGCCAAGCAAGTCGACCGTTTGGGTACTTCTTTTTTTGTATCAGGACTCAGTAGAACTTTAAAAGATTTGGGCGAGCCTCCTGTTATTTATGAACATGAGCGAACTCGTCGTTCGGCCTTACGTTTGAAAAACCACTATTTCAATCAAGGTTATTTCAATACAGAAGTTGCATTTCAGCTCGATAGTTTAAAGCCAAAACAGATTAAGGCAATCTATCAGATAGAAACCGGTAAACCTTATTTTTTCGATAGTATATCAACTTCAATCCAATCGCACGAGTTGGCGGAGCTCTATAATAAAAATCGTCGACCTTCATTAATAAAGAAAGGGAATCAATACAACGCAGCTCAATTAGATGAAGAAAGAGACCGCATTACTACTTATTTTAGAAATAATGGTGCATATGATTTTCAAAAAACGTATATCAATTATGAATTGGATACTTTAAAAAATAATCATACCGCTGATTTAATGCTCATTGTAAGTGATAAAACAGTGAAAGATGGAGATTCTTTAAAGACAGAACCGTTTAAATTATATAAGATTAGTGAAGTCAATCTTTTTACAAGAAACAACTCACAAAACTCTTCAAAAATAACAGATTCAATCACTTTTAGAAACCTGAATATCTACAGTCGGGGACGATTGAATTACAAACCTAAAACATTGAAGAATGCAGTGTTTATTGATAAAAATGAATATTTTTCAGATACACGGCGTTTAATAACCTCTAGAGCATTGAGTAACTTGCGGGTTTTTAATTATCCAACAATTGAATATGTTTTAGATCCACGAGATTCTTTAGGGCGTTCATTGATTACAAACATTACCTTAGATCCCAAGAAAAATGCAGTTTTTAGAGCTGATCTGGGTGTTAATCATTCCAATATTCAACAATTTGGTATTGAAGGAAACATTGGTTACGATTTTCATAATATATTCAGAGGTGCCGAAATATTGAACGTTAGCCTTAGAGGAAATATAGGTTCTTCGACATCGAGATATCGAAGTGGCAACAATACTTTTTTTGACATCTTGGAATACGGTGCTGATGTGAAATTAACTTTTCCAAGATTTTTGTTTTTCTCAAGTTTCATCGAACAAGTTATTGATCGAACTTCTTTTCCAAACACTTCTTTGAGTGCGGGTTTTTTCAATCAACAAAACATTGGCTTAGACAAGCAGAATCTTACAGCGGTTTTTAATTATAATTGGTCATATAGAAGAAGAAATACCTTTAGCTTGGATATTGTAAATCTCCAGTTTGTAAGAAATATGAACCCAGGTAACTATTTTAATGTTTATCGCTCTTCCTACAATCGACTGAATACCATTGCAGAAAATGTAAATACGAATCCCGATCATTTAGACTCGTCTGGAAACTTGACAATAGTTGGGGGTGGGGCAGATGCTTTTATTCAAGATGTATTGAACGGAACGACTCAGGTTTCTGATGCAGAAAGACAGTCGGTGAGAAGTATTTCGCAAAGAAAACAACGATTGATCGAAAACAACTTGATTTTAGCAGGTAATCTCGTTTATACTTACTCTAATCGTTTCAATATCAAAGATCAAGATTTTATAACTTTAAGAACCAAAATAGAATCCGCAGGAAGTTTATTGAACTTGTTTACAAAATCAGCAAACGAACCAGATGAAAAACGTACTGTTATGGACGTAGCTTATTCAGAATACTTGAAAGGGGAAATTGATTTTATAAAATATTTTGATTTAGGAAATCAAAATATATTGGCATTTCGTGCTTTTGCAGGTGTCGCTATTCCGTTTGGAAATTCAGACAATATTCCCTTTTCAAGAAGTTACTTCGCTGGTGGTTCCAATGATAATCGCGCATGGCAATCTTATCGATTAGGACCAGGGCGCAGTGGTGGCGTCAACGATTTTAACGAAGCGAACATGAAGCTCGCTTTCAGTCTAGAATACCGTTTCAATATGTCTGGACCATGGAATTTGGCACTCTTTGCCGATGCAGGAAATATCTGGAACGTAAAGGATAATGTGGTCGACGATGAGATGGTTTTTGAAGGACTTCACTCGTTGAAAGATTTAGCCTTAGGAACAGGACTAGGAATTCGTTACGATTTTTCGTTCTTTGTCATTCGTTGTGATTTAGGGTTTAAAACTTATAACCCTGCAAATGAGCCTGGAAGAAGATGGTTTAAAGAATGGAGTTTCAATAAAACAGTTTTAAACATAGGAATTAACTATCCGTTTTAATAAATTTACTATTTTTGTATCGGACTAATTTTAAAAACAATAATACATTACATTCATTATGGCACACAATATCAAACCCGGTGTAGCAACGGGCGATCAAGTTCAAGAGATTTTCAGGTATGCAAAAGAAAAGGGCTTTGCTCTTCCAGCTGTAAATGTTACTAATTCCAGTACAATCAACGGGGTTTTAGAAACTGCTGCAAAACTAAATGCACCTGTTATTATTCAGTTTTCAAATGGTGGTGGACTTTTCATGGCAGGAAAAGGATTGAGTAATGAAAACGAACGTGCTGCAATTGCAGGAAGTATTGCTGGTGCAAAACAAGTACACGAATTGGCAGAGTTGTATGGTGCAACTGTTATTTTGCATACAGACCATTGTGCTAAAAAATTATTGCCTTGGATTGATGGATTACTAGATGCTAGCGAAAAACACTTTGAGCAGTTTGGAAAACCATTGTTTTCTTCTCATATGATCGACCTTTCTGAGGAACCTATCAAAGAGAACATCGAAACTTGCAAAAAGTACTTAGAGCGTATGAGTAAATTGGGAATGACTTTGGAAATTGAATTGGGAATTACCGGAGGAGAAGAAGATGGCGTGGATAACACCAATGTAGATTCTTCAAAATTATATACGCAACCAGAAGAAGTTGCTTACGCATATGAAGAATTAATGAAAGTATCTCCACGTTTTACAATTGCAGCAGCATTTGGTAATGTTCATGGAGTATACAAGCCTGGAAATGTGAAGTTGACTCCTGTTATATTAGATAATTCTCAGAAATATGTTGAGAAGAAATTTAATACAGTGAAAAACGTTATTGATTTTGTTTTCCATGGCGGGTCTGGATCTAGTCTAGAGGAAATTCGTGAAGCAATTTCTTATGGAGTAATTAAAATGAATATTGATACCGATTTACAATTTGCCTTTACAGAAGGAGCGCGCGATTATATCTTGTCGAAAAAAGACTATTTAATGGCGCAAATTGGTAATCCAGAAGGAGACGATATTCCAAATAAAAAATATTACGATCCAAGAAAATGGATCAGAGAAGCAGAGTTGACGTTCAACAACCGATTAGAGCAAGCATTTGCCGATTTAAACAACGTGAACACTTTATAAAAACATCGTTTTTTATAATAAATTATCAAACTAAAAGAAAAGTATGGCTTGGTTTAAACGAAAAGAAAAGGGAATTACAACACCAACAGAGGATAAGAAAGACACGCCCAAGGGATTGTGGTACAAAACACCTACAGGAAAGATTATCGAATCGGAGGAGTTGGCAAAAAACCTTTGGATTAGTCCGGAAGATGATTATCATGTTCGTATTGGAAGTAATGAGTATTTTGAAATTTTATTTGACAACAATGAATACAAAGAGCTTTTCGGCTCAATTACTTCAAAGGATCCCTTAAAATTTGTCGATACAAAAAAATACAGTGATCGATTAAAAGAAGCAAGAGATAAAACAAAATTAAAAGACGCTGTTCGAGTTGCAGTAGGAAAATCAAAAGGAGAGAAGTTGGTTGTTGCAGCTATGGATTTTGCTTTTATCGGTGGATCTATGGGTGCAGTTGTAGGTGAGAAAATTGCCCGCGGTATTGATTATTCAATAAAAAACAACATTCCATTTATGATGATCTCCAAGTCGGGAGGTGCAAGAATGATGGAAGCTGCTTATTCTTTGATGCAGATGGCTAAAACATCAGCTAAATTAGCGCAATTGGCAGAGGCTAAAATTCCTTATATTTCATTATGTACCGATCCTACTACGGGTGGAATTTCAGCATCTTTCGCAATGTTGGGAGATATTAATATAGCAGAACCAGGTGCATTAATCGGTTTTGCAGGTCCACGTGTTGTTAAAGATACTACAGGAAAAGATTTACCAGAAGGATTTCAAACATCGGAATTCTTACTAGAACATGGTTTTTTGGATTTTATCACACATCGTAAAGATTTGAAAAACAATGTAAACTTATATTTAGATTTGGTTTTAAATAGACCAGTGAGATAGAAAAGAGATAGAAGAAACGTGCAAAAGCACGTTTCTTCTGCCTTTACACTAATTTTCTTTTGTTAATTGCTTGTTTATTCAAATAAAAATTCTATATTTGCACTCGCATTTAAGCACAAGAAAATATAATTTTGTGACTTTGTTTTGGAAGAGAAAATAGACTCAGACAATAGTAAGCATTGAAGAATTTTAAACTTCTATGTTATCTAAATAAAAACAAATAACCATAAAAAAAAGCTTGCAAATTAAAATATCATTATATAAATTTGCAATCACAATTTTCAATGCGAAAATAGCTCAGCTGGTAGAGCGCAACCTTGCCAAGGTTGAGGTCGCGGGTTCGAGCCCCGTTTTTCGCTCAAAGTTCATTTTGCTTGATTGATTTAAAAGTTTAGCTACAATTTTCAATCAGAGTAAATAAAATAGAATTATTAAACTCAGGAAGCAAGAGCCTTGCATAACAGAGTTATAAAGATAGATGTTTTTTGCTCAAATAGTGGAGCGAAAAATAATTAACAGTACCAAGCTCGAGTGGTGGAATTGGTAGACACGCTGGACTTAAAATCCAGTGAGCAGTAATGCTCGTACGGGTTCAAGTCCCGTCTTGAGTACAATTAATTACACAAAGTGTAATTATTTGCGAAAATAGCTCAGTTGGTAGAGCGCAACCTTGCCAAGGTTGAGGTCGCGGGTTCGAACCCCGTTTTTCGCTCAAGTTCTTACTATTTGATTGATAGAAATGTTGCTAACGATCTTTAATCAAATAAAAATAGAATACTTGAAATTTTTAGAGTAATTTTGTTGCTTCATTAAGTAATAAAGAAAAAGTATTAAGCTCTAATATGTAGAGCAATTTAAAAATAAAAGTACCAAGCTCGAGTGGTGGAATTGGTAGACACGCTGGACTTAAAATCCAGTGAGCAGTAATGCTCGTACGGGTTCAAGTCCCGTCTTGAGTACTTTGTAACTGTCCGAATATTTTCGGACAGTTTTTTTATTGTAAATTTTTTATATTATAAAAAAACCGGCTCTTTTTTGAAGAGCCGGTTTTTTGTTTGAATGTCGTTTTATGGTCGTTTATATTTGTCATCTATATCGCTTGTCAAGGCTTTCATAAAAGCAACGATATCATTCACTTGTTGGTCGGTTAATTCTTTGTCGTTTTGAAGTTTTCCCATGATTTTAACGGCTTCCTCAAGACTGCTGATCGAGCCGTCGTGAAAATAAGGTGCTGTTTTTTCAACATTTCTTAAACCAGGAACTTTAAACATAAATTTATCACTATCTTTTCCTGTTAAATCATACAAACCATGGTCAATGTTTTCACTTTTTGTAAGTTCCCAATAATCACCATACAAACCAAACTTTTGAAAGAAACTACCGCCCAAAGCCACACCAATATGACAAGTTATACAACCTTTATCCATAAATGTTTTTAGGCCATCTTTTTCTTGTTGCGTAAGGGCTTCTTCGTTACCATCTAAAAATTCGTCGAAGCGTGAAATCGGATTTAACTTTCTTTCAAACGCGCCAATAGCGTTGGCGATATTTTTAAAAGTGATTGGTTCAGCAACATCGGGATATACTTCACTAAACATTTTTTGATATTCGGGAATGCTTCTTAAATGATTTTCCAAAAATGCTTCTGAAGGAATATTGTGCTCTACTGGATTTAAAATTGGCCCTTCTGCTTGTTCTTCAACATCTTTTGCTCTACCATCCCAAAACTGCATACTGTGAAGACTAGAGTGGAAGACTGTAGGTGAGTTTCTGGCACCAAGTTCTCCGGTGTCACCCGGTGAAACAGCTAAATTGTCAACACCAAAAGTCTCTAAATTATGACAAGAGTTACAACTTATGTTTCCATCTTTAGACAAACGCGTATCAAAAAAAAGCTTTTTACCTAAATCAACTTTATTTTCAGCTATGTCCTCATAAGGCACAGAACTGATAGATTTAAAGTAGGTTAATGCTTTCGTAAGTAATTCTGATTTTTCAACAGGTGGTTTTATTTTAAAATCCTCACTTGCTTTTCTACAACCGTAAAGCGCAACAACAGAAAGCGCGATAATTATTATTTTTTTCATGATTTATCTATAATATAAGCTGTTTATAATAATAACAAACATACTGATAAAGCATCTGAAAAAGAATGATAAAAATCAGGTGTTATTTATCTAAAACGGTTCTAAAAGAAATGATTAGGACTGTTTAAAGTCAAATTAAAACAGAAGTTTAAAAATGAAAGCCATAAGTCGCTTTCACACCCAATTTTCTAACGTTATGATTGTCTAAATAGTTCCCTCTCCAACTTACATCAATTCTTAGAACTTTTAGAATATTTCCAACCCCTACGTAATACTCATAATAAACTTTATCTTTTGGTGCAACATAAGGAATGCCGGAAGCATTTATATCTATGTTTTTTTGTGATATATTGCCCCAAGCGCCTCTGATACCAACAAATTCTCTCAAACCTAATTTTCTTATACCTGGAATTCTTGAAAACAATCTTCCGTTAAAATTATGTTCTAAATGTAGTGCTATGTATTCATCGGTTATGAATTCATAATAATTAAGTTGGCTAAAAGCATTGTCGATTATAAAATAAGACTGGTTTCCGGGTAATACATTAAGTAATCCTAATGGTACGGTTCCAAAGGTTTTTCCAGCTTCAAGTGTCGGTGTAAGTCTTCCAAAACCACCAATTACAATTGGATGTCTGTAAAGTAATTGTATTTTTTTGAAATCGAAATCGCTACCCAACATATCTTTTACACCTAACGAGTAGTTGAAAAAAATACGGGCATAATTGGCATCAACTTCTGTTCTATCCACTCCGTAACCCACGGTTTTTCTGTTTGGAGTGTAATCGACAGATAAATTTATAGTTGATTGATTTAATTCGTTTTGTATAGTTCCATTTTCATCAAAATAAGCTAATGAAAAAGTAGGTGATGCTGTTTTTAATGTTTTATAGTCTACTGAAGCCGATAGTTTTAGATTTTTTAGTGGTTCAATTTCTAACCCAACTGAACTTAAATTAATGTTCGATAACTTCGAATTGTCGCCACTTGCCAACAATGCACTAGAAGCAAAACTTCTACCCAAAACATCGGTTATCGGTGAAAGTGATGCAGCAATTTGTTCAACATCGCGACGGTTTCCTACAAATAAAATAAAGCGTTTCTCTTTATCGAGCATAAAACGCCCAGAAAGTCCGTATTTGAATTTATTGTCTTTAAAGCCGTAGGCGGTGTAACCTTCTAAACGCCACATATCGTTTTGTCCAAAATAGGTTCTTCCGCCGGTTCTAAGTCGGATACCTTCTACATCATTGAAACCAAATGTCGAGAAAATAGGACCGTAATCAAAATTACCAATTTGTATGTAATCACTTGCAAGAATAGTACCTAGATTCACATAAGTCTGGAAGCGTTTGTTTTTCTGTAGTTCATCCAACATGGTGTAAATCCCTCGTTCTTCTTTTGTGAGTGGCTCAAAACGATAATTTTCCCAAAATTCGTCTGGACGGTTCATCAAAGCTTCATTAAAAGTATTGACTTCACTTCGATAAAAATTTAAAGGTTTGGGCTTGTTGAAGTCAAATTTCTTGAAAAAAGTTGTGCGCTTTCCGTACATGCCTTTAGACTTTTCGGTTTGTCTTATGCTAAAATCGGTCATGATGTGGTCTTTAGTCAAAAGAAACACACTGTCATTCAACACGTCGTATTCTTGCTCAATGTAAATATCTCGCACCCAATTAATGTTGGCATCTTTACTCACCGACATATTGATCTTTTTAATTGCCCAACTACCGTCACTTACCCAAAAATCTCCTTTAAAAGTCAATTCTCCTTTTCTACGGGGATAGTAAACGATGTTGTAACACAATTTATCGTCTATGTAAGCAGTATCTGTCAAAACATAGTTGTATACATTGATACCAGTTCGTGAAAGTGGACTTACAAAGCTTTTGTCGTACAGTAAAAGATAATTATCGTAAATATCATATTCTACATACAAATCACTAAGAAATGCCATAATGTGCTGATTGTTGTTGAATCCCGAATTTTTGTTACCCGAAACAATTTCTTTCTTTAGATTTGCTGTGTTATCACCATAAACATCCGAAGCTTTTTCGTTGATGAAAATTGGTAGATAGGTTTTTCCTGTAATATTCGAAGTATCTACATGATTAAATATGAATTCCATGCCATTAAAGAGCCTACTTTTCATGTAAGCACTGTCGATGGAGTTGAGATCGAATTCTATTTTTTCATATTTTTGATAGGCATATTGATCAAAGAGATGTAATCCGTTTTTTCGACGATTTTCCCATATTTTTCGAAGAATATCTAAAGCAGGATTATCCTTTTTAGAAGTTTTTCCAGAGAAAATTTTAACTTCATCCAAAAGCGTGTTTTCTCTCAGGATAATTTTTAAATCTAAATTAGTCGAGCGTTGAAGTGGGAGAAAAACATCGTCGTATCCCGTAAAAGAAATAACCAAAGTATCTCTTTTTGATTTAGATTCTAAGTAAAATTGACCATTTTCATTAGTTATAACTCCTTCGGTGGTATTTTTGAAATAAACACTTGCGTAAGGAACAAACTGTTCAAATTCATCAGAAACTACACCACTCACTTTGGTTTGAGCTACGGTGTTTAAAGTTAATACAACAAATAAAAAGACCCAAAAACTCTTCATAACAAAACAACTCCAATCGTTAGGACTGGAGTTGCAAATGTAAGCTAAATATTGTTTTTTATCACGGAATTTAAGAATATCCGCTTTCTAAAATTATCTATACATAACTTTTTTAACCGCTTTAATCACATCCTGGGCATTAGGCAACCATTCTTGAAGTAAAACTGGTGAGAAAGGTGCTGGAGTGTCAGCTGTTGTAATGCGTTGAATAGGAGCGTCTAAGTAGTCAAAAGCGCGCTCTTGTACCATATATGTTATTTCAGAAGCAACAGAAGCAAAAGGCCAAGCTTCTTCTAAAACAACCAAACGATTGGTTTTTTTAACAGATTTTAAAATCGCATCGTAATCCATAGGGCGAACAGTGCGAAGGTCGATGATTTCACAAGAAATGTTTTCTTTTGCTAATTCGTCTGCAGCTGTGTATGCTTCTTTAATGATTTTACCAAATGAAACGATGGTTACATCAGTACCTTCCCGTTTGATATCGGCAACACCAAGTGGAATCGTGTATTCTTCTTCAGGAACTTCTCCTTTGTCGCCATACATTTGTTCAGACTCCATAAAAATTACTGGATCGTTGTCTCTGATTGCAGCTTTCAATAATCCTTTTGCATCATACGGGTTAGAAGGTACCACTACTTTCAATCCAGGAGTATTTGCAAACCAATTTTCAAAAGCCTGCGAGTGTGTTGCAGCCAACTGACCAGCAGAAGCTGTTGGACCTCTAAAAACAATCGGCATAGAAAACTGACCACCGCTCATCTGACGCATTTTAGCTGCGTTATTGATGATTTGGTCAATACCAACTAATGAAAAATTAAACGTCATGAATTCAACAATAGGACGTAAGCCGTTCATAGCTGAACCAACAGCTATACCTGCAAAACCAAGCTCTGCAATAGGTGTGTCGATTACACGCTTAGGACCAAATTCGTCCAACATTCCTTTACTGGCTTTGTAAGCTCCATTGTATTCGGCAACTTCTTCGCCCATTAAGTATATTTTATCGTCGCGACGCATCTCTTCACTCATCGCCTCGCAAACAGCTTCTCTAAATTGAATTGTTCTCATTTACATATAAATTGATAGGTGCACAAAAATAGTGTTTTTTTCGTTTGTTTTAAAAAATGTTTGACTAAATATTTTGGATTGTCTAAATGTGAAGTATCAAAAGTACTAGGAGCAGTAGGGATTATATATTAGTTAATGATCAATTTAGGAAAAGTAAACCTTTAAGAAACAAGCGGTAGTTGGAAAAGATTTGATAGAGGGTTGTTTTGCAGCGTATTCAATGTTTTTTTAAGTTTAATTCCATTCTTTGTGACCAACTATTTTCATTTCGATACACGTGATTATTATATCAAATGTTCTATTTTATGTCAGTCAATTGTGTTTAAAGATGCATTATGTAGACAGGTGTAATAAGACTAATTCATTATTCGATGATAAAGATGCCGTTCATTCTTTCACCTTGTTTAATTTTTAAAGATAGAACAATCTGGTTTTAGTCGAAAATTTGTAGTGATTTCAAATAAAAAATGGAGTATTTAAACTCCATATTTTTCTTTCAAAAGTTTAATGATTTGCTCACAACTTTCCTTTGATAATCTTTTTGAAACAAAACTTTTCCATAAATTATCGATCAACAATAAAATAATTTCGGTTTCTGTTTCTGTCTGTGGATATCCCAAAGCTTCAAAGCTTTCTACAAGCCGATTCCGACTTGGTTTCATGAAATTACTGTGATAATGTTGTGCGATTTGGTTTAAAGGCAAAATTTTATATTGCATACGCCAAAAATCGAATTGGTTGTTGACAAGATGCAACGGTAATTCAATAAATTGAGCTAAAAAATCACTTTCATTTTCGGCATTTAAATATTGATTGGTAATATGTACGGCTTCCACATAGCCTTTTTTTATTAGATCTTCTAAAAGATTGTCTTTTGTTCCGAAATATTTGAAAATAAGTGCTTCAGATACACCTGCCTCCAATGCAATGGATTTGGTCGAAGTAGCTCTGGCACCTTGTTCAGTAAACAGGTTAAGTGCAGCAGTTAATATGTCTGCTTTTTTACTCATTTTGGATTTAAGTTGTAGTTTGTAAACGGTAAATTACCAATCTTTAGTTGTTGATTAGTCGTATACCTACAAGGTTTGTGAAAACCTTATAGGATAATGTTTTTTAGACACGCTCTAAAATAATTGCATACCCTTGACCTACTCCTACACACATGGTTGCCAATGCGTATTTTCCTTGTGTTTTTTGTAATTCCAAAGCAGCCGTATATGTGATTCGAGTGCCCGACATACCTAATGGATGGCCGATCGCGATAGCACCACCGTTTCTGTTGATTCTTTGATCGTCATCTGCTAAACCTAAAGCTCTTGTACAAGCTAACGCCTGTGCCGCAAAGGCTTCGTTGAATTCCATAACATCCATATCGTCTAAAGTTAAACCAGCTCTTTCTAAAGCTTTTTGGGTAGCTGTAACTGGCCCAATACCCATTATACGAGGCTCGACACCTGTAACCGCAGAAGAAACAATACGAGCCATAGGTTTTAAGCCATATTTTTCAACTGCTTCACCAGAAGCTACAAAAACAGCTGCGGCGCCGTCGTTAAGTCCCGAGGCGTTTCCTGCAGTAACCGATCCGTCTTTTTTAAATGCAGGTCTTAATTTTTGCAAACCTTCGATTGTAGAATTAGCACGAACGAATTCATCTTTAGAAAAAACAATTGGATCACCTTTTCGTTGTGGAATTACTACTGGCATAATCTCTTCCGCTAAACGACCATTTTCTGTTGCTGCAGCTGCTTTTAATTGAGAAGCCAAAGCGAATTTGTCTTGATCTTCACGCGAAATTTTATACATTTCAACCAAATTTTCTGCGGTGATTCCCATAGGGTCTGTACCGTAAACTTGATCCATTTTAGGATTCACAAAACGCCAACCAAATGATGAATCTTCCATTTTAGAATCGGTTCCAAATGCTTTTGAAGGTTTAGAAATGACCAATGGTCCGCGGGTCATGTGTTCAACACCACCTGCAATAAAAAGTTCTCCATCTCCAGCTTTGATTGCGCGATTAGCATGTACGATTGCTGCCATTCCCGATGAACATAATCTGTTGACTGTTTCACCTGGTACAGTAACCGGCAAACCAGCTAACAAAGCAGCCATACGAGCTACATTTCTGTTATCCTCACCTGCCTGATTATGGCATCCTAAAATTACATCGTCTATGTCTTCACTCGGAATGTTTGGGTTTCTTTTAATCAATTCTTCAATCACCATCGCAGCCAAATCATCGGCACGTACTGCTCCCAAAGTACCTCCAAAACTTCCCACTGGAGTTCTTATTCCGTCTATTATATATGCTTCTTTTTTCATTGTTTATTTTTTTATTTTTATATTTTGGGTGTTTCCCCGCCAATTTGGGCTGGGGTCGGGCTATTCGTTACAATCTTTTGTTTCGTTGCACTACACAAAAGGATTTCCACAGCTATCCCTAACACGAGATTTGTTCTTCGGTTTAGAATTATGATTAATAAGGAATTCCATATTTTCTTTTTAACTTCCGAATCAACATCGAGCTTAAAACAGTAATTGTCAATCCAATCAAACAACCTGCTGTAACAGTAGCAAAACGCACTACTGGTGTCAATTCAATATCGGATAAATGCGGCTGTAATAAAATAATTAACAATGCTACAATTGCAACGCGTGCCATGTTCATTATATCAAAAAAATAACAGATGGCACTGGTAACAGTAATACCAAACATTAAAACAGCAATGTTTAATTCCTGATCAATCATCAAACAAAATAGGCCGACAAACGAACCTATGAAATTGGATCTTACTCTGTCAATTGTCAATTTGCGCGAATCTTTCCCTTCGGGAGAAATAACCAAAATTATCGATAACAACAACCAAAACAGTTCGTATTCAGGAAAGGCCAACATCAATTTATATCCGATGACGAAACCAATTAAACAGCGAACCGTGTAAATGATTAATTGAGAAGTAATAATTTTTTGAAGAAACTTATGCATCTATATCGTTGTTAAATGTATCTCACAAAATTATTACATTGTACGAGTATTAGTCTAATCTTTCTACAAATTTTGCTGTGGTGGTTGCTTTTACTTCTTCAAGTGTAGCACCAGGCATTAATTCTGTTAAAGTTAATTTTCCGTCGATGTACTCAAAAACTGCTTTGTCAGTAATTACCATATCTACAGCTTTAATTGCAGTTAAAGGTAATTCACATGTCGGAACAATTTTAGGAGAACCATCACGTTCGGTATGCATCATGGTAATAATTAATCGTTTAGCACCTGAAGCTAAATCCATTGCGCCACCCACACCAAGTAAAGGTTGACCTGGAACCGCCCAATTGGCTAAGTTTGCGTGTTCATCTACTTCCAATCCACCCATGACTGCTACATCTACGTGTTTTCCGCGAATCATTGCAAATGAATCTGCAGAATCAAAATAAGACGAGCCTTTCAAAGCTGTGATAGGAACTTTTCCTGCATTGACCGGATAATCCATTGCGCCGCCACCATCTGTCGGAGCCGGACCAACGCCCAACATGCCGTTTTCGGTATGTAGAATAATGCCGTCCTCTTCCGAAATCAAATCAGCCACCAAGGTCGGAATCCCTATTCCTAAATTGACTACATCGCCTTTTTTTAATTCTTTTAATGCTCGTTTTGCCATATTCATTCTAGCTTCAGATACTTTTTTACTAGAGGAGACCGCAGCAGAACTTCCTAAATCTTCTAATGTTAAAGTAGCTTGTACTAAATAATCTACATATGAACCAGGTGTATGAATATTTTCAGGTGCGATTTCACCTACAGGAACAATTTCTTCCACTTCGGCAATTACCAAATCAGCTGCAGTTGCCATAGCACGATTGAAGTTTTGTTCGGTCATTCGGTATTGAAGATTTCCAGCAGTGTCGGCTTTCCAAGCTCGGATAAATGCAACATTTCCACGAATACCCGGAATAAAAACTTGTTCTACTCCGTTGAGTACTTTGGTTTCACGACCTTCTGCTAAGGCTGTTCCTGCTGAGGTTGGTGTGAAAAAACCACCAATCCCTGCACCGCCAGCACGTATGGCTTCTGCTAGTGTACCTTGAGGTAACAATTCATACTCGACTACACCGTCTTGTGCTGCCTTAACTGCTTCTGGATTAGACGTAAAAAACGAACCAATCATTTTCTTTAATTGTCCGTTTCTTAATAATCTTCCGCCACCAATTCCTGCTTCGCCTACATTATTTCCAATAAAAGTAAGGTTCTTAGTGGATGTTTCTGCCAAGGCGTGCATCAAGTGAACAGGATTTCCGGTCATTCCAAAACCACCTTGCAGTAATATATCGCCGTCTTTTACTAAAGCAACGGCTTCATTTAATGATATTTGAGGGACTGTTTTCATAATTTTTTATTTTTAATGTTGTAAAAAATGAATGAGATGCTTCGCAAATTCGCGTGGATGCTCCATGTTCGATAAATGAGCTGCATCTAAGGTAATTAGATGAGTTACACCTGCATTTTTCTGTATATAACGACCGTCTTCTACGGTGGTTACTTCATCTTTATCTCCAGCAATGATCAATAAGGGAACTTCAATTTTGTGTAATTCATTCGTGAAATCTGCTGTACCCACTGCATGGCAACAAGCGGTATATCCTTGCAACGAATTGGCTTTAAAATCATTTAATATTTGTTCTACTTTTTCGGGGTTGTTTTTTCGGTATTCTGGTTTGAACCAACGTGTAGCTGTTCCTTCTAAAATACTTTCCAAACCAAATTCATTCACTTGTTTGATACGAGCTTCCCAACTTTCCATTGTTCCAATTTTGGCTGCAGTATTGGAAATGATGATTTTTTTGAATCGATTTGCACGATGTATGCCTAACCATTGTCCAGTTAAACCACCAATCGAAAGTCCACAGAAATAAACATTTTCAATTTTTAAAGCATCCACTAGTTCTACAACATCTTCGCCCAATTCTGCAATGCTAAGTTTTTCTTGATGAATCGTGCTTTTTCCATGGCCTCTTTTATCATATCTTAAAATGTTGAAATGATGACTTAGTTCATCGATATTATCTTCCCACATAGAGAAATTTGTTCCCAAAGAATTTGACAAAACAAGGGTTTGATCATGACCGAAGTTTTCGTATAGATAATGACAGTTAAAGTTTTTTAATTGAATGGTAGACATGTTTTATTTCTTTTTTTTGACTCATATAAATTTAAAAAATTTAATGAATCGTTTATCTTCAATTTCTTATAATAAAATGAATTTTTGGATTTTAACCCAAATCTCCACCAGAAACAGGAATTGTAACTCCTGTTATAAATTTAGCTTCATCGGACGCCACAAATAAAATTGCATTAACTTGATCTTCAATCGTTCCGTATTTTTTTTGTAGTGTAGAATCTTTTGTTTGATCTACAATTTGTTGATACCAAACTTTTTCCTGTTCACTCATCGGGTTTTCGTTTCGAGGAACTTTTCTTTCTGGTGCTTCAGTTCCGCCTGTTGCGATAGCTACCACACGAATATTATTGGCCGCTTGTTCGAAAGCCAAAGACGCTGTTAAGGCATTAACACCTCCTTTAGCAGCAGCATAAGGTATTCGATTGATAGATCGCGTAGCAATAGATGATACGTTGATAATGACACCACCTTTATTATCGATCATCGGTTGAAGCACACTTCTACAACCCCACAAGGTTGGGTATAATGAACGGTTGATTTCTTTAATAATTTCGTCTTCCTGGTAATGTTGAAATGGCTTTGCCCAAATCGTACCGCCAACGTTGTTTATTAAAATATTGATTTGTCCGTAGGAATCTAATGTTGCGTTTACAGCTTTTTGGAAACCTTCATAAGTTTCTAAATTTGCAGTAACGTACATACAATCGTATCCATTATTTTTTAAATCGTTGGTCACTTCAATCACCAAGTCAGAACGATCTACAAGAACAGTTTTCGCGCCTTCTTTGGCCAGTCTTTCCGCTACACCTTTTCCGATTCCTTGCGCAGCACCCGTTACAATAACTACTTTATCTTTAAATCTATCTTGAAATATCATATATAGTTTATTAAACCGTTACAGCTCCTGTAGGAATGAATTTTTCTGTATAGAAATTATCATATACAATTCCTTCAGCATCTAAAGTGTTTTTCACGGCATCTACCATGGCATTTGGTCCACAGATGTACACATCGTAACTGCTTTCGGTTAATAGATCCTTTGTAATCCACTGAGTAACATACCCATTTGCATAGCATGAAGATTCTTCATTTGACACACAAGCAGAAGGTTGAATTTTTATGTTTTTATAGGCGTTGATTCGATCCAATTCAACTACATTTTCGGTTGTTGTTGCACCATAATATAATTGGATAGGCTGTTGACAAGTTTCGGATTCTAATTGTTCCAACATCGCAATAAAAGGAGCAATACCAGTTCCACCAGCAAAAAACAAAGTAGGTTTACTAACCGCTCTACTGTAAAAGCTTCCTAGAGGTCCAGTGACTTCTAATTGATCTCCTACTTGAGCTTTACGCAGATAATCAGACATCAACCCTTGTGGCAATAAACGAATGATGAATTCCATTTCGTTATTATCCGATAAAGAGGAAAATGAATAAGAACGCGTTTCAGACGATCCTGGGACTAAGATATTGGCGTATTGTCCGGGTAGAAAAGTGATTTTTCGATCATCGGAAATTTTTACATTCAATTTTACAATTTCTGTAGATAAGAACGTTAGTGTTATAATTTCAGTAGCGTAAGTAGTAGCTTCTACTTTACATGCTACCGAGCTCGCCAAAATGTCAACCACCATATCGCTTTCAGGAATCATCTGACATGCCAGTCCATAACCTTGCTCGGCTTCCTCATCGGTCAATGCTTCTTCAATATAATCTCCAGGATCGTATGTTCCGCTTTTTGACAAGCATTTACAGGTTCCGCAAGCACCGTCTGCGCAATCCAATGGAATGTTTATTCCTTCGCGATAAGCTGCGTCAGCAATACTTTCGTAAGGATTTGTTTCGATGAAACGCGTGATTCCATCTTCAAAATTTAAAGCTACTTTTGCCATAAGATTTCTGATTTAGATATGATAGATGTCTAAGACCTGACGGATGTAATCGTTTTTCAGGATGATTTTTTTGTTGCTGATTAAATATGATTCTTCGTCTTTTTTTAATGTATAAAAACTAGTGCCGAAATACTGATCCGTTGTTTTGTATCGGTATGAAAGCGTTAACCAATTGAATCTGATTTTTATTTCTTTTTCGTTTTCTTCTAAAATTTCTACGTTACTTATGTTGTGAGAGGTTCTTGGTTCGGGCATAGAAGCAGACGAACGTTCGGTTTTGATGCGAAAAACACGGTCTTCTAATCCACCTTTATTTGGATAATAAATTAAGGATATTTCAGACTGAGGGTCTTTTGTCAGTTCGTCTTCATCATCCCAACTTGGCATCCAAAACACACAGTTTTCATCGTATGACTTTAACCATTCATCCCAATTTCTTTCGTCTAAATGACGCGCTTCTTGGTAAAGAAAAGTGATAATTTTTTGATAATTTTCCATGCTTTAAACCGTTACTTTGTTAGACCTCTCTTTTTCAATTCCTTCTTTTAACGAATCTTTCCAGAACTCATGTTGTGTAATAAATAAACCTTCATCTTCGGATCTGATTCCAGAAATGATCGGATGGATATTCATTGCTTTTGCTTGATCGTCTTGTCCGTAAATCCAATGATTAGCACCACGACTCATATCATTGTATTTCAATTCAGTAGATTGATAAGCGATTTGACATGAACGGAATTCTTCCAAATCGTCGGGCGTTCCCATGCCTGTTACATTGAAAAAGCCTTCGTATTGACGGATGCGTATTGAACGTTCTTCGGCACTTTCTCTTTTTGGAGCAAAACAATGGATTGTGACTTCGGTTTCGTTTACTGAAATCGGTTTGATTACACGGATTTGTGTCGAAAATTGGTCCATGATAAAGACATTTGGATAAATGCCTAAATTACGAGTCATGTTTACCATAAATCCGGCTTTATCTTCACCAAATTTTTCTATCAATCGATCTTTTTGTTGATAGATTGGACTCACTTCTGGGTTTAGTTTATTAGTCCACAAAAGGATATGTCCATTTTTGAAACCGTAAACGCCAGCTACAGATTTCGACCAGCCGTTGGCATCAACTGCTTTGGTTGATTCTTTGGCATAATCTCTTCGTCCCATGGTTGCTACGTAATTCCAATGCACAGACGAAACGTGATAACCGTCTGCACCGTTTTCCATTTGTAATTTCCAGTTTCCATTGTAAATGTACGATGAGGTTCCGTTCAAAATTTCTAAACCTTCAGGCGCTTGATCTACAACTTGATCGATAATCACTTTGGCTTCGTCCAAATATTCTTCTAATGAAGAAACATCAGGATTCAACGAACCGAAAAGAAAACCTTTATAGGATTCAAATCGAGCAATCTTCACTAAATCATGTGAACCTTCGCAATTAAATTGCTCGGGATATCCACCTGTTCTCGAATCTTTTACTTTTAATAATTTTCCGGCGTTGTTGAACGTCCAACCGTGAAACGGACAAGTAAACGACAATTTATTTCCTTTTTTGTAGCGACAAAGTTGCGCTCCTTTGTGTGTACAGGAATTGATTAAACCATGCAATTCGCCAGTTTTATCTCGAGTGATAACCACCGATTGACGGCCGATTGATGTGGTATAATAATCGTTGATGTTTGGAATTTGCGTTTCGTGAGCCAAATAAACCCAATTATTTTCGAAAATGTATTTCATTTCCAGCTCGAATAATTCTTCGTTGGTGAATGACTCTCGATTGTGACGGAACAAGCCGTTTTCCCTATCGTGAACCACCAAAGAGTCTAAATATTCTGTTGTAACTCTTTTGTTCATAATTCAAATTTTAAGGCTAATTAGATGAATAATACAACTTATTAAATGAGAGAAGAAAGGGATTCTGATTAAGAAAAGAATCCCAAAAAAACTTATAATTAAGCTTCCATACTAGCTCTTTTTCTAAAGTTTTCGCCTGCAGGTGCGTTTTGAATTTCTTTTACCATATTGAAATCAAATTCAATTTTTGCAAAAGCTTCATCTTTACCTTCTTTCGCTGCATCTTCTGCTGAAATACGAACCACAGGCGGTACTAATTCTGGACGAGTTGCAAATGCAAAATCATCAAAAGTTAATGGGTCGCCTTCAATGTTGATTTGTGTAGTCAATTTTCTATAATCTGGAGAAGTTACAAAAAAGTGAATGTGTGCTGGACGAGAACCATGACGGCCTAACAAGCTCATTAAAGTGTCGGTAGAACCGTTTGGTGGACATGAATATCCTACAGGTAAAAACGATTTAAATTCGTATTTTCCATTTTCGTCTGTGATAATTGCACGACGTAGATTGTATGCAGGTTGTGTTGAATCAAAATAAGAATACAATCCATTCAAATTACAATGCCAAACTTCTACTTTTGCGCCTGGAATTGGGTTACCATTTTCGTCACGAACGTATCCGCTCATATACAAACGTTCTGCACCTTCTTCAACTTCGGTTTCTAATTCGGCATAACCGTGAGATTCGGGTGAACCAGCAACATATAAAGGCCCTTCAATTGTACGAGGTGTTTTGTTTTCGATTCCAGCTTGTTCATCTTCCCAATCCATTTTTACATCGATGAATTTTTCGATACCTAATCCTGCGAAAATCAATCCCCATTCGTTATTTTTACCTGCTTGTGTTAGCCAATCGCAAGCAATCCACATTTCTTCAGACGTAATGTCTAAATCTGCCATAGCATTAAACAAATCTTCTAATAAACGATTTACGATTTCTTTTACTCTCTCGTTTCCTTCGTTTGCTTTTTCTTGTGATTTGATTAACTCTAAAGTTTTGTCGATAATTTCTTGATCCATTCGTTTCATAATACTGAACTTATTTAATTGTTAATGTTTGTTTTTAATTTCTCTAAGTGTTTAAAAAATCTTAGAATTTATTTTTATTATTTGATCTGTAACTCCTTTGAAAAAGTTGAGGTTTTTACTAAATCATTGTTTCTCTGATCGCATTGGGATGTTTACACACGCTAGTTACTTTGATGTTCATATATGGGAACAACGGTAATGAACTAATGATTTGATGTAACTCGTCTGGCGATTCAGCATCAATAACCGAGATATTGGAATATTTTCCAGCAACGCGCCATAAATAAACCCATTTGCCAGATTTTTGCCATTTTTGAGAGGTTTCTTGTTCGCGTTTGATATAATCAGCCAATTTATCCTCACTCCAGCTTTCGGGGATGTTTACATCCATTTCTACTACGTATATCATAATTTATTTGCGTTTGTATTTTTCTATTTTTTCTAAATCCAATTCAATTCCTAAACCAATTCCTTCTGGTAGAATAAGCGAATTATCTCGATATTCGATTGGTTTTTTAACGATGTCGTCTGTTAATAATAAAGGTCCAAAAAGTTCTGTTCCCCAATCTAAATTTGGTAGAGTGGAAAAAATATGAGCCGATGCCAACGTACCGATACTTCCTTCTAGCATGGTTCCTCCGTAAAGAGAAATTCCTGCTCCTTGAGCAATAGCAGCTTGTTTATTGATGTTGGTCAAACCTCCTGATTTTGATATTTTTAAAGCAAATACACTTGCTGCATGAATTTTTGCTATTTTGAAAGCATCAGAAACAGTTCCAACAGCTTCATCTGCCATAATTGGCACATCAAAAAAGTCGGTTAATCGAGCCAAGCCGTCGATGTTTGATTTAACCAAAGGTTGTTCAATTAAGTCAATACCAGCTTCTTGTAATTGAAGAATATACCTTTTGGCGATTTGCTCACTCCAAGCTTGGTTCACATCAACCGTAATTTTAATGTCTTTACCTAATGCTTTTTTAATAGCTGCCACATGATCCACATCTTTCTGCGGTTCGTTTCTTCCTATTTTTAATTTAAAAGTGTTGTGACGATTTATGCTTATAAGTTGTTTGGCTTCTTCAATATCTTTTTCGGTATCACCGCTTGCCAAAGTCCATAAAACTGGAAGTTTGTCTGTAACGGCACCACCAAATAGATCGGAAACTTTTACATTTAAGCGCTTGGCTTGTGCATCTAACAATGCTGTTTCTATACCTGATTTAGCAAAATTATTTCCCGACACATTTTTGTCTAGCACTTTCATTAAATAATTCACTTTAGTAGCATCTTGATTTATTAATAAAGGTGTAAAATAGGTGTCAATAGCCAACTTAATGGTTTCGGGAGCTTCATCAGCATACGAAATGCCACCAATTGTTGTTGCTTCGCCAACACCTTCAATACCGTCGCTACAAAACAAGCGAATGATGACCATAGTTTGGTTTCTCATCACTGCCATTGACAAGTGGTGAGGACGAATAGTTGGTAAATCTACAATGGTAGTTTCAATATTTTTTATGATGATTTGTGACATAATATTAGGTTAGTAAGTAAACACTCACGAATTAATATCACAAATTTAAAGGATAGGTTTGGGTTGATTATAGGACATTCAAGATTGAAAATGGTAATTATCAATCATAGATGTTAAAGTTTTGTTTCTGTTAATTTTCTGAATTCAGCAGGGGTAATTCCTGTCTTTTTTTTGAAAATTCTCGAAAAATAGCTTTTATCATCAAAATTCAGTTTATAGGCAACTTCAGAAATTGTAAGTGTCACATCGGTTAATAGTAATTGTGCTTCGGTGATAAAATACTTCATAATAACTTCTTTAGGTGATTGTGAAGCAACAGCCTGACAGATTTTATTGAGATGACCAGCAGTAACGCCTAATTCACTAGCATATTCATCGATTGTTTTTTTGTAATTTGCAGATTCTTTGATAGATTGTGTGAATTTACGAAAATAGATTTTGGAAGAATGATCGGTTTTGTTGAGTTTTTTCTTTTGATTTTGAGGCAAACGATATAAAAGAACCACCAGTTGTCCAACTAAATATTCTAACATTAGTAAACGTCCGTCTTTATAGTCGTGGTATTCTGAAACACATTTCTGAATGGTGTGCTCTATTTCTTTAATTAAATCGTTGTTTTCTAATGTAATAACCTGAACATCTTCGAGCGAATTAACCACTTCGGCTTCACGAAAAATCATTCGTTCTAAAACTGTATCAGACAAGGAAATAATCCATCCATTAACATCGGTTTGATGTTCAAAACCATGCTCCGTATTTTTAGGAACTGTAACAATTGTTGGACGGTCGATTTGAATTGTTTGGTTATTGTATAAAAAAAAGGTAGTTCCGCTTTGGATCAAAAAAACTTGAAACAAATGATTATGAGCGTGTTGTAATACGTTGTTTTGGTGTTGTTTACCAATCACTCCAAATGGACTGATATGGATGAGCCCTTTGGTAAACTCAATTTCATCAGAACCGTAAAGTCCTTGGTAATAACGCTTTTCGCTTTGATCCATGATTAGAAATATAAGATACTAAGTTAAGTAAAATAATTTAGTTTTCACATAAATTGTATATTTGTGGGTTTATAAAACAGAACAATGAGAAAATTAATTTTAGACGAATTAAATCGAAAAAATACTGAGGAATTTAAAAAAGCTGAAAAAACACCTATCGTAATAGTGTTAGACGATATTAGAAGTTTGCACAACATCGGTTCATTTTTCAGGACTTGTGATGCTTTTTTAATTGAAAAAATATATTTGTGTGGAATTACTGCAACACCGCCAAATAAAGAAATTCATAAAACAGCTTTGGGTGCCACAGAAACTGTAGAATGGGAATATGTTAAAGATGTTATGGATGTGGTTGATCGTTTAAAAGCTGAAAAAACACAAATCATTTCTTTGGAACAAGTCGAAGGTTCGGTATTACTTAATGATTTTGAAGTAAGTGCTGAAACTAAATATGCATTAATTTTCGGAAATGAAGTAAAAGGTGTTCAACAACAGGCAGTTGACAGTAGTGATTTGGTTGTAGAAATTCCTCAATTGGGAACAAAGCATTCTCTTAATGTTTCGGTAAGTGGCGGTATAGTGATTTGGGATGTTTTTCAAAAGTTACAAAAAGTTAAATGAAGGCGTACTTAAAAGATTTACTCACACTCTTGTTTTTGTGTTTGCCGTTATTGATTTACTTGATCTTAATGTCAATGTACGACGTAACTTTAAAAACAACAGCAAAAGAATTTTTGTTCAACGGTGCAATGTTGATGTTGCTTTTGTCTGTCTTATTCGCAACCACAAACAGGATTGTAAAATTTATTTTTAGTATAATCTTACTTTGTTTTTACAGCCTTTTATTGATCCAAGTTGGTGTGCTCTATACGTTCTATAACTTCATCGATAAGGCAGTTCTTTATACACTTTTCGAAACCAATTTCAACGAAGTCAAAGGTTTTATAGACAGTTACTTCAAGTGGTATTACGGAGTGTCCGTTTTTGTTTATTTTTATATAGTAGTCCGAATTATTTTTTCATACAGATTTACTTTAGAAAAATATAAAATAGTGCCTTTGTTGTTGATTTTTGCTTGTATAGGTGTGGGTTACCGTTTTTTTGAACGCTCCGTATTATTATTATCAACAAATACGTATGTTGAATATCAAGATTATACTTCTCAATTGTCAAAGAAAATCACTCATAAAGAATCGACTTATTTCACTAATGTAGAAAATGACGAAAATGAGGCTTTATATGTTGTGATTATTGGTGAATCGAGTTCAAGAAGAAACATGGGTATTTATGATTATTACCGAGATACGAATCCAAAGCTTAGTCAGTTAAAAGATGAATTATATTTGTTTAATGATGTGATTAGCCCTAGAACGCATACCATTTTATCATTAGATCGCGTTTTTAGCTTAGGTGATTTTCATAATCCAGAACTTAATGAATTGGGTACTATTTTTCAATTGGCAAATCAAGCGGGGTTTACAACTTATTGGTTATCAAATCAAGAACCTTTAGGTTTAAATGAAACTCTGGTTTCGCTGTATGCTAAGGCAACTCATCATCAGAATTTTGTGACAAAAACTAACAAAAGTAGCCATAAACTAGACGAGGTTTTATTTCCTTTATTAGATGAAGTGATTCAAGAAAAACCTTCAAAAAAAATGATCTTTTTACATTTAAAAGGCACACATATTTTTTATTGGGATGCTTATCCATCTCATTTTTCGTTTTTTAATGATCAACCAAAAACAAAATTTGAATCAGAAGAAGCATTTCAAATAATCAACGCATACGACAACGCAATTCGGTATAATGATTTTGTGGTGTCTGAAATAATCAAAAAGATTCGAAGTAAAAACACCAATAGTTACGTGGTTTATTTTTCTGATCATGGCGACGATGTTTTTCAAGATAATAACTCATTTGGACATCACGAAGGAATTGGAACTAATGCAATGTACGAAGTGCCTTTTATTGTTTGGCTTTCAGAAGAATATAAGCAAAATTCGCTAGATTTGAATTTTCAGAACAAGTTGAACCGGAAATATACTTTAGAGGATTTTATATACAGTTTTTCAGATTTATCGCGCATTCGATTCGATCAATTTCAACCTATCAAAAGTATATTTAACGAACAGTTTATTTATAAAAAAAGAATGGTTTCTCCAGGGGTAAATTATGATGAAAGAAATTAAAATAAAAAAGTTGATTATTTACGGTTTTTTGATGCTTTTTTTGCTGCTGATTTATGTGTTTAATCCATATAAATTAGAGCATTACGGCTACAGAGAAAAAGTAATGGCTCATAGAGTTAATAGCCTCGAAAAGCTCGATTATTCACAGCGTTTTTATGAAGGAGTTGAATTAGATTTGATGTATGATGAAAATAAAAAGTTGTATGATGTAAATCATCCTCCAGCTTTTTCAATTGGTTTAAATCTTGATGATTATCTTTCTGAAATTAAGAATAAGGATTTGAAACTGTGGTTGGACATGAAAAATATCACTAAAAAAAATGTAGTTGATGCAGCAAATTTACTTTCCACATTGGTTGATAAACATGGTTTGAACAAAAAGAACATTTTAGTAGAATCGCCTGAAATTCATCTTTTGTCGCATTTCTCTGATTTTGGTTTCACTACCAGCTTTTACTTGCCCTATTATATGTATAAAGAGGAACCTTTAGCGCTAGAAAGTATCATCGACTCTATAAAAAAATTACAAGAGATTTATTATGCAGATGGAGTTTCTGCCGATGTAAGCAATTACGAAATTTTAAAGCAACATTTTAAAAACGATAGGAAGTTTCTTTGGGATTTACATCAACCTTATTCGCGAAGACAAATTGCTCATTTTAAAAACTTTCGAACGTATATCAAAGATCCAACTATTGAAATTGTGTTGGTTCGTGTTGGTTTACCTATTGGAAATCGATAATAAATGTTGATTGATTTGCTTTAGAATTTTTAAATAATCTTCATGCTTTTCAACAAAATCTAAATCGGTACAATCAATGATTAAAACTTTTTCTTTTGGAAGTGATTTTATGAAATCAGTATAGCCATGATTAATTTTATTTAGATATTCCGCAGATATTGTAGATTCAAAATCGCGACCTCTTTTTTTAATATTAGCTAGTAATTGTTTGGTGTTTTGTTGTAAAAAAACAAATAAATCAGGTTTGTGTATTTGTTTATACATAATATCAAAAAGAGTTCTATAGAGCCTAAATTCCTCGCTTTCTAAATTTATTTGCGCAAAAATCATCGACTTATAGATGTAATAGTCTGAAACAATAAATTCGTTGAATAAATCAAATTGAGCTAAATCTTCATTTAATTGTGTATATCGGTCGGCCAAAAACGACATTTCTAATGGAAAAGCATAACGTTGCGGCTTTTGATAAAATTGAGGTAAAAAGGGATTGTCTGCAAAACGTTCTAAAATGTTTTTTGCATGAAAATCTTGTGCGATTTTTTGAGATAATGTCGTTTTTCCAGAACCAATATTACCTTCAATTGTCAAAAAATTCAAAGTATTTAACGAGAATTCGTCTTTTGAGATTGATAAAACTCCTGCTTTTTCAATTTTTGAATCATCAGCACAACAAGCAAGTAACTCAGCTGTAGTTTGATTTAGTACGGGATGTTTCCAATCCACAGATAAATCGTTCAGCGGAACTAAGACAAAATTACGTTGCTGCATTCTCGGGTGCGGAATGCAAACTTCTTCAGATTCAATAATTTGATTGTTGAAGTAAATAATATCGATATCAACCGTTCTAGCCGAGTAATTATCAGATGTTTTCTCATATCGGCCTAATTTCTTTTCGATTTTTTTTAATTCATCCAGAAGTTCAAGGGCGTCTAAGTGAGTGTGTAGCAACAAACAAGCATTGTAAAAAGGGAAACTATCAAATCCCCAAGAAGGCGTTTCATATACGGCAGAAACTTCTGCAACAAAACCAATGCGGTTATGCACTTCCTCAATTGCTTGTGAAAGATAAGCTTTTTTATCGCCCAAATTACTTCCCAAAGAAAGCACCACTTTATTATATTGCTTCATTATGCAAAAGTAAGGATTGCAGCTAATTTTCCTATCATTAAAATAATTTTTAAATTGTTGTAACGTTTTTGAAAAGTAGTCTACTAATAGAACAACGACTAAAAATTAGAACATAATGAATTTCTTAAAAAATGTATTAGCAACTTTTGTAGGTATCATCCTTTTTTGCATGATGTCTTTCTTTGTTTTGTTAATTATAGGAGTTATGGCATCGGCTGGAGCTTCATCGAAAGGAAAATCGGTAAAAAACAATTCCATCATTAAATTGGATTTGGAAAGAGTAGTAGATGATTATGGTGGTAGTATTTATGTTGAAGACTTAGATTATAGAGAAACGAATCACGAAGGTTTAATCAATGTTTTACAAGTGATTGATTATGCTAAAACTGATAGTAGAATCAAAGGAATTTCAATAGAAAACAATTTGTCTAGATTGGGAATGACCCAAAGAAAATCATTGATTGAAAAATTGGATGAATTCAAAAAAACAGGAAAGTTTGTTGTTGCATATGCAGACTATTATTCTCAAGGCGAATATTTTTTGGCTTCAGTAGCAGATACTGTTTTTGTAAATCCAATGGGAGGTGTCGACCTTAAAGGTTTAGCAACTGAAGTTTTATATATGAAAGACTTACAGGAAAAAACTGGAATTCAGATGGAGGTTATTCGTCATGGTAAATACAAAAGTGCTGTAGAACCTTATTTACAACAAAGTATGAGCGATGAGAATCGTGAGCAAATGACGGTTTTATTGAACTCAATTTGGGATAGCTTCGTAGGTATCATTGGAGAAAATAGACAACTTTCAATAGAAACATTAAACGAGATAGCTACAGATTTAAATGGAAGAAATGCTGAACTTGCTTTAGAAAATAAATTGGTTGACAGGATTGCCTATCTAGATGAGTATCACAATAGTATTAGAACAGCTTTGAATTTAAAATTGGATGATAAAATTAGTGAAATTGAAGTACTAGATTATGTAAAAGATGTAAGATTAAAAAGTTCAAAATCTGGTTCTAAAGATAGAATTGCTGTGATTTTTGCTCAAGGAGAAATCAGAGGTGGAGAAGGAAGCGTAAACATCATCGGCGAAGGAGCAATCAATAGAGCTTTGAAAGCTGCTCGTAGCAACGATAATATAAAAGCGGTAGTTTTAAGAGTGAATTCACCAGGAGGAAGTGCCTTGACTTCAGATATTATTTGGCGTGAAATTGAATTGACTAAAAAGACCAAACCAGTTATTGTTTCAATGGGAGATTTAGCTGCTTCTGGTGGTTATTATATCGCGTGTAATGCAACAAAAATTTTCGCTGAACCAGGAACAATCACCGGCTCGATTGGTGTTTTTGGGATGGTTCCAAACTTTGAAAAAGTAGCAACTAAATTTGGAATTAAATCAGAACAAGTGAAAACGCACGAAAATGCAGACGGATACAGTCCTTTTGTAAAAATGTCGCCAAAATATAGAGAAGTATTAACAGAAAGTATTGAAACCGTTTACAACATCTTCCTTTCGCGTGTAGCCGATGGTCGTGGAATGACTATTGAACAAGTGGATTCTGTAGCTCAAGGACGTGTTTGGACGGGAACTATGGCAAAAGACTTAGGTTTGGTTGATGAATTAGGAAGTCTTGACGATGCGATTGAATACGCAGCTGAATTGGTAGAATCTACAGATTATAGTGTTTCATTATACCCGCAATATAAAATTAACTTTGAAGATTTACTTCGTGAATTCTTAGGGTTTTCGGTTTCAAATGTGAAAGAAGAAATCATTATAGAAGAAATTGGTTTTGAAAATTATGAGTTGCTACAGCGCATGAATTACCTGAAACAAGCTGATGGTGTTCAAGCAATGATGCCTTATCATTTAGAAATCAAATAAATTTTATTTAATACTCAATTTTTTTAGTCCTCCGATTTTTCGGAGGATTTTTTATTACCCCAAATATTTTCTCGTACAGATATAAAATAGAATCTGAATACAATCTTTGACAAGACTTTTATGACCTACTTTCAATATTTTCAAAACAAGCCCTTGCTTTTGGATAATCTTTCGTAAACTATGGTAAGAGGAGGTTTGATTTTAATTTTTCAGCTAACAGCTTTTGTCTTTTAAACTATTATACAAAAGGAAATAAATGTATCTTTGTAAAAATTTTTTATAATTATGGAAAACGGTATTTACGCTAAATTCAGCACTCCAAAGGGAGAAATTTTAGTAAAACTTACTTATGATAAAACACCTGGAACAGTAGGTAATTTTGTTGCCTTAGCAGAAGGGAATTTAGAAAACACTGCACGTACTCAAGGAAAACCTTATTATGACGGATTGAAATTTCACAGAGTTATTCCTGATTTTATGATTCAGGGAGGTGATCCTACAGGAACAGGTTCTGGTGGTCCTGGTTATAAATTTGATGATGAGTTTCATCCAGAATTGAAACATGATCGCCCAGGAATATTGTCTATGGCTAATGCAGGTAAAGGAACCAATGGTTCTCAGTTTTTCATTACACATATACCAACACCATGGTTAGATAATAATCATACAGTTTTTGGTCATGTAATTGAAGGTCAGGATGTGGTGGATGCTATTGCTCAGGGAGATACGATGGATAAAGTAGAGATCGTTAGAGTAGGAGAAGAAGCTGAAAAATGGAATGCAGTTGAGGCTTTTAGGACTTTCGAAGGAGCAAGAGAAAAACGCATCTTAGATGAAAAAGCGAAGGCTGAAGCAGAATTAGATAAGATCGCTGCTGGATTCGAAACCACCGAAAGTGGATTACGTTATCAATATATTTTGAAAGGTTCAGGTAAAGCTGCTACAAAAGGAAGTAAAGTTGCAGTTCATTACAAAGGACAATTAATCGACGGACGTGAATTTGATAATTCATTTAAACGAAAAGAACCAATCGAATTTACAGTAGGCGTTGGTCAAGTAATTGAAGGTTGGGACGAAGGAATTATGTTGTTGAAAGTAGGAGATAAAGCTCGTTTTGTTATCCCTTCCCATTTAGGATATGGTAGTCGTGGTGCTGGAGGTGTAATTCCACCAAATGCAACACTTATTTTTGATGTAGAGTTAGTTGATGTAAAGTAATTTATATTATATGGTAACAAAAATGGCTGTCTTAACAAGACAGCCATTTTTGTTGGTTAATATTCTTTATAATATTGAAATAATGGATTGTGAGAAAAGTCTAGTTATTAAATAAAGTTTTGAGTACGGTTTAATAGTAATTACTTTTGCTTCTTTATTATTTTATATATTGCTCTACTTTTCGGAAAAGAATGTAACGTCCTGAAAAAATGATACAGGATTAAACAAATAAAACTTTTTATTAA
>CAYNIM010000007.1:0-71128 GCA_964397335.1 uncultured Flavobacterium sp.
AGAAAATAACAAAACATATTAAAATGAAAAGCACCCTTTAAACGGGTGCTTTTTTTATGGAATAAGGCAATGTAATAATGTTTAGAGATTTATAAAGCTATAAAATCATTTCCTCATAAGTCAAAATCGTATTAAACCCTTTCTGTTTAAAGTAATTTGATGGGTTTTCTTTGCTGGCTACCAATACAAAATCGCCTCCCCAACCTCCTAAACTTTTGACCAATCCATCAAAATCAGAAAAGAACTGTTCTTGGATTGTAGGTGTTTGTAAAACTTTGCTTAGATCTCGTTCATATCGTTTAAAAAGAGCGATGAACGTGTCTATTTCTTCTACTTGTAATAATTCATCAGTCAATGCAGAAACGTCATTGATTTCGGTAGTAAGATATTGCTTTTTATTTTTGAAATTAGCGATTGCCTTTTTACTATCCATTTTTTGATTCAAATAGACAAAAAAGAGCTGGTCCTTGAAGTTTGGATTAAAAGAAACCTGATTCACAATGGGGTGCTTGTCTTTTATCTGATAGGTTATTGGTAGGTTGTTTTGTGCACAAGCTATGTCGTAACCACTACCTCCGAACGAGCGATTCAGTAATTCAAAGGCATCAATTTCGAACCATTGAGCAATGTTGTTGATTAAGGTTGAAGATGTTCCTAGACCCCAATTTCGAGGGAAAGTTAGTTTTGTTTCTATCGAAAAGCCATTTGTTAAAATAGCTGGATTCATTTGATTAGCCTGATGTAAAATAGCAATTAAAGTATTGCGAATTTTATTCTCTGAACATTGATTATTAGCTAAAATATCAGAAATAGCTATTTCATCATCGTACCAAACTATGCCATCTGCATTGAAACTTTTCCATAAAAGAACTGCAGATTGAATTGGAGAAACCTCTAAACTTTGCCCAAACTTTGTAGGCAAGGCAAAGGCTTTTGCACCTTCTAAAACATAATATTCCCCTAGGATAATGAGTTTACCGTTGCTGTAATAGCTCATCATGATTGTTTTCTCAAGTTTTCTACAAAATCGACTACCGAGCGATGAGAAACTGTGCGTTCATTAAAATGTGTTTCCACTGCCAATCGTTCAGCTTCGTTCGCTTCAAGTTGATTCAAGATATTCATTAAGTGCATTTTCATGTGTCCTTGTTGAATTCCTGTAGTGGTCAATGATTTAATAGCCGCAAAATTTTGTGCTAATCCTGCAACAGCAATAATTTCCATCAATTCGTTGGCATTCGGCTTTCCTAATAATTCCAAGGCAAACTTCACCATTGGATGTAAATTCGTCAATCCACCAACAGTTCCTAAGGCTAAAGGCAAATCTACCCAAAAGTGGAATTGGTCATCTTTAATTTCGGCATGAGATAGCGAAGTGTACGTTCCGTCTTTAGCAGCAAATGCATGTACGCCTGCCTCAATTGCACGAAAATCATTTCCTGTTGCCATAACCACTGCATCCACTCCGTTCATGATTCCTTTGTTGTGCGTCACAGCTCTATATGTCTCAATTTCTGCAATGCGAACAGCTTGTACAAACTTCTCTGCAAATTCAATTGGATTTTTTATTTCTGCCGATTTCAAATCGTCTACTTTACAAGTAACTGCTGCTCTAACTAAACAATTAGGAACATAATTACTTAAAATAGACATGATGATTTCCAAAGACTCTTGTTCTGAAGTTGAGAAGTCTTGATGTTTGAAAATCTCTTCGCGCAATACAGTAGCAAACTCTTCTAGACATGAGTTAATAAAATTTGCTCCCATACTGTCTCGCGTGTCAAAAGTGGCGTGTAGTTGGTAATAATCTTTTAATTCAGTTGTTTTATCTACCAAATCGATTTTCAAAATTCCACCGCCTCTTTTCTCCATATTTCGAGTGATTTCGGCTGTTCGATTTCTAAAAATGGGTTGTAGTTTATCAATAAATGTGACTAATTTTTCTTTAGAACCTTTGAAAGTAAAATGGACATTTCCAATTTTTTCAGTTGATAGAACTGTCGCTTTAAAACCACCGCGTTTTGCCCAGAATTTGGCTGCATTTGAAGCGGCTGCCACCACAGAACTTTCTTCGATAACCATCGGAATCGCATACGTTTTATTATTGATGATAAAATTTGGAGCAACACCTAGTGGTAAATAAAAATTTGTAACCGTGTTTTCAATGAATTCATCGTGCAACTTTTGTAATTGAGCATCGGTATTCCAGTAAGATTTTAAAAGCGAAACCACGGATAAATCGCCTTGGAAATACTGCGTTACTAACCAATTTATTTTTTGTGCTTTGGAAAGTTTTGAAAAACCATTAACAATTTGCATAATCATTTTTTATTTAAAACAAAGATACGTTTTTTGGTTCTTACATTCAACTAAATAATTCCAGCAACTATTATATAGAGAAATCTATTTTCTAAGATATAATTAATTTAAATCGGGAGTATGTTTGACTTTCCTCGATTGAATTATGATGCGTGTTGAGTGAAAACATACTTTAATTCTAAGTCAAACAGCTCTCGCATTTTTAAATTCAACTATCTTAGAAAGTGTATTTTAAAAATTATTTTTGAAGTACCAGTTATAACTGAATTATCAACAGTTGTTTAGCTACATTGTAGCTTCTGGATGATGTTTTATTGCAATTTATTGTAGTTATGAAATCCAAGAGATTGAGTATGCTTCAATTACGCAAAGTTTGTGTGTGGAAATTGCTCTGGAATGATTAGAGAATTTTATGAAGAATAACTCAATGTCTAAGGCTGTTGGAAATCATAATATAATACATCAGGAAGTTTGGATTTACTTTTTGTCGATGCTTGTTGCTCGAACTCCTTTAAAAGAAGATTCTTTTTTGTAGCTGACTTTATCGTGTTTATTGATAGGCTGATTGAGTTGGCCGTGATGGAAAAACACGTTTTCTCCGCTATTATCTTCGGTGATAAAACCATAACCTTTGTCGCTTAGATAAGTTACCGTTCCGGTGTAAAGTGCGTCAACGTCAATTACTTCTTGAGCTCTTTCTTTTTCGGCTTTTTCTAGGTCTTCTTTTCTATTTTGAAGATGAGGAGGAACTGAAGTGAAGTTGCCATTAATGTCTACATAAACAATTTGATCCTCAAGACTTTTGCCTTTGTTGTTGTTTGTTTTTCTTTCTTCTCTTCGAAGGTTTTTATCCTGTAGTTTTTTTGCTTTTTTCTTACTATTTTCTTTTTTTGAAAAAGAGTCTGCCATATTTATTTAAATTTTTAAAGTTTCTATGTCTGGTGTAATTTCTTTCATCTTAACACCTGTAAGTTTTTGAATGTTTTTTAGGTTTTTTCTTTCGTCATTCGCACAGAAAGAAAATGCAATACCATTGGCGCCTGCTCGTCCGGTTCGTCCAATTCTGTGAACATATGTTTCGGCTACATCAGGTAATTCGTAATTGATCACAAGAGGCAATTCGTTAATGTCAATACCTCTAGCAGCAATGTCTGTTGCGATTAAGACACTAATGCGGTTGTTTTTAAATGCATCTAAGGCTGATTGTCGTGCATTTTGAGATTTATTTCCGTGAATTGCAGCTGCCTTAATTCCTGTTTTGGCTATTTTTTTTACCAATTTATCAGCACCGTATTTTGTTCGTGTGAAAATTAAAGTACGTTGATGAGAATGTTCGTTTAAAAGATCAATCAATAAAGTTAATTTCTCGTTCTTTTCAACAAAATAGACCGATTGTTCAACGGTTTGTGCTGTCGAAGACACGGGTGTTACATTGATTTCCTTAGGATTGTTTAGAATGCTTTGAGCGAATTTTCTAATATCTGGAGGCATAGTGGCAGAGAAAAACAAAGTTTGCCTTTTAGAAGGTACTTTCTTTAAAATCTTTTTCACATCATTCACAAATCCCATATCTAGCATTCGATCTGCTTCATCTAGAACTAATATCTCGATTTGGTTTAGATTTAAAATTCCTTGATTGATAAAATCCAGCAATCTACCTGGAGTTGCGATTAGTACATCAACTCCTCTTTTTAATGCTGTTGCTTGTTTTTGCTGAGGAACACCTCCAAAAATGGCTAGGTGTTTTAATTTTAAATATTTGCTGTACATTTCAAAATTTTCATCAATCTGAATAGCCAATTCGCGAGTTGGGGTCAGTATTAACGAACGAATTCTTTGATTTGGTACAGTGTTTTCTTGTAATAATTGTAAAATCGGAATAGCGAATGAGGCTGTTTTTCCGGTTCCTGTTTGTGCGCAACCAATCACATCTTGTCCTTTTAAAATAAATGGAATTGCTTGTGATTGTATTTCGGTTGGCGATGTATAACCTGCTTGATCTACCGCATTTAAAATAGGTAGAATAAGGTTTAATTCTTTGAAATTCATAAATAAGTTGGTCGCCAAGTAAAGGCGTTTTCTACTTGATTTTAAAACAAGTAATTGTTAAGCTTGTACTCTATTTCAAATTGAATATAAAGCACAAGCTTTAACAAATTTGATATTAATAGCGTGGTGATCTGTAAGAATTGTTTTCTTCTCTTGGTTTTGCTTCGTTAACCACAATATTACGGTCGTTAAATACTTGACCGTTTAAGTTCTCAATCGCTTTTTCTGCTTCGGCAGAGTTAGGCATTTCAATAAAACCAAAACCTCTAGAACGTCCAGAGAATTTGTCTGTAATAATTTTAATCGAAGTTAATTCTCCAAAAGGAGTGAATAAATCTTCTAATTGCTCTTCTGTTGTTTGGAAGTTTAAGTTGCCAATAAAAATGTTCATACTACTAAATTGTTTTGTTAATAATTACGGCAACTGAAAAAGCAAAACTGAGAAAGAGAAAAGAAAATGTTTTAACTATTTCAGAAAAGGCAGAGGCAGACGCCTGTTTATAAATTCTATGCAAAGATAATAAAAAATAATTGAATACAGATTGATATTGTTGGCTTTTTAATATACTCCTTAAATAGTCTGTCTTGTAGAGGTGATTTGTTAATTTGTTTTTTACTGTCACCATCACGATAGAAGAACGCATTTGTTAATCAAATGTTATCAAAAAAAGAGGCAACAACTATTTCGATACATTAAACTAACAATAAATAGCTTTTGGTTAATCTTTTTATCGTGATTCGTTAACACAAACCAAACCTCTTTGGGTATTATGAAAAATATCTTTGTGCCAACATAATTTAATACGAAGATGATGTTTAGATTGAAATTACTTTTATTAGTATTTGTTGGTTTTTTATCGTTTGATGCTTTTTCTTTTACACCATTAGAAACAGATGAAGTTACACTACAGGGCGTTGTTTCAGATGCAGATAACGAATTGGCTATTGGTGCTGAAATTACACTTAAAAACATGAGTTCAGGAACCGAATATCAAGTAGCTACAGGTCTTGATGGTTCTTATACTATTAAAATAAAGGAGATAGGCACTTATACTATTGATGTTTATTATTCCGGTTTCCAGCCAATAAGCGAAGAGTTGACTTTTACAAATGAAGATTTTTCCAAAACAATAACTAAAAACTTTGTTTTAGAATACAGCAGCGAATTGCTTTCTACAGTTTTAATTGTGTCAAGTACTAAAGGAACTGATGCGGGTGCAAGACGTTTAGAGCGCGAATCTTCTAACGTTTTAAACATTATTTCTGCAAAGCAAATTCAATTGTCTCCAGATATTACGGTTGCCAATGTTATTCAGCGCGTATCGGGACTTTCTATCGAGCGCAGTTCTAGTGGAGATCCGCAATATGCTGTAATCCGCGGGATGGATAAAAGATATAATAACACTTTGGTGAATGGAATTAAAATTCCTTCGCCCGATAATGAGAATAGATACGTTCCTCTTGATATTTTTCCAGCTGTTTTTCTTGAACGCTTAGATGTTTATAAATCATTGACAGCTGATATGGAAGCCGATGCAATTGGTGGAACAATTAATATGGCAATGAAAGACGCTCCGGTTCGTAAATTTATCGAAGCAGATGTGCAAATGGGTGTTAATAATATGAACTTTGATAGAGGTTTTGATACTTATGATCGTTCAAAATTAAATAAAAAGTCACCAAGCGAATTATTTGGACCTGATTATAGAGCTGTGCCAGCAGATTTTCCAGTGGAAAATATGATTGATGAGAGAAAAACTCCGATGCCAGACGTGCTTGCCAACCTTAGTTTAGGTAACCGTTATTTTAATCAAAAATTAGGGGTAATGTTAGGTGGAAGTTTTCAAAATTCTTACCGTCCGGTGACCAATTATTTTTATGATCCCGCTGTTAATCACCATGAAGGAAATCCATTAATCATGAGTGAATTGATTGAAAGAGAAACAAGCTCTCAATTTCAACGCATCGCTTTCCACGGAAAATTAGATTATAAATTAAGTGAAAACCAAAGTTTGGATCTTTATTTTGGTAAATATATGCTGAATGAATTCCGTGTAAGAAATCAAAAAAGAAGAGAGACTTTTGTGATCGACAATAACTACGCAGTATATCCGATTACACGTTTTAGTAATATTTTTCAAGACATTACAACAGCCGATTTAGGTGGAACACATCGCTTGTTTAACTATTTCGATATGGATTGGAATGCGGTTTACTCAGTAGCTAAAAACGATTTGCCAGATGATGGTGTGTTTTCAAGAGCTGGTCAGTACAATGTGGATACAGATGAAGTAACCAACGAAATTGTTTATTTCCAAGGTACAAGAAACTCAAGAGCTTGGGAACGTAACACGGATACAGATGTTTCTTTATACTTAAATTTTAAGTTCAACCCGAATATTGTGAATGAAGATACGCAATTCCAATTTGGAGGGGTAGCCAGAAGTAAAGTAAGAGACAATTATTACAACTATTATAATTACGCACAAATTTTCGGTCAATTTAGAGGAGAAGACTGGAACAATTTTGGAGAAGTAGACTTTATTGGTATGGCCAATCCATTGGGAAGTGGAGACGGAAGTAACTTGGTTTACGATGCCGAAGAGCAAATCATTGCAGCTTACTTTAATTCTAAATGGCGCGTTGGAAGATTAGAATTCCACGCAGGGGTTCGTATGGAAAATACGGTTCAGAATTATGAAATTAGTGCTTTAGCGGCTTCTTCAAATGATGTTGAAATAGCTAAAAAACAACAATATACAGACTTGTTTCCGTCAGCAGGTTTCAAATATGCACTTAACGATCAAAGTTATTTAAAGGGTTCTTATTTTAAAGCGATTAGTCGCCCAGGATTCTATGAAATTGTTCCTACGGTGAGAAGTAATGGGGGAGGAGATTCTTTTTACAGCGAACGTGGAAACTCTGATCTAAGACCTTCTTATGGACACAGTATGGATTTGAGATACGAACATTTCCCAAGTTCAATTGATCAGTTTTTGGTAGGTGTTTTTTACAAGAAGATTGTTGACCCAATTGAATACGGTTTCCCGCAAGTTCAAGGAACAGACGAGCGTCCGGTGACCAATAGAATCTTACCACAAAACTTTGACGACGCTACCAACTTCGGAATTGAGGTGGATTATACAAAATACTTCAACAAATTCGGAATACGTCTGAATTATAATTACACGCATTCAAGAATTACAACAGATAAAATCGTAATCAACCAAGACCAAACACGTTCACTTGTAAGTCAGACAAGACCGTTGCAAGGACAATCAGATCACGTTGGAAACCTGAGCTTATTGTACAAAGATTTAAACAATAAACTAGACGCACAAATAGTAATGAACTACACCGGAGAACGTATCGCATTTGTGTCTCCTTACGAAGGTGCAGATCATTATATGAAACCAATGACTCAATTAGATTTTTCAATCGAGAAAGGCTTAGGACATCATTTTGTGGTTTTTGCAAAAGTGAACAATATCCTCAACACGCCTTATCAACTATATGTGAAAAAACCGTTGGCATATCCTGAAGATCCTTATCCACATCAAACGGATCCTCATAATGTAGCTTATGTTAGAAAAGACATTTTTGGGACTTCATTCAGATTAGGAGCACGTTACAATTTTTAAAAACTAAACTATAATTAATTTAATTTAAATCAAAATGAGAAACTATTTTAAACTGTTTTTGATGTTGGCACTTACTTTTTCGTTTGTGACTATATCATGTACAAGTGATGACCCAATTCCTGCAAACGGGAATAATAATGGGAATGATGATGACAATCCAGGTACTAATCCAGGGCCAGAAACTGGCATCTCTGGGGATATGACTAAATTAGAGTTTGAAGAAAATGAACTTTATAAGGTAACTGGAGATTTATTTGTACCAGAAGGAGCGTCGGTTACTATTCCAAAAGGTGTAACTTTAGAATTCCAAGAAGGTTCTGCTGGTGAAGCTTGGTTTTTGGAAGTATTTGGTTCTTTATATATTTTAGGAGAAGAAGATGCTCGTGTAACTTTGACTGCATCAAACGCTTTAATTAACTCACCTAAAAACTCTGGAATTGGAGGTCTTTGGGGTGGTGTTATTGGAACAATAACTACAGGAGATTTAGTAATCAGATATACTGATATTATCCATCCAGGTGGAACTTGTCGTCAAGAAAATGCAATGGCACAACCAGCAACAGGTGGTGGTGGTGAATTGAGTGCTGGTGATGCAAGTTATGGTATTTATTTCGTAAGAGAAGACGGTGCACGTCAAGATGGAATTTTTGTACTTCAACATTCAACTTTGTCTTTCACTCCAGACGACGGAATCCGTATCAATGGTGGTAAAACTTTAGCTACTCATAACAAATTTCAAGTTATTGGTGGAACAGGTGGAGATACTTTCAATATCAAAGCTGGAGTTAATGGTGACTTTGCTTATAACTTGTTTTTCAACGGAGCAACCAATGGTCTAAAAACGGCTGATACAGGTCCTGGTACAAGAGGAAATGCACACACTAACTTCTACAACAATACATTCTTAAACTCAGGTTATAGAAGAGCAGAGCCAGGTAGAGGTGGTTCATTGAACTACGAATCAAACGGATTTGGTGATGTTCACAACAACCTTATCGTGAACTGTAGATTCGGATTGAGATTAGTAGCTGGTGAAGACGAGCCGAATGTTGCTAAAATAAACTATGGACATAACTATTATTATGGTGCTGTTCAGACAATTGTAGACGAATTCTATCCATCGACTTCTACTTCATCTGTAGGTTTGATTGGTAATGATCCTCGTACACCAAAACCATTGACAGATGTAGCAGGTGCTCCAAAAGAGAATGATCCTATGTTTGTTAATTTCGATCCTTCAACTTTCACTTTCAGCGGGAATTCAAGTATTTCAACTGATCCTTTAAGATTGAATATCGAACCTATACCAAGTGGAGCAGATTTCCGTTTGAAAGCTGGTTCACCAGCATTGAAAGGTGGAAAAACTGATTTTGATTTCGTAAATGCTACTTATACAACTTTGGACGGTAAATTGACTTTTACACCGCCAGCACCACAAGAGTTTTTTGGAGCTTTTGGAAGTAATTAATTTGAATTAGTATGAAAAGGAGCTTTTTCTCTCAAAAGCTCCTTTTATTAAAACATTTGTATGAAGCACAGACACTGGGTTATATTATTGATTGGAGCTATTGCTCTTTTAGGTTGCGAAAATTCAGATAACGATGCAATCACAACCAAAACGCCTTATGATTGGGAACAACATCAGGTTTTTACCACAGATTATCAAACTTTTGGTATGACAGTTACAGAAGATTTCGATCCGCTTCCTTCAGAAAAAGGAACAGTGGATATAAGTGAAACTTCTGGATTGGCAGTATCTGTAAAAAATGAAAACATGATTTGGGCTCATAACGACTCAGGACATGCTAATACACTTTTTTTAATCGACAGCCAGACAGGTGAGATCATGAGTAGATACACTATAATGGGATCTGCTAATATTGATTGGGAAGACATGGAGATTGCCCTGGATTCCAAAACCCAAGAGCCATATTTATATGTTGCTGATCTTGGTGATAATAAAGAAAGTAGAGTTAATTATACGATCTATAAATTTAAAGAACCAGAATATCAATCGGAGCACTATGGAAAAAGTGTCACTTGGACTCCAGAAGATTTCTCGAGAATCGATTTGAGATATCCAGATGGAAGCCACGATGCAGAATCCTTACTAGTAGATCCAGTTACACAAGATATATATGTAGTTACCAAAAGAGATTTTAGGTCTACTTTATATGTTTTGCCATTTCCTTATACAACCGAAACAACCAATACAATGTATAAAGTGGGTCTCTTTGCTTTCAAAGATGCATCTGCAGGGACGGTATCGTTAGACGGAAGTAAAATTATAATAAAAAACAGACAAGACATATTTTATTGGCAACGCTCGCAGGGGCAAGCATTATGGCAAGCATTAGCTGAAACACCTGTAAAGGCACCTTACATAGGAGAGCCACAAGGAGAAGCAGTTTCGTTTGATGCAAACCACAACTATTTCACCCTTAGTGAAGCCTTAAATGATAATACTAAACCAATACTTTATAAATACAATTATCGAAATTAATAATTAAATTTTAGACATGAAAAAAAATCTATTAAACTTAGTGATGATCTCTTTTTTAATGTTGTTTGTTACTACATCTTGTTCAAGCGATGACAATATTATTGTGAATGAAATTGACAAAGATGATGAAGATGATGACCAAGAAGAAGAGGAGGAAGAAGAAGAGGAAGAAGAACAACCAAAAGAAGTTCATTTTAACGATGCTCGATTAGAATTAGTGGTTAAGAACCTTTTAGGTTTAGAGGCTAATGATCCAATTACAGAAGAAAATATTTTGGAATTAGTAGAACTTAATATCGATGGTAGTAAAGATGTTACGCCAAATGGAGATATTAGAGAAATCTCTGATTTAACTGGTTTAGAATATGCTCTTAACCTAACCTATTTGCATTTTGGAGAAACAAAAGTAACAGATTTACAGCCAATAGGAGGTTTGCAAAAAATGGATTATTTGCGAATGAATGATACTGGCGTTACTGATTTAACTCCAATTTCTGCTTACACTACTTTAACGTATTTTAATGCGAATACTACAACAGGAATCACCGATATCAGTCCGCTTGCAGGAAATACTGGTCTTAAAGAAATCATCTTAAGATCTGTACCTTTTGGAGATGCTGGTATGGCTACCATTGCAAACTTTACTAATTTGTATCGTATCAATATGCGCTCAACTGGAGTTACAGATATTACTGTTTTAGGCCAATTAATGTCACAAGGTGCTTTGTTAGATACAACTCCTGGTGCTGCTGCTGAAGGTGGTGCAACTTTAGACTTGAGAGGTTTAGATGTAGAAGATTGGTCTCCAATTGAACCATACCTAGACCAAATTTCTAATTTAGAAGGTTACCCAGGTTAATTTTTAATAAGTAGGAAATAATTGAATCCTGTAGTGAGAGCTACAGGATTTTTTTTGCTTAAAATTAGAGTTGTTTATTGTGTAATTCGTAATCAATTTGTGTAATTTGTGTTGATATTTGTGTTGATAATGCTTTTTTGTATCGATTTAATCGTTGTGATGATGGTTTTTTTACTTTGGCACTCAAATTGATATATTATTCATTAATAAACTAAATCAGAAGAAAATGAAAAAACTAATTTTAGTAGTAGGTATCGCATTGGGAATGACCTTTGTCTCTTGTAACAATAAATCAACAGATACGAAACCCGATGAAGTTGAAGAAAACTTGGTATTAGAAAACGATGGAATTGTAGACACGGAACACACTTCCCAAAATTCACTTGATTGGCTTGGAACCTATGAAGGACTATTGCCTTGCGCAGATTGTGAAGCCATAAAAACTACTATTACTTTAACTGAAGAAGGTACTTTTGTCTATACAGCAGAGTATCTAAATAAAGATCTTATTGTAGAAAATAGTGGTAAAATTGTTTGGGACGAAACTGGTAATACCATCATCTTAGAAGATGAAGAGTCGTTCAATGTACAATTAGTAGTTGCCGAAAACGCCTTAATCCAATTGGATACCGAAGGAAATCTGATTGAAGGTGCTTTAGCCGAACATTATCGACTAAATAAAATAAACTAATAATGAAACCGGGGTGTTACTCCGGTTTTTTATTTCTTCAATTTAAAAGCTGATGATATTAATTGAGTGCAATTTTGAGTACTTATTTTCGAATGATAAAATAAGTATAGTTTCAATCATCATCCTTAATTCAGATATTTTTAGTCCTTGATTAATTTTTTAGGGTGTAATAAATTAAAAAAAGGCTGTTAAAAAAGACAAGCGTTCTTAAATAGTGACTCCATCGGGATTCGAACCCAAATCTTCAGAACCGGAATCTGAAATTCTATCCATTGAACTATGGAGCCGTTTTTTATGCTGTTAGAAGTTTTTTTACAATTGCAGAGATGGTTTTTACATCAGCACGTCCTGCAAGTTCAGTGTTTGCTAATCCCATCACCTGTCCCATTGCTTGCATTCCAACAAAACCTCCATTTGAAATAATCTCTTTAATGATGGTTTCTATTTCATTTTCAGAAAGCTGTTCTGGTAAAAACTGTTCAATAATTGCTGCCTGAGCTAACTCGGGTTCTGCAAGATCAAGTCTGTTTTGTTCGCTAAAAATTGCAGCAGCATCTTTTCGTTGCTTCACTAATTTTTGTAGTAATTTGATTTCTTCTGCCTCTGTTATTTCGGTATTTGTGCCTGAAGTTTGGAGTAATAGTAATTCTGATTTAATGGCACGTAAAGATTCTAAAGCTATTTGGTCTTTGGCTTTCATTGCCTCTTTCATTGCGGTTGTGATGGCTGTTTGCAGACTCATAGTGTGTAAGTTTAATGAAGCGAAGTTATAAAAAAACCTCGAAATTACAAAGCAATTCCGAGGTTTGGTAAATATAAATCTGATCGTAGAAATTAATCCACATTATCATGCAAAAATGAATTGTTGGAGCGCAGCTGCACTTCGTTGTTTCTGTCTGATGATAGCGATGTTCTTGACAGATTGTTTTCTGGAGTTTGGGTTAAATCAACACCCATTCTCTTATAAGCTGGCTCTTTTTCTAAATCATGAATTTCAGTATTGGAAACATTAAATTTATGATTAAACTCTTTCATTTTACGTTTGCGTTCTTCAGCGCGACTACGTAAAATGTCATTAATTGAGTTTTCGGTTGGCGATAGCTCGTCTTGAACCAATCGAGGAGTTTCTGGAACACGTTTCTCTGTGCGAATCGTGAAATCCAAAGCTTCGTCGTCTTGAATAGAAGGCACTTGCTCAGGTTCTTTTGAAGCTATAAGTTGTTCTTCAACCTCCATATAATCATTCAAATTATAACGAATAACTTCTTCTTGTACAGGTGATTCTTCTGTTTTTTGTTCTTCAACTTCCCATTGGCTTTCTATCTCATTAGCTGTTTCTTGCTCATGTAGATCAAAGGTAAATTGTTGTTTCATAACTGGCTGCAACTCCTCAATAAGCTGTTTTGGCTTAATGATGACAAACTCTGGCTCGTGAACCTGAATATCGCGTATATCTTTAGTCTTAGTAACATGCGTTACAGTGTTCTCTGGCGTATGAGTTGTTGGTTGAGCTGTTTCAACTGGAGCTACAGGTTTTTGTTCAGCCTCAATTGAAACTATTGTTTTTTTTTCAACTTCGTTTCCCGATGTATCTTCCGTATCGTTGTCTAAGTTGTAAACAATTCTTGGTTGAGATACGTTCATTGGATTGCTTAAAGGCTGTTGTGGAGTTGGCGCAGTAGAAAAGCCACCTCCGTTATTTTCTGATAAATCAGCGGTCGCTTTTTGATCTTCGCCTAAATGATGAATAATCTTATTTTTGTTTTCATCAACAGCATTTACAATCATCTTTTGTTGCTCTGGATTGAAACCAGTTGCAATGATAGTAACAGAAATCTCGTCGCCCAAATTCGCATCTTCACCCACACCCATGATAATGTTTGCATTGTGACCTGCTTCTGCTTGAATGTGATCGTTGATTTCTCCAATTTCATCCAATGTAATTTCATTCTGTCCAGAAACGATCAACAAGAGTACGTTTTTGGCACCTGTAATTTTATTATCGTTCAGCAATGGAGAATCTAAAGCATTTACAATGGCTTCTTTAGCTCTGTTTTCGCCCGAAGCTTCTGCAGACCCCATGATTGCAGTGCCCGAATTAGACAATACTGTTTTGGCGTCTTTTAAGTCAATATTTTGAATATAGTGATGTGTAATTACTTCTGCAATCCCACGAGAAGCAGTAGCTAAAACTTCATCTGCTTTAGAGAAGCCCGCTTTGAAACCTAAGTTTCCATATACTTCACGTAATTTATTGTTGTTTATTACGATAAGCGAATCGACATTTTTTCTTAGGTTTTCTACACCTTTTAATGCTTGCTCTTGACGTACTTTTCCTTCGAATTGGAAAGGAATTGTTACAATGCCAACAGTTAAAATATCGCGTTCTTTTGCCAATTGAGCAATTACTGGTGCAGCACCAGTTCCAGTTCCACCACCCATACCTGCAGTAATGAAAACCATTTTTGTGTTGCTGTCTAAAAATTGCTCTATTTCTTCAATGCTTTCTAATGCCGATTGTTGTCCAACTTCAGGGTTGGCACCAGCTCCTAAACCTTCAGTTAAGGTTACACCTAATTGTATTTTAATCGGAACAGGGCTGTTGTCAAGGGCTTGTGCATCTGTATTACACACTACAAAATCTACTCCTTTTATTCCTTGATTATACATGTGGTTTACGGCATTACTACCACCACCACCAACTCCAATTACTTTAATTACATTCGATTTGTTTTTTGGCAAATCTGGAGAGAATGCTAAGTTTTCAAATGTCTGATCCATATGCTTTGCGATATTATTTTCTATTCTGCTTTATCAATAAATTCTTTAAATTTTCTTATAAACTTGTCGAGGAATCTGTTTTCTATATAGCCCGAAGTTCCTCCTTTTTCAACATCAACTTTTGACTTTGTTTCATTGTCTTCACTTTCTTCATGAACTTGCGACGTAATCGGGTGCATTTGGAAAGGTTTACTTTCAGGTTGCGTTTCAGATTGGTTCGACCCAACTTCGGTCTGTAAATTATTATTGCTCACTTGTTCTTGAACATAAAGTCTACTGCGTAAGTTGTTTACATCGCTTTCCATCATTAAACCAACAGCGGTTGCAAACAATGGACGTGAAACCAATTTGGCAGATTCACCTGAAATATGTTCATTTGGGAAACCAATTCTTGTTGTAATTCCTGTGATGTATTCTACCAACTGTTTAATATGCTTTAACTCAGAACCACCACCAGTTAGAACAATTCCGGCAATCAATTTTTTACGTGGATTATCGTAACCATAAGCTTTTATTTCAGAGAAAACCATTTCAATAATTTCAACCACTCTTGCATGAATGATTTTTGAAAGATTTTTTAGTGAAATCTCTTTAGGTTCTTGTCCTCTTAAGCCTGGAATAGAAACAATTTCATTTTCTTTGTTTTCTCCTGGCCAGGCAGAACCAAAACGAACTTTTAGTTGTTCTGCTTGTTTTTCAATAATAGAACAACCTTCTTTAATGTCTTCCGTGATCACGTTTCCACCAAAAGGAATCACGGCTGTATGACGAATAATTCCGTCTTTAAAAATGGCTAAATCTGTAGTTCCTCCACCTATATCAATCAACGCTACTCCAGCTTCTTTTTCTTCTTGACTCAAGACCGAATCTGCCGATGCCAATGGTTCTAGAGTAAGTCCAGAAAGTTCTAAACCTGCGTCTTTCACACATCGACCAGCATTACGAATAGATGCAGATTGGCCAACAACAACGTGGAAACTTGCCTCTAATCTTCTGCCGTATATTCCGATAGGTTCTTTGATTCCGTCTTCTTCGTCTACTTTAAATTCTTGTGGTAATACGTGTATAATTTCTTCGCCAGGCAACATGTTTAATTTTTGTACCTGTGCGATTAATTTTTCAATGTCCAATTCGGAAATCATAGAATCGGGATTGTCTCTGGTAATGTATTCTTGATGATGAATACTGCGAATGTGTTGACCCGCAATTCCTAAGACAACATCGGTGATTTTACACCCCGACTCAAGAGATGCTTGTGATACAGCGTGTTGAATCGATTGAATGGTTTGTGCAATATTGTGTACCACACCGCGTTTTACCCCTGAGCTTTTTGCATTACCAATTCCCAGAATTTCCAACTTTCCGTATTCATTTCGCTTTCCAACCATTGCAACAATTTTTGTTGTTCCAATGTCTAGCCCTACAGCAATGTTTCCTTTATCCATATCTTTTTATTTCGTGCAAACTACTTGTTCAGTAAATCTTAAATTAATGTTTTTATATTCTTTTACAATGGTATCGTTTTTCGAATAATGTACAAAAGCTTTGTAATTATCCATCTTGCGTTCGATCTCTTTCAGAAAACCAAATTCCACTAGATAATTATAATCTCGAACGGTGAATACCAACGATTGATCTGGATTGATTTTAATACCAGTCAAAGTTGTTTTATAGAACTCGTCAGTATAAATTTTATTCAACAATTCGATGAAACTCTTTTTGTTTTCTTCTTTCAGTGTACCACTAATCAATGGAACGTGTGCGCTGTAATGTTCCGAGAGTGGCATCTCATTTCCTTCACTATCAATGTAAAATGAATCATTCTGATTGATTACTCGGGCGATTGCTGTTTTTTGCGATACCTCTGCTGACAAAATTCCGTCTACACTTAGAAAAACTTCCGAATTTGCAATCATTGGATGTTGATTAAGTTGATTTTCAATCAGCATTAAATCAATTTCTTTTCTAGATGATGTTAGACTGTCTGGAAATTGACCGATTATCAGTCGCTCAACCATCTCTTGTGTGATAAAATGATTGTTGCTACTTAATAATTTTACGTCGATTTTTTCAATGTTTCGTACTGCACTTCGCTGATTAGCAAAAACCAACAGCGACCCCATAAGAGCAAGTACTCCTACCAAACATAAGTCAAACCATTTGATTTTTTTAATCATTTTATAGCGTTTTATTTTCTAATTCATGTTTAATTTCATCAACCATTTCACCTATATCTCCGGCGCCAATAATTACAAGAACTTCGGGTGTATTTTGCGATAAAAAAGATACTAATTCTTCTTTTTGCAGCAAAATTTTAGAAGGTGATTTTACCTTACTTATCAACACCTCTGAATTTATTCCTTTAATCGGTAACTCCCGAGCTGGATAGACTTCCAAGAGAATTAAGTTTTCAAATGTTGATAAACTCTCGGCGAATTCGCTCATAAAGTCTCTGGTCCGAGAGAATAAATGCGGTTGGAATACAGCTGTAACCTTCTTGTTTGGGTACATTTCATGTACTGCCTGACTCACTGCTAAAATCTCTGTTGGGTGATGTGCATAGTCATCGATCAGTACTAGATTTTCAGTATTGATTTTATAAGAAAATCTTCTTCGAATTCCTTTAAAATTATCTAAGCCCGCTTTGATTTGTTCATTGCTCAATCCGTAGGCTTTTGCCATTGAAAATGCCAAAGTAGCGTTTAAAACGTTGTGAATTCCCGGCATTAATAGGCTAATGTTCTTTATTTTTTCGCCTTTAAAATCCAAATCAAAAACGCGCTTACCATTTTCGAAACGTAAATTATAGGCATTAATCACGGCAGAACCGTTTACAGAAACCTCTGTTCCATTGATGTTTTTTATTCCTTGAGTAATGAATAAATGATCAGGGTTGTTGATTTTTGAGGCAAATTCTGCAAATGACGATTTAATGGCGTCATTGGTTCTGTAAATATCTAAATGGTCAGCATCATCAGAAATCACGCAAGCAATATTTGGATGCAAGTGTAAAAACGAACGATCAAATTCATCGGCTTCAACTACCGTTGCTTCGGTTCCATTGCCAATTAAATTATTGTTGTAGCCTTCAACAACGCCACCTAAAAAACCTGTAACTGGGGCTTGCGCATTTACCAGTATATGAGCCAGCATACTCGATGTTGTTGTTTTTCCGTGTGTGCCTGCTACTGCTAGAGAAAAGGTGTTTTGAGTAATCAAACCTAAAACTTCAGCTCGTTTTTTTATGATAAACCCTTGGGAAATAAAGTGGTTTAACTCGGCATGATCTTTAGGAACGGCTGGTGTATAAACAACAAGTGTGTTTGCAGCGTTCTGAAATTCGGCTGTGATGTTTTCAATATCGTCGGTATAATGAATAGCAATTCCATCGGCTTCTAATTCGTGTGTTAACTGCGTAGATGTTTTATCGTAACCAGCTACATTTTTACCGATACGTTTAAAATAGCGAGCTAAAGCACTCATTCCAATGCCGCCGATGCCAAGAAAAAATATGTTTTTATAACTGTTCATTTACCTAATGGCTTGATTTTTATTTGTTAATATTACTTAACCAATTTCAAAATTTCTTTTACTATGTCTTTTGTAGCATTTGGTAATGCTAACGTTTTAATGTTTTTTGACAATGCTTCGGCAACCTGATCGTTTGTTAGCAAGCGTAACATTTGCTCTTGAAACTGACTGTCTAAATCGGTTTCTTTCAACAAAACGGCTGCATTTTTATCGGTAACACTTTTGGCATTTTTAGTTTGATGATCCTCTGCTACGTTAGGCGAGGGGATAAAAATAACCGGTTTACCTACAATTGCCAATTCTGATACCGACGAAGCTCCAGCACGTGAAACTATTACATCTGCAGCAGCAAATAACAAATCCATACGCTCTATGAAATCGAAAACGAAAATGTCTTTGTTGTTATGATATTTCTTGTATTCGTCTATATAAAACTTGCCACATTGCCAGATTACTTGAACATTTTGTTCTTTAAAAAATGACAACTCTTTTTCGATTAGTTGATTGATTCTTCTCGCACCTAAACTGCCTCCTAAAATCACTACTGTTTTTTTATCGGATTGAATTCCGTAAAACTGTCGGGCTTCATTAGATTTGCTTTCAATTTCTAACAAATCTTGACGCACAGGATTTCCCGTTTTAATGATTTTGTTTGATTTAAAATAGACGTTTAATCCGTCATACGCCACACAAATAGCGTTTGCTTTGCTTGATAACATTTTATTGGTGATACCCGGATACGAATTTTGTTCTTGTATAACCGTTGGAATATTCATTTGCTGTGCCACTTTTACAACCGCACCACTCGCAAATCCACCAGTTCCTATTACCACATCGGGCTTAAAATTCTTAATTATTTTTTTTGACTTCATCAAACTAGATAAAAACTTGATAGGAAATAAGGCATTATCAAACGTAATTTTTCGTTGAATACCTGAAATCCACAAGCCTTCAATCTTATAACCTGCGGAAGGAACTTTCTGCATCTCCATTTTATCTTTAGCTCCTACAAACAAAATTTCAGCAGCAGGAATCTGTGCTTTAATTTCGTTAGCTATGGCAATTGCTGGATAAATGTGTCCGCCCGTGCCACCACCACTAATGATAAATTTTGGATTTGCTTTCATAGTTTATTTGTTAAAAACAGCATGCATAGGGTTTTTTTCCTCTGATTCACTGTCTGTTTCAAGTTCTTGTTCTTCTAATAATTTTTTAAACTCTTCTTGTTTGCGTTCTCTTTCGGCTAATTGTTGTTTTACTTGTTCTTCCTTTCGTGATATACTTAGAATAATGCCTAACGAAACACAGGTCATCCAAATTGATGTACCTCCGGAACTTACCAAAGGTAGCGGCTGACCCGTTGTTGGAAATATTTCTACCGCCACACCCATATTGATGAATGCTTGAAATATAATAGAAAATCCAAGTCCAAATGCTAAGTATTTTCCAAATAGATTTGTCGTTTTATTGCTGACAACCAAAAAGCGAAAGAGCAATAAAATATACAAGCCTAATATTGCAACACCACCAATAAATCCAAATTCTTCTACAATGATAGCATAGATAAAATCTGATGATGATTGTGGCAAAAAGTTCTTCTGTACACTTTTTCCGGGGCCAACGCCGAACATTTGTCCTTGTGCAATGGCAATTTTAGCATTGTCTATCTGATAGCGATCTATATCTTCAGCGTCTGATCCAAAACGTGCAAAACGTGCTTCCCAAGTTGTATAGCGAGAAGGTGCTGTATCTGGGAATGCTTTGAAAAATCCAATAGCAAATATTACTGCTAATGACACTATCGCAATGATTTTTGCCATATACTTCCAAGGATATTTTCCTATGAAAAGTAGCAAGGCAAGAGTTGACAAAATAAGCATTGCTGTGGATAAGTTTGAAAAAATAATTGGGACTACCACAAAACCAATAGGTATTCCAAGCCATAATAACGACCATCCGAACTTGTATTTCTCGTCAGAGAATCTCCATAAAAACCAAGAGACATATGCTATTAATGCAATCCAGCCCAATGAAGAGGGTTGAAAAGAAATATTAACCAGTGGAACTTTGATCCATCGGCTTGCATCAGCTCCTCCGATTGTCATTCCTTGTGCTGCTGTAAAAAACAACAATAATGATACAGGTGCCCATGCCAATGGAGCCAAATATTTCAATCGTTCGTAGGGAATGCGATGTACCATAAAAATGATGAGTATTCCCACGGAGATATGTAGGAAATGTTTGAATAACAAACCTACAATCGACCCTGTTCCAACCACGTGAACCAAGTTTGTACTTGCGCTAAAAACAGGCATAAACGAGAACAGGGCCAGTAAAATAACAAAGGCCCAAATAGCTTTATCTCCTTGAAATTGGGATAATAACTTCCTCATTTTTTATAAATTAGCTACAGCTTCTTTGAACTGTTTTCCTCGATCTTCATAATTTTTAAACAAATCAAAACTTGCACAAGCAGGTGCCAACAATACAGTGTCGCCTGCTTCTGCTAATTGAGAAGCAATCTGAACTGCTTCTGCCATAGAGGTTGTCTCTATCATCTCGTCTACAATAGGTTCAAAGGTCTCTTTGATTTTTCTATTATCAATTCCTAAACAAATTATAGCTTTAACTTTTTCATTAACTAAACTCAATAATGCATCATAGTCATTTCCTTTGTCTTCGCCTCCAACAATCCAAATCGTTGGGCAGTTTACACTGTCTAGAGCATAATAGGCAGCATTAACATTGGTTGCTTTTGAATCGTTGATGTACATCACTTTATTCACTTTGGCTACTTTTTCTAAACGATGTTCTTCGTTTTGAAAATTATTTAGGCTTTCGCGAATTGTTTGTTTGCGAATGCGTTGTATCTGTGCTACTAAAGTGGCTGCCATTGCATTTTTTACATTGTGTTTACCTTTGATTGAAAGTTCGTCTACTGGAATTTCAATTTGCTCGTCGTTAATCATTGCTACTATGTTTTTTTCTTTTAAATATGCTCCTTTTTTATCGAATGTTTTAGTCAATGAAAAAGGAATTAATATTGCTTTTGTTGGATGATTCTCCAACCATTTATTTATTGTTTCGTCGTCTGCGTCGTAAATCAGATAATCTTCTGCTGTTTGATTCATTGTGATTCTGAATTTGGACGCCACGTATTTTTCGTATTGATAATCGTATCGATCTAAATGATCGGGACTAATGTTGGTTATGACTGCAATGTGCGGACGATAATCAATATTTCCGTCTAATTGAAAACTGCTCAACTCCAACACGTATAATTTATCGGGTGAATCAACTAATTGTTTTGCGAAGCTATCTCCAATGTTTCCAGCCAATCCTACTTGTTTATCACCATTTTTAAGTAGGTGAAAGGTCAATAAGGCGGTAGTTGTTTTTCCGTTACTTCCCGTTATGGCAATGCTTTTATTTTCTGCAAATGGAAAAGCAAATTCTATTTCCGAGATCACTTTCACTCCTTTGTTGATAAGTTTTTTGATGATCGGAACTTTGTCGGAAATTCCAGGACTTTTAACAACCACATCTGCATTCAGAATCAATGATTCGGTATGCTGTTGCTGCTCCCATTCTATTTCGTTTTTTAAAAGAACTTCTTGATACTTTGGGCTAATGTTTCCGTAATCAGAAACAAAAACCTCATATCCTTTTTGTTTCCCCAAGAGTGCCGTTCCTACGCCGCTTTCTCCTGCTCCTAAAATCACTAATCGCATTTTATCTCAGCTTTAATGATACCACACAAAATATTGCTAAGAAAATACTCACAATCCAAAAACGGGTTACGATTTTACTTTCGTGATATCCCTTCTTCTGAAAGTGATGATGTAAAGGTGACATCAATAATATTCGTCGTCCTTCGCCATATTTCTTTTTTGTGTATTTAAAATAACTCACTTGTACAATCACCGAAAGATTTTCAGCTAAAAATACTCCACAAAGAACCGGTATCAACATTTCTTTTCTAACGGCAATTGCCAAAACAGCGATGATTCCACCAATTGTTAAACTTCCGGTATCGCCCATGAAAACCTGAGCTGGATATGCGTTGTACCAGAGAAAACCGACCAAAGCACCGACAAAGGCGGCTATGAAGACCGTCATTTCTCCAGAGTTTGGTATGTACATGATGTTGAGGTAGTTTGCAAAAATGAAATTCCCTGAAACAAAAGCAAAAATCCCTAGAGCAACTACTGTTATTGCCGATGTTCCAGCTGCTAAACCGTCGATTCCGTCGGTTAAATTTGCTCCGTTGGAGACTGCAGTTACAATGAAAATAACAATTGGAATAAAAACTAACCAAATATAGTTTTCATAACCTTCGCCCATCCAAGAAATTAATTGACCGTAATCGAACTCGTTATCCTTAAAAAATGGAATTGTCGTTGCGGTCGATTTGATGTCAAATCTACTTGTAGCACCTGTTTCCAATAAAATACTTGGCGTATCTCTAACGGTTATATTTGGATGAAAATAAAATATTGCACCTACGATGATTCCTATACCAATTTGTCCTACAACTTTAAACCTTCCTTTTAAACCTTCTTTGTCTTTTTTAAATACTTTGATATAGTCGTCTAAAAATCCAATAATTCCCATCCAAACTGTAGTCAGGATTAAAACCAAGACATAGATGTTGTCTAATTTTGCTAATAATAACACAGGAATCAAAGTAGCGAGAATGATAATAACACCTCCCATTGTTGGAGTTCCTGCTTTCTCATTTTGCCCTTCTAATCCTAATTCTCGAACTGTTTCACCAATTTGTTGACGACGCAAGTAATTGATGATTTTTTTTCCAAAAAGTGTCGAGATCAGCAAAGACAGAATGAACGCCATACCTGAGCGAAACGTGATGTATTGATATAATCCGGCTCCCGGAAAATCAAAGGCATTGTCTAAATATTGTAATAAGTAAAATAACATACTTTTCTTGTTTCAAGTTATTTATCTAACAGTTCTAAATGCGCTACAACTTCTTCCATATCATTGAAGTGGTGTTTCACGCCTTTAACTTCCTGATAGGTTTCGTGACCTTTTCCTGCGATAAGAATAATATCGCCGCTTTTTGCCAATTTACAAGCTGTTTTAATTGCTTGACGACGATCTTTTATCGAAAGGAAGCGGTTGCTATTTTGAGGTTCAACTCCTTTTTCCATTGCTTCAATGATTTCGTAAGGATCTTCATTCCGTGGATTATCAGAAGTGAAAATAACTGTATCGCTTTCATTGGTAGCAATTCTTCCCATTTGTGGTCTTTTATCTTTATCTCTATTACCTCCGCAGCCTACTACAGTAATCAACTGCTCGTTTCTAGTTCGGATATCGGCAATGGTTTTCAAAACGTTCTCTAAAGCATCTGGCGTGTGAGCATAATCAACAATTGCTGTGATGTTGGTTTTGGAAACGATGTATTGAAAACGACCAGAAACACTTTTTAAAGTGCTGATGTGAACTAAAACTTCTTCTGATGATAAACCTAATGAGGTTGCAGTGGCATAAATTGCCAACAAGTTTGATGCATTAAAGTTTCCAATTAGTTGTACCCAAACTTCCTGTTGGTTTATTTGCAATAGCATTCCGTTTAACTGACTTTCTAGTACTTTTCCATGTACATCTGCAACATTTTGAATGCTATAAGTTTTTTTGTTGGCCACAGTATTTTGCAACATGAAATTTCCGTTTTTATCATCTGCATTACTGATGGCAAAAGCTGTTTTTGGGAGTGAATCGAAAAATGCTTTTTTTACATTGCGGTATTCTGCAAAGGTTTTGTGGTAATCTAAATGATCTTGAGACAAGTTAGTGAAAACCCCTCCTTTGAAGTGCAATGCGGAAGTTCTTTTTTGAGCGATTCCATGAGAACTTACTTCCATAAAACAATAACTACAGCCTGCATCCACCATCGTTCTCAAATATTTATTGATGGCTAATGAATCTGGAGTTGTATGAGTTGCAGCGAAAAAATCTGCGCCAATAGCAATTTTAACTGTTGATAATAAACCGCTTTTGAAACCCGCTTTTGTAAAAAGTTGATATAATAAAGTAGCGATAGTTGTTTTACCGTTCGTTCCTGTTACACCAACTAATATGAGCTCTTCCGAAGGATTGTCATAATAATTAGAAGCCATTTGTGCTAAAGCTTCATCGGCATCTTCAACTCGAACATAGGTAATATGTTCTGCATAATCGATTGGTTCGTTTTCATAAATCACGGTCTTTGCACCAGCAGCGATTGCTTGACCTATAAATTGATGACCATCGGATTGGGTGCCTTTCTGTGCGATAAACACCATTCCTGGTTCAACTTTTCGAGAATCAAAAGCAAGTCCGGTTACATCTATATCGGTATTGCCTCGAACGGCGTCGATAGAAACTCGGTACAATATGTCTTTTAACTTTTTCATCTTGTTTTATCTTCTTATTAGAAGTCTGTTTATGACAATTCTAAAACGATTAATTGATTATCTGAAACTTTTTGACCGCTAGCAACTGATTGTTTAGCGACCTTTCCCCAACCAGTTGTTTTGACTTTCAAACCTATATTTTCTAATAGCGCCACTGCATCCATAGCAGAAAGTCCAACAACGTTAGGCATTAGATCGTTTGTTTTATTTACTTCGGCATAATAATTCTTATAACTTTGAACGGCTTGCTCCAAAGGAGTTTCAATATGTTTGATTTCTCTCATTGAAGGCACGTCTGTGAAAATTTTTTGTGCTATTCGTTTAAAAACAGGTCCAGCAACATCTCCACCATAATAGCTGTGTTTTGTTGGACGATGAATTACAACTATACAAGAATATTTTGGGTTTTCTGCAGGAAAATATCCTACAAAAGACGAGGCGTAATACATGCTTCCTTGTGCTCTTCCGTAATTCATTTGTGCAGTTCCAGTTTTTCCGGCCATGGAAAAATCTTCTGAATATAAATTTTTTCCGGTTCCACTGATCATGACATTTTTTAATACTTCTTGCATTTTATTAATCACTTCCGGTCGCACAATCTGTGGATTCAAGACTTCTTTTTCAAAGATCTTTATCGGTTGATTAACCTCTCTTATTTCTTTTACAAATTGAGGTTTAACCATTTCTCCATTATTAGCTACTGCATTATATAATGTTAACATTTGCAATGGAGTAACTAAAATTCCATAGCCGTATGCCATCCAAGGAAGTGCAATTTTACTCCAGTTTTTATCTCCAGGAACAGGCAAATAGGATGCCGGTTCGCCTATTAAGTCTATGCCTAAAGTATCGTTGAAACCAAAAGTTGCCATTTTATCTGTAAACGCTTTTGGATTATCTTTGTATGCTTGTTGAACCGCCTGTGTAACCACCGTATTCGACGAAACTTCAAAACCGCGAGCTAAAGAAATTTTTCCATAACCTCTTCGGTTTGAATCGCGTACTTGTCTTCCGGAAAACTGTACAATACCACCGTGTGTGTCAAAAACTGTTGAGGTGTCTGCCTTGTTATCATCCAAAAGAGCAAGATAAGACGCTAACTTAAAAGTAGAACCTGGGTCGTGACGTTCCAAAATAGCATAATTCACAGTTTCATGATATGAGCCATCTCCAATTCTACCTAAGTTTGAAATTGCTTTGATTTGACCTGAACCGGTTTCCATAACAACGACCGTTCCGTGATCTGCTTCATAGTATTCCAAAGAATTTAACAGAGCGTGATGTGCAATATCTTGAATGTAAACGTCTATAGTTGTAATCACATCAAAACCATCTTTTGGATCAATTTCATTATCATCATGAATGGGTTTCCAAAGGTTTTTCGACATTTTTTGAACTTTTCTTTTACCTTCTTTACCGACTAAATAGTTCGAAAATGCCCCTTCAATTCCTTTTCGGGTAATTGTTTTATCGTCGTTTATACGTTCATAACCAATGGTTCTGTGTGCGATGGCTCCCATAGGATATTCGCGTACATGAACTTGGTTTACAATCATTCCGCCTTTGTATTTTCCAAGGTTAAAAAGCGGAAAAGACTTTAATTTCATGTATTGTGTATAACTTAGACGAGTAGCGATGTGTAAATATCTTTTTTTGTTGGAACGTGCTCTTCTAAAATACGATTCATATTGACCAGTAGTTTTATTTGGAATAAACTTTGCCAAAGAATCCGAAAGTGGTTTGATGTACTTTTCGAAATTTTCATCAGATGGCGAATAAGGATCAAAATAAATACTGTATTTAGGGATAGAGGTAGCCAAAAGACTTCCGTCTGCCGAGTAGATATTTCCTCTATTGGCAGGGATGATTTCGTCTCTGATGGTTAAGCTGTCTGCTCTGCTTCGCCATTCTTCTCCTTCTTTAAATTGGATGATTGTTAATTTTGCAAAAATCAACATGCCTATGGCAAGCATTCCAAAGAACACCAAATAAATTCGGTTGTTTTCATTTTTCTTTGTTACTCCCATAGTTTATACCATTTTTTCTCTTTTTCAATCACCACTTTAATTTTTTTAGGAGGCACTGATGAGGGTGCCACGCCAAGTGGTTCCATTTGTCGCGCAACATTTGATTCCATACGTAGTTGCATCAACTCTGATCTTCTATCTACAAATTCTGAACGCAATTCTTTGATTTGTTCTGTCAAATCTTTTGCTTTCATCATTTTCTCTTCATAAAAATGGTTGTTGGCAATTAAGACCAAAGTCCAAAAAACCACATATATAATGAAAAGCCAATTTTTTAATGATTGCCCTTCGACCAAAAATTTAGCTTTTATTATATTGTTTATTCTCATATCACTTTTTTTCTGCTATTCTTAATTTGGCACTTCGTGCTCTGTTGTTTTGTTCAATTTCTTGTTCGGTTGGAACAATATGTTTTCCAATGGTTTTAAAAGGAACTTCGAACCTCCCAAAAAAATCGCGTTCGGGTTCACCTTCAAACATGCCGTTTTTCATAAATCTTTTTACCAAACGATCTTCTAATGAATGATACGAAATAACACTCAATCGACCCGTAGGCTTCAGGATTGTAAGAGATTGTTCTAAAAACTCTTTTAAGGCATCCATTTCTTGATTAACTTCTATACGGATTGCTTGATAAATTTGTGCTAAAATTTTATTGCTCCTGTGTGGAGGTAGAAATCTAGACAAGACTTCTTTTAGTTGTTCCGTGTTTTTTATGGGCGCATTTGTGCGGCTGTTTACGATAGCTGCAGCCATTCCTCTGGCAGTTTTTAATTCACCATAATCAAAAAAGATGCGAGCCAATTCACTCTCTTCATATTCGTTGACTACTTCATAAGCCGAAAGCACACTGCTTTGATTCATTCGCATATCTAGAGTGGCATCGAAGCGAGTTGAAAAACCTCTTTCTGCTACGTCAAACTGATGTGACGAAACTCCTAGATCTGCTAAAATGCCATCGACTTCTTTAATACCATAAACACGTAAGAAACGTTTAATGTCTCTAAAATTTGCATTAATCAATTGAAAACGATCGTCTTTTAAGTCGTTTTGCAAGGCGTCTGTGTCTTGATCAAAAGCGAATAACTTTCCGTCTGGTCCCAATCGGCGGAGGATTTCCTTTGAATGACCGCCGCCACCAAAAGTTACGTCTACATAAACGCCGTTGGACTTTATGTTAAGACCATCAACTGTTTCGGTTAATAAAACCGGATTGTGGTATTCGTTATGCTCCATAATTATTGATAGACGACCCCATGACTTCTTCTGCTAAATCGCCAAAATCAACTTCGTCCTCGTTTACTATTTGTTCGTACAATTCTTTATCCCAAATTTCAATTAGGTTTATTTTTGAAGAAAAAACCACCTCTTTGGAAATTTCGGCAAATTCAATTAAATCTTTGTTCATTTGCAATCGGCCTGCATCGTCAATTTCTACCATCTTAACTCCTGCCATAAACCTGCGTATAAAGCGGTCTGCTTTACGATCAAAACGATTGAGTTCGTTGAGTTTAGACATCATTAAATTCCATTCACTCATAGGCCAAAGTTCTATGCATTTCTCATATACAGAGCGCTTTAGAACAAATCCGTCGCTAATAGCTGTCAACTGTTTTTTCAATGCAGCAGGTACCAACACCCTTCCTTTGGTGTCGATTTTACATTCATATGTTCCTACTATTGCTTGCATCAATTATTTATTTGAGCTATTTAACAAAACAAAATTAGATAAATTTATCCACTTTTTACCACTTTTTACCACTTTGTTGATAAGTTTTTTTTGAAGGCGTGATTTTACACTAAACATCGATAAAATACTGATTCCATTATTTGACTTTTTAACAATGAAATTTGCTACAGCTTCTCGAATAGAGCTTGTTGTAATCTGAAAATAGATCAACAAGCTGCTTTTTTAAATAGATTAGTTTGGTTTGATGGCGATTTTAAATATATTTGAGTTTTCAATAGCATTTCTAATTTTCAATAGTGCTAATTTTAAATCATTTTAATTATGAAGCCCATCTATAAGCACTTAATACTTTCTGTTAGTGGTTTTACCTTACTTTTTCTTGCCTTATATTTTTTGGCAAAATTTGATGTAGTCACTTCGTTTTTTGTTTCTTTCGGAACAGGTTTATTGATGTTTTTTCAGAATAAACTGAATAAAAGAAGCTCGTAATTTTTATAAATTCGTAAATGCGATACGATTTGCAGATTTTTAGTATTTTTGCATCATGGCAAAACAAGAAGATATTTTTAAGAATGTAATTTCACATGCAAAGGAGTACGGATACATATTTCCGTCTAGTGAAATTTATGATGGATTGAGTGCAGTTTATGATTATGCACAGAACGGAGTGGAGCTTAAACGCAACATTCGTGAGTATTGGTGGAAAGCAATGGTGCAAATGCACGATAACATTGTAGGAATTGATGCGTCAATTTTTATGCATCCAACTACTTGGAAAGCTTCCGGTCACGTCGATGCCTTCAACGATCCGTTAATTGATAATAAAGATTCTAAAAAAAGATACAGAGCAGACGTCTTGATTGAAGATTATTGTGAAAAACTTTGGCAAAAAGCTCAGAAAGAGATTGAAAAAGCAAGTAAGCGTTTCGGAGATGCTTTTAATGAAGAAGAGTTTGTTGCAACCAATCCTAGAGTGGTAGGCTATTTAGCTAAGAAAAAAGAAATCTTAGAACGTATGGCTCGTGGTTTAGATTCTGGTGATTTAGCAGATGTAAAGGCTTTGATCGAAGAACTAGAAATAGCTGATCCTGATACTGGTTCAAAAAACTGGACCGATGTACGTCAGTTCAATTTAATGTTTGGTACAAAACTTGGTGCTTCTGCAGATTCAGCAATGGATTTATATTTGCGACCTGAAACAGCTCAAGGGATTTTTGTGAATTTCTTAAATGTCCAAAAAACGGGACGTATGAAGATTCCTTTTGGAATTGCACAAACCGGAAAGGCGTTTAGAAATGAGATTGTTGCAAGACAATTCATTTTCCGTATGCGTGAATTTGAACAGATGGAAATGCAATTCTTTGTTAAGCCAGGCGAAGAAATGAACTATTATCATTATTGGAAAGAACATCGTTTAAATTGGCATTTGTCTTTAGGTTTAGGAGCGGAAAATTATCGTTTTCACGATCATGAAAAATTAGCACATTATGCTAATGCTGCAACTGATATTGAGTTTAACTATCCATTTGGGTTTAAAGAATTAGAAGGAATTCATTCAAGAACTGATTTTGATTTGAAAGCTCACGAACAGCATTCTGGTAAAAAGTTACAGTTTTTCGATAACGAAACAAATTCATCCTATGTGCCTTACGTAGTTGAAACATCGGTTGGTTTAGATCGATTGTTCTTAGCTATTTTCTCGAAAGCGTTACAAGAAGAAACGCTAGAAGATGGATCTAGTCGTACGGTTTTAAAATTACCTTCAGTTCTTGCACCTACAAAAGCTGCCGTTTTGCCACTTGTTAAAAAAGATGGTTTGCCAGAAGTTGCACGAGAAATTATTGAAGAGTTAAAATGGGATTTCAATGTAGCATATGATGAAAAAGATGCTGTTGGACGTCGTTACCGTCGCCAAGATGCGCTGGGAACTCCGTTTTGTATCACAGTAGATCATCAAACATTAGAAGATAAAACCGTAACCATACGTCATCGCGATACTATGAAACAAGATCGCGTAGCAATCTCAGAATTGAGAAACATCATCAATGAGGAAGTTTCTATGCGCAATTGGTTGCAGAAAATAAAATAGTATAAAGATAAGTAATAGAAAAAGCCGTCTCAATATTGAGACGGCTTCTTTTTTGTTATAATTTAAAAGTAATAATTGATTTTGGGGAGTGATTCATCAAATCTTCGCTTACACTTCCGTTTAGGAAACGCGCAAATCCTTTTCTTCCATGTGTACCCATTGCAATTAAATCAGCATTGATTCGTTCAGCAAAATTCAAAATACCTTTTTCTACATCTGTGTCGTTGTAGATTGAAAAATCATAGTTCTCCAACTCGAATTGATTTAAGAAATTACGTGCTAGTTCCTCTGCCACATGTGTGGATTTGAAGTTGTTGGGCGTATTTACCAACAAAAAGTGTGGAGTGCCGCCGTTTGCTCTTAAAAAGTTAATGATTTTTTGGAAACTTTCTTTCACGTCTTCAGTAAAATCATTAGCAACAACCACTTTGTCAAATTTTATTTCAGAATCATTGCCTTTTATTGCTAAAACAGGTATTTCAGACGATCTGATTACTTTTTCGGTATTTGAACCAACAAAAAATTCTTTAAATCCACTAGCTCCATGCGACCCCATTACAATAAGATCCACATTGTTTGAATTAGCAACTTCAGTAACTACGCTAAAAGTTCTTCCTAATTTTAATACCTGAGAAACAGTAAGTCCTTGTAGTATTGGTGAGTAAGAAGTCTCTGTTAAACGAGCTTCTGCATGGTTTTTAAAGAAAATGATCTCTGGAACTTCATAGCCAGGATTTACTTTGTCCATAGCTTCTTGTGGCAAGTCGATGATATGTAAAAGGATGATTTCAGCATTAGATTTTCTTGCAATACTTGCGGCAGCTTTCAAGGCATTAAAAGCTTGTTCGGAAAAATCAGTAGGGACTAAGATTTTTTTCATTGTTTAAAAATTTATGTGGTTATTTCACTATTTTGTTCAAACTATAAATATAGATATTAAATTGATAATTTGCCAAAAATAATACTATTTAAAATAAAAATTGTATATTTGCAAAGTTATTTAATGTTGAACTAAATAATGAGGGGACTGTTTGTCCCCTCTTTTTATACAGAATATGGATTTTAACAACAAAGTAAAAAGTCTGTTAGAGCAAGGGCTGGCACAGCATCCAGAGCTGTTTCTGATTGATTTTAGTATTTCGCCCGATTATAAGATTTCCGTTATTATAGACGGTGATAACGGGGTGAGTTTGAAGGATTGTATAGATGTGAGTCGAAGTATTGAGCACAATCTAGACCGTGAAGAACAGGATTTTTCATTGGAAGTGGCTTCAGCAGGAGCTACTGAACCGTTAAAATTTCCGAGACAGTACCGTAAAAACATTGGTAGAAATCTAGAAGTTACCACTGAAGAAGAAAAAATAGAGGCAACTCTAACCAATGCCGATGAGGAGAAAATAGTGTTGGAATGGAAAACACGAGAACCGAAAAAAATCGGAAAAGGGAAGGAAACTGTTGTAAAAACAAAAGAAGTTCCGTACATTAGTATCAAAAAAGCAGTAGTAGTTATATCGTTTTAAAAATAATACATTTCATGGATAATATTGCATTAGTTGATTCGTTTTACGAATTTAAAGATTACAAACATATAGACAGAGTCACCTTAATGGCGATTTTGGAAGATGTTTTTAGGAATGCATTGAAGAAAAAATTTGGTTCAGACGACAATTTCTCTATTATTATCAATCCAGATAAAGGAGATATGGAAATTTGGAGAAACCGAATAGTGGTAGACGATGGTGAGGTTGAGGATGATAACTCTGAAATCTCGTTGAGTGATGCCCGCAAAATAGAACCCGATTTCGAAGTAGGTGAAGATGTGTCTGAAGAAGTGAAATTGGTTCAATTAGGACGTCGTGCAATTTTAGCATTACGTCAAAACCTTATTACTAAAATTCAAGAGCACGACAGTACCAATCTTTACAAACAATTTAAAGATATGGTAAACGAAGTTTATTCTGCCGAAGTAAGCCACGTGCGTCCAAAAGCTGTAATTTTGATTGATGAAAATAATAAGGAAATCATTTTACCTAAAGAGAAACAAATCCCATCAGATTATTTTAAAAAGGGAGAAACGGTTAAAGGTATTATAGAAAGTGTGGAATTGAAAGGAAACAAACCTCAAATCATTATGAGTAGAACATCTAATTTGTTCCTTGAGCGTTTGTTTGAACAAGAAATTCCTGAAATCGCAGACGGAATTATTACTATTCATAAAGTAGTAAGAATTCCTGGTGAAAAAGCAAAAGTTTCAGTAGATAGCTATAATGAAAATATCGACGCGGTAGGAGCTTGTGTCGGAATTAAAGGTTCTCGAATTCATGGAATTGTAAGAGAGTTAGGGAACGAAAATATCGACGTAATCAATTACACAAATAATCCAGAATTATACATTCAACGAGCTTTGAGTCCTGCAAAAGTGAACAACGTTTCAATTAATCCTGAAACAAAAAAAGCAAACGTATATTTGGATGTCGATGAGGTTTCAAAAGCAATCGGAAAAGGCGGACAAAATATTAAACTTGCAGGTTGGTTGACTGGTTATGAGATTGATGTGATTAGAGACGGAGCACAAACGTTGGAAGAAGACGATGTGGAATTAAAAGAATTCTCTGATGAAATCGATCAATGGGTTATCGACGAATTTATCAAAATTGGTTTAGATACAGCAAAAAGTGTGTTGAAACATACAGTTGATGAGCTTGTGAGAAGAACCGATTTGGAAAACGAAACAGTAGAAGAGGTGTTAAGAATTTTGCGAGATGAGTTCGATGACTAAGAATTTGTTTATATTTGACAAGTTATTAGTAGTAGAAAAAAGAGTATTGTTTTTTTAAAATAAATTCAAGGTTAAACAACACAACGACACACAATATATATTAGTAAAAGGATCATATGTCTGATAAAAGAGTAATAAGAATAAACAGAGTTTTAAGGGAATTGAATATTTCTCTCGACAGAGCTGTGGAATTTTTAAAAACCAAAGGTTTTGAAATTGAAGCTTCTCCCAATGCAAAGATTTCGGGCGAAGAACACGCTGCTTTGAACAAACAGTTCTCTGCCGATAAAGGGAAAAAGGAAGCATCAATTGAAGTAAGCGAAGAAAAGAGAAAAGAAAAAGAAATTTTGCGTTTAGAACGTGAAAAAGAAGAGAGACGCAAGCGCGAAGAGGAAGAGAAAGTAAAACGCGAGGAACAAGAAAAGAAGAGAAAAGATGAAGAGGAGCGCGCCAAAAAGCAAGTCATTAAAGCCAAAGCGGAAGTTCCTACTCTTAAGACCGTTGGGAAAATTGACTTAGATGCCACTAACAAACCTGCTGTTGAAACTAATAACACTCTGACAGATCCTAAGGATACAAATGTGTCAAAAGAAGAAGAAACACAAGTAAAGAATACGGTTGAAGCACCTGAAGAAGCGGCTAAAGAAGCACCTAAAAAGGTGGAGCCGAAACCGGTAAAAAGGACTGTAGAATCCAAAAAGAAACCGGTGAAAGAAACAGAAAAGAAACCAGCTAATGATGTTTCGAAAGAGCAGCAAGTAGAATCAGCGGCTGCTGAGGAGAAACAAAAGGCTAAAGAAACAGCTGATAAGGAGGTCAAAAAAGAAGAAGCTAAAACTGATGCTACAGTTGATTCAGATCAAGCTGAACCCCAAAAAATTGAAACTCAATATCAAAAGCTGTCTGGAACAACTTTTACTGGTCAGACAATCGATTTGTCTCAATTTAACAAGCCTAAAAAGAAAAAAGAAGATAAAAAGCCCGCAGCCAAATCGGCAAACGGAACTTCATCTAATAGAAACCGACGTAAACGTATTGTAAAAACCGATGGACCTGCTACTACTGGTCAAGGAAATCAAGACGCAAAGAATACACAGCAGCCTGGAAATCGCGGTAACAGAACTGGTGGTCAACAAGGTGGTGCCAGAGGTGGTGCTAATGCCGGAGCAAGAGGCGGTGGAAGAAATTTCAATAAAAAACAGCCTGTTGCTAAAGTAGAGCCAACAGAAGAAGAAGTTTCAAGACAAATTAAAGAAACTTTAGAGCGTTTACAAGGAAGACAAAACAGATCAAAAGCTTCAAAATATCGTAAAGACAAGCGTGAACTTCATAGAAAGAAAGAAGAAGAAGCACGTGCAGAAGAAACGAACAAAGTATTGAAAGTTACCGAGTTTGTAACTGTGGGTGAGATCGCAACGATGATGAACGTGCCAATTACTCAAGTAATTGGAACTTGTATGTCGTTGGGAATCATGGTAACGATGAATCAGCGTTTAGATGCTGAAACATTGACAATCGTAGCTGATGAATTTGGTTACGAAGTACAATTTACGACTGCAGATATTGAAGACTCGATCGTTGAAGAAGTGGATAATCCAGAAGATTTGATTCATCGCGCACCAATCGTTACAGTAATGGGACACGTGGATCACGGTAAAACTTCATTGTTGGATTATGTGCGTAAAGCGAACGTAATTGCTGGAGAATCAGGAGGAATTACACAGCATATCGGTGCTTATGGAGTGACTTTAGAAAGTGGACAAAAAATCACGTTTTTAGATACTCCTGGTCACGAGGCGTTTACAGCGATGCGTGCAAGGGGTACCCAACTAACAGATATTGTGATTATTGTGGTTGCAGCCGACGACGATATCATGCCACAAACAAAAGAAGCTATTTCACACGCTCAAGCAGCTGGAGTACCAATCATTTTTGCAATCAATAAAGTAGATAAACCAACAGCAAATCCTGATAAAATTAAGGAAAAACTTGCAGCTATGAATTACTTGGTTGAAGAATGGGGAGGAACTTTCCAATCTCAAGATATTTCTGCAAAATTTGGTCAAGGAATGCCAGAGCTTTTAGAAAAAGTATTGCTTGAAGCCGAGATGTTAGAGTTGAAAGCCAATCCTAAAAAGATGGCAGTAGGAACAGTTATTGAAGCTTCATTAGATAAAGGTAGAGGATATGTAACAACTGTGTTGGTACAGAGCGGAACTTTGAAAATTGGAGATTATATGTTGGCCGGTAAGAACCATGGTAAGGTTAAAGCCATGTTTGACGAACGCGGTAATCCTGTTACTGAGGCAGGTCCTTCACGTCCAATTTCACTTTTAGGATTGGATGGGGCGCCAACGGCGGGTGATAAATTCAACGTTTTTGATGACGAACGCGAAGCAAAACAAATCGCTACGAAGCGTACACAATTAATTCGTGAACAATCAGTTCGTGCTCAGCGTCATATTACTCTAGCCGAAATCGGAAGACGTATTGCTCTAGGTGACTTTAAAGAACTGAACATCATCTTAAAAGGAGACGTTGATGGTTCTGTAGAAGCACTTTCTGACTCTTTCTCTAAATTGTCAACTGAAGAAATTCAAGTTAATATTATACATAAAGGAGTGGGAGCGATTACAGAATCTGACGTATTGTTAGCCTCTGCTTCCGATGCAATTATTATCGGATTTAACGTTCGCCCAATGGCAACAGCTAAAGCAATTGCAGAAAAAGAAGAAATCGATATCAGAAACTACTCTATTATTTATGATGCAATCGATGACGTTAAAGATGCAATGGAAGGAATGCTTTCACCTGAATTGAAAGAAGAAATTACTGGAGCAGCAGAAATCCGTGAGTTGTTTAAGATTTCAAAAGTCGGAACAATTGCAGGATGTATGGTTACTGAAGGAAAAATCTTTAGAAATTCTAGAATCCGTATCATACGTGAAGGTGTTGTGATTCATACCGGAGAGTTAACTGCTTTGAAACGTTTTAAAGATGATGTTAAAGAGGTTTCTAAAGGCTATGATTGTGGTATCCAAATCAAGAATTATAACGATATCAAAGAATTAGATATCATCGAGGCTTTCCAAGAAGTGGAAGTTAGAAAAACATTGTAATGAGTGTTTTTTAAATAATAAAAAGCTGCTTTCTATTTGTTTAGAAAGCAGCTTTTGTCTTTTAAGACATTTGTAGATTCTCTTTTTGCTGGAAAGCGAATTGTGGGGTTGCCAAATAAACTTGTGCAATCAATGAAGGTTTGCCTTTTAGTTTGTTTTAAATAATTGAGGATAGAGCTTCAAACTTTGTGAGTTGAACCATGGCAAAAAGAACACCCCTTTCGAACTTGAAAGGGGTGTTTATGTTTTAAGCCAAAAAAAAAGTGTTGGGCTATTGCTTCTTTAGTAAATCACGGATTTCAGATAACAACTCCTCTTGTGTAGGTCCAGCAGGAGCTTCAGGAGCAGGAGCTACCTCTTCCTGTCTTTTTAATTTATTAATGAATTTAACCAATAAGAAGACAGCAAATGCCAATAATAAAAAGTTGATGGCAACAGTAATGAAGTTTCCATAAGCAAAAATCACTGCATTTTCAACAGCTTGTGCGTCAGCAAGTGCCATTCCCTGAGTAATTCCAGATGTTGGATCTTTCAAAACAACATACATATTAGTGAAATCAGGAGAGCCGATGACTGCAGATACAAGTGGCATAATTAAATCTTTTACCACACTATCGATGATCTTTCCGAATGCGCCTCCTATGATAACACCTACTGCAAGATCCATCACATTTCCTTTAACCGCAAACTCTTTAAACTCTGACATAAATCCCATAAGTCCAATTTTTTAAAATTTATAAAAACAAAGATAAGCAAATAATTGCATGAACAAAAAAAAGCAAAATAAAAAATGTTTTCCAAACCTACTCCTTGTAAAAGATTCTTTTGACACGTTGTGCTATTGACGTCATTACTTCATAAGGGATTGTATTCCATCTTTGTGCAATTTCTTGAATTGAAATATTTTCACCGAATAGTTCTACTTCGTCGCCTTCATAAATAGCGCCGTTTCCTATATCAATCATCAACATATCCATACAAATCGAACCAATAATTGGATAGTTTTTTCCTTTTATATGTACTTTGCCAATTCCATTTCCATAACTTCTTCTAATCCCGTCTGCATATCCGATGGGAATCGTAGCTGTTTTAGTTGCTTTTTCTGCAATAAATGTTCTACCGTATCCTACGGCTGCTCCTTTGTCTACTTCGTTTATTTGAAGCACAATGCTTTTAAGTTTTGAAACATTTAGTAGCTTTTTACTTTCTTCATCTGAATTAGCAACACCATACAAGCCGATACCTAATCGAACCATATCATATTGGTATTCAGAGTAATTGTAAATTCCAGAGGTGTTCAATATGTGAAGTATTGGTTGATAGCCCAACGAAGCAATTATTTTTTTTGACCAATGGTCGAATTGAAGGAGTTGCTTTTCTGTAAATTCTTTCATTTCGGGCATATCACTTGTTGCTAAATGTGAAAAAATAGAAGCAACCTTGACTTCATTGTGTTGATGTAAAAAATCAATAAGATCATCAAAATCTTTTTCAACAAAACCCAATCGATTCATGCCGGTGTTGAGTTTTAAATGTATCGGATAGTTTTTAAGATCAGATAGATGCAAGCATTCTGCAAAGCTTTTCAATTCAGATAATGAAAAAATCTCTGGTTGCAAACGATAATGCACCATAGAACTAAATGCACTTTTTTCTGGATTCATGACTACAATCGGTGTCTGAATGCCCGATTTTCGAAGTCTTACACCTTCGTCGGCAAATGCAACGCCTAAATAATCTACTTTTAAATGCTGAAGTTGTTTTGCAATTTCGTACGAGCCATTTCCGTATCCAAAAGCTTTCAACATGACCATCATCTTAGTAGAAACATCGATTTGTGAACGGTAGAAATTGAAATTGTGGGTGATATGATCTAAGTTGATTTCCAAAACAGTTTCGTGGGTTTTTTCTTCCAACTCTTCTACGATTCTTTCAAAAGAAAAAATCCTTGATCCTTTGATTAAGATGGATTCATCTACAAATGAAGCTAAGTTGTAATGTTCTAAAAACTCGTCGGTTGTTTCAAAGAATGTACCCGAAAGGTATTTGGGTAAATATTTGGAAATTGTAGGTCCGATACCGATTATTTTGTCAATGCCATTTTGGTGAATCAATTGAGAAATTTTATCGTACAGAACTTCATCCGCAAAGCCACTTTGAAGAATGTCTGATAAAATGACAGTTTTGAATTGATGTGTTTTTTGTTGCTCTAAAACATCAAAAGCTATCTTAAGAGATTGATAGTCCGATGCGTAGCTGTCGTCGATTAAAGCACAATTGTTAATTCCGTTTTTTAATTGCAGACGCATATTAATGGAAGGCAATTGAGGAATTTTTTGCTGAATGAGTTCCGTATCAATTTCGAAATAAAGTAGGGTAGCAATACAAGTCGAAATGTTGTTGACAGAAGCTTTATCAGAAAAAGGATAGTTTACCAGAAACGATTTCTGATTATAATGTACTTTAAAAGTAGTGTTATCGGAAGTTTCAAAATAAAAATCACAAGTTGGATCAAAGCCATAAACAAGATGTTTTTTATCTTTTAATTGACTGATGATTTCTTTATCATTGGGAATTAAAACGGTTTCAGCGGATGTGAATAATAATAGTTTTTCAGCAGTTTTTTCAGACCTTGAAATAAAACCTTCATCATGTGCCGAACCAATATTGGTAACAATTCCAAAACTTGGTTTGATGATTTTACCTAAAACTTCCATCTCGTTTCGGGTTGAGATGCCCGCTTCAAATATTCCCAAATTATGTTTTTCATTAATACCAATTACAGAAATTGGGACACCTACTTGTGAATTATAACTTTTTGGACTTTTGATTATGTCGTAGTTGTCCGACAATAAGAAATTGAGCCATTCTTTTACAATAGTTTTTCCATTACTTCCTGTAATACCAATCACGGGAATGTTAAAAAGAGTACGATAATAAGCTGCAAATTCTTGAAAAGCTTTTAAAACATTTTCAACAACAAAAAAATGAGCTTTGTCTTGAATACCTTCAGGAACGTATTGTACTACAAAATGGCGAACTCCTCTTTTTATCAGCTCGGGGATATAAGTATGCGCATCGTGAAATTTCCCTTTGATGGCAAAGAATAGGACACCATGGGTGTTTTTCAACGAACGACTGTCAATCGACACGTCTTGTAGCTCAAATTCCACATCGTTTCCAAAATAATTTGCATGGAGTACTTGTTCCAATGCTGCTACATTTATTGTCATGAAAAAAAATTAAATTCAAATCAAAGATAATAAAGATATATGTTTTTTTGCTTAATAGAAGGTGATTAAATAACCGATTCGTTTCTAGCTTTATGACTTGAAATAAAGAAAAAATGCTGAAGTTCTCTTTTTAAATTACACACAGGAGAACGTCTTCATATGTATAGATAAGTTTATTAAGCAGCAAGATATTAGAGCTAAGATTTTTTATAATCCAACCCAAAAAACAAACGAAAATAGTATCTTTGAAGGACGAATTGAATTAACATGTTTGACATTTCTACCATTATCGGACTTATACTAGCGCTTTTTATAGGAGTTACGTTAGGTCTTATTGGTAGTGGTGGGTCGATTTTGACCGTGCCAATTTTAGTTTATGTGGTTGGTTTAAATCCTATCACAGCTACTGCCTATTCGCTTTTTATTGTGGGAAGTACTGCTTTTGTTGGAAGTATTCGTCATTCTCTAGACCAAAATGTCAACTTTAAAATAGTAGCACTTTTCGGTATCCCTTCTCTGATTTCAGTTTTTTTTACACGCTCGACTTTGGTACCGTTGCTTCCAGATGCATTCGTACTAAAAAATGATTTTACAATTCCAAAATCTACTTTTATCATGGTGCTTTTTGCAGTTGTTATGTTTGCAGCTGCTTCAAGAATGATTAAGAAACCTAGGCAGAAAGTTGTAGGAAAAGAAGCGGTAACTGCAGCAGCAGTTCCTTTAATTTTTCAAGGTGTTTTAATAGGAATGTTATCAGGTTTAGTCGGTGCAGGTGGCGGTTTTTTGATTGTGCCGGCTTTATTGTTTTTTGCGAACCTTCCCATGCGAAAAGCAGTAGGAACCTCATTGACAATAGTTGCGATTCAGTCGCTTTCTGGGTTTTTAGGAGATTTAAGCTATCAAAAAATAGATTGGGCGTTGATTTTGTCTTTTACAGTTATTTCTATTTTTGGTCTGTTTGTAGGAATAAGACTATCAAAACGGATTATAGATGGAAATTTACGTAAAATATTTGGATGGTTTATACTAACAATGTCTTTGTATATTCTTAGTAAAGAGATTATTGGCTATTAACTAAAGTAGGTTAAGTTTTTTAATCGATTTTATTTTGTATTTTTGAAAATTATTATTGTAAAGATGAAAATAGAACAAATTTATACTGGATGTCTTGCTCAAGGTGCTTACTATATTGAAAGTAATGGTGAGGCAGCAATTATTGATCCGATAAGAGAAGTACAACAATATATTGATAGAGCAGCGGCAGACAATGCGAAAATTAAATTTATTTTTGAAACCCATTTTCATGCCGATTTTGTAAGTGGACACTTAACTCTTTCAGAGAAAACCGGAGCTCCGATTGTTTTCGGACCAGAGGCTCAGCCAGCTTTTGATTCTCATATTGCTGTCGATGGAGAGCAGTTTAAGGTAGGAAATGTAACAATAGTAGCGCTTCACACTCCTGGACATACCATGGAAAGTACAACTTATTTATTGCGTGATGAAAACGGAAAAGATTACGCTATTTTTAGTGGTGATACTTTATTTTTAGGCGATGTTGGCCGACCAGATTTGGCTCAAAAAGCCACAAATATGACGCAAGAAGAGTTAGCGACAACCCTTTTTCATAGTTTACGCAATAAAATCATGCCTTTAGCAGATGATGTAATTGTTTATCCAGCTCACGGTGCAGGTTCGGCTTGTGGAAAAAATTTAAGTAAAGAAACCGTTGGAACCTTGGGTGAACAGAAACGTACGAATTATGCTTTACGTTCCGATATGACCGTAGATGAATTTGTAAAAGAATTAACTGATGGATTGTTGCCACCACCCGCTTATTTTATGGAAAACGTGCGTCTAAACAAAGAAGGTTATCAAAATGTCGAGCAAGTTATCGAAAAAAATAAATCATTTACTCCTGTTGAATTCAAACAAATTGCTAGTGAAGCATTGATTTTGGATGTACGTGATGCCAATAGTTTTGGGAAATCACATATTCCAGGATCTATTTTTATTGGTATCGACGGAGGATTTGCTCCTTGGGTTGGCGCATTGATTACAGATATCAACCAACCAATTATTTTAGTTACTCCAGAAGGACGTGAAGAGGAAACTATAACACGTTTAGCTCGTGTGGGATATGATAATACTTTGGGTTATTTGAAAGGTGGAATGTCTTCGTGGGAAGAGTCGGGTTTTGAAACCGATAGTATTGAAAGAATTACAGCGGATGAATTAGAAAGTTTAATGAACAACGGAGTGAAATCTGTGATCGATGTAAGAAAACCGGCAGAGTTCAATTCAGCTCATATAGAAAGTGTTCCCAATTTACCATTGGATTTTATCAACGAATACATAAATGATTTTCCAGCCAAAGAAACCACTTATTTACATTGTGCAGGTGGTTATCGCTCAATGATCGCTGCTTCGATATTAAAAGCACGCGGTTTTCACAACATGATTGATGTAATAGGAGGTTTTGGACAAATCAAAAATACCAATTTGCCAATAGTTACGCAGCAACACGAAAGTAGTTGTGGGATATAATTTCAATTTATTTGAATAAAATTTTTTAGAATTTAAAAAGAGAAGCGCCGTATAGATGTTTGTAAAGAAATCTTGCGGCTTTTTTCTTACTTCAGAATTTCTTTAGTTTTTCGGTTTGTACTCCTTTTCTAAAAACGTTTTTAAATACTCCATCAATATCAGCGGATGGCTATGCTCTTTGTCTTTGGCAGCATAGACAAGAGTAATTTTTTCTTTTTCTTTATGTGCTTCCCAAAACATTGCAGCTGTGTTGTTGACTTTCAATTCATTTATATATTGAATTGTGAACTCTTGCCATTTTTCTGGCTCATGGTTAAACCATTTTCGCAATGCTGTAGATGGAGCTACTATCTTGTTCCATTCATCAATCTGTGCCGCTTTTTTTGAAACACCTCTAGGCCATATGCGGTCAACCAAAATCCGATAACCGTCTGTTGAGTGGATAGGATCGTAAGTTCTTTTTATCACTAAATGTGTCATTGTTCTTTTTACTTTTGAAGATAAGAAGTATCTTTGAGTTTTCCATTATTTGACTTAAAAAATGATTACAAAGCAAACGATAGATGCTATTTTCGAAGCTGCTCGAGTAGAGGAGGTCATTGGCGATTTTGTGCAGTTGAAAAAAGCAGGCAGTAATTATAAAGGTTTAAGTCCGTTTGTAAACGAAAAAACGCCGTCTTTTATGGTGTCGCCCGCTAAACAGATATGGAAAGATTTCTCGTCTGGAAAAGGTGGAAATGCGGTTAGTTTTTTAATGGAGCACGAACATTTTACGTATCCAGAAGCGCTGCGGTATCTCGCCAACAAATACCAGATAGAAATTGAAGAAACCGAACAATCCGACGAGGAAAAAAATGCAATGAAAGATCGCGAAAGTTTGTTTGTAGTGTCTGAATTCGCTAAAAAATACTTTCACGATACCTTGTTGAAAACCGATGAAGGCTTGGCCATTGGGCATTCTTACTTCAAAGAAAGAGGTTTCACAGAAGAAACTATCAAAACATTTCAGTTGGGCTATTCTCCAGATCAATGGAATGCTTTTACTACAGAAGCGCTAGCAAAAGGATATCAATTGGAATTTTTAGAGAAAACCGGATTAACCATTGTTAAAGAAGATAAAACTTTCGACCGCTTTAAAGGGCGTGTGATGTTTCCTATTCAAAGTATGTCGGGGCGTGTTTTGGGCTTTGGAGGCCGAATTTTAACCAATGATAAAAAAGCAGCAAAATACCTCAATTCTCCAGAAAGTGATATTTACCACAAGAGTAAAGTTTTATACGGAATCTATCATGCGAAACAAGAAATCGCTTCCAAAGATAATTGTTTTCTAGTGGAAGGATATACCGACGTAATTCAGATGTATCAAGCTGGTGTAAAAAACGTGGTAGCTTCGTCTGGAACTGCTTTAACACCCGATCAAATTCGACTGATTAACCGATTGACTCAAAATATCACTGTTTTATTCGACGGTGATGAAGCCGGAATGAGAGCTTCTTTGCGAGGCATTGATCTGATTTTGGAAGCCGGAATGAATGTACGTGTTTGTACTTTTCCAAATGGAGAAGATCCAGATAGTTTTGCTCGAAAAACGCCTATCGATGAATTACTTGCGTATTTAAAAGAAAATGCTACCGATTTTATTCGATTTAAAGCTAATCTTTTGATGAAAGAAGCTGAAAACGATCCGATTAAAAGAGCGGAAGTAATTCGAAATATTGTACAGTCTATTTCTAAAGTGCCACATCCGATTCAACGTGAGGTTTACGTGCAAGAATGTGCTGTGATTATGGGAATATCTGAAGAAGTTTTATTTAGTACTTTAGCTCAGATTGGAAAAAAAGAATTGCAAGAGGCTAACAAAAAGTTCATGCAGGAACGCAAAATGGAAGTTGTAAAACCTACAGAACAAACAAAGAAAGTAGATGTACTTTATCATTTGGAGCGGAAAATTATTGAACAGCTTTTGATTTATGGTAATTACGAAGAGCCGTTTGACGACTTTGAACTTAAAGTTGAAGAAGAAAAAGTTATTACAGAAAAGAAACGAGTGAAACGCAAAGTTTTTGATCAGGTGTTTTTAAGTTTGCAAGACGATGAAGTCGTGATGAGTAATGAAACCTTTCAGGCGATTTTTAAAGACATCCTTTCGTTTTATCACCAGAATGAATTTTGGAGTTTAGAAGAATATCTTAAACAAGTAAAGCCAGAATTGGCAGACGAAATCACCTCAATCATCATGGAAGATGAGCGTTATGAATTACATAATTGGGAAAAACAAAACATTCTTGTTAAAGGAAAAGAGGCGACAGTGGGTCAGTATGTAAGTGAAACAATTTTGACTTTAAGATCCTATTTGATTTTTGAGTTAATCGAAAATTATAAAAAAGATTTGCATGACAATCCTGAGAACTCCAGAGATTTGTTGTACGAGATAGTAGAATATAATAAATTAAAACATACGCTTTCTGCCCAATTGGGAAGAGTATTGCCGCGCTTTAATTAAAACTACATTACGGTTTCCACCCAAAAAATACTCAGATAAAAGACTAATGGCCGAATTACCTCAATAAACAATAACGTTGTGAAAATTATTTTGGGTGTTTTTTGATGGCTTTAATTTAAAAACGAACTTCATCAGGAATTTCACAAACTGGAATTGGAACCATTTTATGTTGATTGATCGTGTTTAAACGTTTGTAAATTTTAAAAACTTCTAAAGCTCTTCCAGTAAAATCAGCTTCAGTTTTACCTTCATCATCTGCAATCATCGCTGCTTCTAACTCATCATAGTTTGCGCCTAATTGATCTTCGTCTGAACGATCATCACCAAACAAACCATCAGTTGGTTTTGCCTGAATAATATTTTGTGTAATTCCCAAATAAGATGCTAAAGTTCGAACTTCTGACTTCATTAAATCTGCAATTGGACTTATATCAACACCGCCATCACCGTATTTTGTGAAAAAACCAACACCAAAATCCTCTACCTTATTTCCTGTGCCTGCAACCAAAAAACCATGAATGCCAGCAAAATAATAAAGTGTAGTCATTCTTAAACGTGCTCGAGTATTGGCCAAGGTTAAATTCATTAAAACCTCGTTGTCTGTTGTCGGTAATTCTTTACTCAACAAATCAAAGGTTGTGGTTAAATCTGCAGTAACACTACTTACATTCGAGAAGTTTTCTTTTAAAAAAGCAATGTGTTCTTTTGCTCTAGAAATCTGACTTTCTGCTTGATGAATCGGCATTTCTACACATAAAGTCGGCAAGCCCGTTTTGGCACATAAAGTAGAAACTAAGGCAGAGTCAATACCTCCAGATATACCAAGTACAAAGCCTTTTACGTGAGCTGTTTTAGTGTAGTTTTCCAACCAATTCACGATGTGTTGGACGATTTTCTCAGAATTTAATTTTTTATGTTCCATAGCAATCTTTGATTCGTTATATTTGTGTTTTAAAAGTAAAAAAATCTACAGTTTTAATGATGAAAAATAAGTTTTTTTTATTGGTTTCTTTTTTGATTTTGACTTCATGTGCTAAAAAAAGTTCTGTGAACAGCGATGTTATAAATATCCCTATGGAAGTTAATCTTCAACGTTTTGATCAAGAGTTTGTAGAAACCGCTCCACAAAACTTTCAAGTACTGAGACAAAAGTACCCATTTTTATTGAATACAGGAGCAACTGATTCGGTATGGTTTCAAAAAAGAAACGATACGCTTTTCCAGGAAATTTATGCGGAAACACAAAAACAGTTTTCAGATTTAACCGAACTAGAAAAAGAACTGAAGTTGTTATTTCAACATATCAAGTATTATTTTCCGAATGAAAATCCAGGAAGAGTTGTTACTTTAATTTCTGAAGTTGATGTAATGAATCGCGCTATTTATGCTGATACCTTGGCATTGATTTCCTTAGATACTTACTTAGGTAAAGATCACAAATTCTATACTGACTTCGACGCCTATTTGCTAACTGATTTCGAAAAAGAACGGATAGTAGTCGATCTGGCTGAACATTTTGCGGCACAAAGAACCATTACACCTCAAGACCGCTCTTTTGTGTCTCAAATGGTCTATTGGGGAAAAATTATGTATGCCAAAGAGTTGTTGTTGCCAAAAGCTTCTGAAAACTTGTTGATGGGATACACTCAGGAACAGTTGGATTGGGTGAAAGCTAATGAAGCTCAGGTTTGGAAGTATTTTGTTGAAGGTAAATATTTGTTCGATAATGACGTGAAATTAGTAGCTCGATTTATTCAACGTGCTCCTTTTTCTAAATTCTACTTGGAATTAGATCAAGAATCTCCTGGTAGTGTAGGGGTATTTGTAGGTTGGCAAATTGTTCGTTCGTATATGGAAAATAATAGCGTAACTTTGCAAGAAATGCTACTGCAAGATGACAGTACTATTTTTGAACAATCAAAATATAAACCAAAAAAATAATGACAAAGAATCATAAATCAGAAATTTTAATTCAGATTGAATTAGACGAGAATAAGGTGCCAGAAGATATCCGTTGGACTGCAAAAGACGGAGGTGTTGAAGATCAGCAATCTAAAGCTATGCTGCTTTCGGTTTGGGACAGTAAAGTACAAGAAACACTTCGAATCGATTTGTGGACTAAAGAAATGCCTGTTGATGAAATGAAAGTGTTTTTCCACCAAACTTTGGTTGCGATGGCAGATACATTTGAAAGAGCAACCGACGATCAGAAAATGAGCGATACGATGCGTGATTTTTGTGCTTATTTTGCTGAGAAATTAGAATTACATAAAAAGTAAGTGAAAAGTCTAGCATACAACAAAGCGGTCGCTAAAGTTTTCTTAATTATTAGCTTTTTTTGTTTCACTTATTGGATTGGAGCTTATCTAATCGGAGATATATCGCTGGGCGCTTCTTGGAGCGATTTTTGAAATCTTATGGTTGCCCGCATTGGCTGTAATGTATCTTTTACCTGCTTTTCTTTTGCTTCTTGCAATGTGGAACAGATTTAAAATCCATAAATATTATTATTTCGGATTAGTTATTCTATTAGTAGCGATTGCCTTGTTGTATTCTTATTTTGTACCAAAGTATTATTAAATCATCTTCTAAAAATAAACTAGAACATAAATCATCCTTTCTTTTTTTGATGCTTTTAATTAAATCTCAATTTAGTTTTAAATTATTAAACCTATTTGTCTTATTATTAGCTGATTGTGTTCTCATTTGCCAGTCTACTTAAATTTTTGTATCTTCGCATAACATTTGTGTGACTTACGGTTTTTAAAACCTTTTTTGATGGAATTTCGATTTCATCGTTTTTACTGCACATTAGCATTTTTGGATAAATGCTGTTTTGAATCAATTTCGATTCTTTTTAAACCACTGAAGTTTAATTTCTTTTTTCAATATTCAATATTGGAAGAGGATAAATATTATATGTTATTATGACAAATTTTAAAATTGGAGTTATTGGGGCTGGACCCAGTGGATTGGCTATGCTAAGAGCTTTTGAATCAGAACAACGAAAAGGAAATCCAATTCCAGAAATCAAATGTTACGAAAAACAAGATAATTGGGGCGGAATGTGGAATTATACTTGGCGAACAGGTGTTGGAAAATACGGTGAGCCAATTCACGGAAGTATGTATAAATACTTGTGGTCAAACGGTCCAAAGGAATGTTTAGAGTTTTCTGACTATAGTTTTACCGAACATTTTGGACAACCAATTTCATCCTATCCTCCACGTGAAGTTTTGTTTGATTATATCCAAGGACGCATCAAAAAAAGTAATGCACGTGAGTATATTAAATTCAACACCGTTGCACGTTGGGTTGATTATATGGAAGACAAAAAACAATTCCGAGTGATTTTTGATGACTTAGTGAAAAATGAAACTTTTGAAGAGATTTTTGATTATTTAGTAGTTGGTACTGGACATTTCTCTACACCAAATATGCCTTATTTTAAAGGAATAGAAAATTTTCCAGGTGCGGTTATGCACGCTCATGATTTCCGTGGAGCAGATCAGTTTATTAACAAGAAACTTTTGCTGATCGGTAGTAGTTATTCTGCTGAAGATATTGGTGTTCAGTGTTATAAACATGGTTCTGCGTCGATTACAATCACTTATCGAAGTAGTCCAATTGGTTCAAAATGGCCAGAAGGGATTAAAGAAAAACCATTGGTTACTCATTTCGAAGACAACAAGGCATTTTTTAAAGATGGAACTTCTGAAGAGTTCGATGCGGTTGTTTTGTGTACAGGATATCAACATAAATTTCCTTTTTTACCAGACAATTTACGTTTAAAAACTAAAAACTGTCTATATCCAGACAATCTGTACAAAGGGGTGGTTTTCAATCATAACGAACGTTTGATTTTCTTAGGTATGCAAGACCAATATTATACTTTTAATATGTTTGATACCCAAGCTTGGTTTGCTAGAGATTATATGTTGGGTAGGATTCAATTACCATCGAAAGAAGAGCGTAATGAAGATATTAAAAAATGGATGGACTATGAAGCGAAAACAGAAACTGGTTACGATCATGTAGATTTTCAGACGGATTATATTAAGGATTTGATTTCATTTACTGATTATCCTCCTTTTAATTTAGATAAAGTTGCTGCAATGTTTAAAAGTTGGTTGAAAGATAAGGAAGAAAATATTCTGAATTACCGCGACCAGGTTTATACATCAGTGGTTGATAATACTCAGGCAAGCACCCATCACACGCCTTGGATGAAGGAAATGAATGATAGTTTGGAGCGCTACTTGGAAGAAGTACCCGCAGATGAGAAAGAATTAAGTAAAGTGAATTATTATTAAGCTGGCGCTTTTAATGTAGATCTGCTGTCTAGATTTTCTTTCTGAATAGAAAAGAAGTGACAGTACTGCTCTATTAAAAAACAATAAACTCCATTCATTTGAATGGAGTTTATTGTTTTTATTGATTTGAAAACTTACAATTTGTATTAGTTAATGTAAATTGAAAATAGTTTAAGATATAAAACTGGTTTTAACTTATACCACCATTAAATTACAGCCTCTGATGTCTGAATGGTCAAACCTACCTAAAACTTCAAATGTGAAATTTTCATATTTTCTGCCCAGATCTTGTGTCGCTATAAAGGAGCAAGAATTGTAGTTTGCTAAATCAACTACATTAATACCACCTGTTTTCCCAAAATCAACTAAAGAAAAAGGATCTTCTGTATCTCGTATATAAATATCCATCCACGGCGGGCATTCGAAAATACCGTTTCCTAGAGAATAGGCTTGCGACAGCAATTCCGTCATGCCATATTCTGAGTGAATCTCAGAGACGCCAAACCCTTGGGCAAGTATATGATGTAATTCTTCTCTAATCATTTCTTTTCTGCGGCCTTTCATTCCACCGGTCTCCATGATAATGGTGTTTTTTAAATCAAAATCAAACCGCTCTACCAAATCAAGTAAAGCATAACTTACACCGATCAATAAAATATTTTGTCCTTCTGCTTCTAAGTGGTTGATTTTTTGAACTAATTGTTCATAATCGTTCAGATAAAAACCAGAATCAGGGTGTTGACTACTATCGATAAAATCTTGAACCATATAGATTAAAGAAGATCCTTCTCGTTCAAGATAGGAGGGGAGCAATGCCAAAACGACATAGTTTTCTATTGAACCGTAAAATCTTGAAAAAGCATTTCGAAAGCTCCATTCGTAAAAAGACAAATCGGTCACATGATGTTTGCTTGTCACTTGACCAGTGGTTCCACTGCTAGTAAATGTTGCAACTATTGGTTCTTGTGAAGTGAGAATATCTTTAGTTTTGAAAAAATCTATAGGAATAAAAGGAATTTCGCTCAGGTGTTTAACGTTATAAGGTGTGCGGTGAACCAAAGAACAGTATTTTTGATACACTTCATTATGTTCAAACTGGTGTCGAAAAATTTTCATCGCCATTTTGTGAAATTCCTTGGTGGTTTGTATCGAAATAATATCTTCTGCTGTAAACACTTTATTGCCTGTTTAAGATGCAAAGATACTAAGAAACTATTTGAAATTGAGTTTTAGAGTTTTTTTTGAAAACAATTTGAAGAAAAAACTGCCCTTATCGGGCAGTCTTTTTGATAACTTTTAAATAGGTATTTTATTTAATAATTAATTTGCGAGTTGCAACTTTGTTGTTTTCTGTAATCTTTATTACGTAAATACCTTTCTTTAAGTTTGAAACGTTTATCTGTGCAAAAGTACTCGAGTTAAACACTCTTTTTCCAGTCATATCAAAGATTTGTACTTGTTTTTCCAAGCCAGTTGCTGAATCGATGTTTAATATATCTTCGACAGGATTTGGATACAACAGTAGCCCATCTATTTCATTTTTTTTCAAGGATGCTGAAACTGTAGGAGTAACGTCTGTCCAAGAAGTTCCGATTCTTAATTCATCTATTTCAATTTCTGGTGTTTTACTAGCGTTGTCTCTTCTTAGAAAGAAATGTACAATAGAGCTCAGATCGTTGCTAGAAGACCATTGATCGGTGATTGTTGCTTGCGGTGGTGTTGGCAATCCTAATTCTGGATTGACCCATAGTTGAGCGATATCGTTTTGAGATCCATCTACAAAAGTATACGCGCCGACTATAAAATAGGTTTCTCCGACATTGTAGTCATCATTCGACCATGTGACACCTGTAGCTGTGGTCCTAACTTCTGCGCCTAAGTTAAAAAGCGTATCATTGACTTTTTTAATCCAAAGAGAATTTCCTAACAATGTGTTGCTTGCTCCAAATCCTGCAAAATAGCCTCCATTTGCATCTGTAGCTACGGTTACATCTTTGATGTTCATTAAAAAGGAATAATAAAGCGTGTCTGTATTGATCGTCTCAATATCGAATCGCGTTTCCATGCCAGCACCTGCAAAGTTTATTTTATTGCCAATAGAATTTGGAAGGTCGGCATAATGTAAATTTCCGGCGACAATCGCGATACTGTCTCCAGTATTAAAGCTAGTGTATCCCTGTTGTTGATGTAAATATTCGCCTGCTGTATAATCAAAAGGCTCGTAAACAGGGAGGTTTGTCTGCGCATACGTTGCAAGTGTTGCAACAGAAAATGCAATTAGTGTGTAAATTTTTTCCATATCTTTTCTAAATAATTGTTTTTCTATATTTTAAAACCTTCTGCCCTGAAGGTGAAATTGAAACTAATGTGCTTAGTTTCTAAACTAATAAACAACAAAAAAACTAAGTTTTATTTTGGTGTTGAAACAAACATAGTAAAAATATTTGTATTAACAATAGATTTTTGTGTTTAGTCTTAATATTTGTTGATTTATTTTAACGTAATTGCTGTTCAATTCTAATTTTTTTTTAGCTTATTAATGTTGGATGCGAATCGAACAATGTCTTAAGGTTAGACAACAAGGTTGTTCCTGTTGTAAATTGCGTTTAGGAAAAGAGGAGATGTTGTAGTAGGTAATTTTCAAACATGAACATCGTAAAAAAATAAAAGTCGGAAAAAATCCGACTTTTATTTTTTATTTATACAAACCGTAGTTTTTCTCCACGATTATTCATTATTTAATAATGATCTTTCGAGTGATGCTGTTAGTTTTATCATTAATTTTAAGGATATAAACCCCAGCCTTTAGGTTGCTTACGCTCAGCTCTTTTTGATAGCTGTTCATTTCGGTTTCCATAATTTTTTTACCTAACATATCGTATAACTCAATTTTTTTTGTTGAATTATTATGCTCACTTGTCAAGTAAATTTTTCCACCAACCACTGGATTCGGATAAATCTGAATTGTTTCTAAGGTGTTTTCTGTTTTTACTGTTTCTGTGTTATTTTGGCTATTTTTGGTACTCTGAGCTTGCACTGAAAAGCCCGTAATCACAAACAATAAAAAGATATATAGATATTTTTCTTTCATATACAATATTTTTTGAAATGTAAATATATAAATTATATTTCAAAAACAATACCAAAAAAACAACCTCTTTTAAAAAAAGAGGTTATTTATGAAAAGTTTATGAATTGGTTAGAGTCCAACTGTCCAGCCAGCAGCCCATGACGGTTTATTTATTCCGTTTCCTGCACCTGTTGCTGTAGGATCTTCTGTGTATACTCCACTTACGTCAGCAGTACTGTCATCGGTCATTTTGCCCGTTGATTTTTTGTCAATATTGTCAAAGCGTACTCGTGTTGCTTTCAGCTCTCCATTGGAAACGTAGCCTACGCCTTCGTCATGTTGTATGTCAAAACCAGTTCCCCAATTGCTCAAAACAACGTTATTAAACTTGGCTTTTGTCCCAACTCTTAGTTTGATTGCTTGGTTTTCGCCTCCAGCACCATTACCAATCAATGTTAAGTTGTTGATTGTTGGATTGGAAATCGGCGAAGCCATGTGGTTATTTGAGTTGTTGTCGGCTTCAATTCCTCTGTTACCGTCGTTAGTTCTGATACCAAACCAGTTTTCACCAGTTCCGTTCCATCCTTCTGTCCAGTCAAACAAATCGTCTCCTACTTCGTTAGCATAGTTTGTTACTATTAAGTATCGGGAATCTACTGTTCCGCCAAACCATTCAAAACCGTCGTCTGAACCTTCATGAATCTGTACGTATTCAATAGTAGTTCCTTTTCCTACACCAAACATAGAAAGTCCGTTGAACTCTTTGTCTGCGTTGTATGAATATCCAGAGTACTCTATTCTCAAATACTTGATAGAACCTGAATTGTCATTTACAGCACTCCCGCCATAAGTAAGTTCGGATACTTCTGCTGTTGCGGTTTCTCCTTTATTAATTGGAGCTTTACCACAGATAACCAATCCACCCCAAGCTCCTGGTGTGTGTTGCTCTGCTGTCATAATAACTGGGTTTGAAGATGTTCCTTCTACGAAGATTTGTCCTCCTTGTGCTACTGCAATATAACGAACAGCGTCGTATTGATTTGCTCCTAAAGCAGTTGCTTCAACTTTTACTCCAGCTTTGATTGTTAATTTAGCTCCGTCTCCTACGATTAACTTTCCTGTTAATTTGTAAGTTCCGTCTGTTAATGTGATGTGTTCTCCACTTTTTATTTCACCTGTTAGGTTGTTACGGTCTAATACAAACGAACCGTCTGTTTGATCTTGATCAGTGGTGTTGTCATCGCTGTCACATGCTGTGAAAGTAGCGAATGTTAATGATAATAATGCCAGACTGAAAAATTTTAAAATAGGCTTTTTCATTTTTTTAATTGATTTAATTGTTGGTACAAATTTGATTATAAATGGTTTAATGTGTGTTAACTAAGCGTGAACTAATTTTTATCTGTTGTTTAATTACTACGAATTAATGTTAACTTAAAAAGTATATGTTGCGCCTAAGCTTAGGTATACTCCTCGTTTGTAATTGATTGCATCAATGTCTCCAGAAGCATTCTCTTGTACGCGTCTAAATTCTGGATTAAGAATGTTTCTCGCAGAGAAGTCAACTCCAATATTTTTGTTCAACTTAGATTTTAAAATTAAATCTAAAGTTCCCATACCTTTGTCAACTAGATTTCCTTTGTTTTCTACTCCTAAAGCGTACAAGCGATCAGAGTAATGTGCATATGCCAAAGTTGCCATTAGGTTTTTGTCGTTGTCCCAATCTTTGATGTAAGAAATGTCAGCATTTAGCAATAAATCTGAAGCTCCTGTAAACGATGAACGATCGTCGGTAAGGTTTGTCGTGATCAAGTTGTTGGTTTCTCTCTTGATTTTTTCACTGTCGATTTCCTGATCGGTTTTCATATACGAAATATTTAATCCGGCAGTTAATTTGTTCGTGTTGCTTCCTCCAAAATCATAAATTTGTTTTTTGATTTCAAATTCTGCACCGTATACATATCCTTTGTCTCCAATGTTCACCCAAGTAATATCGTTGGTTGAAGAGGCCATGGTAATTTCGTTGATTGGATCTTGAATATATTTACCAAATGCTGTGAATGAAATTACTTCGTCTCTCATTGGGAACATTTCCCATTTCAAATCCAAGTTGTAGTTTTGCGAAGGATATAAATAAGGGTTACCCACTTTAATTTCTGTTACATCTTCATAAATAAAACGTGCTCTTTCTTTAAATTGAGGTAGAGTGTAAGTTTTACTTGCAGCTAATCTCAAGTTTTGTAAGCCGTTCAATTCGTATTTCAAAGATAAACTTGGTAAAAATTCGTTTCTATCAAAAGTGTTCGAGCCACCCGACGCATCCATTTGTGTACGCCAATCAACTGTTTGTTCAATTTTCTCTAAACGTAGACCTACAACTGAACTTAGTTTATCAGACAAGCGGTATTCTAAGTTAGCAAATCCTGAGTGAATGTTTTGTTCTCCAGTGTAAGTTTGTGGAGTCATACCTGCAAACGATTCGATACGGAACAAATTGTTGTCAAAATTTTCTTGATTGAAAAAAGCATCTAAATTATTTGGAGTTACTGGAGTACGCATTTGACCATCACCAGAAATTCTAAAGTTGAATTGAATGGCTTCAAAATCTCTCTTTTTGATTCGTCCATTATATCCAACAGATAATTTTCCTTGTTCTTCTGCACCAAATTTATAATTCAAAGCTAAATTGATAGCAGTTTCGTTTTCAGATAGTTTTTGGAAATAACGATGGTTGTCAGTAATTGTTCTTTGAGCTAAACTATAAGTGTCTGTGTCTTCCCAGTAGAATAATTTATTTTGTGTTCTGTCTGGCATGTCACTTTTAATAATGTTGAAAGAAACGCCCCAATCAAAATCTAATTGCTCGTTTAGTTCATGTTTACCCAAAAGTTGGTTGATTAAAACTTTGTTTTGGATAAAAGTTCCTCTTTGCACTATATGTGTATCGTGTGTACCTTCAAAATCACGGTCTTTACCTGTGTAAACATCTCTAGATAAATCTGATGAATTTACGTATAGTAAGTTATAAGCCAAGTTATGTCGATCGTTAATTTGGTAATTAGCGTTAAACATACCAGAGGTATTTGTGGTTTGGCTAGATTTTTCTTGATGAAAAGATTTTAAAGTTGCGCCTTGTGCATTCATACTCTGATTTAGACCTTCTCTGAATTGAAAGCTGTTATCAAAATTTGCAGAAGCAAAAAGGTTTAATTTTCCTTCTGATCCTACTGTGAATGATTTACCTGCTTTTAGTCCAACTGAACCTCCAATAGGTCCTGCTTTTTTCGGAGTTAAGCTATTTTGAAAGTTAAAACCTGTCAAGGCATTGTTTGGAACACCGTAAGAAGCGTATCCTAAAGCATTTGGGCCTTGTGGTAAAACAAAGTCACTTCCTTTGCTTGTAGCGTTATTGTTGATTTTAGCTCCAATGCTAACTTCAAACAAACTGTCGTCGTTGAAGTTTTTAGACTGAATATCAACGTTACCACCTCCAAAGTCTCCTGTGTTTTTTGAACTAAATGTTTTGTCAATCGAGATATATTCCACAATATCAGTTGAGAAAAGTTCTAAATTAATGTTTTTCTTTTCAGGATCGTTCGATGGAACTGGTAGGCCGTTTAATGATGTTGAATTGTAGCGATCTCCCAAACCTCTTACATAGACATTGTTGCTGCCTTCTTGTTTTGAGATTCCCGAAGTTTTGGCAACAGCCGCAGCTACATCACCTACACCTTTTCTAGATAATTCTTGCGCACCGATTTGCTGTCTGATTTCTAAAGAGGTTCTTTGTTCTGCCAATAAAGCCGATTCGGAAGATTTTCTGTTATCGATGTTGATAACGATTTCATCCAAATTTAATTGCTCTGCTGTCAATTTAATGTTGATTTCTTGAGGTTGTGCCGTTTCATAAGGCATGGTGAAAGTCTGATAACCGAAATATGCGGCTTCAAGAGTGTACGATCCACTAGTGCATTCTATTTCAAAGTAACCATTATCGTCTGTTTCTGCACCTATTTCTGTATCTTGAAGTAATACAGTTGCATAGCTCAGCGGTAAATTACTTTCGGCATCATAAACATAACCTTTAATAGTTGCTGGTTCCTGGGCGAATGCTGCGTATCCAAATAAAAGAGACGCGGCTAAAAAATTTAATTTCATAATGTGTGTTCAATTTTCAGTGCAAAGTAAGAGAATGTTTGTTACGAGGTTGTTAGTTGAAAATTAACAAAAAGTTGAGTTGATGTAAACAAAATGTTATCACATTAAATAATCATTAACTAGTTGTTTGTTTTATTATTATGCTTAATTTTACAGTTGAAAAATAACAGCAAATTATGAAGAAAAAGGATATAAAGATATTGTTAGTTGACGACGATGCCGATATCTTAGAAATTGTAGGGTTTAATTTAGAAGCAGAAGGTTACCGTATTCTAAAAGCACACAATGGGAAAGAAGCCTTGAAAGTCGCTAAGAAGGAATTGCCTAATTTGATTATTTTGGACGTGATGATGCCTGAAATGGACGGGATTGAAACTTGTGAGAACTTGAGAAAAATGCCTGAAATGGAAAAAACAGTCATCACATTTTTAACAGCTCGTGGCGAAGATTACTCGCAAGTGGCTGGTTTTGATGTCGGTGCAGACGATTATATAACAAAGCCTATCAAGCCTAAATTGTTGGTTAGTAAAGTTAAAGCATTGTTGCGTCGAATAAAAGATGATATAGAAACGGAAGATATACTTCGTGTAGGAGAAATTGAAATCAACAGAGAAGAGTATAAAATTGTAAAAGACGGCGAAGAAATTATTTTACCAAGAAAAGAGTTTGAGCTGTTTTATTTGTTGGCCTCAAAGCCTGGAAAAGTATTTAAACGAGAAGAAATCCTTGATAAAGTGTGGGGGAATGAAGTGATTGTTGGAGGAAGAACCATCGATGTACACATTCGAAAACTACGTGAAAAAATCGGAGATGATTGGTTTAAAACAATAAAAGGTGTTGGCTACAAATTAGAAGCTTAATGGGTGTTAAGTATAAAAAATCATACAAGTTTGCCATAAAATCTTCGTTATTTATCACAGTTTTTGGCTTACTTCTATTAACTGGCTTGCAATGTATCTTCTTTGAAATACACTTGTTGTCTTTGATTTTATTTGGCTTTGTCTTCTTTCTCTTCAGCTTTTTTGTTTTGCAATATAGAGTAGAGCGTTTTATTTACCGCCGCATTCAAAAAATATATAAACAAGTGACTATTCTTGAAGAGTCGGATTTGAGAAATCAGCCCATAACTACCGATATGCAAACATTAATGAAAGAGGTTAATAAGTTTGCAACCGATAAAAAAGTTGAAATTGAATCACTTAAAGTTCAGGAAGAATACCGCCGAGAATTCATTGGAAATGTAGCTCATGAACTAAAAACGCCTTTGTTTACTGTTCAAGGATATGTTTCAACGCTTTTAGATGGAGTGGATGATAAAGCAATTCGCAAAAAATACTTAGAACGTGCAGATAAAGGGATTGAACGACTCATTGATATAGTTGTTGATTTAGATATGATTACTAAGCTGGAAAGTAATGAGTTGAAAATAAATAAACAAGCATTCGATATTGTAGAGTTGGTGCAGGGCGTTTTTGATTTATTGGAAATGAAAGCTGAAAGTAAAGACATTGTATTGATGTTCGATAAAGATCACTACCGTTCTATTTATGTGAATGGAGATAGGGAGAAAATCAACCAAGTAATTTTGAACTTAGTCGATAACTCTATTAAATATGGTCGAGAAAATGGTACTACAGAGGTAGGTATAGAAAAGTTGACCAGAACAAAATATTTAGTTCGAATCACCGATAATGGTTATGGCATTGAAAGCAAACATATTCCAAGATTGTTCGAACGTTTTTATAGAACAGATACTAGTCGTTCGCGCGAAGTTGGAGGTTCTGGTTTGGGACTCTCAATCGTGAAACACATTATCGAAGCGCATAACGAACACATTTATGTAAGAAGTGAAGTTGGTAAAGGATCAGAGTTTTCTTTTTCTATTGAAAGAGCCACAGAGCAAGAAGCGCTTGAAACATAAATAAAATTTAAAGGTATTAAAAAAAGCTGTCTTTTTAGACAGCTTTTTTTAATACAAGTTTTTGATAAATTAAATTTTTTCGTAGTCTTGTGTGGTGTTAGCTTTTGCTTTTTGTGTATTTAATACATTTCCACTCTTGTCTAAGATTGCAACTACTACACTAACGTTTTCAATGTTTTCAATTGTATAAGTTAATTCAGACGATACTTTAAATTCGTTTCCAACAACTGTTTCTCCCGCTTCGATAGGCTCTCCTAAGAAATTATTTGTTGCACGAACAACGTGGTCATGAACAAACTCAACTTCCCATCTTGCAGATCCAGAAGTATTGCCATACAAGGTAGAGGCATTTGCTTGGCGGAAAACTAATCCGTCTTCTACAACATAGATAACGTATTTCAAATCTTGATTTAGATCCTCACCAAATGTCAAGCTAACGTTAACATTTCCTTCAGTAGTGTCTAGATTCGATTCTATTTTAATCCCAATAGGTGATCCTTCAGCAAAAAGATTGTTTTTGGTGTAGAAATTTGTAAAAAAATTGGTATCAAAAGTGTATTGAGCTCCTGATCCGTTATTTCTTTTAGGAATGAAAGATTGAAAATCAGTACCTTTAATAGCAGAGTTTCTGTTCCAACTTATGTGTGGCCATCCTGTCAAGTTAACTGCTCTCATAAGATCGGTCATACCAGGTAAAACAAATGGATCTTTAACAATGCGAACATCAAAATCACCATGTACTGCAACGGCTACAATTTTGTCTTTGAATTCTGATGCCTCTAATTCTTCAATTGCAAAAGTAGCCAAAGGGCACCATACGCAGCTGGCCGAGGTTATATCCTCTACTAATACTTTCTGTTTAAATTGTCCTGTATAAACTTCTGGGACATCGTCGGCTGAATCATCAGAACTACATCCGATAATACCTAATGATGCAATACTAAACATCAAAATAGGGAGTAATTTTTTTGTAAACATAATACGTGATTATTATAGTTAGGTTATTTAAATGTAAAATAAAATAAAATAAACTAATTAAAAAAATTTTTAATAAGCTTTTTATTTTTAAATTTGAACTGTATTTAGATAATTTAATAAAAAATCATGAAACTACAAGTGTCTTTAATAACAATGTGTTTGTTGTTTATTTCATTTTCTTACAGTCAGAACAGACTTCCAAATGTAGCCCTAAAGGGCCTAGATGGTAAAACAGTTAACATTGCTCAATATAATAATTCTGAAAAACCAGTTATTTTAAGTTTTTGGGCTACTTGGTGTGGTCCATGCATAAAAGAATTAGAAGCTATTAATACTAAATATGCCGATTGGCAGAAAAATTACGGTGTAGAACTTGTGGCGGTTTCTGTTGACGATTCTAAAACACTAAGCCGGGTGAGACCTATGATCAAATCAAAAGGTTGGCAGTACAAAATCCTGTTGGATACAAATCACGAATTAAAGAGAATTCTAAACGTAGCGAATGTTCCTTATACCTTAATTTTGTTTAAAGGTAAAGTAATGTTTGTGCATTCTAATTATACTCCTGGAATTGAAACGAAAATAGAAGAAGAATTAAATAAGATTGTAAATAAATAAGTTGATGAAAAAAATACTTCTTTTGTCTTCATTATTCACAACCTCTTTCTTTTATGCACAGGTTAGAGTTGGAATTGAATCTAACAATCAATATTATCTAGATGATGATAAAATTAAAATTGATGAAGTTGAAGCCGAAAATCGTTTAAGATCCAATACTTATATCAAAATTGATTACTTTAAAGACAAATGGCAGTTTGGAACGCAGTTAGAGTCTTACTATCCTAAAGGAATCATGAATTTCAACCCTGAGTTAAAAGATGTCAATATTGGAACAATATACGCACGTTATAATGATTTTGATAAAGGGATTAATATAACACTAGGTCATTTTTATGAACAATTTGGTAGCGGTTTAATCTTGCGTTCATGGGAAGATCGTGCTTTAGGCATAAATAACGCCTTATTAGGAATAAATGCCAAGTTACGCCTTACAGATAATCTCGATTTAACTGCTTTGGCCGGAAAGCAACGTTTAGGAATGGGATTTGATCTTTCAGATAATTATATAATGGGATCAAATTTTGAATTCAACCTTGCTGATGTCTTGAATTTTGAATCAACTGAACTTAGATTAGGTGCAAGTTATGTAGGTAGATTAGATAGTGAGCGCGAAACATTTTATGAAGGTGTAAACCAGTTAACCAGTGCAATATCTGGAAGGGTTAACTTTGGTTTAGGTGGTTTCAATTTTGGAGCAGAATACATTCATAAACAGAAAGATATTATAGTCGAAAACGAAACCTATCAATACGGTGTTTTTGCTCCAGGAAATGCTGTCTTAGTAAATTTAGGATATAATCAAGGTAATCTAGGAACAAGCGTCAATTTACGACGCATGGAGAACATGTCGTTTTATTCTGAAAGAGATTTATTAGGGAATATCTACAATAATGGAGTTATAAATTATGTGCCCGCACTAACAAAACAGTACGATTTTTCTTTACAAAATATCTATGTTTATCAAGCTCAACCTCACTTAGATTTCTTTCAAGCTCAAAAAGCAGGCGAAATAGGAGGTCAGTATGATATCTATTATGATTTTGAAGAAGGATCAACTTTAGGCGGTAATTTCGGAACTCACGTTGCTCTTAATGGTTCTTATTGGGCTGGATTGAAATCAACTTATGATTATGCGAATTACCAGGTGGAAAATGAATTTCTAGGCTTTGGGAAAAAGTACTATTCAGACATCGCATTAGAAATTAGAAAAAGATGGACTGATGATTTTCAAATTATTGCAATGTATATGAATCAATATTACAATGCTCCTCTTTTAGAAGGAAAGTTTGAAGATGTGAAAGCCGATATTGTTAGTTTTGAAGGTTTGTACAACCTAACAGAAATCAGTTCGTTGCGACTAGAATTACAACATATGTGGGCAACTGCTGATAAGAATAATTGGGCGGCTGCAACCTTAGAGTACGTTCCAAATCAGAAGTTTAGTTTCTATGTTAGTGACTTGTATAACTACGGAAATGATTATGATGAAGATAAAATTCATTATTATAATGTAGGTGGAAGTTTTTCGAAAGGAGCTACGCGTTTATCTGCCAACTATGGACGCCAAAGAGGAGGAATGATATGTGTGGGTGGCGTATGTAGATATGTTCCTGAATCTGCAGGATTCTCATTGAGTTTGACAACAAATTTTTAAACGGGTTATAATTATATAATTACTCCGAATGTAAAAGACGTTCGGAGTTTTTTTATTATGATGTTTTGGATGAACTCTCGTTTTGAAAGGACTGTTTTGAAGGAATAATAAAAAAATATAGTATTTTTGCTTAAAAATCTAAAAGTGGGGAGTAAAAATAAATTAAAGAGATTTAGAGAAAACGAAACTTTTTCAAATGTGTATCAGCCAACAAGAGAGGAAGTTATCAATGATAATTTTAATCTTAAAGGAAATTGGAATAAGGAGGTTTTTAAAAACAACAATCCAATTATCTTAGAATTAGGTTGTGGAAAAGGGGAATATTCAGTTGAATTGGCACGTAGATTTCCAGAGAAAAATTTTGTGGGAATCGATATTAAAGGATCCCGATTTTGGCGTGGAGCTAAAACAGCGGTTGAAGAAAACTTGCCGAATGTAGCTTTTTTACGCACCCAAATTGAATTGATTGAAAATTGTTTTGCCAATGAGGAAGTTGATGAAATCTGGATCACTTTTCCCGACCCACAAATCAAATACAAACGAACCAAACATCGTTTGACCAACGAAGAGTTTCTTGCTCGATATAAAAATATTTTAAAACCCGAAGGCATCATCAATCTTAAGACCGACAGTGAATTTATGCACGGTTATACATTGGGGTTGCTTCACGGAGCTGGACACAAGGTGTTGTATGCTAACCATAATGTGTATAGAAACGAAGGGGCACCGGAAGTGGTAACTGCCATCCAAACTTTTTATGAATCACAGTATTTAGAGCAAAATAAACCAATTACTTATATCAAATTTACTTTGAAATAATGAGTTTCTTACTTCCTTTTTTTGTGGGTGTATTTGCTGCGGTAATCGGAACATTATTACCTGGTATTCTCAATGCCAGTGTGGTAAAGATTTATAAAAAGGAAGGAATTAAAAATGCCAACAGTTTTATGTTGGGTACTTTTGTAATCATTGCATTGCAAACATATCTGGCGGTCTTCTTTGCAAGAATCATTGACAAAAGCGTGTTTATTACGGAGGTTTTAAGAGAGGTAGGACTCGTGGTTTTTACGTTGCTTACCGTGTATTTCTTTGTAGTGAAACTACCAAAAAAGATTGAGGACGAAGCGGTATTGACCCGAAAACGGAAACGGTTTATAAATGGATTAACATTAGCAGTGCTCAATATTTTTCCGGTTTTTTATTATGTTTTTATTACAATATCCGTACTCAACAACAATCTCTATGAAGTTTATTACCTCAGTAATATTTTGTTGACCGTTGGCGTAATTGTTGGTACGTATCTGGCATTTATGCTTTACATTTATATGTTCCGAAAAGCACATCCAGAAGAAAGTTATATTCTCAGAAATATCAATAGAATCATTGGTTGCATTACCGGAATAGTTGCGATTTTTAACCTCTATAAAATTATTACATCCTAAAAATGAGTCAAGGCGATTTTTTCCATAAAGTATACGAAGTGGTCAAACAAATCCCTTTTGGAAAAGTCACAACCTATGGAGCGATAGCTAAAAAAATTGGCGCACCTGGTTCTGCTCGCATGGTGGGTTACGCTATGAACGCTGCTCATTCAGACAGCGAAATTCCGGCACACCGCGTGGTAAATCGAAAAGGAATGTTAACCGGGAAACATCATTTTCAAGGCACAAACTTAATGCAACAATTGTTAGAAAACGAAGGCATTGTAATTAAAGAAAACATCGTTCAAGATTTTGAGAAGCATTTTTGGGAACCATGATTGAATAGTTATATAAATGAAGAACTCCTCCTTTGTTAAACATAGGAGGAGTTTACTTTTTATTAAAAACTTTGTTTATTTTAATGCATTGAGTGCATTGTTATAATCCGGCTCTTGTCCAATTTCAGGAACCTGTTCGTTATACACTACGTTTCCTTCGGGATTGATAACAACAACCGCACGGCTCAGCAAACCGTTCAAAGGTCCGTCGGTCATTTTTACACCATAAGCATTGCTGAATTCATTGCTCTTAAAATCAGATAATGTTTCTACATTGTTCAAACCTTCTGCTGCGCAAAAACGCGACAATGCAAAAGGCAAATCTTTAGAAATACATAAAACAACGGTATTGTTTTCTGCCGAAACCTTTTCGTTAAATGTACGTACAGATTGCGCACATACTCCTGTATCCACGCTTGGAAAAATATTTAGAACAACGTTCTTTCCTTTGTAATCGTTCAGCGATTTTTCCGATAAATCGCCTGCCGTTAAAGTAAAATCAGGTGCTTTCGATCCAATTTCTGGTAAATTTCCTGAAGTGTTTATAGGATTGCCTTTAAATGTGATTTTTGCCATAATTTATAATTTTTAGTTTCTATAAAAGTAATCAATTTTAGCGGCTTAAATGTGAAAGAAAACAAAAAATTAGGATAACTTACCCTACAGATTCAATTTTTGAATCACTCAACAAATGATATTAATTGATAATAAATAAAAAATATGTATAACCATTGTTTTTATCAATACATTAACTTTAAGAAATCATAATTTCTCTCTATCTTTGTAATTTAAATTAAATCTATATAAACGTATAGTTTAAAAGCATATAACAATGAAATTAAACCGTAAAGAAATATTAGCAGCTTTAGAAACAATCACTGTTGCAGGTGAGGGTAAAAACATGGTAGAGAGCGGTGTGGTTCAAAATGTAATGACTTTTGGAGACGAAGTAGTAGTTGATATCATTTTGAATAATCCTGCGTTACATATAAAAAAGAGAGCTGAGGTTGATATTATGAAGGTTATTCATGAGAAAGTTTATGAAAAGGCCAAAGTAAAAGTCAACGTAAAAGTTGAAACTCCAGAAAAGCCAGAAATTAAAGGGAAGTCTATTCCAGGAATTAGTAATATTATTGCAGTTTCATCAGGAAAAGGTGGTGTTGGAAAATCTACTGTTACTGCAAACCTTGCTGTAACATTAGCGAATATGGGTTTCAAAGTGGGTGTTTTAGATGCTGATATCTATGGGCCATCAATGCCGATTATGTTTGATGTAGAAAAATCAAAGCCAATTTCAGTAGAAGTCAATGGGAAATCAAAAATGAAACCAATTACAAGCTATGGAGTTGAGATTCTATCAATTGGATTTTTTACAAGTCCAGATCAAGCTGTTATTTGGCGCGGACCAATGGCTTCTAAAGCTCTTAATCAAATGATTTTTGATGCAGATTGGGGAGAATTAGACTTTTTGTTATTAGATTTACCTCCAGGAACAGGAGATATTCATTTGTCGCTCTTACAAGCCTTACCAATAACAGGAGCTGTGGTAGTAAGTACACCTCAGGCAGTTGCTCTTACAGATGCACGGAAAGGGGTTTCAATGTTTATGGCAGATTCCATCAATGTTCCGGTATTAGGTATTGTTGAAAATATGGCTTATTTTACACCAGAAGAATTACCAGAGAATAAATATTATATTTTTGGACAGGAAGGAGCAAAGAACTTGTCAGATGACTTAGGAGTTCCGTTCTTGGGAGAAGTTCCAATTGTTCAAAGTATCCGCGAAGCAGGAGACTATGGTCGTCCAGCAGCTTTACAAGAAGGCACACCAGTAGCCGAAGCTTTTATTGAATTGGCTCGTAATACAGTGGAACAAGTTGTTAAAAGAAATGATTCTTTGCCACCAACAGAAGCTGTTAAGATTACAACTATGGCAGGCTGTTCCGCAGTCAAAAATTAAAAGACAACGTTGAAAAGCTCAAAATAATTCAACTTTAATATTATAGAAGATGAACTTAGAAAATACCAGACAAAACGTCGAGAAAGCACTTGAAGAAATCCGTCCCTTTTTGAAATCAGACGGAGGTGATATTACCTTAATTTCTATTGACGAGGGTAAACATGTTAAAGTGCGTTTGGAAGGGGCTTGTACTTCGTGTAGTGTCAATCAAATGACATTGAGAGCCGGAGTTGAAACTACCATAAAAAAACACGCTCCTGAAATCGAAACAGTAGAAAATATTGGTCTGGCATAATTTATAATTAAGAATAAAACAGCAACAGACGCTTCGAATTTCAGACTAATCTAATGAAATTCGCTTCTTTTTTAATGGAAATAAAAAAGAGTTCGACTGATATTTATCAGGGTTTTCAAGCGTTTAGATGTTTAATTTTATGCAAAATTTCAAATAATGATAGAAACAGATATATTGATTATCGGCGCAGGCCCCACAGGGTTATTTGCGGTGTTTGAAGCCGGATTACTTAAATTGAAATGCCATATAATTGACGGACTGCCTCAACCTGGTGGTCAACTTACAGAATTATATCCAAAAAAACCTATTTTCGACATTCCTGGCTACCCATCTGTGGGTGCTGCTGAATTGATCGATAATTTAATGGAGCAAATAAAGCAGTTTGAACCTGGATTTACTCTAAATGAAATTGCTGAAACTATTGATAAATTAGAAGACGGGACATTTATTGTTACTACAAACAAAGGAACTCAACATCATGCTAAAGCAGTTGCAATTGCTGGAGGCCTGGGAAGCTTTGAACCAAGAAAACCAAGTATCGAAGGGTTGGATTTTTATGAAGACAAAGGAGTCGAGTATTTTGTGAAAAATCCAGAGTTGTTTCGCAACAAAAAAGTTGTTATTGCTGGTGGTGGTGATTCTGCCTTGGATTGGAGTATCTTTTTGACAGATGTTGCTAAATCTGTAACTTTAGTACACAGAAGAAATGAGTTTAGAGGTGCTTTAGATTCGGTTGAAAAAGTTCAAGAATTAAAAAAACAAGGAAAAATCAACCTGATTACGCCAGCTGAAGTCACCGAAATTCATGGTGCAGAACATGTAGAAGCGTTAACATTGTCGTTGAACAATGGAGCTTCGACTAAAAAAGTGGAAACAGATTACTTTATCCCTTTGTTTGGATTAACTCCAAAGTTAGGGCCAATCGCTAATTGGGGACTTGAGATTGAAAAGAATGCAATTAAAGTCAACAATGCTTTGGATTATCAAACAAACATTGAAGGTATTTACGCTATTGGCGATATTAATATCTATCCAGGTAAATTGAAGTTGATTTTATGTGGTTTTCACGAAGCAACTTTGATGTGTCAGAGTGTTTACAATCGATTGAATCCTGGTAAAAAATACGTATTAAAATATACTACAGTTTCAGGTATCGATGGTTTTGATGGTACAAGGAAAGAAGCTGAAAAAGCAGTGGTTAAAGCAATTGATTAAATTGGTTTAATAACTGTTATCCTATCAATAAATAACCCTTTTAGTGTTCAAAATGCTGAAAGGGTTTTGTTTTTTACTTGTTTTTTCTTTTTTTGTGTAACACTTTCTATAAAAACCTTACTTACTAAATAAAAAAGTTATGAATGTTAAACAATTGATTTCGTTAGATTGGAAGTCATTTAGAAGAACAGGCAGTTTGTTACAAACCATTTTAATGGGGGTAGGGAAAGTATATTTTGGAATTTGTTACTTTTTCGTCTGTATTGCCATGTCTTTTGCAGTTTTTGAAGTAGATGAATCAATTCCTGCAGCTGAAAATTTTTTTAAATACGCAATTTATTTTTGGATCGGCGACTTGGCAATACGTTACTTCTTTCAAAAAATGCCTACAGCGCAAATAAAGCCCTTGTTGATACAAAACATTCGCAAAAAAACTATTGTCAATTATGCGCTGCTTAAAACAACTTTTTCGTTCTTCAACTTCACAAACTTGATCATTGGAACGATTGTTTTCATGCAGTTAATAAACAACGGAAACGAATCTCTACTCAGTGCAGTATTTGCAATTTCGTTTACCTTATTACTACTTGCAAATTGTTATTTGGTTCAGCTGATTAATCATATTAATAAGATTGCTCTTCCTTTTTTAGTAGCTTTTGTCGGTTTATTAGTGTTAGACTATTTTAATTATTTTGAAATCACTCAGTTTACCAAACTTATTTTCTCGTTCATTTATCAACAATCTTGGATGTTGGTGGTTTTATTGGTTTATGTGGTTTTCTTGATTTACAATTGCTACCATTTTTATAAAAATAATCTTTCATTGGAAAGTAGCATTATTCAAAAAACGCAAACTTATAAATACTACGATTTAGAATTCTTGAATAGGTTTGGTGCTTTAGCGCCGTTCTTGAAACTAGATTTAAAATTATTGACTAGAAATAAACGTACACGAACAGTGCTTTATATGAGCTTAGCGTTTTTATTGTACGGTTTACTAATCCTTCTTTTTCCATCACCAGTTTTTAATGGAGATTCAATGTTGGTTATTTCAGCTTTAATGGTTACTGGTGGTTTTATGATGCTCTTTGGACAATACGTTCCAAGTTGGGACAGTAGTTATTATCCTTTAATGATGACACAGAATATTCCATATCGAAAATATTTAGAATCTAAATGGCTGATTATGGTGATCGGTACTATACTTTCAATGATTTTAGGAAGTTTCTATCTCTATTTTGGATGGAAAATTTACCTAACAATTTTGTCAGTTGGTTTTTATAATATCGGTTGGAACTGTTATCTTACCTTGATTACTGGAGCGTTTGTTCGTTCAAAAATTGATTTAACTTCCAATAAAAATGCCTTTGGAGATTCAAAAGCTTTTAATGTTCAAACCATCTTGCTTAGTCTTCCAGTGCTCATCATCCCCATTATACTTTATGTGGTATTAAGCTGGTTGTTTGAGTTTCAGTATGCCATGTTGATTTTAACTTTAATTGGTCTAATTGGTATAGTGATTAAAAAACAGATGTTTGATCTCATCGAAAAATTATATAAAAAACAGAAATACGTTACAATTCAAGCATATAAATAATGATACACGTTCAAGAATTAAAGAAAGCATACAACGGTGTTTTGGTTTTGGATTTACCAGAATTAAATATACCTACAGGACAAAGCTTCGGTTTGGTAGGAAATAACGGAGCTGGAAAAACAACTTTTTTCAGTTTGCTGTTGGATTTGATTGAACCAACTAAAGGATTTATAAAAAACAATGATGTTGTTGTTAATAAAAATGAAGATTGGAAAGGATTTACAACAGCTTTTCTAGACGAAACTTTTTTAATAGGTTATCTTACCTGTGAAGAATATTTTTATTTTTTAGGTGAATTAAGAAACCAAAACAAACAGCAAGTTGATGAATTTATCAATCAATATGCTGATTTTTTTAACGATGAAATCTTAGGGAAAAATAAGTTCATAAGGGATTTATCGAAAGGGAATCAGAAAAAAGTGGGAATCATTGGCGCCTTGATTGGAAATCCAAAAGTAGTGGTGTTTGACGAGCCTTTTGCCAATTTAGATCCTACAACGCAAATTCGACTTAAAAAGATTTTGAGAAACATTGCAGATACACAAAAAACAACTCTTTTGGTTTCAAGTCACGATTTAAACCATACTTATGAAGTTTCGGATCGAATCGTATGTTTTGAAAAAGGGAAAATCATTAAAGACATTCAAACAAGTGAATATTCTTTTGAAGAATTAACTGCTTTTTTTGATGTTTTAGAATAAATAGAATTCAAAAAAAACTGTCTAAATATTTTTTAGACAGTTTTTTTTTTATCTGTTATCCCCATCCAATAATCTACCTAAACCTCCTAAAAGGCTGCCTTCTTCTTTTCCTTTCCCACCGCTACTTGGAGCGTGAGCAATAATTCTGTCTGCCAATCTACTAAATGGCAACGATTGAATATAAACTGTTCCTGGGCCACGCAATGTTGCAAAAAACAAACCTTCGCCTCCGAAAATGGTGTTTTTAATACCGCCTACAAACTGAATGTCGTAGTCAATGCCACTAGTAAATCCAACAATACATCCCGTGTCAACTTTTAACACCTCGCCAGGTTGTAAATCTTTTTTGTGCAATGTGCCGCCAGCGTGAATAAACGCAAGTCCATCACCTTCTAGTTTTTGCATAATAAATCCTTCGCCACCAAACAATCCAGTTCCAATTTTGCGATTGAACTCAATCCCAATCGAAACGCCTTTAGCTGCACAAAGAAAAGCATCTTTCTGGCAGATGAATTTCCCGTTTAATGTACGAAGGTCTAACGGAATGATTTTTCCAGGATAGGGTGAAGCGAACGAAACATTTTTTCTACCATAATTTGTGTTGGTAAAAGTTGTCATAAACAATCCTTCTCCAGTAATCCAACGTTTGCCTGCGTTGACAACCTTACCGAATAAACCGCCTTTCTGAGCACTTCCATCCCCAAAAATAGTTTCCATCTGTATGCCGTCGTCCATCATCATAAAACTTCCAGCTTCCGCAATGACTGTTTCTTGTGGGTCAAGGGTTATTTCCACAAACTGCATCTCTTCTCCAATAATCTGATAATCTATCTCGTGTGCTTCCATTGTCGATTTTATTGAGTTAGTACAAAAATAATATTGTTGTTACAATTTACAATGATATTAATCATTTTTTTAATGCTTTTTGAATCACTATCTTTGCAAAAAGAATACGTTATGAACGATGTAAAAATTACAATAATTGACCGAAACGGTAATTCACATACAGTCGATGCGCCCACTGATATGAATATGAACGTGATGGAAGTGGTTCGCGCTTATGAACTAGCCGAAGAGGGAACCATTGGAATTTGTGGCGGAATGGCAATGTGTGCTTCGTGTCAGTGTTATGTTTTGAACGAAGAACAAGTACCTTTATTAGAAAAATCTCCTGATGAAGAAGCAATGCTTTGGGAAGCGGTTAACGTGAAAGAAAACAGTAGATTAGGATGCCAAATTGCGATCACGCCCGAAATCGAAGGATTGGTGGTGGCATTGGCTCCAGCAGAATAGTTTTGAATGATACCTTTTTGTGTTGCTTGATAACGAATCAGAAACATTGTTTCAGGTTAAAAGTAATACTAAATATACATTTTTTAATGTAGTTTTTACCTATTTTTAGATTTATTTTATTTTAGTTGAAAACGAGGTCGAGAGGTCTCGTTTTTTTATCCTGAAATTGAAGATGCTCTTTTTGGATGTTATAGTTTAAAGGTTGTTTTAATCCATAATCTCAAAAGGAGTAATCTCTGACGGAGTTTTAAACTCCGTCAGAGATTGGGGTTTTTTAAAAAAGTTTGTCTTTATATTGCGTTAATACAAAAAGAGCATTGAAAATAATAGATAGAATGAATGTTGCAGTTTGAAAATAGAATAATATTGAAGTTAATTTTTCGCAACATTTCATTTTCTTATGAGCACAATCGATTTTATTTTGACTGCTATTCTTTTCGATTAATCTTATTTTTCTCGCAGTATATCTAAAATCAAAAAATCGGCTTGTTGAGGTTAAAATTCCTGTAACAACAGATATAGCAATTGAGATGAGTCCGAAGGTATATAAACAATTTTTTGTAAAATCAGATTTGCCTAACTCTTGCAGAAGAAAGGAAAGCAATCCTATAGAAATGGTTAAAAACAGATTGATGATTACCGAAAAATAATTTCTTCTGATAGCATCCCATCTTATAAATCTTTCGTGTAACTTTTCTTTATCGGACATAATTGAATTTATAATTATTGATTGCTATCTCCATTATTTTATTCTTTTGTAATACCCGTTGTGCATTTAGGAATTAAAAAAATAAAAAAGATTGTTCATTTGAT
>CAYNIM010000008.1:0-12946 GCA_964397335.1 uncultured Flavobacterium sp.
CAAATCGTCACCGTCTCAAATCACGTTTAATTTTCTAATTATCAATAATTTCAATGAGCTTTTTAAATCTTATAGTGGACACTAATGATTTGTCAGCTTATCATCAAGAGGGTTGGGCTTCCCATAATCAAAAACAAACCAAATGTATTCATCTTTTTTTTCAACAATAACTTCATAGTAGATATCATCAATCAATACGTAGAAAGACTCATCCAAATTAGAGAATACGTTTTTTGATGGAAGAATAAAACGTTCTCCACTTACTTGAGATTCCTCAATCAACTGCATTAGGCTAAAAGTAATATTATCCATAATTATTTTTTTTATCTCACCCCTCCAACGTTGCCAAGCGACTTAAAAACAACGATTGAAGTTGGGAGTGTTTTGTATTTTTTACCCAAAGAAGCAATTGAATTGATCTTCTTTTATAATCGCTAATAAATCTTGTAAATGATCCGCAATTGGGTGTGGATCGTACAACTCCCATTTGCCAGAAGCACGCATCCAATACAGTTTCCATTCATTTGTGGTTTTTGTATAGCGAATTTTAGCAAATTCTGACTGAATTAACTCATTCGGATTATTCCAAAATGGACGAATCGTATATAAAATGGCAGTATTCTTTTCCCAAGAATACCCAAAGTCTAATTGTTTGCGTATCTCGTGATCTTCTGGTCGTAAGCCTTCTACAAATTGTTTAATGTATACTTCGCTAATACTAATTTCTTTTCCCATTTGTGTTGATTTTTATAATAGTTTAGTTTTTTGTTTACCCCTCCAACGTTGCCAAGCGACTTAACAATAACGATTGAAGTTGAATTAAATAGTAATTTTGATTAGCAATTGAGAAATTATGATTTCTTATTTTTAAAATGATGTCATTGATTTTATTTACATATTCTTTCTCAAAAGCTATTTTTAAATCAATTAAAAGATCATTAAGTGCAAGATTCTTTACACCGTTGGAACTATTTTCGTACGTAAAAAATAAACCAGAGTCATAATTTCTCTGTAGTTCATAATTATATACTATTTCGAAATCTTTAATTATTGTAATTATTCTGCAAAAATTTGAACAGATTATATCTTCTTTTACAAAATTGATAATGTTTTTATCTAATAATAAACTTCTACCTGTAGATTGTATAGGGCTTCCACCAGAAATTTCGATTACTATATTACCTTCTTGTAGTTTTCTATTCAAAAGATTTTTATTTAATATATATCTGAGTGGCATACCATTTTTATCAGCTTTTTTTAAACTTGGTATATCTGTTCCTCTAATACATAATACTTTTGAAGTATAATTACCTTCTATATTTTCTTTACCCCAATCTCCTCCAAGCGTATCTAAAGTAAGTTTATTTAAACTCTTAACCTCCCAACCCTCAGGGATTTCCTTTTCTAATTCTTCGTTGAAAACCATTTTCCCTGCCGTCCTTAACTCCGTTTGCGGGGCAGGTAAAACGGTTTTTAGTTGATTGATTCCGCCTGCTTTTTCAATTTGCCTGCTTATCCAAGTTCTACCATAGCCTGTTTTTAAGTCTTTTTCTCTTTTTGCGGCATCTTCTTTAGTTGCAAAACTTTCCCAATGAATAATTTTTACTGGACTGTGAACCTTTGTCCATTCAGCACCTTCGCCTATATAATGTTCGTAAAACCTACGATATAAATCATTAGTAATTCCTTTGTAAACAGAATCGTTCTCACATAAGATAAGATATAGAAACCAAGTCTTACCATCAGAAACGGGTAAACCACCAACCCTACTATATGTACAAACACTTCCTATCTTAGTAATATATTCATCGATTGGCAGATTTTGGTTTACCTGCCCGTGAGGACGATAGCCCGAAGGAAGGCAGGGAAACTCAAAATCTACAAACCATTGCTTGTACAAGGTTTGAGCAGTAGCTTCGAGCTTCTCACAGATTTGTTCGTTGACTTTTATTTTGTTTTCAACCGCTTGGTATTGTGCTACAATTTCGCGTTGTTTTTCGATGGATGGAACAGGCAATTCAACATTACACATATCTTCCCAATCAAAAGATTCTCTTGTACTACCATGCGAATGATAGCGTGCATAACGATCAAATTCTGGTCGAGAAAACCACATCATTAAATATTCAGGCAATAACTTTGTTTCATCAATAACTTCAAAAACTATATAGATTTGAGAAACTAAAGCTTTTTCATATTCGGTTAAAAAACCAATAGAAAGTCTATCACCGTTTCGAGAAGTTACTGTTCCATAAGCAAATTGTCTTTTTTCTAAGATTTTATATTTGCTCATATCCGTTCCAATCGTATTAGCGATGGACGGAATTAAATTTTTAGTATTGCTTACACCTAATAAAGTTTCAACTTCTAAATCTTTATTGCGGATATTAACTTGCTGAATATAATCTCTCAGTTTTTTATAACTCATAGCCCAACGATTTAAACACGTTTGCTACTTCTTGTTTCAAGGCTTCTTCTTGCTGAAACAAGTCTTTCAACTCGGTTTGCAACGCTTGCATTTGGGTATCGTAATCGATGTTTTCGTCACGGTTTACAAACTCAATATATTTACTTGGCACCAACGAATAATCTTTTTTGCGAATTTCTTCTAAGGTTGCGCTGTAACAATATTCGGGTTCGTTCACATAAGACGTTTCTGCATCTTTCTGTTGCCAATTATGATAAGTTGTTGCAATTTGTTCGATATCTTGTTCAGAAAACTGAATGAATTTCTTTTCAAACGGTTCTCCTTTTTGGCGTAAATCCATAAATAATACTTCACCTTCGCGGTTGCGATAGTTTTTTACTCCATCGTTTACTTCAACGGAACGTTCTTTTTTATTACGGTTCAAAATCCAAAGTGTTACCGAAATATCTGTAGAGTAAAACATCGCTCTTGGTAAAATCACAATCGCTTCTACCAAGTCGTTTTCTATAATTTGTTTACGGATTTTATATTCTTCACCACCACCCGAAAGCGCACCATTGGCTAAGATAAAACCAGCTACTCCGTTTTGCGACAATTTCGAAATCATGTTCAAAATCCACGCATAGTTGGCATTGGATTTTGGAGGCACTTCGTAACCGGTCCAACGTGGATCGTCGGTCAATTCGTTTTCAGCGCGCCAATCTTTTAAGTTAAAAGGAGGATTCGCCATAATGTAATCGGCTTTCAAACCTTTGTGCTGATCATCGGCAAAAGTATCGGCTGCTTTGTTGCCTAAATTGGCAGAAATCCCACGAATGGCTAAATTCATTTTTGCCAGTTTAAACGTGGTATTTGTTAACTCTTGTCCGTAAATGGAAATGTCTTTTTTGTTTCCTTGGTGTTTCTCTATAAACTTCAACGACTGTACAAACATACCACCCGAACCACAAGAAGGGTCATAGATTTTTCCTTTGTACGGTTCAATCATTTCGGCAATCAAGTTTACAATCGACTTTGGGGTATAGAATTCACCTTTTCCTTTTCCTTCGGCAATGGCAAACTTGCTTAAGAAATATTCATACACACGCCCCACAATATCTTGCGATTCATCACGAAGCGTATCGATGTTGTTGATAGTATCCAATAAAGCCGAAAACTTAGATTGATCCAATCCTAAACGAGAAAAATAGTTATCGGGCAAAGCGCCTTCTAAGGATTTATTGGTGCGCTCTATCGTTTTCAGTGCGGTATCAACTTTTAGGGTAATGTCTTCTTGTTTTGCATTTTCGATAATGAAATCCCAACGCGATTCCTCTGGTAAATAGAATACATTTTCTGCCTGATAAAATTCAGGTATTTCTAAGAAGGCTTCTTTGCCTTCTGCAATTAATTCTTCTCTTCGTTTGATGAATTTATCGTTCGCAAACTTCAAGAAGATTAAACTCAAGACAACGTGTTTGTATTCAGAAGGTTCTACTGAACCACGTAATTTATTTGCTGAATCCCAAAGGATTTCTTCGGTACTTTTTGTTTGGACTTTTTTGGCCATTGCTGATATTATGTTTGTGGTAAATATATGAAATGTTAAATAATAAACTAAAGGAAAATATAGGAAAAATATGAGTGTTTCTAAACCAAGATTAAGTGGAATTAGTTTCTTTAATATTTTGTTTTCAATAAAATAAACTTCTCCATTTTGATACTACTTTAAGTAATTCAAGGTGTAATTTGCTGATAATTAGTTTTCTAAACCAACTTTTGGATATACCAGGTGGGACCACAAAAGAACCCCTCAAATACTTTATTTTGAGAGGTTTATTTTTTTTAGGGGTTAACTAAAGTTACTTAATATTAAAATTGTTTCTAAGCATCAAATAATTACTTTCTAAGGAAATTGTTACACCTAGCTCTTTACGTTTTAGTTTCACTTAAAGTATAATAAGGTACTGCAATTTACAAAGCTTCTTTTAAAATTAAACGGTTTTGATTGTTGTTAAGTTTGAAATGTTAAAACACTCATCATAGAACCAATCATTTTCCCTCTTTTTTGTATTGAATCAAAAAGGTTGTTCCTTTTCCTAATTCCGATTTTAGAACACGAATACTTCCTTTGTGATATTTTTCAACAATTCGTTGCGTCAATGACAAGCCCAAGCCCCATCCTCTCTTTTTTGTAGAAAAACCTGGTTCAAAAACCTTGCGAAATTGATTTTTAGGAATTCCTTTTCCGGTATCTGAAACCAAGATCTGCAATGTGTTTTCTAAATTTTTTATCTCGACACGCACTTTACCTTTTCCTTTAATGGCGTCAATAGCATTTTTGAGCAAGTTTTCAATGGTCCAACTATGTAGCGTTGGGTTGATCAGTAAATTTACAATATCAGCATTACTCTCAAACTCAAAATCAATTTGTTTTGAACTTCTTGATTTTAAATATTCGAATGAATTTTTGGTTTCGTCTATTACATTCAAAATCTCTAAGTTGGGAGCTGAACCAATTTTAGAAAAACGTTCCGCAATAGTTTGTAAACGATCGACGTCTTTTTGAACTTCCTCCACGATATTTGCATCAACATTTTCTAATTTCATCAATTCGATCCATCCCAACAAAGACGAAAGCGGTGTTCCAATCTGGTGAGCCGTCTCTTTTGCCATTCCTGCCCATAATTTATTTTCAGAAGAAATTCTACTGGTTCTAAAATAACTGTAAACCAACAATCCAAATAGACTCAGAATAACCACCAAAGCCATTGGGTAATATTTTAATTTGGTGACCAACGATGAATTTCCGTAATAAACATACTGAGTTTCATCGGGATGCAGTATTTCAATCGGAAGATTCTGAGCTTTTAGATCGTTTAAAATTCTTTGTTGAAGCTTTAAGTCTTTTTCTGCCTCTACTGGCAGGTTAAAATGACTGATGATACTATCATTCTCGGTCGTAAGTATTCCGGGAATGGTTGTGTTTTTTATTAGGATATCAGAAGGGAAATCGATATTGTCATCCAAACCCGACTCATTAATAATTTTATTGGCTTCAGCCCAAATTTCCATTTTGATTCTTTCTTCTTCTTTAAATGTTTGAAACAACAAATAAGTATTCCACAGAATAAGTCCTAAGATTAAAAAAGTGAAAAAACCAAGAAACCATCGGGTATAAATGCTTTTCGTAACGATCGACATAATTTACATCTACTTTTATCAACACAATATACAGCTAAAAAACGAAATACATTCTAATAAATTTTATTTTCCAACCCTTTTTTTGGCTTTATTTTTTTTGTAAGTTAGCCGAAAGCAAAAAACATTATGATTAGTATTGATCCTAAGGAACTCACGCCTGTTCAAACGCAGGCTTATTTACAAGGTGCGATTGGTCCTCGCCCGATAGCATTTGCCAGTACCATGGACGCTAACGGGAATCCCAATCTTTCACCTTTTAGTTTTTTTAATTTATTCAGCTCCAATCCCCCTATTCTTATTTTTTCACCTGCAAGACGCGTAAGAAACAACACTGTAAAACACACGCTTTTGAATTGTGAAGCAACTAAAGAAGTTGTTGTCAATATTGCAAATTACGATATGGTTCAACAGCTTTCACTGTCTTCAACCGAATACGGTGATGGTGTGGATGAATTTATTAAATCGGGTTTTACCAAATTAGAATCAGATAAAATAAGACCCTTTCGAGTAGCCGAAAGTCCAGTTCAAATGGAATGCAAAGTCAACGATATTATTGCTCTTGGCGACCAAGGAGGTGCAGGAAATCTCATCATTTGCGAAGTAATTAAAATACATATTTCAAAAGAAATTTTGAACGACAACGGAGGAATTGACCAACACAAAATTGACTTAATAGCCCGAATGGGAGGCAATTGGTATACGCGTGCAACTGCAGGAATGTTTGAAGTTGAAAAACCACTAACAACTTTAGGAATTGGTGTAGATATGATTCCCAACGAAGCGAAAAAAAGCGGCGTATTTTCAGGTAATGATTTAGGGATTTTGGGCAATGTAGAAGTTGTTCCAAGTTCATCTGAAATTACTGAGTTCATAGATCAAAACCCAGATATAAAAGAGTGGAAAGCACAGAAAAATAGCGAATTAATTTATAAAAAAGCTAAAGAATTCCTCGACCAAAATGATGTTTCGTCGGCTTGGAAAGCGATGTTATCAACATAAAAAAGCTGTTCTTAAGAACAGCTTTTTTATTTGTCTTGATCTAACTCAATACTGTTGTTTCTACTGAAATAGTTAAACTACAATCAGATTTTCTTTCTGGGTAATTTTTCATTTACCAGAAAACATCTTGCTGCGTAGCTGGATTAAATGTCCCTCCTACTCGGCAATATCCAGAAACATTTATTTACAAATTGTCTATATTACTTGTAACGACATCTCCTTGTGGCAACACAATCTCACTTTTAAAACCCAAACCTCTCTTCTCAAATATCACATTTTCAGAATCACAAATATTATCTAAATGAACAACTGAATTCGTATTGCAACAATCTCCTGAAAGAAAACTGACAGTAAAAATTGCTAAAAATATTCACATCCTATTTTACACGAAACAATTGGTTTCTCAAATACGGGTAAAAAAAACAACTGTTTTCCAGTAAATAATTTTTATTTATTGTATGTTTGTAACAAGTGTTCAATACACCTTTTAGACATTATATAATTATGGAAATTTTAGGAAGAATCAAACTAATCGGACAAGTACAGGATGTAAGTCAGACATTCAGAAAAAGAGAATTGGTGGTGACAACCGAGGAGCAATATCCACAACACCTACTGATTGAATTTACACAAGATAAATGCGAACTTTTAAATCAATTTCAGATTGGTGAACAAGTTCGAGTGGGCATTAACCTTCGCGGTAGAGAATGGGTAAATCCACAAGGCGAAACTCGTTACTTCAACTCTATTCAAGGCTGGCGTATCGATCGTCCACAACCTCAACAAGGATATGGAGCGCCACAACAAGGCTACGGAATGCCTCAACAGGGTTATGGAGCAGCTGCGCCACAACAAGGACAACCAAACCCTTTTGACAACAATCAACAAGGAGGCGGTATGGCGAATACTGGTGGATTTCCTCCGGCACCCAACTTCGATCAAAACAATGATGATTTAGAGGAAGATCTTCCATTCTAAATCGCAAATTAAATGATATATTTGAATCCTGATGACAAACAACATCAGGATTTTTTTATGTATTTATTATCCGAAAAACTATACTTTCCACCTGTGGAAACAGCACACCCGTCGGGCATTCTAGCTTTTGGAGGTGATTTGTCTACAAAACGTTTGATTTTAGCATACCAAAGTGGTGTTTTTCCTTGGTTTGAAGATGGTGAAGAAATCACTTGGTTTGCACCTAAACAGCGTATGGTTCTATTTTTAGATGAATTAAAGATCAGTAAATCAATGCGTAATATCCTAAATAGAAATATATTTAAAGTCACTTTCAACACTGCTTTTGAAGAAGTAATATCGCAGTGCCAACAAACAAAACGAAAAGATCAATTAGGGACTTGGATTACAGATGAAATGATAGAAGCCTATACTAAACTTCACCAATTAGGTTTCGCAAAATCGGTAGAAGTCTGGCAAGAAGAAAACTTAGTCGGCGGATTGTACGGTATTGATTTGGGACATGTTTTTTGCGGAGAAAGTATGTTTTCAAAAACTTCTAATGCCTCAAAAGTTGGTTTTATTCACTTGGTGAAAAAACTAACAAAAGAGAATTATCAACTTTTAGATGCTCAGGTTTACAACGAACATTTGGAATCTTTGGGTTGCAGAGAAATTCCAAGAGCTAAGTTTATGAAAATATTGAAAAACAGCTAAAAATAAGTTCAGTCAACATATAAAATCGACTATAAAATTCCATTTTCAAAAACTCTTTTCCGTTTTTAAAATGTATAGAAATGAAAATCCTACGGTCGAGAAAATGAGGTAAAGCACTAGTTATTGATCATAACAAAAACACGAAGTGATATGGTCATTGACCATTCCTGTAGCTTGCATATGTGCATAAATAACAGTAGAACCCAGAAACTTAAAACCTCTTTTTTTCAAGTCTTTAGCAATTGCATCTGACAATTGGGTTGTTGCTGGAACTTCTTTAATATTTTGAAATCTATTAAGGATGGGCTGATGATCAACAAAACCCCAGATATATTTAGAAAAAGTTCCAAACTCTTGCTGAACTTCCATAAAACGATTGGCGTTGTTGATTGTTGCCAAAACCTTAAGTCGGTTTCTCACAATACCTTTATCTTGTAATAATTCCTCGATTTTTTCGTCAGAATAGGTTGCAATTTTTTTATAATCAAAGGCATCAAAAGCTTTGCGAAAATTTTCTCGTTTTTTTAAAATTGTAATCCAACTTAATCCCGCCTGAAACGATTCTAAAACCAAAAATTCAAAAATAGTTTCATCGTCATAAACGGGTTTTCCCCATTCCTCATCGTGGTATTTGATGTATAATTCATCGTTGCTTACCCAATCACATCTTTTCATTATTATCAATTTATTTAAAAATGGTCTGAAGGAATTTTATATTGTGGATCTTCGTATATATTTACCTGAATTACAACCGAAGCATTATCTAGCAATCTTCGACAATCTTCACTCAAATGGGTCAGAATTACTTTTTTATTTTGTTGGGCATATTTTTTAGTCAATTCGTCCACTGCTTCAATACCACTCATGTCAACTATTCGGCTTTCTTTAAATGAAATAACCACTGTTTCTGGATCGTTTTGCAAATCGAATTTCTCATTAAAATTGGAAACAGAGCCAAAGAATAATGGTCCATAAATTTCGTAATGTTTCACTCCATTTTCATCAATACGTTTCCTTGCACGAATACGTTTGGCACTTTCCCAAGCAAAAACTAAGGCTGAAATTACTACTCCAATTAAAACCGCTAGAGCTAAATTATGAGAAAATATCGTAATCACAGCAACTAGAAGCGCTACAAAAATATCACTTTTTGGCATTTTGGTCATTTTCCTAAAAAATCCCCAGCTAAAAGTCGTAATCGCAACCATCATCATCACACCAACAAGGGCGGCCATCGGAATCTGCTCTATAACTGGTGCAGCAACCAAAATAATAAACAATATAGCCAAAGCACTTACAACTGCCGAAATGCGCTTACGGCCACCTGCATTCAGGTTTACAAAAGTTTGAGCAATCATAGCACAACCTCCCATCCCGGTAAAAAAACCATTGGTAATATTTGCAGCACCTTGTGCCATTACTTCTTTATTCGCATTTCCACGTGTTTGCGTAGCTTCGTCTACTAGAGTTAGTGTAAGTAAACTTTCTAACAAACCTACGCCTGCCATCAGCATTGCATAAGGTAAAATAATCTTTAACGTTTCAAAAGTAAATGGAATTTGAGGAATGTGAAACGGAGGTAAACTACCGCTAACTGAAGCAATGTCTTGAACTATTTTTGTATCGATTTTAAACCCATGTACAACTGCAAACACCAAAACGATGGCAATTAATGTAGCAGGTAAAGCTTTTGAAATTTTGGGTATCAGATAGACCAACAGTATTGTTAAAACCACCAACCCTAACATAATGTACAATGAAGTTCCTTGTAGCCATTCAATTCCAGAACCTGTATTTATTTTGAACTGCTCAAATTGCGACATAAAGATAACGACTGCTAGTCCATTTAAAAATCCGTACATTACTGGTTGCGGAACCAATCGAACAAATTTTCCCAACTTAAAAAGACCTACCAATAGCTGTAGAATTCCTGCTAAAACAACAGCAGCAAAGAAATACTCAATTCCATAGGCAGCAATCAATCCAATCATCACAATTACGGTGGCTCCTGCTCCTCCGGAAACCATTGCCGGACGACCTCCTAAAATTGCGGTGACAATCCCCATTAAAAAAGCGCCATACAAGCCGGTTAGTGGAGGTAATCCTGCTACAATAGCAAATGATAATGACTCTGGAATCATTGTCATTGCAACTGTCAATCCAGCTAAAACTTCTGTTTTATATAACTTAATTGTGTTCTGTATATCCAAAATAAAAATTTTGCACAAAGGTACAAATTATCCTACAACAGAAAAGAGAAGAAGCAATCCGATTATTTACTTAACTAGTTTCTAAATTATTTTATGGATCGATCTTCATCATATGACGGATACAGTTTAAATTTTAAAAATAATCACCAAAGAATTTACAATATATTGAATACCAATTGCTAAAACAAGGAAACCAATGATTCTTGAAATGGCTACAATTCCCGATTCTCCCAATAGTTTCGAAATGTATCCAGCACTTCTCAGGATAAGAAAAGTAACTACTGTCAACGCCAAAACAGCTGCTACAATATAAAGTTTATCCTTTATAAGCGGATAATCTTGATACATAGTTATTAACAGCGACATAGAACCAGGACCAGCCATCATAGGGATTGCTAGCGGCGTTAAAGCAATATCACTACGTTGTTGAGCATCACTTGCAACCTTTTTACTTACCCCTCTTCGCTTGCTAAATGTCCCCGAAAGCAGACCAAAACCAGAAGTACAAATAATAATACCACCTGCAATTCGAAGCACATCAATGCTAATCCCCAGAAACTCTAAAATGTACTTCCCAATAAAGAAAGAAACAACTAAAATAATAAATACGTTGATGGAAGTCCACAAAGCAGTGCGATTTTTTGATGCTCTTGAATCATCTTGAGTTAACGCTAAAAAAATCGGGACACTTCCTAAAGGGTTTGTAACTGAGAACAATGCTGTAAAAGTAAAAATAAACAAATCCATTTTTTTCGTTTTTCTAAAGCTAATAATTATTTTTGAAACCCGTTTGGAATAAATTGATTATTTTTGAAAGAAAAAACATGAAATTTTCTTTCTTAGACTTAGTATATATAAAGGAAGGAGCAACAGTAGCCGACGCTTATTTAGAACTTAAAAACACAGCAATTAAAGCAGAAGAATTAGGCTTTGAGCGTTATTGGCTAGCCGAACATCACAATATGGAGGGAATTGGTAGTTGTGCTACTTCTGTTTTAATAGGTTATGTAGCTTCACAAACAAACACATTGCGAGTTGGATCTGGAGGAATTATGTTGCCCAATCATTCCGCTTTGGCTGTATCTGAACAATTTGGTACTTTGGCACAACTTTATCCGGGAAGAATTGATTTAGGATTGGGTCGTGCACCTGGCACCGACAATCTTACTGCTCAATTTATGAATGAAAATTTCTTCAGAAACGCTCAAGAATTCCCAAAAAACGTTTCTCTAATCCAGCAATTTTTCTCTACCGATAACAACGACAGTAAGGTGAGAGCTTTTGTTGCAGAAGGAACTGATGTGCCGATTTATATTTTAGGCTCAAGTACTGAAAGTGCTGTGCTGTCAGCTGCTTACGGATTACCATATGCATTTGCATCACACTTTGCCCCTCAACAATTGGGAACCGCCTTCCAATTTTATGAACAGAACTTCAAGCCATCGCAATACTTAGAAGAACCATACAAAATTGCTTGTGTCAATGTCATAATTAGCACAACTAATGAAGAAGCTCGTTTCCTAGCGTCTTCTTTTTATAAAATGTTTTTAGGTATCATTAGAAATCAACGAAGTAAAATGCAAAAACCCGATTTAGATTTCTATAAAGACTGGACAGTCAATGAAGAAGCGATGATCCGCCAGATGACTTCCTGCACTTTCATAGGTGATCGCGATACTGTGGCTCGAAATTTGCATCAATTCATTGATCGCTATAAAATTGATGAGATAATGATGTCTTGTCCAATATATTCACAAGAAAAACGTTTATTCAGTAAACAAGAATTTGCCGCTATAATTTCTAATAAATAAAAAATGAAAAAACTGATTGTCCCTATAAGTTGTATTTTTGCTACACTTCATGTTGATGCTGCACCAACAATCCAAATCGAAAACATTGCAACTAAGGGAAATCCCATTGTGATTGTCAACGGCTATAAGATTCGCTACATGGATTATCCTAAAATAAAACCTGAACATATTGAAAGCATAATTGAACTAGAGCCCAAGGATGCAATAGAAATATTTGGAAGTCAAGGCGAAAACGGAGCAATTGTAATAAAACTCATCCCTCAAATCAAACCTTTTACATCCGAAAGAGCTAAAATTGACGAACAAATCATTGAAAAGGTTGCAAGTTATGCAGAAAAAGCAAAAGAAAGAGAAGCAGAACGAATGGCTTATGATATAGAACAAGAACGCTTGAAAAACATTGAAAAGGCAAGGTTGGAAGAAGAGGAAGCTAGACGAATACAAAATGAAGAACCACTCCTTTTAGAGAATGAAGTAGCTGTGGCTGACACCAACCAAAATAGACAACAAGAGCAAGAATTAAATCTACAGAATGAAGCGGAATTAGAAAAAGAAGCTGAGGCAGAAAGAAAAAGATTAGAAGCAGAAGAAAAAGCTAGAAAAGAAGCTGAGGCCGAGAAAAATCGTTTGGAAAGAGAAGC